>NZ_JAVREL010000002.1:0-609811 GCF_031845365.1 Streptomyces litchfieldiae
GATCAAACTCTCCGTGAATGCTTCCAAACAGGAAACCATCCACACGAGATGTTCCTCGCTGAATAGTTACCAAAAAAATCTGGCGTTGACTTTTGGCACGCTGTTGAGTTCTCAAGGAACGGACGCTTCCGTCGAATCCCTCACCGGGACCCTCCGGGCGTTCCCTTCGGTGTTTCCGACCCTACCATGCCTTCGCCTTGCTCGATTTCCCGAACTTCGGCTTGGCCGGAAGGAGTTGCCCGCCAGCTTAGAGGATTCCCCCGGTCGATCCAAATCGGGCCGGTGGAGTTGATCTCTATTCCTGTGGCGAGCTCGATGGACCCTACGGATCGGCTCGGACGGTGTCAAGTTGGGGCCGGTCGGTGCGGCACAGCCTGCGTGAACCGGCCGCCGGGGCCCGCCAACTGCGGTGCTCCCGCGGTGCGGTGGGGAGCTCGGTCCCGAACGGGAGCTCGGGCCCGTTCGGTGGCGCGAAATATCCGGTGGCCGCCCCGGGCCGGCCCGGATTAGGCTCAGCGCCTTTGTGCAACGAGGAGCAAGGCGAGTGGGCCGGCGGGCAATCGGCGAGGAGAAGCGGGCGGGGGAATGCGATGGAGCGGTCCGGGCTGTACACGGCCGTCGCGGTCAACGGCTTCCGGCGTTACGCGACCTATCGGATCGCGACGGCGGCGGGAGTGTTCACGAACACCGTCTTCGGTTTCATCCTGGCCTATACGTTCATCGCGCTGTGGTCCGAGCGTCCGCGGCTCGGGGGTTATGACCAGGCGGAGGCCCTGGCGTTCGTCTGGATCGGGCAGGCGCTGATCGGTGCCATGTCGCTGCTGGGCGGCGGCTTCCAGGAGGAGTTGCAGGAACGCATCCGCAGTGGGGATGTGGCCATCGACCTGTACCGGCCGGTCGATCTCCAGCTCTGGTGGCTGGCGTCGGATCTGGGCCGGGGCGCGTTTCAGCTCTTGGCCCGGGGTGCGGTGCCGATGGCGGCGGGGACGCTGGCGTTCGAGCTGGCGCTGCCGGTGAGTCCCCTGTCCTGGGCGCTGTTCCTGGTGGCGGTGGGGCTGGGCGTGGTGGTGAGTTTCGCGATCCGGTATCTGGTGGCGCTCACCGCGTTCTGGCTGCTGGACGGGACGGGGATGTCGATGATCAGCACGCTGGCCGCCATCTTCTTCTCGGGGATGCTGCTGCCGCTGACCGTCTTTCCGGGGGCGTTCGGCGACGTGGTGCGGTGGCTGCCGTGGGCGGCGATACTCCAGGTGCCGGCGGATGTGCTGCTGGGGCAGTACCAAGGGGCCGGGGTGCTGGGGGCGTTCGTCTTCCAGGCGTGCTGGGCGGTGGTGCTGCTGCTCGCGGGGCGGGCCGTGCAGGCGGTCGCGACGCACCGGGTGGTGGTCCAGGGTGGGTGAGGGGCTGCGGGCGTACGGCCTGATCGTGGCGATGTGGGTGCGTTCGGCGATGGCGTACCGGCTGTCGTTCGTGCTGACGACGCTGGGCAGCGCGCTGACGTCGTTCCTGGACTTCGTGGCGATCCTGATCATGTTCGCGCATGTGGACGCGCTGGGCGGGTTCACCGTGGCGGAGGTCGCGTTGCTGTACGGGGCGACGAGCACGTCGCTGGGGCTGGCGGATCTGGCGCTGGGGAATCTGGACCGGATCGGCAGCCGGATCAGGGACGGCACGCTGGATGTGCTGCTGGTGCGGCCGGCGCCGGTGTTCGCGCAGGTGGCGGCGGACCGTTTCGCGCTGCGGCGGATCGGCCGGATCGCACAGGGGCTGTTCGTGCTGGGCTGGGGGCTGACGCGGCTGGACGTGAACTGGTCGGTGGGGCGGGTGGTGATGCTCGTCGTGATGATCGTGGCCGGGGCGGTGATCTTCGGGGCGGTGTTCGCGGCGGGGGGCGCGTTCCAGTTTGTGGCGCAGGACGCGGCGGAGGTGCAGAACTCGTTCACCTATGGCGGCAACACGCTGCTCCAGTACCCGCCGACGGTCTTCGCGACGGAGCTGGTGCGCGGGGTGACGTTCGTGGTGCCGCTGGCCTTTGTCAACTGGCTGCCGGCGCTGTGGCTGCTGGGGCGGGACGATCCGCTCGGGCTGCCCGGCTGGGTGAGTTTCTGTTCGCCGCTGGTGGCGGCGGTGATGTGCGGGGCGGCCGGGCTGGCGTGGCGGTTCGGGGTGCGGAGCTATCGGAGCACGGGGAGTTGATATGAGCGAAGACGACGGCGCGCTGATCGAACTGGTGGGTCTGGAGAAGGTGTTCCAGGTGCGGCGCCGGGTGCGGGGGCTGCGCCGGGAGCGGCGGGAGGTGCGGGCGGTCGACGGCATCTCGTTCCGGGTGGCGCGGGGCGAGATGGTGGGCTACATCGGGCCGAACGGCGCCGGGAAGTCGACGACGATCAAGATGCTGACGGGCATTCTGACGCCCAGTGGCGGGCGGCTGCGGGTGGCGGGGCTGGATCCGGCGCGGGAGCGGACGCGGCTGGCGCGGCGGATCGGAGTGGTGTTCGGGCAGCGGACGACTCTGTGGTGGGACCTGCCGCTGCGGGATTCATACGGGCTGGTGCGGCGGATGTACCGGGTGGAGCCGGAGCGGTTCCGGGCGAACCTGGAGCGGTGCGTGGAACTGCTGGATCTCGGGCCGCTGCTTGAAGTGCCGGTGCGGCAGCTCTCGTTGGGGCAGCGGATGCGGGGGGACATCGCGGCGGCGCTGCTGCACGACCCGGATGTGCTCTATCTGGACGAGCCGACGATCGGGCTCGATGTGATCAGCAAGGCGAAGGTGCGGAGCTTTCTGCGGGATCTGAACGCGGAGCGGGGCACGACGGTGCTGCTGACGACACACGATCTGACCGATATCGAGCAGTTGTGCAGCCGGGTGATGGTGATCGACCACGGGCGGCTGATGTACGACGGGGCGCTGTCGGGGCTGCACGAGGTGGGCGAGAGCGAGCGGACGCTGGTGGTGGATCTGGAGCAGGAGCTGCCGCCGATCGAGTTGGAGGGGGCGCGGACGGTGCGGGTGGAGGGGCCGCGGCAGTGGCTGGCGTTCCCGGCGTCGGCGAGCGCGGCGCCGCTGGTGGCGCGGGTCGCGCGGGAGTATCCGCTGGTGGATCTGTCGCTGCGGGAGCCGGACATCGAGGACGTGATCGCGCGGCTGTACGTGGGGAGTCCCGGGGGTGCGGGGGTGGGGTAAACCCCCGGGTGGATACGGCGATGCGCACCATCGTGCGGGGTCCCCGGTGAACGGCACTGTTGCAGGCGTACTGAACAGACCGTTCCGATCAACGAGGAGACCAACCGTGGCAACGGCTGTATCCGGAACTCGTACGGCGGTTGCCGCGCGGGCCGAGGGTGTCGTGAAGGCGTATGGCGCCGGTGAGACCCGGGTGGTGGCGCTGGACAACGTGTCGGTGGACATCGAACGCGGCGCGTTCACCGCGATCATGGGCCCCTCCGGCTCCGGCAAGTCGACCCTCATGCACTGCCTGGCCGGACTGGACACCGTCAGCAACGGCCGGATCTGGATCGGCCCCACCGAGATCACCGGCCTGAAGGACAAGAAACTCACCAAACTCCGCCGCGACAACATCGGCTTCATCTTCCAGGCGTTCAACCTGCTGCCCACGTTGAACGCCCTGGAGAACATCACCCTCCCCATGGACATCGCCGGCCGCAAACCGGACAAGGAGTGGCTGGACCGCGTCGTGGCCACCGTCGGCCTGGGCGAACGCCTCAAGCACCGCCCCAACCAGCTCTCCGGCGGACAGCAGCAGCGCGTCGCCGTCGCCCGCGCCCTGGCCGCACGCCCCGAGATCATCTTCGGCGACGAACCCACCGGCAACCTCGACTCCCGCGCCGGCGCCGAAGTCCTCGGCTTCCTGCGCCGCTCCGTCGACGAACTCGGCCAGACCATCGTCATGGTCACCCACGACCCCGTCGCCGCCGCCTACGCCGACCGCATCGTCTTCCTCGCCGACGGCCGCATAGTCGACGAAATGCGCCAGCCCACCGCCGACGCGGTGCTGGACCGCATGCGCCGCTTCGACGCGCGCGGGAGGGTGTCGTGACCGTGCTGAAGACCTCCCTGCGGAGCTTCCTGTCGCACAAGGGCCGGATGCTGCTGTCGGGGATCGCGATCGTGCTGTCGGTGGCGTTCGTCTGCGGGACGCTGGTGTTCACCGACACGCTGAACACCACGTTCGACAAGTTCTTCAGCTCCACGGCGTCCGATGTGACCGTCGGGCCCGAGGAGGAGGAGAACGCGCAGGACACCGGCCGGGAGGGGATGATCCCCGCCTCCGTGGTGGACCGGGTGCGGGCGGTCGAGGGGGTGGAGTCGGCCGAGGGCGTGGTGATCAACACCCAGCTCACGGTGGTGGACGAGGCCGGCGACAGCGTCGGCTCCTCCAACGGCGCCCCGACGATCGGCGCCGACTGGGGGCCGGACATCCAGCGTTCGATGGAGCTCACCGAGGGCACGGAGCCGCGCGGGGCGGGCGAGGCGCTGCTGGACGCGGACACGGCCGAGCGGGCGGACATCGCGATCGGCGACGAGTTGAAGATCATCACGGTGTCCGGCACGCACATGGTGACGGTGACGGGCTATGCCGCGTTCACCACGACCAACCCGGGCGCGCCGTATGTCCTGTTGGAGCCGGCGGCGGCGCGGGAGGCGCTGCTGGGCGCGGCCGACGTGATCAGTTCGGTTCATGTGCAGGCGGCGGACGGTGTCGGCGAGGAGGAGCTGCGGGACCGGATCGTGGCGGGGCTCGGCGGCGGGTTCGAGGTGGAGACCCGCGCGGAGAACGAGGAGGCCATGAACGAGGACGTCGGCGGCTTCCTGGACGTGATGCGCTACGCGATGCTGGGCTTCGCCGGGATCGCGGTGCTGGTCGGGATCTTCCTGATCGTCAACACGTTCTCGATGCTCGTCGCGCAGCGCACCCGCGAGATCGGGCTCATGCGCGCCATCGGCTCCAGCCGCCGCCAGGTCAACCGCTCGGTCCTCATCGAGGCACTGCTGCTCGGCTTCCTCGGCTCGGTGGCCGGGGTGGGCGCCGGGATCGGGCTGGCCGTGGGGCTGATGCAGCTCATGAACTCGGCCGGCATCAACATGAACACCTCGGATCTGACCGTGGCCCCCTCGACGCCGGTCGCCGGGCTGCTGGTCGGCGTGCTGGCGACGGTGGTGGCGGCCTGGCTTCCGGCGCGCCGCGCGAGCCGGGTGTCGCCGATGGCGGCGCTGCGGGACGCGGGGACGCCGGGCGACGCGGCGGCGGGCCGGGTCCGGGGCGTGCTCGGGCTGGTGCTGACCGGCGCGGGTGCGGCGGCGCTGGTGGCGGCGGCGGGCGCGGACGAGGCGTCGGACGGTTCGATGTATCTGGCGGGTGGGCTGCTGCTGACGCTGCTCGGCGCGGTGGTCGTCGGGCCGCTGCTGGCGTCCGTGGTGGTGCGGGTCCTCAACGCGATCGTGCTGCGGGTGTTCGGGTCGGTCGGCCGGATGGCGGGCCGGAACGCGCTGCGCAACCCGCGGCGGACCGGTGCCACGGCGGGCGCGCTGATGATCGGGCTGGCGCTGGTGGGTTCGTTGTCGGTGGTCAGCGCCTCGGTGGTGGCGTCGGCGTCGGACCAGCTGGACCGGTCGGTGGGCGCGGACTTCATCGTGGACACGACCGGGGAGCAGCTCATCACGCCGGAGGCGGCCGAGGCGGTCCGGGCGGTGCCGGGGCTGGCGCACGTGACGGACTACACGGTGGTGAGCCTGGAACTGACCACGCCCGACGGGAAGTCGACGGACGAGGAGGTCATCGCGGCGGACCCGACGTACGCGCAGGATCTGCGGACGCCGGTCGTGGCGGGTGAGCTGGCGGCGGCGTACGAGCCGGACCGGATATCGGTGGGCGAGTCGTTCGCGGAGGACCACGGGCTGTCGGTGGGCGAGGAGATCACGGCCCGGTTCGTGGGCGGCGACGAGGGGGTGCGGCTGACCGTGGCCGCGATCACCTCGGAGGACACGCTGTTCGACCAGGGCGCGATGTACCTGTCGACCGACACGGCGCGGGCTCATCTGCCGGCGGCCGAGATGCCGTTGAACTCGGTCATGTTCATCACGGCGGAGGACGGGCAGCGCGCGGCGGCGTACCCGGCGCTGAAGGCGGCGCTGGAGCCGTTCCCGCAGTACGAGGTGAGCGACCAGGAGGACTACAAGCAGCAGCTCGAGGACGAGATCGGCATGCTGCTGAACATCGTGTACGCGCTGCTGGCGCTGGCGATCATCGTGGCGATCCTGGGCGTGGTCAACACGCTGGCGCTGTCGGTCATCGAGCGGACGCGGGAGATCGGCCTGATGCGGGCGATCGGCCTCTCGCGGCGGCAGCTGCGGCGGATGGTGCGGCTGGAGTCGGTGGTGATCGCGCTGTTCGGCGCGCTGCTGGGGCTGGGCCTGGGGCTCGGCTGGGGCGTCACGGCGCAGCGGGTGCTGGCCACGAGCGGGTTCTCGGTGCTGGAGATTCCGTGGCCGACGATCGTCACCGTGTTCGTGGGCTCGGCGGTGGTCGGGCTGGCCGCGGCGCTGTTCCCGGCGTTCCGCGCGGGCCGGATGAACGTGCTGCGGGCGATCGCGACGGACTGACGGCCGGCGGGTGACGAACGGCCCCCCGTTCCTCCCTCCGCGGGGGGGTCACGGGCGGGCCGTCGCCGTTTCCTTCGGGCCGGTTCAGGAGCCGGCGGCGAGCTCGCGGCTGCGGTCGCGGGCCGCTTCGAGCGCGGCGATGAGCGCGGCGCGCACGCCGTGCTTCTCCAGCTCGCGGATGGCGCTGATCGTGGTGCCGCCCGGGGAGGTGACCGCCTCGCGCAGGGTGACGGGGTGTTCGCCGCTGTCGCGCAGCATCACGGAGGCGCCGACCGCGGCCTGCACGATGAGGTCGTGGGCCTTGTCGCGGGGCAGGCCGAGCAGGATGCCGGCGTCGGTCATGGCCTCGACGAGGAAGTAGAAGTAGGCCGGGCCGGAGCCGGACAGCGCGGTGGCGGCGTCCTGCTGGGCCTCGGGCAGCCGCAGGGTCTTGCCGACGCCGCCGAAGATCTCCTCGGCGTGGGCGAGATGCTCCTCGGTGGCGTGGGTGCCGCCGGAGATCACGGACATGGCCTCGTCGACCAGGGCCGGGGTGTTGGGCATGACGCGGACGACGGGGGTGCCGGCGGTGAGGCGGGACTCCACGAAGCCGGTGGTGATGCCCGCGGCGGCGGAGATGACGAGCCGGTCGGCGGGGGTGTGCGGGGCGAGCTCGTCCAGGAGGGCCGCCATGTCCTGCGGCTTGACGGCGAGGATGAGCGTGTCGGCGGTCTTGGCGGCCTCCGCGTTGGTGACGACTTCGACTCCGTGTCGGGCCCGCAGCGCCTGGGCCCGCTCGCCGCGGCGCGCGGTGGCCAGCAGATCGGCCGGCGCCCGCCCGGCGCGGAGCATGCCGCCGAGCAGGGCCTCGCCGATCTTTCCGGTGCCGAGAACGGCGATCTTGTGGGTCATGACGCGGCTCACTCACTTGGTTGCGTAAGGACGGTGGCGTGTGCCCTCATCCTCGCACTCGCCCCGGACTCACCGCCGGACGAGGGTGAGCCGGACCGTGTAGCACTCCTCGACGAGTCCGTCGGGGAATTCGGCGGCCAGGATGTCCTCCTCGGCGGCCAGGATGGGGCGGGTGGCCTCCGGGCCGAGGACGGCGAAGTAGGAGTGGGTGGCGAGGTTGGCCAGGTGGGCGGCGAGCGGGATGGTGCGGCTCCAGCGCACCTCGCGGTAGGCCGGGGCGAGTTCGGGGCGCACGCGGCGGATGAGAACGGGTGCCCGGGCGGTGATGTCGTACTGGTGGTAGTCCGGGAGCCGCTCCCGCAGGCGCCGCTCCTGCGCCTCGATCCACGGCACGCCGCGGTCGGGGGTGTTCCACCACAGGGCGAGCGCGCCGCCGGGGCGCAGCGCGCGCAGGGCCTCGGGGACGGAGCGGGCGGGCTCGGTCCAGTGCCAGGCCTGGGCGTAGGTGACCAGGTCGAAGGAGGCGGCGGCGAACGGCAGGGCGTCGCCGCCGGCGCGCACGAGGGGAACGGTGGGCAGGCCGGCGCGGAACTGGGCGGCCATGCCGGCGCCGGGCTCGGCGGCCGTGACGCGGGCGCCGCGTTCGTGCAGGGCGCGGGTGGCTATGCCGGTGCCCGCGCCGACGTCGAGGACGTGCGAGCCGGCCAGCGGGCGGCCGGTCAGCTCCTCGATCGTGTCGTAAAGGGCGGGCGGGTAGGTGGGGCGGGCGGCGGCGTACTCGGCCGCGATGGAGTTGAACGACGTGGCGAACTGCCGTGAGAAAGTGGTCATGCGGGGTCAACTCCCCCGTCGCGACCCCCTCGAACCGGACACGCCGGAGCCGGGCCGGGGCCGCGGGTGCTCCCGGGGGAAGCCGTCGTTGGCGTACTCGCCGCGCGGACCCGGCCGCAGGCGGCGGACGAGTCGGTGCAGGCCGCGCATGTCTCGTCTCCTCGTTTCTCGTTCTTCCGGCGGGTGTTGGCCCGGGAGGTGTTGGCTCCGGGGGCTCAGTCCAGCTCGCGCATCATGCGTTCCATGGCGGCGACGGACTTGCGGGTCTCGCCGAGCTCGTCCGTGTAGCGGCGCAGGATCTCGGTGTTGTCCTCCAGCAGCTCCGCGTACTTGATGGTCAGCCGCTTGTACTCGTCCTCGCGGGTCATGAGCATGCGGGCGCGCCACGTCGCGGCGATCTGCCACACGACGACGATGAGGAGGGCGAAAAAGCCCGCGGTGCCCAGCCCCGCGGCCCAGACGCCGGCCGGGTCGTCCGCCATCGTTATCAGTGAGTCGTTCACTGCGCTTCCTCTTTCTGGCGCTGCCGGTCCGTCGTCGCCGTGAGCGTCCGGGCGGCATCCGCGATGGTGCGCGGGGTCAGTTCGTACATGAACGGGGCCACCTCGAAGAACTTCATGGCCTTGCCGTCCTCCGACAGTTCCAGCGAGCCGACGACGAGCCCGGCGGCCTCCAGCCGTTGCAGGTGCATGTGCAGCAGCGGGCGGCTCATGCCGATCTCGCGGGCGAGCCTGCTGACGTAGTTCCGTCGCTCGGTGAGCGCGGCGATGATCCGCATCCGGTGGGGGTTGCCGAGGGCGGCCAGGGCTTGCAGCAGCTCGTCCCCGCTCATGGCGACCCTTCCGTTCCCAGGTGGTGCGCTGCCAGGCTGGCAGCGGCCCGCGGCACCTGTCAATCAACCCTGACACATGTCCGGGGACACTCAGGGCCATCCCCTAGGAACGCCGCCCTTACGAGCGCTTTCCCTTGCGGCGCCGGGCCGGGTGGCCGGAGCGGCGCGAGGTCCGCCGGCGGTGCCGTTCGATGGCGGCCTCGTACTCCCAGCGCCGGAGCTTCTCGCCGGGCGCCTCCATGACGGTGCGCAGCGCGTACGCCAGGAGCACGCCGATGAAGCCCACCACCTTGATGCTGCGGAACGCCGACTCGTCCACCGCGTCCGCCGGGCGCGGGCGCGCGTAGCCACTCCACGTCCGGGTGAACGACATGACTGTGCAGAGCGTGAAGGCGACCACGACGAGGCCGCGCAGCCAGCCGGCCGTCCCGGAGTTGTACAGCCCCGCGTAGCCGAACCACAGCACCAGCGCGCCGGCGACCGCCAACAGGGCGGTGCCCAGGGCGAGTCCGGCCCGGCGTGCGGCGTAGCCGCCGGTGTGGTCGACCCAGGAGGTGCCGTAGAAGCGGATGGGCTCCGGGCGGGGCTCGTCGTCGGGGGCTCCGTCCGGCTGGATCTGCGGGTGCGAGGTGGACATACGGACGATTATGACGGGGGCGTTCGCGGCCCTCGCCGGGGCGTCGGCGCGATCCCGCGCCCCCCACGGGCGCGATGCCGCGTCGTACGCTGTCCCCGGCAACCTGGCATCGCGCACACGGGGGAGATGCCATGACGGACAACCGGGGCGCAGCGCCCGAACGGCTCGGCGCCTATGTGCTGGAGCGGCGGCTCGGCAGCGGCGGCATGGGCGTGGTCTATCTGGCCCGGACGGTCACCGGCCGGCAGCTCGCGGTCAAGGTGATCCGCCGCGAGTACGCCGAGGACCCCGGCTTCCGCACCCGGTTCCGGCGCGAGGTGGCGGCGGCCCGGCGGGTCAGCGGCGCGTTCACGGCGCCGGTGGTGGACGCGGATCCGGAGGGTGACCCGCCCTGGCTGGCGACGCTGTACGTGCCGGGCGGCTCGCTGACCGACCGGCTGGAGCGCGAGGGGCCGATGAGCGCGCGGGAGGCCGCGCGGGTCGGCGCGCAACTGGCCGAGGCGTTGCAGGACATCCACGGCTGCGGCCTGGTGCACCGGGATCTCAAGCCGGGGAACGTGCTGCTGGCCGAGGACGGGGTGCGGGTCATCGACTTCGGCATCTCCCGGGCGCTGAGCGACAGTCACCGGCTGACGGAGTTCGGCGCGGTGCTGGGCTCGCCGCCGTTCATGGCGCCGGAGCAGTTGACGGGCGGCGCGGAGGTGGGCCCGGCGGCGGACGTCTTCGCGCTGGGCGCGGTGGTGGCGTTCGCGGCGACCGGGCACAGCCCGTTCGAGGCGGGCGGGCTCGCGGGCGGCGATCCGCTGGCCGTGGCCTACCGGGTGGTGCACGAGGAGCCGGACCTGGGCGATCTGCCGGATCCACTGCGGGAGTTGGTGTCGCTGTGCCTGGCCAAGGACCCCGAGCGGCGGCCGGAGCTGTCGGCGCTGCTGCGGATGGCGTCCTTCGCGGACACTCGGGCGCAGGCGGCGGTGGTGCGCGACTCGCCGGTGTGGCAGGCCGCGGCGCGGCGGGCCCGGAGCGCGGACGAGACGCCGCCGCCACAGGCTCCGGGGCGACGCCGGCGGCGCGGCCGGCGCCTGGCGGTGGGCGCGGCGGCGCTGGCCGTGGTCGGGGCGGCCGGCCTAGGGGTGTGGCTGGCGCGGCCGGCGGACCCGGGCGGCACCCCGGGCGCGGACGGCCGGGGGAACGACCCGACGGCCGGGACCACGCCGGACGCGCCGGTGGAGCCGTGGGAGGTGGACCTGCGGACGTTCGGCGTGCGGGACGCGCCCACGGAGGCGTTCGACTGCCGGGCCACCGAGGGCGAGCTGCTGTGCGGCGCGGGCGGCACGTTCACGGTGCTGCTCCGCCCGGACGGCACGGAACGGCTCCGGTACGACGGTCCGCGCGACGCCGTGGGCGGGCCGACGGCGCTGCCCACCATGGAGTCGGTCTACGCCCGGTCCGACCGCGGCGTCGCCGTGCTGGACCGGGACGGCGAGCTGAAGTGGGAGATCGACGCGCCGGAGCTGACCGGCGCCCTGCTGCGCGTCCGCGGCACCGTGATCCTCCAGAACGGCGACAGCACGCTGCGGTTCTACGACGCGGACTCGCCGCCGGCCCCGATCGGCGAGTGGTCGGTGCCCGGGCGGTACATCACCCAGGCCGTGGCCAACACCTCCTACGCCGTGGTGGAGAGCCGCGCGGACGAGACGGGGGCCGATCCGCAGCTCATGATGCTGGACTCCGAGGGCCGCGAGATGTGGTCGGCGCCGCGCCGGCCGCCCGAGGACGCGGTCGGCCTGATGCAGACGATCGGGATCGACGACGACGCGGTCTACTTCCAGGAGCAGGATGTGGACCTGCCGGTCGTCACCGCCGTGCTGCGGATGGACCTGATGAGCGGGGAGTGGGTGCGCACGGAGCTGCCGCAGCCGGCCGAGCCTCGGTCCGTCGCGGCGGACGGCGTGGTGTACGCGGTGGACGGCGCCGGGCAGCTCACCGCGGTGGACGCGGCGGCGGGCGAGGTGCTGTGGAGCGAGGCCACCGGCGCCAGGCTGCCGTCGCAGCCGGCCGTGTCGGACGGGACGGTCTATCTGTCCGACGACGACGGCCGGCTGTACGAGGTGGCGGCGCGGGACGGCGAGGTGCTGCGGGTGGGCGAGGCGCACCAGGGGACGCCCGGCCCGGGCAGCGGCGCGTCGGCCCCGGCGCCGGCGATCATCGACGGCGTGGCGTACGTGGTGACTCTGGGGAACACGCTGTACGCCACGCCGGTCGGCGATTAGGCCCTGGGCGTCAGCCCTCCAGCTTGCCGATGTCGCGGACCGCGCCCTTGTCGGCGCTGGTGGCCATGGCGGCGTAGGCGCGCAGCGCCAGCGACACCTTCCGGTCGCGGGCCACGGGCGCGTAACGGCCGCCGAGGGCCTCGCGCCGGGTGGCCAGCTCCTCGCCCGGGACCTTCAGCTCGATGGTCCGGGCGGGGATGTCGATGCGGATCGGGTCGCCGTCGCGGACCAGGGCGATGGTGCCGCCGGCCGCCGCCTCGGGCGAGACATGGCCGATGGACAGGCCCGAGGTGCCGCCGGAGAACCGGCCGTCGGTGATCAGCGCGCACTTGGCGCCCAAACCGCGGCCCTTGAGGAACGCGGTCGGGTAGAGCATCTCCTGCATGCCGGGGCCGCCGCGGGGTCCCTCGTAGCGGACGACGACCACGTCGCCCTCCTTGACGCGCTTGGCGAGGATCGCCTCGACGGCCTCCTCCTGGGACTCCACGACCACCGCGGGGCCCTCGAAGGTCCAGATCGACTCGTCCACGCCGGCGGTCTTCACCACGCAGCCGTCCTCGGCCAGGTTCCCGTAGAGGACCGCGAGGCCGCCGTCGGCGGAGTGGGCGTGCGCGACGTCGCGGACGCAGCCGCGCTCGGCGTCGGTGTCCAGCGACTCCCAGCGCTCGGACTGGGAGAAGGCGCTGGCGGAACGGACGCAGCCGGGGGCGGCGTGGAACAGCTCCACCGCCTCGGGCGAGGGCGAACCGCCGCGGATGTCCCACTGCTTGAGCCACTCGGCGAGGGAGTCGCTGTGGACGGTGTGCACGTCCTCGTTGAGCAGGCCGGCGCGCTGGAGCTCGCCCAGGATCGCGGGGATGCCACCGGCGCGGTGGACGTCCTCCATGTGGTACGCGCTGCTGGGCGCGACCTTGCAGACGCAGGGCACGCGGCGCGAGATCGCGTCGATGTCGGCCATGTCGAAGTCGAGCTCGGCCTCCCGGGCGGCGGCCAGCAGGTGCAGCACGGTGTTGGTCGACCCGCCCATGGCGACGTCCAGCGCCATCGCGTTCTCGAACGCGGCGCGGGAGGCGATCGCGCGGGGCAGCGCGGTGGCGTCGTCCTGCTCGTAGTGCCGCTGGGTGATCTCGACGACGGTGCGGCCGGCGGCCTCGTACAGCGCGCGGCGGGCGGTGTGGGTGGCGAGCACCGAGCCGTTGCCCGGGAGGCCCAGGCCCAGCGCCTCGACCAGGCAGTTCATGGAGTTCGCGGTGAACATGCCGGAACAGGAGCCGCACGTCGGGCAGGCGGCCTCCTCGATGCGCTCCAGGTCCTCGTCGGAGGTGGTGTCGGCGACCGCCTCGGACATGGCGTGGACCAGGTCGAGGTTGGAGCGGACGGTGCCGTCGACGAGGGTGGTCTTGCCGGCCTCCATCGGGCCGCCGGAGACGAAGACCGTGGGGATGTTCAGCCGGAGCGCGGCCATCAGCATCCCGGGGGTGATCTTGTCGCAGTTGGAGATGCAGATCAGGGCGTCGGCGCAGTGGGCCTCCACCATGTACTCCACGGAGTCCGCGATCAGGTCGCGGGAGGGCAGCGAGTAGAGCATCCCGCCGTGGCCCATGGCGATGCCGTCGTCGACCGCGATCGTGTTGAACTCGCGGGGGATGCCGCCGGCCGCGGAGATCGCGTCGGAGACGATCCGGCCCACGGGCTGGAGGTGGGTGTGGCCGGGGACGAACTCGGTGAAGCTGTTGGCCACGGCGATGATCGGCTTGCCGAAGTCCTCGCGCGCTACGCCGGCGGCCCGGAGGAGGGCGCGGGCGCCCGCCATGTTGCGGCCGTGGGTGACTGTGCGGGACCTCAGTGTCGCCATGATCTGTGTCCTCTCCCTGCGAGGCTGTGCGGCTGGGATCGAGGCTACGCCTCTCGCGGGCCTTCCCGGACACGGATACCGCGATGCGAGACGGGCCGCGGGGTCAGGCGGCCGGGTCCGGATCGGCGGGGTGCGGCGCCAGCAGCGGCAGCGGCTTGGCGCCCGGGGGCAGCCCGGCCGGGGTGGCGGCGGCCAGGCGCTGCCCGCACAGGGCGGCGAGCTGCTCGTAGCCGGCCTTGCCCATCAGCTCGGTCAGCTCGGCGCGGTAGGTCACATACAGCGGCTCGGCGGCGGTGTGCGCCGAGGGCGCGCCGGTGCACCACCAGTGCAGGTCGTGGCCGCCGGCGCCCCAGCCGCGGCGGTCGTACTCGCCGATCGACACGTACAGAAGCTGCTCGCCGTCGGGCTGCTCCACCCACTCGAACGTCCGCCGCACCGGAAGCTGCCAGCACACGTCGGGCTTGGTGGTCAGGGGCTCGCGGCCCTCGCGCAGCGCGAGGGTGTGCAGCGAGCAGCCCTCGCCGCCGGGGAAGCCGGGGCGGTTGAGGAAGATGCAGGCGCCCTCGTGGCGGCGGGTGCGCCGTTCGCCGTCCTCGTCGAGCTCGACCCAGCCGGCCTTCTTGTGCCCCTCGGCGTGGAACTGCCAGGTCTCGGGCGTCAGCCGGGCCGCGTGGCCGGCCACCCGGCGCTCGTCGTCCTCGTCGGAGAAGTGCGCGCCCAGCGTGCAGCAGCCGTCGCCGGCGCGGCCGGCCTGGATGCCCTGGCAGCCGCGGCCGAAGACGCACTGCCAGCGGGAGGTCAGCCAGGTCAGGTCGCAGCGGAACACCTGCTCCGCGTCGTCGGGGTCGGGGAACTCCACCCAGGCCCGCGGGTGGTCCAGCGCTACCTCGTCACCGGCCGCGCGTCGGCGCGCGCCGTCGAGCTGCTGACCTGGTCTGCCCTGCTTCGCCCTCTTCGTCTTCGCCACAACGCCAGGGTAAATGGCGGGGTAGCGTTGGCGTTCATGAGGCTCGGAGTTCTCGACGTCGGTTCCAACACGGTCCACCTGCTGGTGGTCGACGCGCATCCCGGCGCGCGCCCGTTGCCCGCCTACTCGCACAAGACGGAGCTGCGGCTGGCCGAGTTGCTCGACGAGCGGGGCGCGATCGGGCCGGAGGGGGTGGACCGGCTGGTGGCCACGGTCCGCGAGGCGCTGGACGTGGCCGAGGACCAGGGGGTCGCGGATCTGCTGCCGTTCGCGACCTCGGCGGTGCGGGAGGCCAGCAACGCGGACGCGGTGCTCGCGCGGGTCGCCGACGAGACGGGGGCCGATCTCCAGGTGCTGTCGGGGCAGGACGAGGCGCGGCTGACGTTCCTCGCGGCGCGGCGGTGGCTGGGCTGGTCGGCGGGGCGGCTGCTGATGTTCGACATCGGCGGCGGCTCGCTGGAGATCGCGTTCGGGCTGGACGAGGAGCCCGACGCCGCCGCGTCGTTGCCGCTGGGCGCGGGGCGGCTGACCGCGGCGCGGCTGCCGGGCGACCCGCCGTCGGCGGCCGATGTGCGGGCGCTGCGCCGCGATGTGCGGTCCGAAGTGGCGCGCGTGGTGGGCGGGTTCACGCGGCTCGGGTCGCCGGACCGGGTGGTGGCCACCTCGAAGACGTTCAAGCAACTGGCGCGCATCGCGGGGGCGGCGCGTTCCACCGAAGGGCTGTACGTCCGGCGGGAGTTGACGCGGGAGGACCTGCGGACCTGGGGGCAGAAGCTGGGTGAACTGACCGTGCGCGAACGCCAGTTGCTGCCGGGCGTGTCCGAGGGACGGGCCCGGCAGCTCCTGGCGGGGGCGGTGGTGGCGGAGGCCGCGATGGATTTGTTCGGCGTGGAGACGCTGGAGATCTGCCCCTGGGCGTTGCGCGAGGGCGTGATCCTGCGGCGCCTGGACCGCATGCGCGCGGGGTAGGACCCGCGTCCGTCAGGCGGTGCGGCGGCGCAGCGTCGCCGCGCCGAGGGCCAGGACGCCCAGCGCGACGCCGGAGACGACGACCACGTCGCGCCAGAAGTCGCCGGTGACCTCGGAGTGGTGCAGCACCTGCGTCATGCCGTCCACGGAGTACGACATGGGCAGCACGTCGGAGGCGTACTCCAGCACGGGCTGCATGCTGTCGCGCGGGGCGAACAGCCCGCACAGCAGGAGCTGCGGGAAGATCATCGCCGGCATGAACTGCACCGCCTGGAACTCCGAGGCGGCGAACGCCGAGACGAACAGGCCGAGCGCGGTGCCCAGCAGCGCGTTCAGCAGGGCGACGAACAGCAGCAGCCAGGGCGAGCCGGCGATGTCCAGATCCAGGAACCACAGCGCGACGGCGGTCGCCAGCCCGGCCTGGAGCGCGGCGAAGACGCCGAAGGCGAGCGCGTAGCCGGCGATGAGGTCGCCCTTGCCGAGCGGCATGGTCAGCAGCCGCTCCAGCGTGCCGGAGGTCCGCTCGCGCAGCGTGGCGATCGAGGTGACCAGGAACATGGTGACCATCGGGAAGATGCCGAGCAGCGACGATCCGATGAAGTCGAACGAGTCGCGGTCGGAGTCGAACACGTAATAGAGGAGAACGAGCAGCAGCACGGGCACCAGCAGGAGCAGCGCGATGGTGCGCGGGTCGTGGCCCAGTTGGCGCAGCACGCGCCGGGCGGTGGCGAGGGTGCGGGTCGCGTTCATGAGGTCCGGACCTCCTCGCGCCGCTGGTCGTCGGCCACCAGGTGCAGGAACGCGTCCTCGATCGTGTCGGTGCCGGTGCGTTCGCGCAGCTCGCCGGGCGGGCCCTCGGCGAGGACGCGGCCGGCGCGCATGAGGATCAGCCGCTGGCAGCGGTCGGCCTCGTCCATCACGTGCGAGGAGATGAGCAGCGTCGCGCCGCGCTCGGCGGCCAGCCGGTGGAACAGGTCCCACAGGCTGCGGCGCAGCACCGGGTCCAGCCCGACCGTCGGCTCGTCCAGCACCAGCAGCTCCGGGGTGCCCAGCAGCGCCACGGCCAGGGAGACGCGGGACCGCTGGCCGCCGGAGAGGTTGGCCGCGAGGGCGTCGGCGTGCGTTTCGAGGTCGACGTCGTCGAGGGCGGCGCCGACCGCGGCGGCCCGGTCGGCGCGGGGGATGCCGAGCACGGCCGCGTAGTAGTCCAGGTTCTGCCGGACGGTCAGGTCCAGATAGACCGAGGGCGCCTGGGTGACATAGCCGAGCCGGGGGCGGAGCGGGGCACTGCCGACGGGCAGGCCGAGCACCTCCAGCGTGCCGGTGACCCGGGCCTGGGCGCCGACGATGGCGCGCATCAGCGTCGTCTTGCCGCACCCGGAGGGCCCGAGCAGCCCGGTGACGCTGCCGCGCGGCACCGCGAAGTCCAGCCCCTTCAGCACCTCTGCGCCGCCGCGCGCCACGCGCAGGTCCTCGGCGCGGACGGCCGGCGGCGGAGATCCGCCGGCCCGAGCTTTATTAATCATGCGTTTAATAATCCTCCGGGCGCGGTCCCCGGTCAAGCGGGGAAGCCCGGTTCCGGCACGTAGGCTTGGCGCCGTGGCAGATCAGGTAGGCGTTCCGGAAGCGAAGGTGGCCCTGTCGACCGCCTCCGTGTACCCCGAAAACACCGCGGCGGCCTTCGAGATGGCGGCCCGCCTGGGCTACGACGGGGTCGAGGTGATGGTGTGGACGGACCCCGTGAGCCAGGACCTCGACACCCTGAACCGCCTCTCCGACCAGCACGGGATGCCCGTGCTGGCCGTACACGCCCCCTGCCTGCTCATCACCCAGCGCGTGTGGGGCACCGACCCGTGGCGCAAGCTGCTCCGCGCCCGCGACGCGGCCGCGCGGCTCGGCGCGGACACCGTGGTGGTGCACCCGCCGTTCCGCTGGCAGCGGGCGTACGCGCGCGACTTCGTCTCGGGCATCCGGCGCCTGACCGGCGAGGCCGACATCCGGTTCGCAGTGGAGAACATGTACCCCTGGCGCTACCGCGACCGGGAGATGCTCGCCTACGCGCCCGCCTGGGACCCCACCGAGGAGGACTTCCCGCACTACACGCTCGACCTCTCGCACGCCGCGACCTCCCGTTCGGACGCCCTGGCCATGGCCGACCGGATGGGCGACCGGCTCGGGCACGTCCACATCGCCGACGGCACCGGCTCGGGCAAGGACGAGCACCTGGTGCCGGGGCGCGGCAGCCAGCCCTGCGGCGCCCTGCTGGAACGGCTCGCCGCCACCGGCTACCGCGGCCACGTCGTCGTCGAGGTCAACACCCGCCGGGCCATGTCCTCCGCCGCCCGCCAGGCCGACCTCGCCGAGGCGCTCGCGTTCACCCGCCTCCACCTGGCGCCGACGTCGCCGAACGCGCCCGCCGCCCCGGCGACCGGCCCCACCGGCGACCCGACGGTGAACGGGGAGGCCTGGTGAGCACCACCGCGTCCGGCCGGCCGGCCCGCCGGCGCGGTAGGCCCTCGCGCGCCGAGACCGGCGACGGAACACCCCGCACCCGCGACCGCATCCTGGATTCGGCGCGCACCGAGTTCGCCGAACGCGGCTACGACAAGGCGTCGATCCGCGCCATCGCGCGCGGCGCCGAGGTCAACCCGGCCCTGGTCCACCACTACTTCGGCACCAAGGAGCAGGTGTTCGCCGCGGCCGTGGCCGCCGCGGCGGCGCCCGCGACGCAGGGGCTGCCCCAGGACTCGCAGTTCGCGGCGGACGAGTTCGGCGTGCGGTTCACCCGGCTGTTCTTCGGCATCTGGGAGAACCCGGCCACCCGGATCCCCCTGCTGGCCATCGTCCGCTCCGCCGTGAACAACGAGACGGCCGCCCGCATCTTCCGGGGCTTCGTCACCGCACAGTTGCTCTCACGCGTCACCGGCGGCCTGAACACCCCGGACGCCGAGCTGCGCGCCGAGCTGGCCGCCGCCCAGCTCGTCGGCACCGTGCTGCTGCGCTATGTGCTGAAGGCCGAACCGCTGGCCAGCACCGACGCGGAGGAGCTGATCCGCCGCCTGGCGCCGGTCGTTCAGCACCACCTCACGGGCGACGCCGGCCGGGCCCTGGACTAGGGCCCGGGCTACGACCCCGCCGGGCCGCCCGGTTCGGGATCGGGGGCGGTGCCCGGGGGCGGCGTCGGGCCGGGGTCGGCCGGCGGTGGGTCCGAGGGCTCGGGCTCGGGCGCGCCGGAGCCCTCGACCGTGACCACCTCGCCGACCGGCTCGACGGTGACGCGGGCCCGCCAGGGGCCGGCGGGCTCCAGCGAACGGTCCACGGTCACCTGGATCATCACCGTCTCGCCGGGGTGCAGCGTCCCGGCGGTCCGGCTCAGCGACAGCCAGTCACCGTCGGCGGCGGCCGTCCAGTCGACCGCAGAACCGCCCGTCGCGGTCAGCGTGATCCACGTGCCGGAGTCGGCCTGGGTCTCCTCCACCACCAGCCGCCCGGCGCCGGGGCCGGGGCCGGGCGTGCCGCCGGGGCCGCCGCCCTCGGTGGCCTCGGGCGCGGGGGCGCTCGGGGCGTCCGTGGCCGCACCGGTCGGCTCCTGACCGGCTGCGGCGGGGCGGCGCGCGCCGTCGCGCTCGGCCGGGCCGTCCGCGCCGGGGTCCCCTTGGGCGTCGTCGGTCGGGCCGGCGTTCTCCCGGGTGTGCTGCCCGTTGTCGTCCATGCCGTGGGCGGCGGGGTCCTCGGCCGCCGCGGCCGGGCCCTCGTCGCTCGTCACCTCGCCGATGGCGGGCATGCCGCGCGTCGCGGCCCACAGCGCCAGCACGGGCGCGGCGACGACGGCCACTGCGACGGTGGTGGTGACGGCCCGGCCGCGCAGCCGCTCCCGGCGCGCGGCGCGGTCCTTCTCCGGCACCGGGAAACCGGCCCGGTCGTAACGCGGCAGGTGCTGGGCGCGGGCCCGCCGGATGGCCAGCCGCGCGGCGTGCACGGCGTCACGCGGGGCGGGCAGCACGGGCAGCCGGGACGGGCCGGACGAGCCGGTGCGCGGCCAGTCGGCATCGGCCGTCGCGCGCCGCGCGATCAGCCGGCAGGCCGCGCACTCCTCCACATGCCGCAGCAACTCCCGGCGCAGTCCCGGGCCGAGCAGCACCCGGCGGTCGTCGCCGGAGAGCGCGGCGGCGGCCGGGCAGCCGGCCGCCTCGACGGCGGCCAGCGCGGCGCGCGTCCGCTCCACCTCGCGGGCGGCGGCCGTCAGCCGGACCTGCGCGGCGGGCAGCGGCAGCCGCAGCACGCGCGCGAGCTCGGGCGGCGCGAGCTGGTGACGGACCGCCAGCTCCAGCGCCTCGCGCCCCTCGGGCGTCGTGCCCGCCGCCTCCGGCCAGGCGAGCGCCGCCAGTTCGCGGCGGCGCCGGGCCTCGTCACCGGCGTCGCGGGGCGCGGCCGGGGGGTCGCCGCGCCCCGGCCGGGCGGCCAGCCGGCGCAGGCAGGCCCAGCGGGCGAGCGCGTAGAGCCAGGACCGCAGCAGCGCGGGATCGGCCGGGCGGCGGCCCCGTTCGTGCTGCCGCTCGGCGAGCGCCAAGGCCTCGCCGAGCGCGGCGGTGGCGGCATCGTGCTCCCCCATGACGGACAGGCAGTAGGTGAACAGCCCGTCCAGATAGGCGTCGTCGTAGGCGGCCCGGGTGCGGGCCGACGCGGAGGACCCGGTGGGGGTGGCGGATCCGTGTGAGGCGCTGGCGGCGGCGCGTGCTGATCGTTCGCGGCTGCGGGTCATCACCCGGTGACGGTAGGCGCCCGGGGGGCGGCCACCGCCACGACCGGGGCAAGGTTCCTTCTAACGGGTGACCCTCCGGGAGCCGATGCGGCGGGTCCCGTGTCAGTGGCCGCCGGTAGCGTTCCCGTCATGGCGCGCAAAGCAGACCGTCCTGGTTACCGGTGTTCCGAATGCGGCTGGGCCACGGCCAAATGGCTGGGGCGCTGCCCGGAGTGCCACTCCTGGGGCACGGTCGAGGAGGTCGGCGCCGCGCCGGCCGTGCGCACGGTGCCGGCCGCCCGGGTCGCCTCGCCCGCGGTGCCGATCGGGCAGGTGGACGGGTCGCAGGTCGCCGCGCGGGGCACCGGGGTGCCCGAGCTGGACCGGGTGCTCGGCGGCGGGCTCGTGCCGGGGGCGGTGGTGCTGCTGGCCGGGGAGCCGGGCGTGGGCAAGTCGACGCTGCTGTTGGACGTGGCGGCCAAGTCCGCCTCGGCGACGCACCGCACGCTGTATGTGACGGGCGAGGAGTCGGCCGGACAGGTCCGGATGCGGGCGGACCGGATCGGCGCCCTGCACGACCATCTCTATCTGGCGGCGGAGACCGATCTCGGTTCGGTGCTCGGCCAGTTGGACGAGGTCAAGCCCGCGCTGCTGGTGCTGGACTCGGTGCAGACGGTGGCCTCGGCCGAGGTGGACGGCGCGCCGGGCGGGATGGCGCAGGTGCGGGAGGTGGCCGGGGCGCTGATCCGGGCGTCCAAGGAGCGCGGGATGGCCACGCTGCTGGTCGGGCACGTCACCAAGGACGGCGCGATCGCGGGGCCCCGGCTGCTGGAGCATCTGGTCGACGTCGTGCTGCACTTCGAGGGGGACCGGCACGCCAGGCTGCGCCTGGTCCGCGGCGTGAAGAACCGGTATGGGGCCACCGACGAGGTCGGCTGCTTCGAGCTGCACGACGAGGGGATCACGTCGCTGGCCGATCCGTCGGGCCTGTTCCTCACGCGCCGCGACGAGCCGGTGCCCGGGACCTGTCTGACGGTGACGCTGGAGGGCCGCCGACCGCTGGTCGCCGAGGTGCAGTCGCTGACGGTGGACAGCCAGATCCCCTCGCCCCGGCGCACCACCTCCGGGCTGGAGACCTCCCGGGTGTCGATGATGCTGGCCGTGCTGGAGCAGCGCGGCCAGATAGCGGCCCTCGGGAAGAACGACATCTACACGGCGACCGTGGGCGGGGTGCGGCTGTCCGAGCCGGCCGCGGACCTGGCCGTCGCACTGGCGCTGGCCAGCGCCGCGAGCGACACCCCGCTCCCGAAGAACCTGGTGGCGATCGGCGAGGTCGGGCTGGCCGGCGAGGTGCGGCGGGTCACCGGGGTGCAGCGGCGGCTGGCGGAGGCGTCGCGGCTCGGCTTCACCCACGCGCTGGTGCCGGCCGACTCCGGCGAGGCGCCCAAGGGGATGCGGGTGCGTGAAGTCGCGGATATCGGGGAGGCGCTCAGGGTGCTGCCCGCCCGCCGCGCGGAGTCCAGCGGGAGGGAGGAGGCGCGCCGGTAGACTCATGCGCACGAAGCGCAGGTTCGTCCTCCGGAGGATTGCATGGCAGCCAGCGACCGGCCGGCGGGTCCCGGCAGGGCCGGGGGTGGCTCCGGGGCGGACAGCCTGCTGCGCGCCGCGCTGAGCGCCGTCGCGCCGGGGACCCAGCTCCGGGACGGACTGGAGCGCATCCTCCGGGGGAACACCGGCGGGCTCATCGTCCTCGGCGTGGACCGGACGGTGGAGTCCCTGTGCACCGGCGGCTTCGTGCTGGACGTGGAGTTCACGGCGACGCGGCTGCGGGAGCTGTGCAAGCTGGACGGCGCGGTGATCGTGGACCGGGACATCTCCCGGATCGTGCGGGCCGGGGTGCAGCTCGTGCCCGACCCGACCATCCCCACCGAGGAGACCGGCACCCGGCACCGCACGGCGCAGCGCGTCTCCATCCAGACGGGCTTCCCGGTGGTCTCGGTCAGCCAGTCGATGCGGCTGGTCGCACTGTACCTGGACGGTCAGCGGCGGGTGCTGGAGGACTCGGGCGCCATCCTCTCCAAGGCGAACCAGGCCCTGGCCACGCTGGAGCGGTACAAGCTGCGGCTGGACGAGGTCACGGGCACGCTGTCCGCGCTGGAGATCGAGGACCTGGTCACCGTCCGGGACGTGGCGGCGGTGGCGCAGCGGCTGGAGATGGTGCGGCGCATCGCGGCCGAGATCGCCGAGTACGTGGTGGAACTGGGCACCGACGGGCGGCTGTTGTCGCTCCAGTTGGACGAGCTGATCGCGGGCGTCGAGCCGGAGCGGCAGCTCATCGTGCGGGACTATCTGCCGGACTCCGGCGGCAAGCGCTCGCGCAAGGTGAGCACGGCGCTGGCCGAGCTGGACGGCCTCGGCCACGCGGAGCTGCTCGAACTGCCGCTCGTGGCCCGCGCCCTGGGCTACAGCGCGGCGCCCGAGTCGCTGGACACCGCCGTGTCGCCGCGCGGCTTCCGGCTGCTGGCCAAGGTGCCCCGGCTGCCGGGCCTGGTCATCGACCGGCTGGTGGACCACTTCGGCGGTCTCCAGAAGCTGCTCGCCGCCAGCGTGGACGACCTCCAGGCGGTGGACGGCGTCGGCGAGACCCGGGCGCGCTCCGTGCGGGAGGGCCTGTCCCGGCTGGCCGAGTCCTCGATCCTGGAGCGTTACGTCTGACGCGAAACGGGCCGGCCCCGGCCGTTCGGCGCTTCAGTCCTCGTCGAGGCTGAACGGCGTCTGCACCACCGGGTGGCCGGCCAGCTCGGCCTCCGCCAGATAGGTGCCGCCGGCCGCCTCCGGCCCGGCGCCGCCGTCGCAGTCCTGGGTGGAGTGGCGCCGGTCCCAGGTCACCGTGTGGGTCGCCGTGCCGTTCGCCGGAACGGCCGCCGGGATGGAGCCGGCCCCGGTGGGGCAGTCGTCCGAGGACCACACCTGGTCGTCGGCCCGGTCGGCCACCGTGACGGTCAGCGCCTCGTGGCCGAAGTCCACGCGGCAGGCGGTGTCCGAGGTGTTCTCCACGGTGAGCAGCAGTTCGGGCTCCTCGCCCGGCGCGTAGTCGTTGGCGTCGCTGCTCAGCGACAGCGACACCGCGGCGGGCACGCACTCGCTCAGGGCGGCCGGATCCAGGCCGCCGCCGCCCGTGCCGGCGGCCGCGCCGCCCCCGGTGTCCGCGCCGCCGACCCCCGGGTCGGTCGCCTCGGTCCCGGTGCCGCCGTCCCCGTTCGCGCCCTCGGTGTCCCCCGAACCGTCCTCCGTGTCGTCGTCCGACGGCGACTCGTCCCGGCCGCCCGGACGTTCGTCGATCAGCGACTCGGACGGCGTGGGTCCGGGCGTGATGGACTCGGCCGGGCCGCCGCCCGCGCCGTCGTCGTGCCCCGCCGGATCGTCGTCACCTCCACCGCCGCCCGAGCGCAGCGCCCAGAACACGAGCAGCAGAATGAGCGCGATCAGCAGCAGCACAACGGCCCTGCGACGCCAGTAGATGGACGAGGGCAGCGGCCCGACCGGAGTGCGCAGAGATCCCACGCGGAAACCTTACGAGACTTCCGTCACCCGCAAGGCCCCTACCCACCGCTTGCCAGGGCACCGTTGTGTATCAACACGCGCGGAACGCGGGCCGCTTTGTGCCGTGCCCCGGCCGTGCCAGGATCGCCTTTGCCATGACTGCGACGACTGCGACGACAGCAACGAGTACGACGCCGCCCACCGCCCTGCACACCCCGGTCATCGACTGGTTCGACAAGCACGCCCGCGACCTGCCCTGGCGTCGGCCCGAGGCCGGCGCCTGGGGGGTCATGGTCAGCGAGTTCATGCTCCAGCAGACGCCGGTCAGCCGCGTGCTGCCGGTCTACGAGGAGTGGCTGCGCCGCTGGCCGCGCCCGGCCGACCTGGCCGCCGAGCCGCCCGGCGAGGCCGTTCGCGCCTGGGGCCGCCTCGGCTATCCGCGGCGCGCGCTCCGGCTGCACAACGCCGCCGCGGCGATAGCGGAACGGCACGGCGGCGAGGTGCCCACCGACCATCACCAGTTGCTGGCCCTGCCCGGGATCGGCGAGTACACGGCGGCGGCGGTCGCCTCGTTCGCCTACGGGCAGCGCCACGCGGTGCTGGACACCAATGTGCGGCGCGTGTTCGCGCGCGCCGTCAGCGGCACCGAGTTCCCGCCGAACGCCACCACCGCCGCCGAGCGCAAGCTCGCCCGGATGCTGCTGCCCGAGGAGCCGGCGACGGCGGCGCGCTGGGCCGCGGCCACGATGGAGCTGGGGGCCCTGCTGTGCACGGCCCGCGGCCCGGAGTGCGCCCAGTGCCCGATCGCCGAGCTGTGCGCCTGGCGCCGCGCCGGTTCGCCGGCCCACCAGGGCCCGGTCCGCCGGGGCCAGACCTACGCCGGAACGGACCGCCAGGTGCGCGGCATGCTGCTCGCCGTGCTGCGCGAGGCGGCCGCCCCGGTGGAGCGGGCCGTGCTCGACCGGGTCTGGCACGACCCCGAGCAGCGGAACCGGGCGCTCAACGGGCTGGTCGGCGACGGCCTGGCGGAGCGTCTCCCGGACGGCCGGTACCGCCTGCCGGGCACGGGCTGACGGGCATCGCCCGCGCGGGTGAACGAAACCGTCAGTCCCGGCTGTGGCTCAGCGGCGGCACCGCGGACCGGGCGTCGGCGCCCTCGCCGAGCCACAGCCCAATGAGGAACGCCGCGGTCGCCTCCAGCAGCCCGGCCCGCGCCAGCCCGCCGCCCGGCAGCGGCGCGCAGCCGAGGTCCCGGATCAGCGCCGTGACATCGGCCAGCGCGCCGGGGTCGTCGCCGCACAGCGGAACGCCCAGCGGGACCCCGTCGAACACCGGCGGGGTCAGCCGCCACACGTCCACGTGGCAGAGGTTGAACGCCTTGACGACGTGTGCCCCGGGCGCGGCGGCGGCGACGCGTTCGGCCATGGGCGCGGCCAGCAGAAAGCTGCCGGGCACCACCGCGTTGGTGCAGTCGATCAGGGTCCGGCCGCGCAGCGCGCCCTCCCCCGCGCCCACCGCCGCCAGCACCTCGACGGCGGCCTCCGCGTGCACGGCGATCAGCACGGTCTCGCCGAAGGCCGCCGCCTCGGCCAGGGTTCCGGAGCGGACCCCGGATCCCATCCGGGCCGCGAGCGCCGCCGCCCGGCCCGCGTCCCGCCCGCCGACCAGTACCTCGTGCCCGGCCCGGGCCCAGGGGGTGCCGAGGGCGTCCGCCATGTTCCCGGCGCCGAGAATGCCTATCCGCATGTCCGTTCCTTCCGTTCCGTCCGTTCCTGGTGGTCCGGGAAACGACCGTAGAGAATGCGTTGGGCACCATTCGGTGTCCGACGGAAGGGGGCGCGCCATGCCGGAGTTCATGGCCGACTGTCAGGCGCGGCTGGCGTTCGACCTGTTGGGCAACACGTGGAACGCCGTGGTGATCTGGTCCCTGCGGCACGGCCCGCGCCGCCCGCACGAGCTGCGGCGGCTGATCGGCGGCATCAGCGGCAAGGTGCTGAACGAGACGCTGCGGCGGCTGGAGTCGCACGGGCTGGTCGCCCACCGCCGCTACCGGGAGGCGCCGCCCCGGGTCGAGTACGAGCTGACGCCGCTGGGGCGCACGCTGCTGCCGCCGATCGAGGCGTTCGGCGCGTGGGCGTTCGAGCACGCGGACGAGGTGATGGCCGCGCGGGAGGGCGAGGAGTGACGCCGCGTCAGGGCGTGTCGAACGTCCACACCGGCACGTTGACGGGCCCCTCGGCGACGCCCCCGGCCGAGCGGTAGGTGGCCAGCGCCGCGTCGTTGTCGCCGTCGACCGCCACCCACATCCCGTAGCAGCCGCGCTCGCGGGCCAGCGCCGCCAGCGCCTGGACCAGCGCGCGGCCGATGCCCCGCCGCCGGTACCTCTCGTCGACGGACAGCTCGTAGAGGAACATCTCCGTGCCCTTGTCGGGGTGAGTCATCTCCACGCCCGTGACCATCCCGGCCGGGACGCCGTCGCCAGCGTCGGCGACCAGCAGGTGGTGGCCGGGGGCGGCGAGGAACCGTTCCGCCCACTCGGCCCGCGCCGGTCCGTCGAACAGCCCCTCGGCGGCGACGACTTCGGCGACCTCGGTCACCCGTTTGATGTGTGCGGTCATTGCCGCACCCTAGCGGCCCCCCTCCGCCGCCCAGGCCCCGGCCGGCGCCGTCCGGGCGGCCCAGTCCTCGAACGCCACCGGCTCGCGCCCGAGCACACGGGCCACCCCGTCGGCGGGCGGGGCAAGGTGCCCCGCGGCCATCAGGGCGAACATGGCGTTCACCCCCTCGACGGCTTCCGGCGGCCAGCCCTCGGCCAGCAGTTCGGCCCCGTATTCCTCGGGCGTCAGCTCCTCATAGGCGATGGGCCGGCCGGCGGCGCGCGCGATCACCTCGGTCGCCTCCGCGAACGTCAGCCCGCGCGGGCCGGACAGCTCGTATACCTCGCCGCCCAGGCGCCCTTCCCGGGTCAGCAGGGCCGCGGCCACCTCGGCGACGTCCTCGACGTCGACGAACGGCTCCGGCACGGCCCCGGCCGGCAGCGCCAGGCGCCCGGCGCGCAGGGGCTCCAGCCACAGGTCCTCGTCGAAGTTCTGGTTGAAGTTGTTCGCGCGGATGACCGCCCAGTCGACGCCGGCGTCGCGCACGGCCCGTTCCGCCGCGGCCATGGCGACCATGAAACCCACCGGCGCGGCCCGGTCCAGGCCGCGCCCGGACAGCACCACGAAACGGCCGACGCCCGCCGCCACGGCCCGCTCCACGAAGGCGGCGACGGTCCCCGGCTCCTCGGGCGCCACCAGATAGACCGCCCCGGCGCCCGCGAGCGCCGCCGTCCAGGTCTCCGGCTTCTCCCAGTGGAACGGCACCTCGCCGGAGCGGGACGCCGCCCGCACCGTCCGGCCGTCCGCCCGCAGCTTCCGTGTCACTCGCCGCCCGGTCTTGCCGGTGGCGCCCGTCACCAAGATCTCGTCGTTGTTCATGTCACCCAGCGTGCGCGCGAACGCCCGTGGTTCCCATGGGCGAACGTCCCGGGCGCATGTGTCGCCGTACGGTGGCGGCATGAATGACGATCCCTTCGACGACCTGTTGCGCGGGGTGCGCGCCGACGGCGCGCTGATCGATCTCACCGCGCTCACTGCGGCCGACGCGCCCCAACTGGGCAAGGGCGCCTCGTTGACGCTGTGTGCGCCGCTGCGCGGCGCGGGCCGGGTCGCCGGCCGGGAGCTGGCGGAGGGCGAGGCGGCGATCGTGCTCGGGCCCGAACCGTTCGCGGCGAGCGGCGAGATGGTGCTGCTGGCCGGCCAGTACCGGATGCGCGGGGAGGTGCCGCGCCGCCTGCTGCGCGTGCTGCCGCGCATGCTCGTCGTGCCCGACGACCACAACTGCGCGTCCATGCGGGACTACATCGAGGTTCATGTCGCGCGGGGCCGGCCCGGCCGGCAGATCGTGCTGGACCGGCTGCTGGACTGGCTGCTGGTGTGCACGCTGCGCGACTGGTTCGACCGGCCGGAGGCGGACCCGCCCGCCTGGTACCTGGCGCTGGCCGACGACGTGGTCGGCCCGGCGCTGCGCGCGATGCACCGGGCGCCGGACCGACCGTGGACGCTGGCCGCGCTGGCCGCCGAGGCGGGGGTGTCGCGCACGACGCTGGCGCGGCGCTTCCCCGAGCTGGTCGGCGAGTCGCCGCTCGCGTATCTGACCGGCTGGCGGATGACGCTGGCCGCCGATCAGCTCGTGGACGACCCGGAGGCGACGCTGGCGGCGGTGGCCCGGGGGGTGGGGTACGCGGACCCGTTCGGCTTCAGCGCGGCGTTCAAACGGGTGCGGGGAATGAGCCCGAGCGAGCACCGGGCCGCCGCGGCCGGCACCCGCTGACAGGCGCTTCCCTCAGCCCCAGGGCTTGCTCATGTCCAGACCCTCACGGCGCTCCGTCAGTGAGTACCAGTTCCCCGTGGGGTCCCGGAAGATCGCCTCGATGCCATAGGGGCGCTCCTGCGGCTCCTGCACGAACTCCACGCCGGCGTCGGCCAGCCGGCGGTGGTCCGCCCGGCAGTCGTCGGTGCGCAGGGCGCCCGCGCCGAGAACGCCCTTGGTGACCAGGGCCGTGAGCATGCGGGCCGACTCCGGGTCGAGCCCCGGGCCGTCGGGCCGCATCAGGGCGTACTCCATGTCCGGCTGGCCGGGGACGCCGACGGTGACCCAGCGCGTGTCGCCCATGGGTACGTCGCTCCTGACCTCGAAGCCCAGCTTCTCGGTGAAGAAGGCGACGTCACGCTCCTGGTCGGTGCTCCAGACGGTGGTGATGGCGATGCTCGTGATCATCTCGGGAGGTCCTCCACGGTCTCGGTCCCGGGCCTTGGGCCTGTCCGTTCACCGTAGGCGCCGGTCGGCCCGGTCCGCTTCTCCGGAATTGCTCGGCTCGGCCGTGGCGGTCCGGGCCGGGAAGCCGCCCGCCCACAGCAGCGCGTAACACCCGGGGATCAGCGCGGCGCCACGGCCCGCGTGCCGGGCGCGGTACGCCGTCGGGGTCAGCCCGGTACGTCTCCGGAAGGTCGCGGAGAACGTCCCCAGGCTGTGGAAACCGACCAGGCCGCATATCTCGGTGACCGACAGATCGGCCGAGCGCAGCAGCTCCTGCGCCCGCTCGACGCGGCGCCGGGTGAGGTACTGGCCCGGCGTCTCGCCATAGGCCGCGCGGAAGGCCCGCACGAAGTGGAACGGCGAGTACCCGGCGTGCGCGGCGACCGTGGCCAGGTCCAGCGGCCGCGACCAGTCGCGGTCCATCAGGTCCTTGGCCCGCCGCAACTGCCGCAGCCGCACCAGGCCCGGCGGCGTCATGACCGGCCTCCTCACGCGGGCGCGGGCAGCGGCCCGAGGTGGGCCGCGACGCGCTCCCGCAGCAGCCGGTACTCCTCGGAGCGGCGGCGCGGCGGGCCCGGGGGCCGCTGCACGACGCGCGCGGCGGTGACGGTCTGCCCGCGCCGGAACTGCTCCAGGGTCAGGTCTATCTCGACGCCGCCTGCCAGCCGGTTCCACCAGTGGTACCCGGCGGGCAGGCCCTCGTGGTGCACCTCGCCGAGCATGAGGTCGCCGCCGAATATGTCGTTCACGACGAGGGCGGTGATGTCGCAGTGGCCCCAGGCCGGGTTGGCCTCGGTCCAGGGCTCGCGCAGCAGGTCGTCCGGCGAGCAGGTGTCCGCGGCCCAGCCGGTGCGGAGGGCGGCGGCGATCTCGGTCAGTGTCCACGGAGCCATGCGTTCAGCCTGCCACCGGCCACTGACAATGCCCGCCGGCCCGCGACGACGCCCGCCCGCCGGCGACACGCCGCCCGATTCGCACACCGGTCGCCCGTTTCGCACCCTTGCGTCACGGACGATCGACACGAGCGAGGAAGGCGGGCAGGCGATGGTGGCGATGGCGGCGGCGGGACATCCCGTGATCGGGTATCTGGTGTGGGCGGCGCTGTTCGGGGCGTTGTTCGTCTGGGAGGGGATCGGCCTGGTCCGGTCCGGGGACGCGTTCCCCACGCTCAGCGACACGCTCGGGGCGGTGATGCGCTATCCGGCGGGCCGGTGGGCGCTGTTCGCGCTCTGGCTGTGGGTCGGCTGGCACACGTTCATCCGCGGCTGGCACTTCCTACTGCGCGACGGCGGCCACTGAGGGGCCGGGCCGGTGCGGCTCTCCATTCCCATGATCATCGCGATCATGGGGATCGGCTATCTGCTGGTCATGGGGGCGCTGGCACTCGGGCTGCGCCTGCGGCGCCGGCAGCCCGGCCCCCCGCCCGCCCGCCGGCGCGGCTGGCCGGGCCTGATCCGGCAGGTGGCGGGCACGGCGGTCGGCGGGTATCTCCTGCTGATGGCCGTGGTGTTCGGCTACTACTACGGGGTGGCGGGCCTGGGCGGCGACTTCCTGATGAGCGCCGTCAGCGGGTCGGCCGGGCTGCTGGGAATGGTGCTGCCCGCGTATCTCGCCGTGTCCTGGCTCGTCGAACGGGCGCGGCGGCGGCGCGCGGCCCGCGCCCGGCGGCCCATCAGACGGTGAGGCCGCCCGTCAGGCCGTGAGGCCGTCCGCGTAGGCCGTCACGGAACGGCGATAGCGCGGCAGGTGGCCGGCCAGCGCACGCAGCAGCAGGGCCACGGCCTCCCGCTCCCGCCCGGCGTCGGCCAGGGACAGGGCGAGGAACGCGTCGACGGCGTCGTCGAGTTCGTCGGAGGCGGCGGCACGTTCGCCGCGCAGCAGCTCGACGCTCGCCGCCACCTCGCCGAGGTTGCGCAGGGTGCTGGCAAGCTGGATCACGGCCTGCCGCCGCAGGTCCCCGGGCAGCCCGGCGGCCAGCGCCCGCCGGTAGAGCGCGGCGGCCTCGGCCTCGCCGTCGGTGGCGTCGTACGCCGACGCCAGCTCGAACAGCCCCAGCGGATGCTCCGCCGGCAGCTCGGCCACCAGCGCGCGCATCGCGTCGCGGAAGCCCTCGGCGTCATGGTCGTCGAAGGTGTCCCACAGCCGCTCGGCGCGCCGCCGCCAGTCCGCCCCGGCCACCTCTTCGCGCTCCGCGCTCGCCTCGCCCATGGGCGCCAACTGTACGCCCGCGTACGGCAGGTGGGGGTAACCCCACCCCCGGCCCGGGTGGTCGCCGGATCGTGCACAAACACCTGTGCACAGCAATCTGTGGACATGCCGTTCACCCCCTCGCTGGCCGCGCTGAAGGCCCTCGCGCACCCCCGGCGGCTCCAGATCCTGGAGCGGCTGACCAGGCACGGGCCGGCCACCTCCGCCGCGCTGGCGCACGCCCTGGACCTCAACACCGGCGCGACCAGTTACCACCTGCGGGCGCTGGCCCGGCACGGGTTCGTCGAGGAGACCGCCGGGTCCGGGCACGGGCGCGAACGCTGGTGGCGGGCCGTCGCCCAGGATCTGCGGCTGCCGCCGCGCAGCCGGCAGGACGCCGCGACGCGGGCCGTCGTCGACGAGATGAACCGCCTGGCGTACGCCTCCGACCTCCGCCTGTTCGAACAGCTCCAGCGGGAGCACGACGAACACGACGCGTGGACCGACGCCTTCCCCTACTCGCGCGGCACGATCCGGCTCACGCCGGGCGAGCTGCGCGAGCTGTTCGAGGACTACATCGCCCTCCTCAACCGCTACAAGCGGCCCGACCACGAGACCCCGGACGGCGCCCGCACCGTTCTCACCCGCTTCCTCGCCTTCCCGGTCCCCGACGGGGACGCCGGCCCCGACAGCACAGAAAGCACAGGAACTCCGAGATGACCGACACCCACGGCCGCCACGCGGTCCGCCTCGAATCGGTGACCAAGGTCTACGGCCGCGGCGAACGCGGTGTCCGCGCGCTGGACGCGGTCTCCGCCGCGATACCGACCGGCACGTTCACCGCCGTCATGGGCCCCTCGGACTCCGGCAAGACGACCTTCCTGCACTGCGCCGCCGGGCTCGACCGGGTCACCTCGGGCACCTCCTGGATCGGCGGCACGGAGCTCAGCGGCATGAACGAGACGCAGCTCACGCGGCTGCGGCGGAGCCGCGTCGGGTTCGTGTTCCAGGCGTTCAACCTGGTGCCCTCGCTCACCGTCCGGCACAACGTGCTGCTGCCGATGCGGCTGGCCGGTCAGCGGCCCGACAAGCGCCGGCTGGCGGAGATCCTGGACCGCGTCGGGCTGGGCGGCAAGGCCGACGCCCGCCCCGCCGAGCTCTCCGGCGGCCAGCAGCTGGGGGCACCTCCCAGCCGCCAGGCTGGGGGAGCGTCGCGATCGCCCGCGCGCTGATCACGCGGCCCGACGTCGTGTTCGGCGACGAGCCGACCGGCGCGCTGGACACCGTCACGGCCCGGGAGATCCTGACGCTGCTGCGCTCCTGCGTGGACGACGGCGGGCAGACGGTCGTCATGGTCACGCACGACCCGGTCGCCGCCTCCTACGCCGACACCGTGCTCTTCCTCGCCGACGGCCGCATCGTCGACGAACTCACCGCGCCGAGCGCCGAGCGTGTCGCCGACCGCATGACGCACCTGGGGGCGTGGGCCTGATGCTTCGCTATGCATGGGAAACGCTGCGCGCCCGCCGGGCCGCGTTCGCCGGGGCGTTCCTGGCCCTGATGTGCGCCGCGGCGCTGGTCACGGCCTGCGGCACGCTCCTGGAGACCGGGCTGCGCGGCGAGATCCGCACCGAACGCTACGCCGGGACGCCGGCCCGCTGCTGGCCCGCGCCGCGTTCGCCCTGCTGGGCGTCCCGCTGCGGCTGTCCCGGGTGGCCGGCCACCTCGCCGCCCACAACTCCCGCGCCCAGGCCGGCCGGCTGGCCGCCGTCGTCACGCCGCTCACCCTGCTGGTGGCCATGGCCTGCACCGTCCTGTTCACCCAGACCACGCTGGGCGACGCCGCCGAGCGGCAGGCCCGGGACGGCGTGGTGGCCGACTGGGTCGTCGCCGCCGACGGGCCCGGCGTGCCGGGCGAGGCCGCCGACCGACTGCGCGAGCTGCCGGGCGTCGCGGCGGTCACCGAGATGGCGCACACCACGGTCCGCACCCCCGGCCTCGACAAGTACGCCGCCCAGGGCGTCACCCCCGGCGGGCTGGCCGACACGCTGGACCTCGCCGTCACCGAGGGCTCGCTGGACGAGCTCGACGAGAACGGCGTCGCCGTCAGTGACGTCGTCGCCGACGGCGCCGGGCTGGCCCCGGGCAGCGAGATGAAGCTGGTCCTGGGCGACGGAACGCCCGTCACCCGCACCGTGGTCGCCGTCTACGACCGGGGCCTCGGCTTCGGCGAGGTGACCCTCGCGCACGAACTGGTCGCCGCGCACGTCGACAACCCGCTCGCGGATGCCGTCCTGGTCGCCGCCGAGGGCGTCGGCCGCGCCGAACTGGCCGAAGCCGTCGGCGACTTCCCGGGCGTCGCGGTGCACGAGGCCGGCTTCGTGGCGGACGTGCGGGCCGCCCGGCAGCAGGACGGCGCCGAGGTCGCCTTCCTGGCCATGGGCCTGGTCCTCGCCTTCGCGACGATCGCCTCCGTGAACACCCTGGCCATGTCCACCGCCGAACGGTCCCGCGAGTTCGCCCTGCTGCGGCTGGTCGGCACGACGCGCCGCCAGGTGCTGCGGATGCTGCGCCTGGAGTCGCTCGCGGTGGCCGGGATCGCGGTGGTGCTGGGCACAGGCATCTCGCTGGCCACGCTCACCGCGTTCAGCCAGGGGATGATGGGCGAGGCGGCGCCGGCCGTGTCCCCGGCCGGCTACCTGGCGGTCGTGGCGACGGCCACCGGGCTGGCGCTGGCGGCCACCGCCGTCCCCGGCCGGATCGCCCTCGGCCGGCCCTGAGCACCGGGCCGCCCGGTCATGTCCGGCGGGGACGCCCCCGCCGGACATGGCAGTCGGCCAGGTGGTCGTCCACCAGGCCGCACGCCTGCATCAGGGCGTAGGCCGTGGTGGGGCCGACGAAGCGGAAGCCGCGCTTCTTGAGCTCCTTGGCCAGAGCCGTGGACTCCGGGGTGGTCGCGGGTATGTCCCCGGGACCACTCGGCGCGGGCCGGTCCGCCGACCGGGGGGCGTGCGACCAGATCAGCTCCGTCAGCTCGCCGGCCGCCCACTCGGCGGCCACCCGGGCGTTGCTGATGGTGGCCTCGATCTTCAACCGGTTCCGAATGATGCCCGGGTCGGCCAGCAGGCGGGTGACGTCCTCCTCGGTGAAGGCCGCCACCTTCTCGATGGAGAACCCGGCGAACGCGGCCCGGAACCCCGACCGGCGGCGCAGGATCGTCAGCCAGGACAGCCCCGACTGGAACGCCTCCAGGCACAGCCGCTCGAACAGCGCGTCGTCCCCCCGCACCGGCCGCCCCCACTCGGTGTCGTGATACTCCCGGTAATCCTCCGGGGCCACCCCCCAGGGACAGCGCAGCAGCCCATCGGGCCCGGCCACGGCCAGCGTCGATTCCATGCCTCAGAGTCTGCCCCACGGGTCTGACAGCGGACCCCCGCCGCGGTCGCCGGGCGAGATCGTCAGTGCAGGCAGAACTCGTTGCCTTCCGGGTCGCGCATGACGTACGTCAGCGGCCCGCGGTCGCTGTGCGTCTCGATCAGCCGCGCGCCGAGCCCGACCAGCCGTTCCGCCTCGGCCGCCTTCCGCTCGGCGTCCACATGGATGTCGAGGTGCACCCTGTTCTTGGCGACCTTGCCCTCGGGGACGCGCTGGAAGAAGAGGCGGGGCTCCACGCCGGCCGGGTCGCTGCACGCCGCCACGTCCCGGAACGCGGAGTGGCCGTTGACCACGATCCTGTCCTCCGCGGGCATGCGACCGTCGGCGACCAACTGGTCGACCAGGGCCGAGTGGTCTTCCACGGTGGAGCCGAACACCTTTCCCCAGAACGCGGCCTGAGCGTGCGGGTCGGCACAGTCGAACGTCACCTGTGTCCTCATCGGACCATCATGCCAACGCGCCCGGCGCGTTCCGGGCCGGTACAAACGCCCGCCTACGGCACCTCGCGCAGATACATCGCGCCACAGGTGTGGCAGTCCGGCTCGGCGGTCCTCCCCCACTCCTGGTCCGACAGCGTCTTGGCGCCCGCCTGAAGCGCCCGCCCGCACATCGCGACGACGTCCTCGCCCCGGACCATGTGCCAGGTCTTCACGGCCCCGGGCCGGTCCTCCTCGTACTCGGCACGCATCAGATGCTGCATCGGCTCACCGCACCTCCGCTCCGACTCCCGAACGTCTCCATCGTCGACCGCCCGCCGCCGGACGGCGACTCGACCGTGACCACCGAGGAGACCCCATGCCCTTCGCGATCGAACTCCTGCTGGACCCCGCCGCCGACCGCCGCGTCCGCGAGATCTGGGCGGCGCTGGACGCGCACGGCGTGCCCTCGCTCGGCACCAACCCCGGCGGCGAGGTCCGGCCGCACGTCACCCTGTCGGTGTTCGACGGGTACGACGCGGAACGGCTCCCCGACGCCGCCCGGCCACTGCTGCGCGGGGCGCTGGGAACGCCGCTGGCCCTGGGCCCGGGTGGCCGGCGCCCACCTCATCGAGGTGCCGGCCCACACCGGTGCGCTGGACCCTCGACGCACCGCACGGCTGACCGGCCCGCCCACCGTGGCAGGTGTGAGGGCCGGTCGTGATCGCGGTCAGGCCCGGGTCACGGGTGCCTGGAGTTCCGTCACCCAGTCGTCACGGTTCTCGGGGCATTCCAGGTTGATCTCGCGGGGGTATCCGGTGGACCGGTAGCCGTTGGCGTCGATCCAGCGGGCCAGGGTCTGGGCCGTGGGGAGCAGGGTGTCCATCGATCCTCGGTGCACGATGGTCGCCGCCTGGTCGAGGGAGGGCAGGTCGAGGATGCGGAAGGCGCCGTCCTGGAGGGGGGCGGAGACCTGGACGGCGGCGTGGACGCCGATCCTGCCGCCGCCCTCCGGGGCGTCCTCGTAGTAGGCGACACCGGGGCCCGTGGGCGTGATGCCCGCCGAGGCCAGTTGCCGGAACAACTCCTCGTAGAGCGGCCCGATGACCGCGCCGATGTCCTCGGGCTCGAAACTCGCGGCGATGGCGGTCAGCTCCGCCACCCGGATGGTGGGGACGTTCTTGATGACAACGTCGTTCGTGGGCATGTGCCCCTCGCTCTCGATCGCTCGGAGCCTCGCCTCGACCTGAACCAGCCGCGCTCGCGCGGCGGCCACGGCGGTCTCCAGTTCGGCCCGCCGCAGCCGCAGCATGCCGCGCAGTTCCTCGGCGCTGACTCTCTCGTCCACGATGTCCCGGACCTGCTGAAGGGTGAACCCGAGGTCCTTGAGCGCGATGATCCGGTTGAGGCGGGCGAGCTGGGCGGCGGTGTAGTGGCGATAGCCACTGGCGGGATCGACATGGGCCGGGCGCAGCAGACCGGTCGCGTCGTAATGACGCAGCATCCGGACCGAGACGCGGCCGTGCCGGGCGAAGTCTCCGATGGTGAACATGATGTCTCCGAGCTGACCGCCTGACACGGTGTGAGGGTCAAGAAGCTACGCGACGGCCGAGGCCCGGCCCGGCGCGGCCGCATGGAGTCGCCGCCAGGCGAAGTCCCTGACGGTGCATCACCATGTGAGACATCCCCGTGGCGTCTCACCGGTCGCTTGGCTTGCGATTCACCAGGGCGGGAATTGCCGCGATGGAGTCGGGGGCAAGATGTTCCCAGAAAATGCCAGGCGGACGCGGGTGAGGCGGGCACTCGATGGTTTCATCTGGCGTGACAATAAGGTCCACGCGAAAGTCGTGTTCGGACTCCGGCAGCACTTCGTTCACGATTTGGAGGGGGTGCACCGTAGTCGCAATAAGCGTGTGCGGGCCGATGAGTCCAGCCTCTTGCAACAAAGCTACTTCAATATCAGCATATCCGGCCCCTTTCCCCAGTCGCACCCCCTCGGAGTTAACGGCAACACTTCCGCACACGATCAAATCAATGGGCGGCATCTCATTCACGTCTACCGGCTGTGCGACTCTTGCTGCTGCTCGCCGTTCGGCGGCTTCGTTTGGCGGAATGGCGAGCTTTTCAGGGTCCAAGAGATAGAAAGGCTTCTCAGTTGCTAGCTTCGACGAGGCCATGTAAACCAACTTGCCCTCCCGGAGCGCCCAGGCCCGCACTGGAAGCTGAGCTTTATCCGGAACCGCTTTGATGATATTCGCAGCCCGCCAAGCAGGATGCTCAGCGAGGCGAGCAGCAGCGGAATCCGCACCCACGAAGGCAGGAATTCGGCCGGACACGTTCCCGGGCACAGCATGATTGCGCTCCAGCAACGCCCAGACTTCTTCGCGAACGGCGTATTTGGCGCGTTGGATTTGCGCCCTGTCCATCGATACCCCTCTCTGTCTTATGTGGATGCGATGAGGCTCAATAGCCGGTCATTGAGGTTACGCACTGCTGGGACATCCCGCCATGACTGGAGTTCGCGACCCGCCTGGAAGATCAGATTGAGCCCACCACCCCCTCGATGGCGCTCAACGATGTCAATCGCTTCGCCGAGCCTTCCAGCGGCTTCCTCGATCTCGCGCTGCCGAATATGCGTAAGCGCCAAATTCCCCAGAGTGATGGCATGAGATTTTGAGCCCTTGCGCACCTCTTTCACTGCACTCTCCAGAATCACCTGTGCACGAGCGGTGTCATTAAGGGAAAGGAAGCACGAGCCAGCCAATCGGCCGAATTGCCCAGGAGACAGCATTGACGCACCGGCATCGTTGACATCAACTTGACCGAAATGCAACTCAGCGCTGTTCAATGCTTTTTCGCAATCTCGGCGCTGCCGCAACATCGCGTAAGCCTCGGCTGCGTGTAGTACACCTAGGCCAGTGAGAACGCGGCTAGCGCTCTCAACGATATCAACGGTGTGCTGCGCAAGTTCTAGACCGGCGCGTGGATTCTTTTCTCCATACAGAGCAATAAAAGAGGTGCGCAGCAGTGCAAGCCCCTCGGCGACGGGGTCGCGCAATTCACGCGCAGCCTCGGCAGCTTGCGCGAAGTAAGTGCGCGGGGTGCCATGGTCCGTTCTCCCTGAAGCGTCCCACACCAATTGCCCCATTAATATGGAGGCCTCCGCCTGCGCCGCATAGAGATCGCGGCGGACAGCATACGTGGTTGTGTGAGTATGCCAATACGCGAGTTGCCCCAAATGCTGCCCGATCTCGGCGATGAGAGCGGTAGACGGCTCGGTGACATAGCGCGCGTCGAGGATTTGCACTTGTTGCCGGAGTTCAGCCACCGCCAATAGGTCGAGGCTTCCCGCGTTTTCTCGGACATACTGAGCGCGCGCTTGGGCCTCGGGGTCTTCCACAGCCTTGACGCTAGTACGGGCGTTGATGGTTCCGTCAATGCCCTTTGGGGAACCCTCCCATGGCCGTCTCGGCAGCCCGAGCATTTCTCCGGGAATGCCGAAGCCGTCGGCAACGCGTTCGATTACCTCATGTCCGCGAATGCCTCGGACACCCCGGACGATGTCGCTCACGCGGGAGCTCGTCATCTTGCCGATAGCGGCTGCCATGTCCGCGTAGCTGGAACCGGTCCGTCTGTTGACGAGGCGGAAGATCTCCTGAAAGTTCCGGGCGGCACAGGCTTGCTGCATGGCCTCACTTTGAAGCAACGCATTGGGGATCGTCAGCGGATAGCCGCTGCGCTGATTCTCCTGGTCGTCCATGGGTCACCTACATGGGACGGAAGTGATCTCGTCCAAGCGTAGCCCTGCCACGGGAACGGGGTTCCCCAAAGAGGCTTGCAGGGTTCCCCGTTCGCGGTTCTCACAGAGCCTGGCTGCCTCGATGCTCTTGGAGCACGCATAACGCGCCCAACAGCAAGGTGCCCCCGCGACGGGCGAACGTCCGGGGGCGCGGACCACCTGAACACCCAGAGAGGCAGGCAGCCGTGAGCAAGAGTAGCCACGGTCACCCGAACGTGGGGGCGTTGGTCAGAGATGCCGCCACCAACCGCGTGGGCGTCTACATGGGCAAGGCGGGACCCTTCGCCATGCTCCGGCCGGTCAGCGGCGGCAGGGAGTGGCAGGCCCGCCCCGAGGATCTGCGACCGGAGGTGTCCGACCATCCCCGGCCGGCGGACGTTGAACAGCTCCGGGCCGCACACCGGTACCACCTGGAGGAGTGCGGAACGTGCACCCCGGACGAGCCGTGCGACATAGAGCGTGTGCTGAGCCTGGCATGCGAAGAAGCCACGCGCCCGGCCGAGTCCGCCTGACCCGCTGCTGCCGCCGGGGAGCGGCAGCAGAAGAGCACCACTGTCCATCCCTTCCGACACCGGAGTGCCATCGCCATGACGCCTCACCCCGCACGCCGCATAGCCGCCCCGCCCACCGCGCCGGTCCTGGTATCGATCGGGGTCGACGCCCGCACCGTACGGCGCGGAGACCAACTGATGATCGGCGGCCAGGCGTTCACCGTCAGCGACATGACCGCCCTGGGCCCGGGCCGCAAGCGCCTCCGGTTCGCCACCGGGGAGATCCTGACGATGAACGCCACCACCGTGCTGTGGGCCGCCCGCCGCATCGACCCCCGCCTGCGCGGGTGGATGCCACGATGACCACTTGTGCCCCTCCGTGGCGGACTCAGGGCGCCGCGTGGTGTGTCGGGGCCGGGAGGACCCTGAGGGCACTGTAGATCAGCACTGTGCACCCGAGGGCCAAGGACCACGGAGCCGGGGTGGAGAGGTAGACGCTCCCTTCCATGTACCTGTAACTGAACAGGAGCCGCTCCAGGTAGTACACGTAGAAACTGAGCGACAGCGCGAACAGTGCGGTGGTGAGCGCGGTGGTGAGGATGTGCACGCTCCGGGCCCGGTGCTGGACGGGAGGGGCAGCGGCACGGCGCAGTGAGGACACGGCCGCAGCACCGGCACATACGCTGAGCAGTGTGGCCACAGAGGACAACACCGCCGCGTAGGCAATGCCCTGACTCTCGTTGAAAAAGATCCGACCGTAATCGAGCACAACCTCACTGTCCAAGACGTACAGGAACACGGAGAGTGCCAGTGCCGTCACGGTGATCCGGTAGGGGAGAGCACGGTGGAGTGCCGCGGCCGGTACGACAACCGCGGCCGATGGGTGTTTCGGCGCCGGGAACCGGGAAGTGCTGTAGATCAGCGCCGCGCACCCGAGGGCGAGGGACCACGCCGCCGGTCCTCGCACGCCCACGTCGTAGAACGCCCACTCGGCGAACAGCGCGGTGGTGAGCGTGGTGGTGAGAATGTGCGCGTTCCGGGCCCAGCGCGGGACGGGAGCGGAGGGGGCACGGCGCAGCATTGCCAATACCGCGCCACAGGCGCACGCGCTGGACACAGCGACCGCCATGAGCTGCCAGGCGAAATAGCTGGACTTCCAGTGGGTACCGACGTCCATCTCGGCGAGGACCACATACCCGTCCCCAAAGTCCCCGAAGGGTAGGACCAGGGAAAGTACCAGTGCCGCCACGGCGATCCAGAAAGGGAAAGCGCGGTGGCGTGATGCCGAGGGCTGTGCCACCGCGACCGGTGGGGGAAGGGCAACTGGCGGCGGCATCGCGGGGGCGGGCGGGGCGGTGGGAGCCGGCGGAGTGGGCGGGACCGTCGCTGCGGGCGCGGTGACGGTGGCGGGCAGTGCGCCGGCGACAGGAGCGGGCAGCCAGGACACGTTCTCGGGGCCGACTTCAGTGGGCGTGTAGTCGTGATCGGCCGTCGCTGGGGCGAGTTCCTCGATGAGGTCGGCCACTTTCGGGCGCTGGTTGGGGTCTTTGGCCAGGCAGCGGGCGATGATCTCCAGGCCCGGCGACGGTAGTCCGGCGAGGTCCGGTTCCTCGTAGACGATACGGAAGTTGAGCGACTGTGCTGAGCCAGTGCCGAACGGGCCGGTGCCGGTGGCCGCGTACGTCAGCATCGCGCCGAGGGCGAACACGTCGGTGGCCGGTGTGACGGGTTTGCCGACGAGTTGCTCGGGAGCCATGAAGCCGGGGGTGCCCACGATCATCCCGGTGCGGGTGAGCGCGGTGGCCTCGATCGCTACGGAGATCCCGAAGTCGACCACCCTGGGCCCATCAGGGGCGATCAGCACATTGGCGGGCTTGAGGTCCCGGTGGACCAGACCGGCTTCGTGGATTGCCTCCAGCGCCTCGGCGACGCCCGCGCCCAGGGTCCGCACGGAATCCACTGGCCAGGGGCCGTGCGCCGCGACGGCCTTGTCCAGAGCCATGCCAGGAACGTAGGCCGTGGCCAGCCACGGGGGCGATCCCTCGGGGTCGGCGTCGACCACGGCCGCCGTGAAGAAGCCGGTGACCTTTCGGGCCGCTGCCACCTCCCGGACGAACCTGTCGCGGAAGCCAGGGTCTTCTGCCAGGTCAGGCCGCACCACCTTGACCGCCACAAGCCGCCCGCTGGGCGACCGCCCCAAATAGACTCGGCCCATCCCGCCGGCGCCCAGTCGCGCGGTGAGCCGATAACGCCCTATTCGTGGCGGATCAGTTGGCTGCAGCTCATCCACCAGGCTTTCCCCTCCCGCGCGTTCGGACCCGTGTGATTAGACACCACTTCCCGCTACCGCGCAGCCACATGCCCGAGCTGATACCAACACCCCGCTCGCAGGCAAGCCTGCCATGGGAGTTCGCCCCGACCCACACCGTTCCCGTGGGGTGGCGTCCGTCGGAGACCGCCCTCACGCCGACCCCGACGCCGCCCCCTCCCGCGACGCCCGCCACGCGTCGTGCGCACCCCGCACCCGCGCCCACAGCGCGGCCCGCTCATCCGCGTCCGTGTCGGCCAGGGTCAGCCCGAATATGCCGGCCAGCGCCTCGAACCAGTCCCCCGCCGTGGTCAACTCCCGCTCCCGGCGCCCCGCTTCGTCGATCCGCCCGAGCACGCACCCGCGCAGCGTGTCCACCCCCTCCGCGTCCCGGCGCAGCACCGAGGCGATCCGCACGAAGGCCGAGTCCGGCGAGGTGGACAACTCCCGGTGCCGCGCCGCGAAGTCCTCCGGCACGGCCGGCTCCGTCACGGTGAAGTCCATCCCGGCGAACGACCCGCCCGGGTCGTGGTCGAGCCGCCAGCCGCCCGGCTCCACCTCCGAGGGCCGCATCCGGTAGGTGAACGGCGCCTGCCGGTGGCTCGCCACCCGCAGCGGCAGCGGCTCATAGGGCCCGTCCCCGAGCCCGACGTCCACGAGCCACCGCTCGTCCTCGCAGTCCACCGTCAGGGCCAGATGAGTGCCGTCGGCCCCCGGCGGATCCGCCACATCGCCCTGCACCCCGCCCCAGCGCCCGACGACGTCATAGCCCAGCGCCCGCAGCAACGTGCCGAAGGCGCCGTTCAGATGGAAGCAGTAGCCGCCGCGCCCGCGCAGCACCCGGGCCACCGACTCCGCCGGATCCACCGTGGTGGACCGCCCGAGATGGATCTCCAGCGTCTCGTACGGCACCCGCTCGACATGAGCCGCCTGGAGCACACGCAGCGCCGCGACCGTCGGCCGCCCCGGATCAGGGACGCCCAGCCGCCGGAGGTACTCCCGCACATCAGCCTTCCGCATGATCTCCACGCTATCCCCCCCCTACTGACACTCCGCCCAGCGGCTCCCGCGCCGGCCCTTGACAGCCGCCCCGGGGACGCCCACCATCCTCCCGGATCCTATGGGAGCGCTCCCACTGCCCTGAATCGAGGTGCGCAATGAAACACCGTCCCAGAACCGGCTGGGCGAGGAGGCTTGCCGCGGGTCTCCTCGCCGTCCTGCTCGCCTGCGTCGGCGCCCAGCTCTCCGCGGGCACCGCCCACGCCGCGCCCGGCGACGGCCCCTGGTCGACGTCCGGCGGGCAGATCGTCGACGCGGCCGGCGACCCCGTCCGAATGACCGGCATCAACTGGTTCGGCATGGAGACCGACACGTTCGCGCCGCACGGCCTGTGGGCGCGCGGCTACCAGGACATGCTCGACCAGTTGAAACCTCCCCTCCCCGAGGGAGGGGATTCCTAGCTCACGTTGCCTGTGGACCGGCGGTCCGGCAGGTCTTGCACGATCAGCGCTAGCCGGGACAGAGACCAGCCCGGACGAGCATGACGCGGGCGGAGTTCTTGTCCCTGGGACGGGAGACTCCGCACGCGGTGCACGTATAGGTTCGTTCTGAGAGAGGCAGTGCGTGCTTGGTTCTCGCTCCGCAGTCCGCGCACTCCAAGGTGGTGTATGCCGGGTGCACCAAATGCACGGTCCGGCCGTGCTTGCGGCCCATCTCGACCAGGGCGGCCTTCGTCGCCCCGATCGCCGCGTCGGCCGCCTTGCGGGCCATGGTCGACTTCGCGAGGAACTTCGGGCGGAAGTCCTCCACAGCCAGGGCGTCATGGTCGCGGACCACGCGCTTGGCCCACTTGCGGCCGGTGTCCTGCCGCTGCCGTGCCGTCTTCTTGTGGACCTTCGCCGCCTGACGCTTCGCTTCGCGGTAGCCGGCGGATGCCGCCTGGCCACGCTTCGGCTTGCGCCGGGCCATCATCCGCTGGTAACGGGCCAGCTTCTGCGCAGCCGTACTGCCATGCCGGGGGTGGGGAAGGTCGTGAGCGTCGGACGTGGTGGTCGCGGTCTCCCTGACACCCCAGTCGATACCGATCACGGCGCCGGTGGCGGGCAGTTCCCCGCCCACCACGGCCGTCACGAAACTGGCGTACCAGTGTCCGAGGCTGTCGCGGTACACGCGCACACTGGAAGGATGCCCGGGCAGATCACGGGACCACACCACCGTAAGGACGATCCCGCCCGCCAGGTGCAGGCGCCCGTCCTTGAGGCGGAAGCCGCGCCGGGTGTAGTTCAGGCTCAAGGACGCGTCACGCTTCTTCTTCCACCGGGGCATCCCGGCACGCTGCCGCATCGGCAACCCGGCCCTGATGTCCTTCAACGCCTTCGCGCGCGACTTACCGAAGTCCCGGATGACCTGCTGCTGGACAACCGAGGAGCCCGCACGCAGCCACGGCGTGCGTGCGCGGGCCTCCGTCAGCATCCTGTCCAGCTGCGCCGGACCGCACGTCTCCTTCTCACCCGAGGCCCTACAACGGACGTGGACGGCCATGGACTTGGCCACGCACTCGTTCCAGACCCACCTGCACCGGTCCCACTCCGCTTCCAGCGCGCACCGCGCCGCAGACGACAGGCGCACACGATAGGTGTACCGGGCATGCCCGGCACCCTCCGTGACCGCTTCTGTCGCCATAGCCCAGAACCTATCCGGAAGGACTGACAGTTGAGATCTCCTGACCACTGCAGGCTGGCGCACGCCCATGGATGGTGGACGCCGGATCGCCCCGGAGGCGATCCGGCCACCCCTGCCCCGCTCCGCAGGAGTCCGATCCCTCCCCGGCCGGAAGACCGGGACCTCCTCGGAGGAGCCAGGTGACCGCGCAGCCCGTCGACTGGAACGGCACCATCGCGGCCAACAACGGCAGCGTCTCGTTCGGCTTCACCGTCGCGGCAACCTCCCCCGGTCCGCCCACCGCCTTCGCGGTGAACGGCACCGCCTGCGCCGCCTAGCCCGGCGGCTTCCGCCGTCTCCCGCACCCGCCCGGTGCGGGAGACGGCTACCCTCACCCCATGGATGCGGCAGGTCTCGGACTCCGGCTCGCCTCAAGCGCGTTCGCCCCGTTGATCAAGAGGCTCTTCCGCCAGGACGGCCCCGGCGCGGGCCTCGTGGACAAGCCGGTCCGGATATCCGCGCTGGTCTCGTTCCAGGGCGAGAAGCGGACGCTGAACCAGCGCGACCTGACGAAGCTGGCCGAGGCCCTGGTCGAACGGGCCGCGCGCGCCGCCGGACCGCACGACGCGCTGCCCGCCGGCGAACGGGCCCCCGTCGCCGACCTGCTGGCCCGCGCCCTGTGGGCGCTCGGCGAGCTGGACATGGACGACGTCGGGGCCGTCCGGGCGGGCCGCCGGGGCCTCATCAAGGCGCTGTTCGCGGCCCCGGACTTCCCGAGCGAAGCCCTGCGCTCGCTGTCCGCCGACGGGCAGCGGCTCTTCTACACGCTGCTGGACCTGGCCTGTCTGCACATCCTGAACTTCTTCACGCAGCGCTCGACCTATGTCGCCCACACGCTGACCGAGCAGTCCCGCCAGTTGGACCACCTGGTCCGGGTCACCGACCTCCTCATCGAGCGCCTGCCCCACCAGTCGCGCGAGGACGCGGAGTTCGAGGACCGCTACGCCGCCTACCTCCAGCGCGAGCACAGCCGCCTCACCATCTACGGCCTGGACCTGAAGCAGGCCCGGGAATGGCCGCTGGACGACGCCTATCTGAGCCTGGAGGCCCGGGGTCCGGCACGCGGGGGCGAGGCCGGGGAGGAGGCGCCGCCACAGCGCGCGGAACGGGCCCTCAGCGGCCTGCCCCGTGTTCTCCTGCGGGGCCACGCCGGTTCCGGCAAGACGACGCTCGTGCAGTGGCTGGCCGTCGCCGCCGCCCGCCGGGACCCCGGGGAGGGCCTGTCCCACCTCTTCGGCCAGGTCCCGTTCGTCCTCACCATGCGCACCCTCACCCGCGACCGCCGCCCGCTGCCCGACCCCGGGCAGTTCCTGGCGGCGGTGGACTGCCCGCTGGCCGCCGCGCAGCCCGACCGCTGGGTGGACCGGGTGCTGACGGCCCGCCGCGGGCTGCTGCTCGTGGACGGCATCGACGAGGTGCCGGAGGAGGAACGGGAGGCCGTCCGCCGCTGGCTGCGCCGCCTGGACGCCACCTACCCGGGCAACCTGTGGCTGGTCACCGCCCGCCCCTCGGCCGTGCGGGACGACTGGCTGGCCGCCGAGGAGTTCGCCGAGCTGTCCCTGACGCCGATGAACAACGGCGATGTGCACGCGTTCGTCCACCGCTGGCACCGCGCGGCCGGCGCGGCCCCCGGCGACGGCGACACCCTGCTGGACCTCGTCCGGGCCCGGTCCGACCTGGCCGCCCTGGCGACGAACCCGCTCATGTGCGCCCTGATCTGCGCGCTGCACCGGGAGCGCAACGGCTATCTGCCGCGCGGCCGGAAGGCCCTCTACGACGCCGCGCTGTCGCTCCTCCTGGAACGCCGCGACCGGGAGCGCCCCGACCCGCCTCGCGTCGGCGTGGACCTGGACGCCGAGACCCAGATCTCGCTGCTCCAGAAGCTGGCCTACTGGCTGATCACCAACGGCCGCTCCGAGATGACCGCCGAGCTGGCGGAGTCCCTGATCGGCAACGCGCTGCCCGTCATCCACCAGGGCGACCTGCTCGGCCCGGCGTCCGCCGTGGTCCGCCACCTGATCGAGCGCTCCGGCGTGCTGCGCGAACCGGTGGCCGGCGCCGTCGACTTCGTGCACCGGACGTTCCAGGACTACCTCGGCGCCCGGGAGATCGTCGAGTGGCAGCACTTCCCCGCGCTGGTCGAGAAGGCCCACCTCGACCAGTGGGAGGACGTGGTCCGGATGGCCGTCGCACACGCCCAGCCGGTGCAGCGCGGCGAGCTGCTCGGCGCCCTGGTGCGGCGCGGGGACGAGGACGAGGCCCACCGGGTCCGGCTGCACCTGCTGGCCATGGCCTGCCTGGAGCACGCCACGCAGCTCGCCCCGGACGTTCGCGCGGAGGTGGTGGCCCGGGCGCGGGAGCTGATTCCGCCGCGTGTCCAGGACGAATCCCGCGCGCTGGTGGAGATCGGCTCGGTCGTCGTCGATCTGCTGCCCGGCCCCGGGGAGCTGACCGACCTGGAGGCCGCGCAGGTGGTGTACACGGCGGCGCGTATGGGGACGGACGCCGCGCTGACCCGGCTGCGGGCGTTCCGGGACAGCGGTCCCGAGGGCGATATCCGGCATCAGCTCGCGGTCAATTGGAACCGCTTCGACACGGAGCGCTATTTCACCGAAATCATCGCGCGGCTGCCGGTCTACGACTCGCTGCTCCTCTACGTCACCAGCGCGACGGAACTGAGCCTGCTCGCCACGCTGAAGGAGGTGAGGAGCGTCGACCTGCGCGGGAATTTCACCGGTGAGCAGCTCACCGAGGCGCTGGGCCGCCACCCGCTCTCCCGCCTTCACCTCCGGGACTGCGAATCGGTGGGCGACCTCCGATTCCTGCGCGCATTCCCCGGACTGCGCACGCTGGTGCTCGACACCTGCCGGGAGATCACCGATGTGTCCTCGCTCGGGGAGACCGGGGTCACCGAACTGTCCATCTACGACGATCTCGACCCCCGGGAGATCACCGGTTTCTCGTCGCTGCGCGCGCTGGACGAACTCACGCTGGGCGGGGCGCGGCTGCGTTCTCTGGAGCAATTGCCGGGGGAAGCGCCGCTCACCCGACTCACCCTGCCGGTGGAGACTCCCGATCTGACGGGAATCGGTACTTGGCCCGGCCTTACGCGGCTGGCCCTCCACTGGACGCCCCGGGAACTCACCGCGGCCGAATGGGAAGCCATGGCCGCGCTGCCACACCTCACCTCACTGGTGATCGGCGCCCGGGCCCTGCAGAGCCTCACCGAGTCCGGCCTGGCACTGGAACGAGTGGAATACCTTCAGCTCTTTCCGCGCGAACACGGCCTGCCGACGTCCGTCACACAGCTCGAATACATCGCGGGGGGATTTCCGAATCTGACGAGCCTGCTGCTCAACACGGACGCCACCGACTACTCCCCGCTGGACCGGCTTCCGGCGCTGCGCCAGGTCCGGACGTTCACTCCCAGCCTGCGGACGAACGTTCCCCCGCATATCGAATTCGTCGCGCCGCCCGCCCCCCGCTACTGAACGGGCCGGTACACAGGCGAACGCCCCCGCCGGCCCGTTTCCGGGCGGCGGGGGCGTTCACCGCTTATGCGGTCGGGACAGCCGGGCCGTTATTCCTTGGCCAGGTTCGGACCGCCTCCGGCGGCCTGCTCCACCGGCGGGGTGTCCGGCAGCGAGGACTTCTCCTCACCGCGGAAGGTGAAGGACTTGTCCTTCCCCTCGCCCTCGGTGTCCACGACCACGATGTGGCCGGGGCGCAGCTCGCCGAAGAGAATCTTCTCCGACAGCACGTCCTCGATGTCCCGCTGGATGGTCCGGCGCAGCGGCCGGGCGCCGAGCACGGGGTCGTACCCGCGCTTGGCCAGGAGCTGCTTGGCGTCCGTGCTGAGCTCGATCGCCATGTCGCGGTCCTTCAGCCGGTCGTCCACCTGCGCGATCATCAGGTCGACGATCTTGATGATGTCGTCCTGGGTCAGCTGGTGGAAGACCACCGTGTCGTCGACACGGTTCAGGAACTCCGGGCGGAAGTGCTGCTTCAGCTCGTCGTTGACCTTGGCCTTCATGCGCTCGTACCCGGTGGCGACGTCGCCGGCCACCGCGAAGCCCATGTTGAAGCCCTTGGAGATGTCCCGGGTGCCGAGGTTCGTCGTCATGATGATGACGGTGTTCTTGAAGTCCACGACCCGGCCCTGGGAGTCGGTCAGCCGACCGTCCTCCAGGATCTGCAACAGCGAGTTGAAGATGTCCGGGTGGGCCTTCTCGACCTCGTCGAACAGGACGACGGAGAACGGCTTCCGGCGCACCTTCTCGGTGAGCTGGCCGCCCTCCTCGTACCCCACGTATCCGGGCGGGGAACCGAAGAGCCGGGAGACCGTGTGCTTCTCGCCGAACTCCGACATGTCGAGGGAGATCAGCGCGTCCTCGTCACCGAAGAGGAACTCCGCCAGCGTCTTCGACAGCTCCGTCTTACCGACGCCGGACGGGCCGGCGAAGATGAACGAGCCACCGGGCCGCTTCGGGTCCTTCAGGCCCGCCCTGGTGCGGCGAATGGCCTGCGAGAGCGCCTTGATGGCGTCCTCCTGCCCGATGACGCGCTTGTGCAGCTCGTCCTCCATGCGGAGCAGGCGCGAGGACTCCTCCTCGGTCAGCTTGAAGACCGGGATGCCGGTGGAGGCGGCCAGGACCTCGGCGATGAGCTCCTCGTCCACCTCGGCGACGACGTCCATGTCGCCCGACTTCCACTCCTTCTCCCGCTGTGCCTTCGCGGCCAGGAGCTGCTTCTCGTTGTCCCGCAGCGAGGCGGCCTTCTCGAAGTCCTGCGAGTCGATCGCGGACTCCTTCTCCCGGCGCACACCGGCGATCTTCTCGTCGAACTCGCGCAGGTCCGGCGGTGCGGTCATCCGGCGGATGCGCATCCGGGAACCGGCCTCGTCGATGAGGTCGATGGCCTTGTCCGGCAGGAACCGGTCCGAGATGTACCGGTCGGCGAGCTGGGCGGCGGCCACCAGCGCGGAGTCGGTGATGGAGACGCGGTGGTGCGCCTCGTACCGGTCGCGCAGACCCTTGAGGATCTCGATGGTGTGGGGCAGGGACGGCTCGGCGACCTGGATCGGCTGGAAGCGGCGCTCCAGGGCCGCGTCCTTCTCCAGGTACTTCCGGTACTCGTCCAGGGTGGTGGCACCGATGGTCTGGAGCTCGCCGCGGGCCAGCATCGGCTTGAGGATGCTGGCGGCGTCGATCGCGCCCTCGGCGGCGCCCGCCCCGACCAGGGTGTGCAGCTCGTCGATGAACAGGATGATGTCGCCGCGGGTGCGGATCTCCTTGAGCACCTTCTTCAGGCGCTCCTCGAAGTCACCGCGGTACCGGGAGCCGGCGACCAGGGCGCCGAGGTCCAGGGTGTAGAGGTGCTTGTCCTTGAGGGTCTCGGGCACCTCACCCTTGACGATGGCCTGGGCCAGTCCCTCGACGACGGCCGTCTTCCCGACGCCGGGCTCGCCGATGAGAACCGGGTTGTTCTTGGTACGGCGGGAAAGCACCTGCATGACCCGCTCGATTTCCTTCTCGCGCCCGATGACCGGGTCGAGCTTGGATTCGCGGGCGGCCTGGGTGAGATTCCGGCCGAACTGGTCCAGCACCAGGGAGGTCGACGGGGTGCCCTCGGCGGGAGCGCCCGCGGTGGCGGCCTCCTTGCCACCGGAGTAACCGGACAGCAACTGGATGACCTGCTGCCGCACCCGGTTGAGATCGGCGCCCAGCTTCACCAGGACCTGGGCGGCGACGCCCTCGCCCTCGCGGATCAGGCCGAGCAGGATGTGCTCGGTGCCGATGTAGTTGTGGCCGAGCTGGAGGGCCTCGCGGAGCGAGAGCTCCAGCACCTTCTTGGCCCGGGGAGTGAAGGGGATGTGCCCGGACGGAGCCTGCTGGCCCTGCCCGATGATCTCCTCCACCTGCTGGCGGACCGCCTCAAGCGAGATCCCGAGGCTCTCCAGGGCCTTAGCGGCGACACCCTCACCCTCGTGGATCAGGCCCAGGAGGATGTGCTCGGTGCCGATGTAGTTGTGGTTGAGCATCCGGGCTTCTTCCTGAGCCAGGACGACAACCCGCCGCGCGCGGTCGGTGAACCTCTCGAACATCGTTAATCGCTCCTCAGAGCGGTCAGGCAGTAAAGGGGTCGGTCCCCTCCCTGTCCTTCCGCAGCTTAGTCCCGCAACGGGGGACCGCTCATTCCAACTGTCTACTCCTGTCCCCGGCGCCGTGCCCCGAACAGGCGACAACAGTTCCAACCCGATGGTGCGAGACGATGTTCCCGCAGGCCAAGCACTGGCACCCCCGAGCGGCTACGCCCATGGCGAACGCCCCTGGCAGACACACCCGGCCCCATTGTCACCGCCCCCCATCCATGAGTGACCCATCTTCCGTCAGGAACTGCCTACCCCTCCAGGCTGACACTCCATGCCGTACCAGCCAGGGACATCCGCTACAGGCGAACGCGATCACGCTGTGCGGCCATGGCCCGACAGCGCGTAGACAGTGCGTAACTCTTCCGTACGGAGACGGATAGCTCACGGCATGACACTCGTGATTCCCCGTCCGCGGCCGGACACACCTCGGGGGATCACCCCAAGGGGGCGACCCCCCGGACAGGGACGCGAACCGTGGCCGCGCCCGGCTCGCCGGATCGCATCCGGCCGGTGGGCGCCACCGCGACGCGGTGCCCGCGGACCCGGCCGGCCCGTGGCACCAGGTCGCGACTTCAGACGCCTGCCTTCTCATAGGCCTCGCGGATGTTGGCGGGAACACGGCCCCGGTCATTGACCTCGTAGCCGTTCTCCTTGGCCCAGGCGCGGATCTTCGCGGTGTCCTGGCTGCTGGCGCCACCACCGGCGGCGGCCGCGGCCCGCGCCCGGCCCCGGGCGGCCCGGGCCCCACCGGCGCGGCGGCCGGCCTTCACATAGGGCTCCAGGGCGTTGCGGAGCTTGTCCGCGTTTTCGGAGTTGAGGTCGATCTCGTAAGTCTTCCCGTCGAGCGCGAACGTTACCGTCTCGTCCGCCTGGCCACCGCTGAGGTCATCGAGGAGAAGGACCTGAACCTTCTGTGCCACCGGGCTACTCCTCATTCATAGTCGCCGAATACCAATGACTGTTGTACTGCGGATGTAATCAAACCGCCATTGCTGGGAAAACACAAACCCCGGGCGCCCCATTACAGTGCAGTCAATAAGACACGGTGGGACGTTTCGGACATAAGCACCACCTATCGCGCCAATCAGAGATGCAGCAGCATCCGACTGTTACCCAAAGTGTTGGGCTTCACCCGTTCCAGCCCCAGGAACTCCGCTACTCCCTCGTCATAGGAACGCAGCAGCTCGCTGTAGACATCCCCATCGACCGGGGTGTCGCCGATCTCGCGGAAGCCGTGCCGGGCGAAGAACTCAACTTCGAAGGTCAGACAGAAAATTCGCTGGACACCTAGCCAGCGCGCGGTCTGGAGCAACTTCTCCAGCACCCGATGCCCTACTCCCTGCCCCTTCAGCAGCGGATCCACGGCAAGCGTGCGGACCTCCGCGAGGTCTTCCCACATCACATGCAGCGCACCACAGGCGACCACCTCGGCGTCATGGTCGCGCTCGGCCACCCAGAACTCCTGAATGTCCTCGTAAAGCGTCACCGTCGCCTTGTCGAGCAGGAAGCCGTCCCGTGAGTAGACATCGATGAGTCGACGCACCGCACGGACATCTGTAGTCCTGGCGCGGCGGACAGTAACTTCAGTTGAGGTATCCGGCACAAGCGGAGGCTATCGCTGCGAGCCTTCGCCTTCCGCTTCGGGGGCGACGACTTCCCCTTCGGGGGCGGCCACCTGTACGCCGGCCACATCCACCACACGCAGCGCGTCGCGCAATGCCTCGGTCTGCTCGGCCGACATCATCCCGAAGAAAGCGACGAGCGCCGCCGCGGCGTTGTCACTCTCGGACCAAGCGTCATTCATCAATGCCGCCGAGTACGCAGCGCGAGTGGAGATCGCCTCATAGCGATAGGCCCGCCCCTCCTGCTCACGGCGGACCCAGCCCTTCTGATGCAGGTTGTCCAGGACAGTCATGACCGTCGTATAGGCGATCGAACGCTCCCGCCGCAGATCTTCGAGAACTTCCCGCACGGTGACGGGACGGTTCCACTCCCATACACGGCTCATCACCGCGTCTTCCAGTTCTCCCAATGGCCGAGGCACAGAAGGAAGAATAGCCGCGCACCGACAAAACGGACGACTGTGACGTTGGGGGCGTGCGCGAACGGACCGGGCCGGAACGGACTGGAAGCGGGCCGGGCGGACGGCCGCGGGGGATCAGGCCGAGCGGTCGGCGGTCCCGTCGGCGTCCGCCGCGGCACGGGCGGCCAGCGCCGCGTCGACGGCGGCGTCCTCCTTGTACTTGTTCGCGCCACCCTGGGTCCTGATGATCGTCACGATCAGCCAGGTGAAGCCAGCGGCCATCACGAAGGGCGGGAAAAGCGCGGCGAGGTAGTCCACGGCGATCGGCCTCCTTGAACGAGCTCGGAGTGAGCCGCCCCCAGACTACCGACCACCCTGGGGCGAGCTCTCGCCGCTCCTCTCGCCGCTTCCGCCGCCCTGCGTCCCCCCGGCGGCCTCCCCGCCCTCCTCCCGCCCGCCGCCGCCCGACTGCGGAGGCGGCGGCACGGGGCGCTTGCGGTGCGGGGGGAACACCTCCGCCGGGGTCGGCACCGGGCGGGGCCGAGCGGGCCGGCGCTGCTCCTGCTCGGCGTTCTCGTCCCCGTCACCGCCTGGGGTGGGGGAACCCTGGGAACCGTTCGACGTAGCCATAAACCGACATTAAGTGGTAAGCAGACAAACTGCCGCTATTCCCCGCACAGCGGCGTGTTCCCGGCGGCCGGTCAGGAGCGGGAGACGTTCCGCTCGTAGACCAGCCGCAGGCCCACCAGAGTCAGCCAGGGCTCGTGCTCATCGATCACCGTGGACTCGCGCAGCACCATCGGCGCCAGGCCGCCCGTGGCGATCACCGTCACATCGTCCGGGTCGTCCGCCAGCTCCCGCGACATGCGCTCCACCATGCCGTCCACCTGGCCGGCGAACCCGTAGAGGATGCCGGACTGCATCGACTCCACCGTGTTCTTGCCGATCACGTGGCGCGGCCGGGCCAGCTCCACCTTGCGGAGCTGGGCGCCGCGCAGCCCCAGCGCCTCCACCGAGATCTCGATGCCGGGCGCGATCGCCCCGCCCGCGTACTCGCCGCGCGCGGACACCGCGTCATAGGTGGTGGCCGTGCCGAAGTCCACGACGATGCAGGGCCCACCGTACAGCTCGACGGCGGCGACCGCGTTGATGATGCGGTCGGCGCCGACCTCCTTCGGGTTGTCGGTGAGGATCGGCACCCCCGTCTTGACGCCCGGCTCGACGAGGACCGCCGGGATGTCGCCGTAGTAGCGGCGGGTGACCTCGCGCAGCTCGTGCAGCACGGAGGGCACCGTGGAGCAGATGGCGATGCCGTCGATGCCGTCGCCCAGTTCCTCGCCGAGCAGCGGGTGCATGCCCATCAGGCCCTGGAGCAGCACCGCCAGCTCGTCGGCCGTGCGCCGCGCATCGGTGGAGATGCGCCAGTGCTCCACGATCTCCTCGCCGTCGAAGAGGCCGAGGACGGTGTGGGTGTTGCCGACGTCGATTGTGAGCAGCATGGTCAGTCGCGCCTCTCGGGGCGGAGGTCGAGCCCGATGTCGAGGATCGGGGAGGAGTGGGTGAGGGCGCCGGCCGCCAGGTAGTCGACCCCGGCTTCGGCGTAGGCGCGGGCGTTGTCGAGGGTGAGGCGGCCGGACGATTCGAGGGTGGCGCGGCCGGCGACCAGCGCCACGGCCTCCTTGGTGCCGTCGGGCGTGAAGTTGTCCAGGAGGATCAGCTCGGCGCCCTCGGCGAGCACGGGCTCGATCTGGTCGAGGCGGTCGACCTCGACCTCGACGGGCACGCCCGGGAACTCATGGCGGACCCGGGCGAACGCCTCGGCGACACCGCCGGCGGCGATGACGTGGTTGTCCTTGATCAGCGCGACGTCCGACAGCGACATGCGGTGGTTGACCCCGCCGCCGCAGCGCACGGCGTACTTCTCCAGCGCGCGCAGGCCCGGGGTGGTCTTGCGGGTGTCCCGCACCCGCGCCTTGGTGCCCGCCAGGGCGTCCGCCCAGGCGCGGGTGGCGGTGGCGATGCCGGAGAGGCGGCAGAGCAGGTTGAGAGCGCTGCGCTCGCCGGTGAGCAGGTCCCGGGTGCGGGCGGTGACGGACAGCAGGACCCGGCCGGCCTCGACGCGGTCGCCGTCGGCCACGTGCCGTTCCACCTCGAACTCGTCGGTGCACACGATGGACAGCACGGCCTCGGCGACGTGCAGCCCGGCGACGGTGCCGGCCTGGCGGGCGACGAAGTCGGCGGTGGCCACGGCGTCCTCGGGGATGGTCGCCACGGTGGTGACGTCCACGCCGTTGTCCAGGTCCTCCTCGACGGCCAGGTGCGCGATGTCCTCCACCAGCACCGGGTCCAGGCCGCCGGCCGCCAGCAGGTCGGCGAGGTCGGGGTCGAGGCCGCACTCCAGCGGGTCGTGGGCCGGGCCCGCGTCCTCGGCGGCGCAGCCGCAGCCCGCGCCACAGCCTCCGGCGGGCTCCTCTGTGTCGCCCGGCCTGGCGCCGATCGGCAGCAGGGTGAGCTCCACGGGCTGGGCGCGGGGGGTGTCGGGGCTGGTCACGACGTGCTCGGTCTCCTCAGTGGCGACCGCGCCGTTGCCGGGAACGCGGTCGTGTCGGTGGTGTGGATGCCGAGGGCCGAGCCCTCGGCGGCTGGGCGCAGGGTGACGACGAGATGGCGGCCCCACCGGGCATCGTCCCGCTCCGGATGGTCCTCGCGCCAGTGACAGCCGCGGGTCTCGGCGCGAAGCCGGGCGGCGGCGACCAGAACACGGGCGACCAGATGCAGGTTAGCCGTCTCCCAGGTGTCCGCGCCGGGCTCCGCCGGCTTGCGGTCGGCGTCGGTGGCCAGCCCGTCCAGCGCCTCGGCGGCGGCGGCCAGGCTCGCGTCGGAACGCAGCACCCCCGCGCCGCCGGTCATGACGCGCTGGATCGCGGCGCGGGCCTCGGGAGGCAGCAGGCCGGGGCCCTCCGCGACCGGCGGCGGAACGGCGGCGGTGCGCTCGGAGTCGTCGGCCAGGACGGCGGCGGCGATGCGTTCGGCGAAGACCAGGCCCTCCAGCAACGAGTTGGAGGCCAGGCGGTTGGCGCCGTGCACGCCGGTGCACGCCGTCTCGCCACAGGCGTACAGGCCGGGCACGGTGGTGCGGCCGGACAGGTCGGTGCGCACCCCGCCCGAGGCGTGGTGCGCGGCCGGGGAGACCGGGATCGGCTCGGTCACCGGGTCGATGCCGTGGGAGCGGCAGGCGGCCAGGATGGTGGGGAAGCGGCGCTCCCACATCGGCGCCCCGAAGTGCCGGGCGTCCAGGTACATGTGGTCGGCGCCCTGCTCCAGCATCCGCCGGATGATGGCCTTGGCGACGATGTCGCGCGGCGCCAGCTCGGCCAGCTCGTGGGTGCCGAGCATGAACCGGATGCCGTCCGCGTCCACCAGGTGGGCGCCCTCGCCGCGCACCGCCTCGGAGATCAGCGGCTGCTGGCCCTCGGCGTCCGGGCCCAGGAACAGCACCGTCGGGTGGAACTGCACGAACTCCAGATCCGACACCTCGGCGCCGGCGCGCAGCGCCAGGGCGACGCCGTCGCCGGTGGAGACGGGCGGGTTGGTGGTAGCGGAGAACACCTGGCCCATGCCGCCGGTGGCCAGCACCATGGCCGGGGCCCGGACGGCGCCGACGCCGTCGTGGCGACCCTCGCCCATCACGTGCAGGGTCACCCCGGCCGCCCGGCCCTCGGCGTCCTTGAGCAGGTCCAGGGCCAGGGCGTTCTCAACGGTCTCGATCCCGGCCGCCCGCACGGCCGCCACCAGGGCCCGGGAGATCTCCGCGCCGGTGGCGTCGCCCCCGGCGTGCGCGATGCGGCGCCGGTGGTGGCCGCCCTCGCGGGTGAGGGCGAGCCCGCCGTCGGGATCCGCGTCGAACCGGGCGCCCAGGGCGATCAGCCGCCGCACCGCGCCGGGACCCTCGGTCACCAGGGTGTCGACGGCCGTCTCGTCGCACAGCCCGGCGCCGGCGACCAGCGTGTCCGCCAGGTGCTGGGCGGGGCTGTCGCCGTCGCCCAGCGCCGCGGCGATGCCGCCCTGCGCCCAGCGGGTGGAGCCGTCGTCCAGCCGGGCCTTGGTGACGATGACGGTGCGCCGGCCGGCCGCCGCGCAGCGCAGCGCGGCGGTGAGCCCGGCGACTCCGGAGCCGACGACGACCACGTCCGCCGCGATGGACCACCCGGGCGCGGGGGCGGGCAGGGCGGCGGGCATGGGTATGCCGGCGACGGTGGTCATGCCGCGCCTCCGGGGGTGCCGAGGGTGAGGCGCGCGTTGTCGATCAGGCGGGTGGTGCCGACCCGGGCGGCCACGGCCATGATCGCCTCGCCGGCGTGGGTGTCGGGGACCTCGGTGAGGTCTGCTGGGTCGAGCAGGGCCAGATAGTCGAGGTCGAGCGGTGGATCCAGCGCCGCGGCCGCCGCCAGCACCGCGCCGGCGGCGGCCCGGGCGCCGGCGGCCGTGGTCTCCGCGCCGCCGGCCGCGAGGGCGCGGGACAGCGCGAGGGCGGTGGCGCGTTCCGGCGGGGAGAGGTAGCGGTTGCGGCTGGAGCGGGCGAGGCCGTCGGGCTCCCGGACGGTGGCGACGGGAACGATTCCCACCGGGAAGTCGAGATCGGCGACCATGCGGCGGATGAGGGCGAGCTGCTGAGCGTCCTTCTCGCCGAACGTCGCGACGTCCGGGCGGGTGAGGTGCAGCATCTTGGCGACGACGGTCAGCACGCCGTCGAAGTGCCCGGGGCGCGCGGCGCCCTCCAGCCGCTCGCCCATCGGGCCCGCGGCGATCCGGACCAGCGGGGCGCCGGCCGGGTACATCACGTCGTCGGTGGGGGCGAAGACCAGGTCGGCGCCCGCCTCCTGGGCGAGCTTCACATCCGCCTCCAGCGTCCGCGGGTAGCGGTCGAAGTCCTCCCCGGCGCCGAACTGGAGCGGGTTCACATACACGGTGACGACGATCTGCCCGGCCGGGCCGACGCGTTCGCGGGCGGCCCTGATGTTCGCGGCGTGGCCCTCGTGCAGGGCGCCCAGGGTCATCACCACGGCGCGGGCAGCGCCCGGGGTGTACAGCGCGTGCAGCTCCTCGGCGCGGCGCGCCACGGCTATCGTCATCGTTCTCCTCCGTCCGCGCCCTCGGCCCCGTCCGCGAGGACGCCGAGCAACGCCTCGGCCAGCTCCGGTTTGAGCAGACCGTGGTCCAGGGCGCGGTCCGCGGTGACGCGGGCCATCGCCAGGTAGCCGGGCAGCGCGTGCGGGGCGTGCTCGCGAAGCTCGGCGACGTGGGCGGCGACCGTTCCGGCGTCGCCGCGGGCGACGGGGCCGGTCAGGGCGGCGTCGCCGGAGCGCAGGGCGTTGTCCAGGGCGGCGCCGAGCAGCGGGCCGAGCATCCGGTCGGGGGCGCCGACGCCCGCCGTGCGCAGCAGCTCCAGGGCCTGGGCGACGAGGGTCACCAGGTGGTTGGCGCCCAGCGCGAGGGCCGCGTGGTACAGCGGGCGGGCGCTCTCCTCGATCCACTCGGGCTCGCCGCCCATCTCGATGACCAGCGCCTCCGCGGCGAGCCGCAGCTCGGCCGGGGCGGTCACGCCGAACGAGCAGCCGGCCAGCCGCTGCACGTCGACGGCCGTGCCGGTGAACGTCATCACCGGGTGCAGCGCCAGCGGCAGCGCCCCGGCGCGCAGGGCGGGGTCGAGAACGGCGGTGCCGTAACGGCCCGAGCAGTGCACCACCAACTGCCCCGGGCGGACGGCCCCGGTCTCGGCCAGCCCGGCGACCAGGCCGGGCAGGGCGTCGTCGGGCACGGTGAGCAGGACCAGGTCGGCGCGGGCCAGCACCTCGTCGGGGGCGACCAGCGGCACCCCGGGCAGCAGCGTCTCGGCGCGGCGGCGGGAGGCGTCGGACACCCCGGAGGCGGCCACCGGGCGGTGTCCGGCCAGGCTCAGCGACGCGGCGAGCGCGGGACCGACCCGGCCGGCTCCGACGACGCCGACGCGGAGCCGGGCGGGGCGGTCCCGCGCCTCGGTCGTCCGGGGGGCGTTGGCGGCGTCGTTCACTGCGGGAAGTGCCTCTTTCGGTCGAGCGTTCCGGTCCATGAGTCCGGTACCGGACGTCGCTCCATGCTACGGCGGGCCGCCGCCCGGCGGGGGGCGCGCGGAGACGCCGTCAGCGCCCGCCGGCGCGCACCAGGCCGGTCTCGTAGGCGAGAACGACGGCCTGCACGCGGTCGCGCAGGCCCAACTTCGCGAGTATGCGGCCGACATGGGTCTTGACCGTGGCCTCGGAGACGAACAGCGCCTTGGCGATCTCGCCGTTGGACAGCCCCTGCGCGATCCGCATCAGCACCTCCCGCTCCCGGTCGGTGAGCTGGTCCAGCTCGGGGTGCGGGCTCTGGTCGGGGACGGGCAGCATCGTGACGAAGCGGTCCAGCAGCCGGCGGGTGGTGGACGGCGCGACCACCGCGTCCCCGCTGTGCACGGCGCGGATCGCGGCCAGCAGCTCGTCCGGCGGCACGTCCTTGAGCATGAAGCCGGCCGCGCCCGCCTTGAGCCCGGAGAAGGCGTACTCGTCGAGGTCGAAGGTGGTGAGGATCAGCACCTTCGGATCGCCCGGCCCGCCCTGGCCGCCCTCGCAGATGCGCCGGGTGGCCTCGACCCCGTCCAGGCGGGGCATGCGGACGTCCATCAGCACCACGTCGATCGCGGTGGACCGCAGCACCTCCAGCGCCTCCAGGCCGTCCCCGGCCTCCGCCGCGACCTCCATGTCGGGCTGGGCGGCGAGCACCATCTTGAATCCGGTGCGCAGCAGCACCTGGTCATCCACGAGCATCACGCGGATCGGCATGGGTCTTCCCCCTTGGCGTTCGTGTCGGTCATTGGCCGCCCGTCAGCGGCAGCGTGGCACTGATCCGGAACCCGCCGCCCGGGCGGGGGCCCGCCACCAGCACGCCGCCGACCATGCCGACGCGCTCCCGCATGCCGATCAGGCCCTGACCCAGGCCGTCGGCGCCGCGCTCCTCGTACAGCTCGCGCTGCGCTCCCCGCCCGTCGTCCTCGGCGAGCACGGTGAGCGCGTCGCTGCCGTACTCCAGTCTGACGGTCGCGCCGACCTCGGGGCCGCCGTGCTTGCGCGAATTCGTCAGCGCCTCCTGCACGATGCGGTACGCGGTCAGCTCCACGCCGCTGGGCAGCGGCCGGGGGGTGCCGTCTATCCGGAAGTCCACCGGCAGCCCGGTGTCCCGCACCTGGTCCACCAGATCGGCGAGCTGCTCCACGCCGGGCTGCGGCACATAGTCCTGCGCGGCGGCCGAGCCGTCCTCGCTGCGCAGCACGCCCAGCAGCCGGCGCATCTCGGTCAGCGCCTGGCGGCCGGTGCCGGATATCGTCTGGAGGGCGCTGCGGGTCTGCTCGGGCGCGGTGTCCAGGACGTAGGCGGCGCCGTCGGCCTGCACGACCATCACCGACACGTTGTGCGCGACGACGTCGTGCAGCTCGCGGGCGATGCGGGCGCGTTCGGCGGCGACGGCCATCCGGGCCTGGGTCTCGCGCTCCTGCTCCAGCCGGTGGGCACGCTGCTCCAGCTCGGCGTAGTACGCCCGGCGGGTGCGCAGCGAGTCGCCCAGCACCCAGGCGAGGCAGAACGCGATGGCGAGGAAGATCGCCCCGACGGCCGTCTCGGTCGCGGATTCCTCGCGGGACCGGTCCGGCCAGCGCATCGCGGAGACGGCGGGCGCGGCCAGCGACAGGGCCAGCGCGAGCCGGGAGGGCCAGCGCGCGGGGCGGGAGGCGACGGTGAAAGTGATGATGAGGAAGGCGAAGTTCGACGGGAGGGGCGGCACGTCGGCCAGCACCTGGAACAGGCCCGTCGCGATGGCCAGCAGCAGCATCCGCTCCGGCCAGCGGCGGCGCAGCAGCACGACGACGCCCAGCAGCGCGGCGGCGACCAGGCCGGGCACCTCCGGTCCCGTATACCCGCCCTCCTCCGGCAGGGCGATGGTCATGAAGGACAGGAGCAGCAGTACGAACGCCCAGAAGCCGTCCACCCACGTGGGGTGGCGGCGGAGGAATTCGTAAAGCCGGTTCACGTAACCCAGAGTAGGCAACGTGTGCGGCTCGGGAGTCAACCGGACGGCCGATACGTGAAGCCGTCAACTACTCCTCAAGGTGGACGATGGGTGGGGACGATGGTCAGGGACGAGGGTGAGCCGGTCGGCTGGCGGGCCGCGGCGGAGCGGGCGCTGTACGGCCCGGCGGGGTTCTTCGTGCGGGAGGCGCCCGCGGCGCACTTCCGCACGGCGGTGCACGCCTCGCCGCTGTTCGCCGGGGCGGTGGCGCGCCTGCTGGAGCGGGTGGACGAGGCGCTGGGCCGGCCCCGGGAGCTGGCGTTCGTGGACGTCGGGGCCGGCCGGGGCGAGCTGGTCGCGGGGGTCCTGGCGGCGCTGCCCGCCGGGGTGGCGGCCCGGCTGCGCCCGTGCGCCGTGGAGCGCGCCGCCCGCCCGCCGGGGCTGGACCCGCTGATCGAGTGGCGCGCCGAGCCGCCGCCGGACGCGGTGGGGCTGCTGTTCGCCAACGAGTGGCTGGACAACGTTCCGCTGGACGTCGCCGAGACCGGGCCCGACGGGGTGGCCCGCCAGGTGCTGGTGGACGCCGCCGGCGAGGAGCGGCTGGGCCCGCCGGTCACCGGGGCCGACGCGGAGTGGCTGCGGCGCTGGTGGCCGCTGTCCGGGGAACCGGGGGCGCGCGCCGAGATCGGGCTGCCGCGCGACGTGGCGTGGGCCGGGGCGGTGGCGAGCCTGGCGCGGGGGCTGGCGGTCGCCGTCGACTACGCGCACACCCGGGAGCGGCGCCCGCCGCTGGGGACGCTCACCGGCTACCGCGACGGCCGGTTGGTGCGGCCGGTGCCGGACGGAAGCTGCGATCTGACGGCGCATGTGGCGCTCGACGCGTGCGCCGGCCCGGGCGCCGTGCTGCTGCCGCAGCGCGCCGCGCTCCACGCGCTGGGCGTGAACGGCGCGCGCCCCCCGCTGGCGCTCGCGCGTGAGAACCCGGCGGCGTATCTGCGGGCGCTCGGCCGCGCCGGCGAGGCGGGCGAGCTCACCGATCCGGCCGGGCTGGGCGGCTTCACCTGGCTGGTGCAGCCGGTGGGCATCCCGAGCCCGCTCAACTGAACGGGCGCCGGGCGCTACTTGTCGATGTCGCCGACCACGAAGAAGAACGACCCCAGGATCGCGACCATGTCGGCCACCAGCGTGCCGGGCAGCAACTCGCTCAGCGCCTGGATGTTGTTGAACGAGGCGGACCGCAACTTCAGCCGGTACGGCGTCTTCTCACCCTTGGACACCAGGTAGTACCCGTTGATGCCCAGCGGGTTCTCCGTCCAGGCGTAGGTGGCGCCCTCCGGCGCCTTGAGCACCTTGGGCAGGCGCTGGTTGACCGGGCCGGGCGGCAGCTCGGCCAGCCGGTCCAGACAGGCGTCGGCGAGCTCCAGCGCGTTCTTCGTCTGGTCGAGCAGCACCTCGAACCGGGCCAGGCAGTCCCCGGCGTCCCGGGTAACCACCCGCAGCACGTCGCCCAGTTCGCCATAGGCGAGATACGGCTCGTCGCGCCGCAGGTCGAAGTCGACGCCGCTGGCCCGCGCGATCGGCCCGGACACCCCGTACGCGTGCACGGTCTTCGCGTCCAGCACGCCGACGCCCCGGGTCCGGCCGCGGAACACCTCGTTCCCCAGCACCAGATCGTCGAACCGCCCCATCCCGGCGCGCACCGCCGCGACGGCTCCCCGGGCGCGGTCCGTCCAGCCGGCCGGCAGCTCCTCCTTGAGGCCGCCCACCCGGTTGAACATGTAGTGGATCCGGCCGCCGGAGACCTCCTCCATGACGTGCTGAAGTCCCTCGCGCTCGGTGAACGCGTAGAAGATCGGCGTGATGCCGCCCAGTTCAAGCGGATAGGAGCCGAGGAACATCAGGTGGTTGAGGGCCCGGTTCAGCTCGGCCAGCAGCGTGCGCAGCCACACGGCGCGCTCGGGCACCTCCATGCCGAGCATCCGCTCGACCGCCAGCACCACGCCCAGCTCGTTGGAGAACGCGGACAGCCAGTCGTGCCGGTTCGCGAGAACGATGATCTGCCGGTAGTCGCGCGCCTCGAACAGCTTCTCCGCGCCCCGGTGCATATAGCCGACCACCGGCTCGGCCGCCGAGATGCGCTCCCCGTCGAGCACCAGACGCAACCGCAGCACGCCGTGCGTAGCGGGGTGCTGGGGCCCGATGTTGAGCACCATGTCGGTGCTCTCCGCGGTGCCGGCCGCGCCGCCCCCGATGCCGACCGTCGTGTGCGTGGTGCCCGTGCTGCCGCCGCTGCCCGTGGTGTCCGCCATCACGTCTCCCAGTCTCCGTCGCCCGCCGCGCGGCGGGCCATCGGGCGTCACCGCGCCAGTCTTCCACTCTCCCGCCCCGGGCGAAGCTCGTAAGCTTGACGGCTATGGACACGGTGGCTGAGGGACCGCGGCCGGACGGGGGGTCCGAGGCGACCGGCGAGGAGTGGCGGCCGGTGCAGCCCGCGCTGCTGCGGATGCGGCGGCTGGTGCTGGCGCTGTGGGCCGCCCCGCTGGTGCTGGTGGCCGCCGGGCTGCCGCCGCTGCTGGGCGCCGCCGCCTGGGCGCTGCCCGCGGTGCCGCTGCTCGGCGCGGCGCTGTGGGGCTGGCGGGCGCTCGGCCGCAACTGGCGTTCCTGGCGCTATCTGGAGCGCGACGACGACCTGCTGATCAGCCGGGGCGTGCTGTGGCGGCAGCTCACGGTGGTCCCCTACGGGCGCATGCAGCTCGTCGAGGTCACCTCCGGCCCGCTGGACCGGAGGTTCGGCCTGGCGCGGCTCCAGTTGCACACCGCCGCCGCGGCCACCGACGCGACCATCCCGGGCCTGTCCCCCGCCGAGGCGGAGCGGCTGCGGGACCGGCTCACGGAGCTGGGCGAGGCCCGTTCGGCGGGACTGTGATGCCCACCGACGGCGCGGAGTTCCCGGCCGGGCAGGGGAAGCGGCTGCACCCGCTCACGCCGTGGCGGCGCGCCTGGGCGCCGCTGGCCGGCCTGTTCGCCGTCTTCGTGCAGAACGCCGAGGAGCTGCGCGAGTGGGGCGACTCCCTCGGCCTGGGCTGGCTGCTCCTGATGCTGTTCGCGGTGCTCGCCTGCGCGGCCGGCTACGGCTATCTGTCCTGGCGCGTCACCCGTTATCTGGTCACCGACACCGAGCTGCGCATCCGCACCGGGCTGCTGTTCCGGCGCGCGGCCCATCTGCGCCTGGACCGCATCCAGGCCATCGACATCACCCGGCCGCTGCTGGCCCGGGCGCTGGGCGTGGCCAAGCTCAAGATGGACGTCGTCGGCTCCGGCTCGGCGGACGAGCTGGCGTTCCTCGACGAGAACGAGGCGCGGGACCTCCGCGCCGAGCTGCTCGCGCGCGCCGCCGGCATCGCGCCCGAGGCGGCGCCCACCGCGGGCGAGGCCCCGGCCCAGGAGCTGTACCGCACCGACTCCCGCACGCTGGCCTGGTCGCTGGCGCTGCTCGGCAGCACCTGGGGGTTCCTGCTGACGGCCGCGGTCGTCACGCCGCTGATCTGGACGGCGACCTCCAGCGTCTTCGCCGCCGCGCTCGTCGTGCTGCCGATGCTCGCCGCCGTGTGGCGGGTCAGCCTCGGCAGCTTCCTCACCCAGTACGACTGGACGGTGAGCGAGTCCCCGGACGGGCTGCGGCTCGACCACGGCCTGCTGCAACGGGAGCACGCCACCGTTCCGCCCGGCCGCGTGCAGTCCGTGCGGATCCTGGAGCCGCTGCTGTGGCGGCCGCGCGGCTGGGTGCGCGTCGAGCTGGAGGTCGCCGGCGGGGGCAACGAGGGCGGCCTGCTGCTCCCGGTCGCCCCCCGCCCGGTGGCCGCCGCCCTGATCGCCCGCATCCTGCCCGCGGTGGACATCGACGAGGCGGTCGCCGCCGTGCGCCCCACGCCCCGCCGCGCGCGCTGGGCGATCCCGGTGTGGCGCGTCGGCTACGGCCACGGCGTCACGGAGGCGGTCTTCGTGGCGCGCCACGGCCGGCTGCGCCGGGTGCACACGCTGGTGCCGCACGCCAAGGTGCAGAGCGTCCGGCTCACCCAGGGGCCCTGGTCGCAGCGGCTGGGCCTGGCCCATATCCATGTGGACCACGGGGCGAACGGCACGGCGACGGCCCGCCTCCAGGACGCGGACTACGCCGCCCGCGAGGTGGCCGCCCAGGCCACCCGTTCCCGGCTGGGCCGCCGCACCGCCGCCCCGGAGCGGTGGCTGACCGGACGAAGCTGACGGGCGGCGGGACGGGGTCCCGCCGCCCGCGCGATCGTGCCGAGAGCGTTACGAGGTCTGGCCGCCGCCCGCCGCGACCAGCTTCAGCAGGGCCTCGGCGGCCGTCTTCACGTGGCTGGTGTCGCCCGGCAGCACGAAGATGCCGCGCGCGCCCCAGCCGGGGGAGACGTTGTACTTGGTGCCGTTGACCGTGAGGGCGACCGTCTTGCCGCGGGTGAACCGCACGAGGTTCCCCGAGATCTGGGACAGCGGCGCGCTGTCGATGGGCTGCTGGTCGCTGCCGAGCAGGGTCAGCACACCCTTGTCGACGACCACGAAGCCGTGCTGGGCGACGGGCTTCAGCCCCTTGCCGATCTGCACCTGGTCGAAGACGTACTCCGGCTCCGCGCTGCTCATGACTCGCCTCCTGGCGATTCGTTGGGAGTGATGGTCAGGGTGGCCGCCATCTCGTCGGCGGTCTCCACCATCGCCGAGCCGATCGCCGGGGTGAACCAGGTGACGGTGAACTCGACGAAGCCCTTGTCGTAGCCCGGGGGCAGCACGTAGTACGAGATGTACTCCGTGAGCATGTTGCGCCCGTCGTCGCCCGGCTCGTTGTGCACCAGCTCGTGCACTCGGCAGGTAGGGCCGGCGGGCAGGTCGATAACGCTGATCCCGGGCTGGCGGAAGCGGTACGGCTGTGGCTGGCGCGCCAGTTCGGCCATGGCCTCCACGGTGCGGTGCCCCGAAGGCGCGGGCACCGGCGCCACGAACGCGGTGATCTGCACCAGGGGCCGCAGATCGGGCGCCTCCGGGGGCACGAAAACGACGACGGGCGATGCCTCTCGCTCCAGCGCGCCGTCGCGTATCGCCTTCAGCTCCGGGTACGCGCCCTCGGCGTACTCCTGGTCGATCTCCCCGCCGCGGTCGGCGATCGCCTGGGCGGCCTGCTCCGCCACATCCGGAGACTTCATGTCGAGCTGAATCCAGTGCTCCGGCGGGTAGTCGAACCCGGCCACCCACTCGGTGCTGGATTTGCTCAGGGTGTGGGTCACAGCGTCGCCGCTCCTTCTCCTCCGTTTGACGGCATTCCCCGGAACTCCACGTTCGATACCGGGGCGGGGGGCACCATGCGGTTCAACGACCATTTCCGAACGGCGCCCCGAACCACATATGGTGCGAATCCAATGGCGAACGACAGGCCGAACATGATGTAGTACGGCGGCCATTCGATGTCCGCCCTCACCGCACCGATGAACATGGGATAGACACCGAACGCGGCCACGGACGGGGAGAACACCGAGATGGCGAAGGTGTCGTTCAGCGCGTAGTTGGCCATGCGGAACCGCTTCGCGGTGTGGTCCCGTTCCTGCCGACCAGGGAAGGCGCCGAGCGCCTGCCGCCGCAGGTTCAGCCCCACGGCAGCGCAGAAGGCGCGCAGGTGCGTCAGCTGCGGATCGCCGGCGAACCATGTGTCCCAGTGCAGGAACGCCTGCACCACCTCGCGCCCGTCGGTCAGCGCCACGCCCCAGGGCCGCCCGTTGTCCTCCAGGACCACGACCTCCCGCAGGCCGAGCACGGGATCGGCGGGCGGTTGAATCAAACGCTTGACGTTCTGCGCGGTGCGCAGCTCCAGTGCGTCCCCGACCAGCCGGATCGAGGCCCGTTTCCGGAACACCACGGGGACCGGAACGCCGGGGCTCGGCCGCAACTCGGCGACGGCCGGCTTCTCCCGGCGGGCGCTGAGGATGCCCAGCAGCAGTGACCACCCGGCCTCCAGCAACGCGAATGCGAGGAATGCCCCGGCGACCATCACCTGCCCGGCGCGGTCGCCAATGCCGCCGGTGAAGAAGGTCGCCAGCACCAGCACGACGAGCTGAGCGAATGCCAGAATCGTGAGCAGGGGTGAGCCGGCCATCCGAGGCCCGGGGCGTAGCGTGCCGGCGAACCGCCGCGCCCTCGGCGGCTCCTTGACCGATTCGTGGACGGGCACGCCGAAGTGCCGCAGGAACGGCCCCATTCCCGAGAGCTCCAGGAACTCCTCGGCCTTGAAGTTGTTCTTGACAGCGGGGAATGTGTCGGGGCGGTCCATCGTGATGACGGCGGCGCCATTGGGTACCCAGTCGCTCAGCGCGAGGCAGGCGAGTGCCTGCCCCGCGCTGTCGCACAGGTGCAGACAGCCGCCGAGGTTGTTGATGGGGCCCTTGCTTATGCCCAGCCAGCCGTTACGGGCAGCCGAAGGACAGAGACTGCCCTTGACGTGGACCGCCGAGGCGACCCCCTGCGGGCCCAGCGGCCAGGAGTGGGTACGGTCCCCCCGCACCACCAACTGGCCACCCTCGACCGTAATCCGCGCTCGCCGCAGCACACCCCAGCGGACCAGCGGACGTTGCCCGGCAAACAAGGCCGGCTGCACCGTATTCACTGAACGAGGGCCTCGCTCTCGCTGTCGTCAGTACGAACCGGCTGGCACCGGGTCGCTCACCAGTGTGTTCTCACCATCCCCAAGACCCGGCCAGTTCCACAGGGAGTCCACACCCTCCACTTCGAACAGACCAAAGTTGCCCGAGGCGGCGCCGAGGGCCGCGGAACCGGCCACGACACCACTGGCCGCACCCAGGCCGCCTACATCGGCGCCCGCGTTCGCGGCGCGGCCCAGCGCCAAGGCGTCCGAGGCGATGTCGGCCTGACCCAGGAACTGGTGCATGCCGCCCTGAAGGGCACTGCCGAAACCGGACTGGCCGATGGTGGACCCAATGTTCCGAATACCGGAAAAGCCCTGGCCGAGCGCGCTACCCCAGTTGTTGGTGGTGATGGTGCGCCAGTTCTGCACCATCTCACCGCCGAGGCCACCGAAAGCTTCCCGGCCCCAGCCGAGCAGGCCGGACGGGCGCGTGAACGTCTGGCCCGCCCGGGCCGCCAAGTCGGCGCCGTCGCCGACGATGCTCGCGGCGTGGGCGTTCCGCGCGGCCCGGTTTCCGGCGGTGGAGATCCGCATCACGTTACGGAAGGCGTCCATGCGCGCGAGCGAGCCCGCGCGGCCCACCGTCGAGGTCAGGGCACGGCCCACGCCAAAGGTCACGATGCCGATGATATCCAGCGCGAAGTTGAGCCACTTGCCCTGGAGGGCGTTGCCGATCGCCGAGAAGATTCCCGCCACCAGCGCGATGGTGCCCAGGATGCCGGCCAGCGCCTGGCCGATGACCGGGATCCAGCCGACGAGCAAGGCGAGCACCCCGCAGATGGCGGCGATCCTCCCGGCCCATTCGCCGATCATGATCAGGAAGTCCCGGAGACCGTCGAAGAACGCGCCGACGTGGTCCCAGAAGCCGTCCTTCAGCCCGTCACCGCCGATGAAGTCACCGATGGCGTCGGCCGCCCGCTGGGCGGCGGCGTCCTTGTCCTCGACGATCTGCCGGATCCTGCCGCGCAGCCGGTTCAACTCGGCCTGGGCGTTCTCCATCTGGCTCTGGAGGCTGGTGACCTGGTCGTTGGCCGCGTCCGCGGCGTCCTCGTTGTCCTCCTCGGCCGCGGCGTCGTCGGCCTCCTGCTGCGCCGTGTCGATCCGGGGGCCGAGGCTGTCGAGCTGGTCCTGAACGGTCTGGGCCTGGGTGCGCAGGGTCAGGCTCTCGTTCTGCGCCTCCTCGAGCGCCGGCCAGTAGCCGTTGAGCGCGTCGGCGGCGGCGTCGTAGCGGCCCCAGGCATTCCATATGTCGTCGGAGAGCTCGGTGGCCTTCTCCCGGAACGCCTCACCCGCGGGGGACTGCCAGCCGTCCTGGGTGTTGGTCACCTCGCCCAGCAGGTCCTTGGCCCGCTGGATCGCGTCCGCGGTGCTCCGGTAGCGCCGGGCGGCCTCCTGCACCATCTCCCAGTCGCCGGGGACCGGGTCGCTCCCGTCCTCGGTCAGCGGGTACCAGTCGGCGGGGCGGGTAGCCATCAGCTTCCCCCCTCAAGCGCGTTGACGAGCTCGCGCTCAAGGCCGTCATAGCCGTCCGCGGCTTGCTGCGCCTTCTCGACGAAGCTCTGCAGACCTTCCATCAGCTTGTTGCGGTGAACTCGCCAGTTCTCCGCGAACTGCTCCAGCTCGTGGGCCAGATCGTCATGGCTGACGTCCTCGGCGTAGTCGGACGCGATGTCCTCGGAGTGCTCGAACTCCGTGGCGACCTGTCGCAGCTTCGTGGCCAGGTCGCGGACATCATCGACGGTAACTGTGAGGTCGGCCATTCCCCCTCTTTCTCAACTCGCGGGTCAGGTCAGCCGCCCGCTACTAGGACCACCGGAACGAACCGGCTATGGCATCGAACATCTGCACCTGCGCGTCCGCGAGTTCGGGCAGCGGGGCGCTGAACGTCAGCACCAGCCACGCGGTCGAATTGGGGACGGGCAGATAGAACTCCAGCAATGTGTTGGGACGCTCCTGCGGCTGCCCCAGTTCCTTGGAGTCCTCGCTGAGTTCCTGCCGGCGGCAGCGCACCGCCTCGCCGGAGAGAAGCTTCACGATGGAGACGTCCGCGTCGTTCTTGTGCTTGCTCCGCAGTCCGTCGGCCAGCAGCTCCGCTGGCATCGGCCCGGGCAGCGACGGGTCTTCCGGCTCCGCGGTGACCAGGAGGCTGGCCGGGATCGGCACGCCGAGCGTCGCATGTGTGGAGAGGTAGATCTCGATGGCGCCCCGCTCGGCGGCGGTGTTCATGACGTTGGTCAGCAGATCGCGCAACTCGTGCCGCTTGGTGGCGAATTCATCGCGATTCGGATAGGCGTGATCCACCAGGGCCCGCACCGACTTCAGCCGCTTCTCCTCCGAGCGCAGCGGCACGCGGAACCAGTCGGTCGGGGTGATCATGCGGTAACTCTTGGGCGGCTTGGCGGTCTCGGCCTCGGGCTTGGCCCCGGCCTCGTCCCCGGTCGTCTCCTCCGCCTCGCTCGCCGCCTCCGGCTGGCCGCCCTCGGCCTCGTCCCTCACACGTCCATCCGCCAGCGCCACGCGGAACTCCCCGGTTCTTGCAGCCACGAAACATATTTTGTGGTGACCGTATCCAATCAGCGGACAGCCGGGCAACGGGGGCGTGCGGGGCGCGGTCAGCCGATCTCGGTGACTCCGCCGTCCCCTTCCCCGTCGGCCTCCTCGCCTTCTTCTTCCTCCCGGTCGATCAGCACGGGAGAGCCATGGTGCGACCACACTTTCCACACGCCGCCCTCGGTGCGCCGGAAGACGTTCGTCGCGACGACGAGGCCGCCCACGAGCGGGCCCGCCGTGCCGTCCTCCTCCGCCGGGCCGCCGCTCAGGATGTTCTCCGTGCAGGTCACCAGCGCCGTGTCGCCCAGCACCGACACCTCGACATCCGTCAGGAAGAACTGGATGTACTCGGTGTTCGCCATGATCAGCGCGTAGGAACGGATCACCTCGCCCCGGCCGTTGATCACCGGCCAGCCCGGATGCACGACGCTGACGTCCGTATCCAGCCAGTGCTCGGCCATCGCGTCCAGGTCGCCCTGCTCCAGGGCGTCGTAGAGCGCGGTGTTGGCCGCCTCCACCGCCTCGATGTCCGTCCGGGCGCCGCTCATGACGCGAAGCCCTCCGGGTCCCGCGTCGCCGCCACCACCCGCACCGCGTCGGCGCTGGCCCGCACTTCGTGCACCCGCACCGCCCAGGCGCCCGCCGCGGCGGCCAGCGCCGAGACGGCCGCCGTCGCCGCGTCGCGGTCGCGCGCGGGTGGTGGCGCGCCGCCCGGCCCGGCCAGCACCCGGCCGAGGAACCGCTTGCGGGAGGCGGCGATGAGCAGCGGCGCGTCGAGCTCCGCGCGCAGCCGCGCCATGTCGGCCATCAGCGTCAGGTCGTGCTCCGCGCGCTTGGCGAAGCCGAGCCCGGGATCGACGACGATCCGGTCGGCGGCGATGCCGCCCGCCACGGCCCGCGCCAGGCTGTCGCGCAGCTCGGCGATCACCTCGCCGGTGACGTCCGCGTAGACCGCGCGGTCGTTCATGTCGACGCTCTGGCCGCGCCAGTGCATGACGACGAACGGCACCCCCGCGTCGGCCACCACCGGCACCATCCGCGCGTCGGCCCGGCCGCCGCTGACGTCGTTCACCAGGCGGGCCCCGGCCGCCACCGACTGCTCGGCCACGGAGGCCCGCATCGTGTCCACGCTCACCACGACGCCGCGCTCCGCCAGCTCCCGCACGACCGGGATGACCCGGCGCAGCTCCTCGGCCTCGTCCACCCGGGTCGCGCCCGGCCGGGTCGACTCGCCGCCGACATCGACCAGATCGGCGCCCTCGGCCACCAGGTCCAGGCCACGTTTGACCGCGGCCTCGGCGTCGAACCAGCGTCCGCCGTCCGAGAAGGAGTCCGGTGTGACATTGACCACCCCCATGACCGCGCAGCGGTCCCACCGGGGCAGACCGGTCACCTGGCCGTGCGAAAGGCTCATGGCACCAGGGTAGGGGCAGGGCCTATCCGGAGTCCCCGCCACCGGCTGCCGTCCGGCGGGAACAGCGAACGGGCGGGTGGTGCTGACCAAGTGGCCCGGGTGTCGCAGGTAGATTCGAATCCCCGGGTGGCCCGTGCCGGCCGACCGCCGACCGAAGGGGAGTGATCACCGTGGACCGCATCGCGCTGCGCGGCCTGCGCGCCAAGGGCTTCCACGGGGTGCTCCCCCGGGAGCGCGCCGAGGGACAGCCGTTCGTCGTCGACGTCGTCCTCGGCGTCGACACCCGTCCCGCGGCCGAGACCGACGACCTGGCCCGGACGGTGGACTACGGCGTGGTGGCCGAGGAGATCACCGCCGTCATCGCCGGTCCGCCCTGTGATCTGCTGGAGACGCTGGCCCAGCGCATCGCCGATCAGTGCCTGACGCACCACGCGGTGCTGGAGGCCGAGGTGACAGTGCACAAGCCGCGGGCGCCGATCTCCGTTCCCTTCGACGACGTGACCCTCACCATCAAGCGGAGCCGAGCATGACCCCCAGTAATGCCGCGTCATCCCCCGATCCCACCGTGCAGCCGGTGCCCGCTTCGGTGGTCCGGCAGGTGGACGCCGCCGACAGCACCCTGCACAACCCGAAACGCGCCGTCCTCTCCCTCGGCAGCAACCTGGGCAACCGGCTGGAGACCATCCAGGGCGCGATCGACGCCCTCGCCGACACCCCGGGGATGCGCGTCAAGGCGGTCTCCCCCGTCTACGAGACCGAGCCGTGGGGCGTCGACCCCGGCAGCCAGCCCTCCTATTTCAACGCCGTGGTCGTCATCAAGACCACGCTGCCGCCGTCCTCCCTGCTGGAGCGCGCCCAGGCCATCGAGGAGGCGTTCGAACGCGTGCGGGACAGCCGCTGGGGGCCGCGTACGCTCGACGTCGACATCGTCACCTATCAGGGCGTCGTCTCGGACGACCCGGAGCTCACCCTGCCGCATCCCCGCGCCCATGAACGGGCCTTCGTGCTGGTGCCATGGCACGATGTCGAGCCGGACGCCGAGATTCCCGGGCGCGGAGCGCTGGCCGACCTGCTGCCCGGGCTGGCCGGACAGGGCGTGACGCTCCGCCCGGACCTCGGGCTCGTCCTGCCGGACTGACGGACTTCCGTCTGCTTTTCTTCGACAACGCACGACACCAACACACGACGACGGCTGCACGACTTCACGACGAGGGGCGCGAACAGCGGTGAACGAACTGCGGATCGGGACACTGGCCGGGCTGTTCGCCGCCGCGGTCGGTCTGAGCTGGGCCGGCGCCGGGCTGTGGGAGTCGTTCGGGAACACGCCGCCCGCCGTTCCGCTGCTCGCGCCCGTCTTCCTCGGGCTGATCGCCGCCGCCCTGCTCGCCACGGCGCTGTCGCTGCGCGCCCGGCTGCGGGCCCAGCGCGAGCGGCGGCCCGGCGCCCGGCCGGTGGACCGGCTGATGGCGGCCCGCGCCGTCGTCTTCGGCCAGGCGAGCGCGCTCGTCTCCGCGATCGTCGCCGGCGGGTACGGCGGCTTCGGCCTCTTCCTGGTGATGGAGCGCCTGGACGTGCCCAACCGCCGCGACCAGGCGATCTACGCGGGACTCGCCGTCCTGGCGGGGGTCGCGGTGGTCGCGGCGGCCCTCTTCCTGGAACGGGTCTGCCGCCTCCCCGACGGCGACGAGAACGGCGACGGGGACGGCCACGGCCCGATGGGCTCGCCCGTCTGACCCCTCCCGGCCCGGCTCACGCCCCCGGAACGGTGTCCAGCTCCACCTCGGCGCGCGCGATGTCCCGCACGTCCGCGTCGATCGAACGGCGCAGCGCCTCGTGCAGGCTCGCCGGGGTCAACACCCCCAGGAAACGGTCCTCTTCGTCCAGCACCGCGATCCAGCCCGCGTCGTACTGGAGCATCGTGCTGAACGCCTTCTTCAGCGACGCGCCCAGCGGCAGCCACGCCTCCATGCGGCGCGCGTGCCCGGCCACCGCGTCGCCGTCCACGGGCGGGGCCGGATCGTTCCCGCCCGGTATCGCCACCCAGCCGTGCAGGCCCTCGTGCTCGTCCAGGACCACCGCCCAGCGCACGCCCTGCTCGCGCATCCGGGCCGTGGCCGCCGCCATGGAGTCGGACAGGTGGACCACCGGCGGCTGCTCCAGATCGCCCTTCTCCACCGGGGTCACCGACAGCCGCTTCAGCCCCCGGTCGCTGCCGACGAACGACGCGACGTAGTCGTTGGCCGGCGCGCCCAGCACGGCGGCCGGGGAGTCGAACTGCTCGATCCGGCCCTGCCCGTACACCGCGATGCGGTCGCCGAGCCGCACCGCCTCCTCGATGTCGTGGGTGACGAACAGCACCGTCTTGCGCACCTCGGCCTGAAGCCGCAGGAACTCGTTCTGGAGGTGCTCCCGCACCACCGGGTCCACCGCGCCGAAGGGCTCGTCCATCAGCAGCACCGGCGGGTCGGCCGCCAGCGCCCGGGCCACGCCCACCCGCTGCCGCTGCCCGCCCGAGAGCTGGTCGGGGTAACGGCCGCCGTACACCGCCGGGTCCAGGCCGACCAGCTCCAGCAGCTCGGCGGCCCGCCGCCGCGCCTCCGACCGCCGCGTGCCCAGCAGTTGGGGCACGGTCGCGGTGTTGTCCAGCACGGTCCGGTGCGGGAAGAGGCCCACCTGCTGGATCACATAGCCGATCTGGCGGCGCAGCCGCACCGGGTCGTAGGACGCCACGTCCCGGCCGTCCAGCAGGACGCGCCCCTCGGTGGGCTCCTCCAGCCGGTTCACCATGCGCATCGTCGTGGTCTTGCCGCAGCCCGAGGGGCCGACCAGCGTGACGAGTTCGCCCTCGGCGACCTCCAGGTTCAGGTCGTCGACCGCGACCGTTCCGTCGGGGTAGCGCTTGGAGACGTGCTCGAACCGCAGCATGTTCATCATTCTGACAGGTTCACCGTCTAGGGTGTTGGAACATGAGTGCGGTCGGCGGGGAGAACTGCCTGACGAGGAACGAGTGGATCTGCGGCGAATACCTGCGGAGCCGCTCGTCCGAACTGACCGACGCCACCGTCGAGCACGTCCTCATCACCCTGGCCGCCGTCTCCCTCGCCGTGCTGGTGGCGTTCCCGCTGGCGCTGCTCGCCCGCCGGTGGCGGCTGGCCGCCGGGCCGATCCTCAGCCTGACGACCATCCTGTACACGATCCCGTCGCTCGCGATGTACGCGCTGCTGCTGCCCGTGTTCGGCATCTCCGTCTCGGTGGTCGTCTGCGGTCTGGTGCTGTACTCGCTGACGATCCTGGTGCGGAACATGCTGACGGGCCTGCGTTCGGTCCCCGAGGACGCCCGCGAGGCGGCGCGCGGCCTCGGCTACGGCAAGGTCCGGCTGCTCTTCGGCGTCGAACTGCCGCTGGCGCTGCCCGCCCTGATGGCCGGTGTGCGCATCGCGACCGTCTCCGCCGTCTCGCTCACCACGGTCGGCGCGATCGTCGGCCACGGCGGCCTGGGCAACCTCATCTACAGCGGCATGGACAGCTACTTCAAGGCCCAGGTGCTGGCCGCCTCGGTGCTGTGCGTCCTGCTCGCCGTCACCGCCGATCTGCTGCTGCTCGTTGTCCAGCGGCTCCTCACGCCCTGGACGCGAGACAGAACCGCCCGGCGCGAGCTGCAACGCGACTCCGTGCTGGACGCCCCCGGGAGGGTGTGACATGGGCGCGATCCCCGACGCCTGGACCTGGCTGACCACGGGCGCCAACTGGTCCGGCGACTCCGGCGTCCGGCACCGGCTGGCCGAGCACCTCTATCTCACCGGCGTCTGCCTCGCCCTGGCCTGCGCGCTGGCGCTGCCGCTCGCCCTGTGGCTGGGGCACGGCGGCGGCCGGCGGTTCGGCGGCGCGCTGGCCATCAACATCTCCAACGCCGGCCGCGCGGTGCCCACCTTCGCCGTTCTGGTGCTGCTCACGCTCAGCCCGCTGGGCCGGCACGGCGATCTGCCCACGATCATCGCGCTGGTGCTGTTCGCGGTGCCGCCGCTGCTGACCAACGCCTACATCGGCGTGGCCGAGGCGGACCGCGACGTGGTGGAGGCCGCCCGCGGCATGGGCATGTCCCGCGCGCAGCTCCTGACGCGCGTCGAGGTGCCGCTGGCGTTCCCGCTCATCATGACCGGCGTGCGCACAGCGGCCGTGCAGGTGGTCGCGACGGCGACGCTCGCCGCGCTCGCCGCCGGCGGCGGCCTCGGCCGCATCGTCACCGCCGGTTTCGCCACCTACGACACGGCGCAAGTGGTCGCCGGAGCCACGCTGGTCGCGCTCCTGGCCCTGGCCGTGGAAGCGGTGCTGGCCCTGGCCCAGCGCCTGTTCGACCCGGGCCGTCGCCGACACCGCGACGTGCCCGCATCCCCCCGATCCCGACCCGTTGGACGGAGACCCTCGTGACCCCGACATCCCACCGCAACCGACGGGCGCGCCTGGCCGTCGGCACCCTCACCGCCCTGACCCTGTCGCTGGCGGCCTGCGGCGGCGACAGCCTGGAGGAGGAGGGCGGCGGCGACACCGGCGAGGAGAGCGGCGGCTCGCTGACCGTCGGCGGCGCCAGCTTCACCGAGGCCACCATCATGACCGAGCTGTACGCGCAGGTCCTGGAGGAGGCCGGGTACTCCACGAGCATCACCACCACCGAGGGCCGCGAGCTGTACGCGCCCGAGCTGGAGAGCGGTGCGATCGACGTCGTCCCCGAATACGCGGCGACGCTGGCCGAATACCTCAACGCCCAGGTCAACGGCCCCGACGCGGAGCCCGTCGCCTCGCCCGACGCGGACGAGACGGTGGCGGCGCTGCGCGAGCTTGCCGAACCCCGGGGGCTGACCGTTCTGGACGCCGGCGAGGCCGTGGACCAGAACGCGTTCGCGGTGAGCGAGGAGTTCGCCGCCGAGCACGGCCTGGAGACGCTGTCCGACCTCGGCGAGGCGGGCCTGCCCGTCCGCCTCGCGGCGGGCGAGGACTGCCCGACCCGGCCGTTCTGCGAGCCGGGCCTGGAGGAGACCTACGGCATCGACGTCACCGAGGTGGACCCGCTGGGCGTCGGCACGGTCCAGGCCAAGCAGGCGGTGGCGGACGGCGAGGACGACCTCGTCCTGGTCACCACCACGGACGCCACGCTGGAGGACTTCGGCCTGGTACTCCTGGAGGACGACCGGAACCTCCAGCTCGCGGACAACGTGCTGCCGGTCGTCAACACGGAGTCCGCCGGTGACCCCGAGATCGCCGAGGCGCTGGGCCGCCTCACCGAGGTGCTCACCACCGAGGACCTGATCGAGCTCAACCGGCAGGTGGACGCCGAGCGCCGCAAGGCCGACGAGGTCGCCCGGGACTATCTAGCGGAAAAGGGCCTCGTGGCGAACTGACCATAACGGCCACGGCACAACCGACCGGGCGCCCTCCCGCGCGTCCACGGCGTCACGGTAAGTTTCGCCCATGGCACGTGGACGTCACCGATCCTCAGCGCTGCACCGAGTGCTGATTCCGGTTGCTCTGGGCGGCCTGGCGCTGGCGTGCGCCGGCGCGGCCTGGCTGCTGGGCGACGGGGACGCCGTCCTGTTGCGCGTCCTCGTCGCCGCGGCCGCGGTGTGCACGGTCGTGTGCGCGGTGCTGCTGCGCCGGTGGGACGTGGAGGCGAGCCGGCAGGTCGCCAAGGAGCGGGCCGCCAAGGCCGGGATGAGCTGGCGGATCGAGGAGCGGCAGGCCGAGCTGGAGGAGGCCCAGGAGCTGATCGCCACGCTGGAGGAAAAGGTCCGCGACAAGCGGTCCGACCTCGGCCGGCTCCGTTCCGAACACGCCGATCTGCTGCGCCGTTACGCCACCGCGGAAACCGAGCGCGCCAAGGCGCTGGAGGGCCGGCGGCAGCTCGCGCTGGAGGCCGCCGCGCCGGCCAAGGAGCTGCCCGCCCAGGCCGCCGACCACCGCACCGCGGGGGGCGCGCCGACGCCGCTGACCTACCGCCGGGCGTACGAGGCGCTGTCGGGGCTCACGCGCAGCGCGGCCCGCCAGCGCGAGGCGCGTCAGGAGCAGTCGGCCGAGGCGCCCGCGCCCCGGCCCGCGCCACCGGCGGTCGCCCCGCCGGCGCAGCGCACCGGCGGCTTCGACTTCTTCGGCGCCCGCGCCCCGCGCAAGAGCGGCCAGGAGACCCGGGAGACTAGCGGGCGAGGATGAGGCTCATCGCCTCGGCCCGGGTCGCGGCGTCCCGGAGCTGACCGCGCACCGCCGAGGTGGTGGTCTTCGCGCCGGGCTTGCGCACCCCGCGCATCGTCATGCACATGTGCTCGCACTCGACCACGACGATCACGCCGCGCGGCTCCAGGATCCGCATCAGGGAGTCGGCGATCTGCGTGGTCAGCCGCTCCTGCACCTGCGGGCGGCGGGCGAACACGTCCACCAGCCGCGCCAGCTTGGACAGCCCCGTGATCTTGCCGCTGGTGGAGGGGATGTAGCCGATGTGGGCGTGGCCCACGAACGGCACCAAATGGTGCTCGCAGGACGACAGCACCTCGATGTCCTTCACCAGGACCATCTCGTCGTGCCCCAGGTCGAACGTCGTGGTCAGCACGTCCTCGGGCCGCTGCCACAGCCCCGCGAAGATCTCGCGGTAGGCCCGCGCCACCCGCGCCGGGGTGTCCCGCAGCCCCTCCCGGTCCGGGTCCTCACCGACCGCGATGAGCAACTCTCGTATGGCGCTCTCGGCACGCTTCTCGTCGAACTCGCCGATCGGCCCCTGTCTGGGCTCCTGGTTCCCCAGCGTCACCGGGTCGGTCATGTGCTCCTCGTTCCTGTTGCCGGCACGCCCCTCGTCACACGCGGCCGCGCCCCTCACAGTAGAACGTGAGGGGCGCGGGGGGCATTCCGGCCATCGGGTGGCCGCCGGTCACCGACGGTCAGTCGTCGCCGCGGCGGTCCTCCACCGACTCCAGCGGCGGCGTCTCGTCCACGCTGCCGTTCGCCAGGCTGATCTCCTTGGTGGGGAACGTCACCGGCGGACGGGTCGAGGGGGTGCGGCGCGCGGAGCCGGTCCACGCCGGGCGCGGCGGGCGCTTCACGACCGGCGCGAAGATCTCCGCGAGCTCCTCCTTGTTCAGCGTCTCCTTCTCCAGGAGCGACAGCACGAGGTTGTCGAGAACGTCGCGGTTCTCCACCAGGATCTCCCAGGCTTCGTTGTGCGCGGTCTCGATCAGCTTCTTGACCTCCTCGTCCACCAGCCCGGCGACCTCCTCGGAGTAGTCGCGCTGGTGGCCCATCTCCTTGCCGAGGAACGGCTCGGAGCTGTCCTGGCCGAACTTGATCGCGCCAAGCCGCTCGGTCATGCCGTACTGCGTCACCATCGCCCGGGCCGTGGTGGTCGCCTTCTCGATGTCGTCGCCGGCGCCCGTGGTCGGGTCGTGGAAGACCAGCTCCTCGGCCGCGCGGCCACCCATCATGTAGGCGAGCCGGTCGAGCATCTCGTTCCGCGTGGTGGAGTACTTGTCCTCCTCCGGCAGAACCATGGTGTAGCCCAGGGCCCGGCCGCGGGACAGGATCGTCACCTTGTGCACTGGGTCGCTGTTCGGAGAGGCCGCCGCGACCAGGGCGTGCCCGCCCTCGTGGTACGCGGTGATCATCTTCTCCTTCTGGCTCATGATCCGTGTGCGCTTCTGCGGGCCCGCCACCACCCGGTCGATGGCCTCGTCCAAAAACTTGTTGTCGATCATCTTCGCGTTCCCACGGGCGGCCAGCAGGGCGGCCTCGTTGAGCACGTTGTTCAGATCGGCACCGGTGAACCCGGGCGTGCGCCGGGCCACGGCCGACAGGTCGACGTCGGGCGCCACCGGCTTGCCCCGCTGGTGGACCTTGAGGATCTCCAGCCGGCCCTGCATGTCCGGGCGGTCCACGGCGATCTGCCGGTCGAACCGGCCAGGGCGCAGCAGCGCCGGGTCGAGGATGTCCGGGCGGTTGGTGGCGGCGATCAGGATCACGCCGCCCTTGACGTCGAAGCCGTCCATCTCGACCAGGAGCTGGTTGAGCGTCTGCTCCCGCTCGTCGTGGCCGCCGCCCATGCCGGCGCCGCGGTGCCGGCCGACGGCGTCGATCTCGTCGACGAAGACGATCGCCGGGGCGTTCGCCTTGGCCTGCTCGAACAGGTCGCGCACCCGGGAGGCACCCACACCGACGAACATCTCGACGAAGTCGGAGCCGGAGATGGAGTAGAACGGCACGCCCGCCTCGCCGGCCACGGCCCGGGCCAGCAGCGTCTTGCCCGTACCGGGCGGACCGTAGAGCAGCACGCCCTTGGGGATCTTGGCGCCGACGGCCTGGAACTTCGCGGGCTCCTGCAGGAACTCCTTGATCTCCTGGAGTTCCTCCACGGCCTCGTCCGAACCGGCCACATCGGCGAACGTGGTCTTCGGGGTGTCCTTGGTGATGAGCTTCGCCTTGGACTTGCCGAAGTTCATCACGCGGGAGCCGCCGCCCTGCATCTGATTCATCAGGAAGAGGAAGACGATGATGATCAGGAGGAACGGCAGGATCGACAGCAGCATGCCCACGAACGGGTTCTGCGACTTGGGCGAAACGGTGTAGCCGTCCGGAATCTGGTCGTCCTGGAACTTCGCCTGGAGGTTCCGGGCCAGATCCTCGCCCTGGCCGTCGATGTAGTTGGCCTGGACCTTGTTGCTGCCCTCGATCTCCTGGCCGCTCTTGAGCTCGACCCTGATCGTCTGCTCATCGCCGGTGGTGAGCTCGGCGGACCTCACCCGGTTCTGACTGATGGCCTGGACGACCTCGCCGGTGTCCACCTTCTTGTAGCCCTCGGACGAGCTGAACACCTGCATCAGCAGAATCACGGCGAGGACGGCCAGCACGATCCACATCACTGGCCCACGGAAATAGCGCTTCACGTCTATCCATACGGGGCGGCGCGGCCCCGTCCCTCCTGCCACGTAGAGGCACAGCCCCCGGATGGGATCTGCTGTGCGCGCGGTGTCGGCCGTTGTGCGCCCGGCCTTGTCTCAGCTGACCTACCGCGACGGTACCCCAGCACTGCTGCCCAGCGCTGCCGGGCGTCGGGAAGCCATCGCTTCTCTCCCGACTCAACGGTAGGGCATCGCGTGGTGTTCCCGGCTATCCGTTGTAAACGTGCGGGGCAAGGGTGCCGACAAAGGGAAGATTGCGGTACTTCTCCGCGTAATCGAGCCCGTAGCCCACGACGAACTCGTTGGGAATGTCGAAACCCACCCACTCGGCGTCGATATCGACCTTCGCGGCGTCGGGCTTGCGCAGGAGGGTGCAGACGCGGAGCGAGGCCGGCTCGCGGGAGCCGAGATTCGACAGCAGCCAGGACAGCGTCAGCCCCGAGTCGATGATGTCCTCGACAATCAGCACGTGGCGGCCCTGGATGTCGGTGTCCAGGTCCTTCAGGATCCGCACCACCCCGGAGGACTGCGTGCCCGCCCCGTAGGAGGACACGGCCATCCAGTCCATGGTGATGGGCGACGACAGGGCCCGCGCGAGATCGGCCATGACCATGACCGCGCCCTTGAGGACCCCCACCAGGAGGAGATCCTTGCCCGCGTACTCCGCGTCGATCTTGGCGGCCAGCTCCCCGAGCTTGGCGTCGATCTCTTCCTTGGTGATGAGCACCGACTCCAGGTCGGCCCCCAGGTCCGTCTCGTGCACCCGTGCCACTGTCTCTCTACTGGTTGGCCTGCTGGAGGACCAGTCTGCCACCCTGCCGCTTCGCCTCGACGCGCCCCGGCAGATTCAGCGGACGCTGCCCCCGCCAGGCGGTGATCAGGCGGTCGGTCTCCTCGATGTGCCGGGCGAACAGCGAGCCGGCCGGGGCGCCGGCGGCGATGGCCGCGCGGCGCAGCACCCGGCGCCGGACGGCCGGGGGCAGGTCGTGCAGCGCGGCGATCTCCAGGGTGCCGTCGGGGCGGGTCGCGGCCAGTTGGGCGTCGCGCGCCCAGGCGTCCAGGGCGTCCGCGTCGTCGCGGGAGAGCTGCGCGGTGCGGGCCAGCGCCTCCACGACGCCGCGGCCCAGCGCCTTCTCCAGGACCGGAAGCGCCTCGTGCCGCACGCGGGAACGGGTGAAGGAGGGGTCGGCGTTGTGCGGGTCGTCCCAGACGGGGAGGGCCTGGACGAGACACGCCTTGCGAGTGGTCTGCCGGTCGATGGCCAGGAACGGGCGCCGGTAGCGGTGGGCGGCGTCCTTGGCGCCGGACAGCCCGCCGGAGACGGCGGCCATGCCGGACAGCGAACGGGTGCCCGAGCCGCGGGCGAGCCCGAGCAGAACGGTTTCCGCCTGGTCGTCACGCGTGTGGCCGAGGAGCACGGCGCGGGCCCGGTGCCGCTCGGCGGCGGCGTCGAGCGCGGCGTAACGGGCGGTGCGGGCGGCGGCCTCGGGGCCGCCGGCGCGGCCGACGGCGACGGTGGCCTCCTCGACCGGGTCGAGGCCGAGGGCGGCCAGGCGCTCCGCGACTTCGCGGGCGCGGGCGTCGGAGCCGGGCTGGAGGCCGTGGTCGACGGTGACACCGCCGGCCCGGACGCCGGCGCGGGGGGCCTCGAAGGCGAGAGCGGAGGCGAGGGCCATGGAGTCCGCGCCGCCCGAGCAGGCGACGAGGACCAGGGGAGCGCCCTCGGGGCGGGCGTCGGAGCGGGCGTCGGCGAGGACGTCGTGCAGAGCGCGGCGGACCGCCAGGCGTATCGCAGCGACCGCGGGGTGGGGACCCATATCCGAATCACTTCTTTCTGGGGGGAGCTCGGGTGCTCGGGAAGCGCTGTCACGCTGGGTGCGTAAATGGTGACAGAGGAGGCCCGTTACCCGAGCATCGCACGCCAGGCATGCCGCCACGGTCCCTCATACGAGTGATTTTGGAGGGATTATGCAACCTACGCCGCACCCGGCCGCACGCGGGCGACCCACTGATCGGGGCGGGAGATCTCGTCCTTGGTCGGCAGAGTGTTGGGCGAGGTCCACACTTTGTTGAACCCCTCCATCCCGGACCGCTCCACGACCGTGCGCACGAACCGCTCCCCGTCCCGGTACTGCCGGAGCTTGGCGTCCATCCCCAGCAGCCTGCGCAGCGCGCGGTCCAGACGGCCGGCTCCGGTCTGCCGCCGCCGGGTGAACTTCTCCCGGATCTCCGCCACCGACGGCACCACCGCGGGGCCCACGCCGTCCATCACGAAGTCCGCGTGGCCCTCGAGGAGGGACATCACGGCCGTGAGACGGTCGAGGATCTCGCGCTGCCGCGGGGTCTGCACCAGATCGACGATGCCCAGGCCCGCCTCGGCGTCCCGCCCCTGCCGGGCCTCTTCCTGGGCGCGCTGCCCGGTCACCGACTGGGCGGCCTGCCGGAAGCGCTCGACCAGCGTGGCGGGGTCCACGTCGGCCTCCGCCAGGAACGCCTGGATCTCGCCCTCCATGTGATCCCGCAGCCAGGGCACGGCGGTGAACTGCGTGCGGTGCGTCTCCTCGTGCAGGCAGACCCAGAGCCGGAAGTCGTGCGGGTGGACGTCCAGTTCCCGTTCGACGTGCACGATGTTCGGCGCGACGAGCAGCAGCCGGCCGGCGACCCCGGTGCCGGGGCCCCCGCCGCCCGGCAGCGCGGGCGTGGCCGGGGCGAACGTCTCGTACTGGCCGAGCACCCGGGAGGACAGGAACGACAGCAGCATGCCCACCTCGACGCCGGTGACCTTGCTGCCGACCATGGTCAGCGCGGAGCCGCCGGGCATGCTCGCGCGGCGCTCGCGCATGCGGGCCATCAGCGGCTGGAGCACCTCGCGGAAGCCGGCCACGTTCGCCCGCACCCAGCCGGGCCGGTCGACGACCAGTACCGGGGTGTCCACGGCGCCGGAGTTCAGGCCGGTGAAGGAGCGGACGTGCTCCTCCGAGGCGGTGGCGTGCCGGCGCAGCTCGGCGACGATGGCCCGCGCCTCGTCCCGGCTCACCTCCGGGCCGGACCGCGTCATGCGCGTCGCGGTGGAGACCGCGAGGTTCCAGTCGACCAGGTCCGTACCGCCGAGACTCGTCATACCGCCAACGGTACGGCGCCCGCGCGGAAAGCGGATAGGGCACGGGAGCCCGCTGGCGGGCCCCCTAACGGCAGTCGCAGGTGGCCAGCGCGGTGGCGGCGTCGTCCAGGGCGGTCTGGGCCTCCTCGGCGTTGGTGGTGTCCGAGGCGAGGAAGGCGAAGGCGAGCACCCGGCCGTCCGGGGTCACCGCCGTGCCGGCCAGGGTGTTGACGCCGGTCAGCGTGCCGGTCTTGGCGCGGACGACGCCCGCGCCGGCGCCGGCGGACTCGTCGTAACGGCCGGCCAGGGTGCCGGTGAAGCCGGCCACCGGCAGGCCGGTCAGCGCTGGGCGGAGCGCGGGCCGTTCGGGGTCGGCGGCGGCGGTCAGGGCCTGGGTCAGCAGCGCCGCGGTGACCCGGCCGTCGCGGTCGAGGCCGCTGGCGTCCGCGATCCGCACCCGGTCCAGGGGCAGGCCGAGCTCGTCGAGCTGGGCGGTGACGGCCCGCTGGACGCCGCGGACGTCGGCCTGGTGGCCGGTGGCGATGGCGGTGGCGCGGGCGAGGGCCTCGGCGAGGTCGTTGTCGCTGTGCGTGAGCATCCGCTCGACCAGGGAAGAGAGCGGCGCGGAGCGGTGGCTGGCGAGCCGTTCCGCGTCGTCGGGGGCGGTGCGTTCGGCCGGGTCGCCCTTCACGTCGATCCCGGCGTCCGCGAGGTGGTCGGCGAAGGCTCGGGCCGCGTCGGCGGCCGGGTCGGCCGAGCGGGCTGCGGGGCCGTGGTGGCTGTCGTCCAGGCGACCGGCGTTGAGCTGGAGGGGGGTGATGGTCGCGATGTTGTCGTTGCCTGCCCCGATTGGGTGAACTTGCTCGTCGGGGTAGCGGGAGATGTCGTAGCCCACGCGGGCGGTCGCGACGCCCTGCTCGGACAGCGCCTCGGCGGCCCGCCGGGCCAGGGCCCGGAGGTTGGCGTCGGTGAGCGTGGTGTCGCCGCCGCCGACGAGCACGACGCGCTCGTCGTCCGCGTCCCACACCGCCTGGGTGGTCAACCGGTGGTCCGGGCCCAGGGCGTTGAGGGCCGCGACGGCGGTGACGATCTTGACGGTGGAGGCGGGCGTGCGGCCCGCGCCGGCTTCGTGGGAGTACAGCGAGGTGCCCGTGGTGAGGTCGACGACGGAGCCCGTGGCCTGGCCGCCGAGGGCGCGATTGTCCAGCAGTGATTCGAGGGCACGTTCGACGGCGGCGGCGGAGAGCTCGGCCCCGGAACCGTCGAGTGGGGCGAGCACCGGCTCGGCGGCGGGTACAGTACCGGCGATGCGTTCCGTATCCGACTGATCACGGTCGGCGTCCGCGGCAGTGGCGCGCTTGCGTTCCGCCGCGCGCTGGCCGCCTTCCCACGGGCCGGTCAGGGCGACCGCCCCGGCGGCGACCGCCAGCCCGGTCACCGCCGCGCCCGCGGCCAGCCGCCAGGCGGCGCGGTGCTGTCGTAGCATTTCCGCTGCCCTGCGCACTGTACGGACCAGCCCCTTTCGCGTGCGGACACCTGCGTGAGGGACACTTAACCACCTGTTGCGTGCACAGATCGGTTTAAGGAGTGTCCCCGTGGAGTTCGACGTCACCATCGAGATTCCGAAGGGTTCGCGGAACAAGTACGAGGTGGATCACAAGACTGGACGGATCCGGCTGGACCGCCATCTGTTCACCTCGACTGTGTACCCGGCGGACTACGGGTTCGTGGACGGCACGCTGGGCGAGGACGGAGATCCGCTGGACGCGCTGGTGCTTCTGGACGAGCCCACGTTCCCCGGCTGTCTCATCCAGTGCCGGGCCATCGGCATGTTCCGGATGCGCGACGAGGCGGGCGGCGACGACAAGCTGCTGTGCGTCCCCGCTTCGGACCCGCGGATGGAGCACCTGCGGGACATCCACCACGTGAGCGAGTTCGACCGGCTGGAGATCCAGCACTTCTTCGAGGTCTACAAGGACCTGGAGCCCGGCAAGTCGGTCGAGGGCGCCAACTGGGTCGGCCGCGCCGAGGCCGAGATCGAGATCGAGGCGTCGTTCAAGCGCGCGGCGGACGCGGGCGAGAGCCACTGAGCGAGCCGATTCGCCCTGTGAGAGCCTGATCGGAGAGCTCGACCAGTTCCTGGACGAGGTGCGCCGTACCCAGCCATGACAAGACGGCGCGGGGAGTCTGAGATGGCCTGGTTCGTTCTGGTGGTCTCCGGTGTGCTCGAAGCGGTGTGGGCGACGGCGCTGGGCAAGTCCGAGGGGTTCAGCCGCCCGCTGCCGACCGTGGTGTTCGGGGTGGGGCTGGCGCTGAGCATGACCGGTCTGGCCTTCGCGCTGCGCACGCTGCCGGTGGGCACCGGTTACGCGGTGTGGGTCGGCATCGGCGCGGTGCTCACGGCCGCCTATGGGATGGCGTTCGAGGGCGAGCCGGTGAGCGCGCTGAAGGTGGTGCTGCTCGCGACGATCGTGGGCTGTGTCATCGGGCTGAAGCTGGCGCACTGAGCCGGTGGTTGAGGCGCGGCCGGGCCGGTGTCGGCCCGGCCGCCTCCTTGCCCGGTGGCCTGCCTCAGAATCCGCGGGTGCGCTTGGCGCCCCGGCGGCCGATCGGCGTGGTGAGGCCCGGGGTCTTGATGAAGAGCCGGGCGATCTCGTTGCCCAGGTTCACGCCGATGGCGATGGCGAGGGCGAGGGTGACGGCCGTGAGCAGGTTCTCCACGCCGGTGTCCACGTCGCCCTGGGCGAAGCCGAGCAGGCCGAGGTAGACGGCGCCGCCGGGCAGCAGCGGGCCGATGGCCGCGGTGACGTAGGGCAGCGACGAGGTGAACCGGTACCGCGACTGGAGCTGCCCGAAGAGGCCGACCATGCCGGCGCCGACGGCCGTCGCCGCGAACGGCGAGAGGTCGGCCGTGTCGTGCATGGCCCCGTAGACCAGCCAGGCGACGCCGCCGTTGAGGGTGGCGGGGATGACCGTGTTCTTCGCCTGCTGCAACAGCACGCAGAACGTGAGGGACAGCAGGAGGGCCGCGCCAAGCTGCACCGTCGGCCGGATGGCGCGGACGGTGACCTCCGGGTCGAGCCGGACGCCGGACGTCTCGCCGATGTAGAGCACGGCGAGCACGCCGCAGACGATGCCGACGCTGAGGTAGACCACCTCCAGGAGGCGGGCGGAGGCGGTGAGGTAATAGCCCGTCAGCCCGTCCTGCACCCCGGCCACCAGTGCTCGTCCGGGGATGAGCGCGAAGAGCCCGCCGGTGATCATCGCCGCCGCCTGCACCTCGTCCCGGCCCGTGGTGTGGCCGGCCGCCCAGACCACGCCCATCGCGGCGGGCGCCATCGCGGCGGCGACGAACTGGTAGAACTCCGGCAGGCCGCGGCTGGAGGCCAGCCAGGCCAGCCGGTCGCCGAGCATGGCGCCGAGGGCGGCGAGCAGGAACACCTGCCAGCCGCCGCCGACCAGCGTGCTGGCCGCGCCCGCCAGCAGCCCGGAGGCGACGGTGAGCTGGCCCTTGGAGTAGGGGTGCCGGTTGCGCCGGATGGTGGCCAGCCGTCCGTACGCCTCCTCCAGGGTGACCTCGCCGGAGGAGATGTCGTCGACGAGCTGGAACACCGAGGCCAGCCGCGTGTAGTCGGTGCCGCGGCGGCGCACCGTGCGGCTGAGCGACACCGGCGGGTCCACCAGCGAGGGCTGGTGGGTGACCGAGATCAGCGTGAACGTGACCGTGGCCTCGCAGCGGTCGAGCCCATAGGCGTGCGCGACGCCGAACATCGCCGCCTCGACGTCCTCCGCCCCCTCGCCGCCAGCCAGCAGCAGCTCGCCGATGCGCAGCGTCAGGTCCAGCACGCGGGGCACCGGCGGAGCGGCCTCGCCCTCACCGCGCGGCACATACTCGGGCGCGGGCCGCTCGGCCAGGGGCATCCGGACCAGGGTGCGCATCCGGTCCTGCCAGGGCGTGCCCCGGGCCCGGGCGAGTGCCGGTATGCCCTGGGCGGGGGTGAACTCGCTGTGCGGCTCGGGGCGGGGCCCCACGGTCAGGCCCTCGGGGACGGCGAACTCGGAGCTGGGGTGCTCGTCCTCGGGCGACGGCACCTCCAGCCCCTCGGGCACGGCGAACCCGGAGGTCGTCTCCGAGTCGGCCGGCTCCTGACCACCCGGCCGTGCGCTGTCCCCGGCCACGTCCGATCCGCTCCTTCGCTCACACTTTCGAGGGCCGCCCGCCTGCACGCCCTCTCGCGAGCATAGGTTGATCTCCGGCCGACCGCCCGAAGGGAGGCGTCGGGAGCCGCATGTCCGGCCGCCGCTAGGAGCGGCGCCGGGCGTTGGCCAGGATCGCCTCCCGCAGGTAGGCGGCGAATCCGGGCCGCACCGCGTCGATGTTCCGCGTGAAGCGCTCGTCCGAGACGTACAGCTCGGCGAGCCCCCTGTGGATCTCGTAGCTGCACTCGTAGAAGTGCCCGCAGATGTGCTGCCGGTGCTCCTCCGCCAGGTCCATGGCCGCCTCCGAGTGGGGCTCGGCTCCGGTCTCCATGAGAGCGGCGAAGCGCGCGTTCAGATCGTCACCGGCGCTCTTGATGCGCTGCCAGTCCTCCTTTCCGTAGCGGGCGGCCCTGCGCTGGGACTCCCGGTATGCCTCGCTGCCGCCCCAGCGGCGCTCGGCCTCCTCGGCGTGCTCGTCGGGGTCGAAGTCCCCGAACACCTCGAACCTCTCCTCGGGCGTGAGGTGGATGCCCATCTTTCGTGCCTCCATGGCGCGTTCGACGGCCGCGGCCATTTCGCGCAGCTTGCCGATCCGATACGTCAGCAGGTCGTGCTGACGGCGCAGATGCTCCTGGGGATCCGCTCGGGGATCGTCCAGGAGGACGGCGATCTCCTCCAGCGGGAAGCCGAGCGCCCGGTAGTAGAGGATCTGCTGCAACCGGTCCAGGTCGCTGTCGGCGTACTTCCGGTGTCCGGCGTGCGTGCGCGCGCTGGGCACCAGCAGCCCGATCTCGTCGTAGTGGTGCAGGGTCCGCACCGAGACTCCGGCGAATCCGGCGAGCTGACCGACCGAATAGCTCACGTCCGTCTCCGTTGCTGTCGGGTACGCGCCCACGGTGTCTCCTCACGCCACGTGAGGTGCAAGCCCGATGGTCCCGGGTCAGGCGTCGCGGACTCGCAGCAGGGTGTATCCGGCGGCCAGGGCGGCCAGCGACCAGGCCAGCAGCACCGCCACCGCCGGGCCCGCCCCGTAGGGGTCGGTGTCCTGTGTCATCAGCACGGTGCCCGCGGCGAAGGGCAGGAAGTCGGCGGCCGTCTCCAGCCAGTCCACGCCGGTGAGGCGCAGCACGTCCGGGACGGCGAGCAGCAGCATGATGACCCCGGTAATGGTGCCCGCCGCGCTGCGCAGCATGGTGCCGACACCCGTCGTGAGCGCCGCCAGCGCGGCCAGGTAGCCCGCCGTGCCCAGGGCCGATGCCGCCGCCTCTGCCCCGGTGAACTCCCCGGTCTCGCCCATGAACGGGGCGGCCGAGGCCGTGCCGGCCAGGCTGAGGAGCAGCCCGCCCACGGCTATGACACCGGTGACGACGACCGTCTTGCCGAGGAGCATCCGCCCCCCGCACCGGTATGGCGTGCAGGGTGGTCCTGATGGATCCGCTGGCGTACTCACCGGTGATGGCGAGCGTGGCGAGCACGACCACGGCGAGCTGGGCGAGCATCACCGAGTCTGCGGCGGCGTGCGGGGCGGCGCTCACGGTGTCGAAGCCGTTCTCCGCGCTGGCCTTGGCCGATATGCTGACGACGGCCGAGACGCCGATGGTGAGCGCGACCGCCGACAGCAGGCTCCAGAAGGTGGACCGCACCGTCCACAGCTTGGTCCACTCGAAAGCGAGAGAGCCCTTCATTTCCCCGCACGCTCCCCGCATTCGAGACTGTTCGCCGTCAGCTCCATGTATGCCTGCTCCAACGTCGCCCGGCGGGGGGTGAGCTCGTGTATGGGAACACCGTGCCGGAAAGCTAGATCTCCTATTTCCTCCAGCGATCCACCGGACACGATCATTTCGTCGGGTGCGGAGGATTCGACGGTCATGCCGGAACTCAGAAGCTCTCGGCGCAGCGCGTCCGGGCGCGGTGTGCGGACCCGGACGGCGTTCCGCGAACTGCTGTGCAGGACATCGCCGATGGGGGCGTCGGCTATCAGCCGGCCCCGGCCGATGACCACCAAATGATCCGCGGTGTCCTGCATCTCGCTCATCAGGTGGCTGGAGAGGAAGACGGTGCGCCCCTCCGCGGCCAGGGAGCGGATCAGCTCGCGGATCCAGCGGACGCCGTCCGGGTCGAGGCCGTTGACCGGCTCGTCGAAGAGCAGTACGCCGGGGTCGCCGAGCAGCGCGGTGGCGATGCCCAGGCGCTGGCTCATGCCGAGCGAGAAGGATCCGACGCGTCTGCCTGCCACGTCCGACAGCCCGGCCAACTCCAGGACGCGCGCGACGTGGTCGGCGGAGATGCCGTTGCTCCGGGCGACGCCGAGCAGGTGGCCGCGGGCCGTCCAGCCGGGGTGCGCCGAGCGGGCGTCCAGCAGGGCGCCGACCTCGCGCAGCGGGTGGCTCAGCGCGCCATACGGCCGCCCGCCGATGAGGGCGGTGCCCGATGTCGGGGCGTCCAGGCCCGTGATCAGGCGCATGGTGGTCGACTTCCCCGCGCCGTTGGGGCCGAGGAATCCGGTGACTTGGCCGGGCTTGATTTCGAGGGAGAGCCCGGCGACGGCCGATTTCTCTCCATACCTCTTCGTGAGGTCACGCAGAACAATCACGCTTCGACGCTACGGTTCCCGGGCGCCAAGAACATCTGGTCGATGGGCAATTGATGTCCTTACTTTCGTCAGTTACCGGGGCCGGGAGGGCTTGCTAGCGTGACCGGAATGAAATACCGGTTCCCTCGCCCCTCGCTGAACGTCCCCGACGGCAGCCCGCTGCTGGCGCTCGCCGCGGGGATCAGCCTGCTGCCCCTGGTGGAGGGGGTCGGGTACGGCACGCCGGGGGTGCCCGCCATCGTGCTCAGCCTGTTCGCCGGGCGGCGGATGGCGCGGCTGCGGCACGCACAGGTCGTCTTCGCCGGGGCGGCCGTGGCGGGACTGCTGACGGCGGTGGCGCTGGGCGGTCTCGGCGGCTGGGTGACCCTGTGGATCAGCGTCCTGCTCGTGCAGTTCGGCACCGTTCTGCTGCCCTGGTGGGCCGGGAGCTGGTGGCGGCAGCGGGCGGAGCTGGTGCGCGCGGGCTGGGAGCGGGCCGATCAGCTCCAGCGGGAAAAGGTGCTCGCGGCGGAGCAGGCCCGGCTGCGCGAACGGGCGCGGATCGCCCAGGACATGCACGACTCGCTGGGCCATGAGCTCAGCCTGATGGCGCTGATGGCCGGGGGCCTGGAGCTCGATCCCGGGCTGGACGAGGCCCACCGGGAGACAGTCGCGCGGCTGCGGTCCGGGGCTGTCGCCGCGACCGACAGGCTGCACGAGATCATTGGGCTGCTCGGCGAGGCATCGCCGGGAGCGGGCGCGGTGGAGCCGGCGGGAGAGAGCATCGTCGCCCTGGTCCGGCGGGCCCAGTCCTCGGGCGTCCCGGTGGTGCTGGAGGAGAGCGGCGGCCCGCCGGAGGAGGCGGAGGACTGGTGGTCCCCGGCCACCCGGCACGCCGCCGCGCGGCGCGTGGTGCAGGAGTCGCTGACGAACGCCGTCAAGCACGCGCCCGGCGCGCGAATAACGGTCCGGGTGAGGCGGTCGGCCGAGGAGACGGTGGTGTCCGTGACCAATGGGCCGCCGCCGTCCCCGAGCGGCGGGGCCGCGCGGTCCGGCCGGAGCGGGACGGGGCTGATCAGCCTGGACGAGCGGGTCCGGCTGGCCGGCGGGACGCTGACCGCCGGGCCCGGCGAGGACGGCTTCGAGGTGGTCGCCCGGCTGCCCCGGGTGCCGCCGCCGGCCGCGCCGGACCAGGTGCCCGACGCACCCGGTGAGCTGCGGCAGGCCCAGGGGCGGGCGCGGCGTCATCTGCTGCGGGCGTCGGCGGTCCCGCTCGGTGTGGGAGGGGTGCTGGTGGTGGTCCTCATCGGCCTGTACGTGTACACGGTCCTGACCACCTCGCTGGAGCCCTCGGACTTCGAGCGGCTGCGGCCGGGGCAGCCGCGGGCCGAGTTCGCCGACGTGCTTCCCCAGTCGGTGGAGAATCCCTCGCCCCTGCTGGAGGAGCCACCGGTGCCGCCCGGGGCGGCCTGTGAGTACTACCGGGCGGACGACAACGTCCTCGATCTGTCGGAGAGCATGTACCGGCTGTGCTTCGAGGACGAGGTGCTGGTCGCCAAGGACACCCTCTCCCGGCGATAGGAGGAGCCGATGACTGATGTGTTGCGGGTGCTGATCGCCGATGACGAGGCGATGATCCGGGCCGGGGTGCGGGGCATCCTCGCCTCGGACCCGGCCATCGAGGTGGTGGCCGAGGCCGCCGACGGCCGTGAGGCCGTGGAGCTGGCCCGCGGGCACCGGCCGGATGTGGCGCTCCTCGACATCCGGATGCCGGGGACGGACGGGCTGGCGGCGCTGTCCGAGTTGCGGGCGCTGGTGCCGGGCACGGCCGTGATCATGCTGACCACGTTCGGCCAGGACGAGTACATCGCGCGGGCGCTGGACGAGGGGGCCGCCGGTTTCCTGCTGAAGGCGTCGGATCCACGGGAGTTGATCGCCGGGGTGCACGCGGTGGCGGGCGGGGCCGCGTGCCTGTCGCCGCGGGTGGCGCGCCGGGTCATCGCCGAGCTGCGGGACGGGGCCGGGGCGCGCGGACGCCGGGCCCGGGAGCTGGCGGCGGCGCTCAGCGACCGGGAGCGGGAGGTGCTGGGCATGCTGGGCGCGGGCCTGTCCAACGCGGAGATCGCCGGCCGCCTGCACCTGGTGGAGGGCACGATCAAGGCCTATGTCAGCGCGATCCTGAATCGGCTTTCCGTGCGGAACCGGGTGCAGGCGGCGATCATCGCCTACGAGGCGGGGCTGGTCGGCGGGGAGGAGCCGAGATGATCAGAGGCTCAGCCCTCGGGTGTAGCGGCCGACCGCCAGCGGGACGAAGACGGCGAGCAGCACCAGCGGCCAGGCCACCGCCAGGGCAATGGCGTGCTCGGCCGCCCAGGACCCGCTCTCCCAGCCCGCGGGGTTGGCGAACAGCTCACGGACCGCGCCCGCCGTGGCGGACATCGGGTTCCAGTCGGCGATCGCCCCCATCCAGTCCGGCATGGTCTCCGGCGAGGTGAAGGCGTTGGAGAGAAACGCCACCGGCCAGACCAGGGTCTGGACGGCCTGCACCATCTCGGGCTTTCCGGCGACCAGGCCGAGATAGATTCCGGCCCAGAGCATGGCGAAGCGCAGCAGGAGCAGCAGCCCCACGGCGGCCACCGCCTCGGTGAGCGTGCCGTGCCAGCGCCAGCCGATGGCCCAGCCTGCGCCGAGCATGACCAGCAGTCCGGCGATGGAGCTGAGCATGTCGAGCAGGCTTCGGCCGACCAGCACCGCGGAGGGAGCGATGGGCATCGAGCGGAAGCGGTCGAGCACGCCCCGGTTGATGTCCTGGGTGAGCGCGACCATCGTGCCCTCCAGGCCGAAGGCCATGGTGAGGGCGAGCATGCCGGGCACGAGGTACTCGGTGTAGTCGCCGCCGCCCTCGACGGACATGCCGCCGCCGATGAAGTAGGCGAACATCACCAGCATCATCACCGGGAAGGTCAGCCCGACGACGACCTGTCCGGGCTGGCGGGCCCAGTGGGCGAAACCGCGGCGGGTCATGGTGGCCGAGTCGGTCACCAGGCGCCGGGAGCGGGTCAGGGGAACGCTGTGGGTGGTCATGCCGCGGCCTCCCGCTGGTCGTTGGTCAGGTGGAGGAAGACCTCGTCGAGCGTGGGCCGGCGCAGGGCGATGTCCCGCGCGTCGATTCCGGCGGCGCCCAGGGCCCGCACCGTGTCGCTCAGGGCTGCCATCCGGTCGGTGACCGGCGCGCTCACCAGGCGGCGGTCGGGGTCGGTGCTGACCTCGCCCGCCCGGGCGGCCATGCCCACCAGGGAGGCGGCGGCGTCCAGTTGGGCGGCGTCCCGCACGACGACGTCGATCCGGTCGGCGCCGACGGCGGCCTTCAGCTCGTCCGCGGTGCCCTCCACGACGCGACGTCCCCCGTCGATGATGGAGATCCGGTCGGCGAGCTGATCGGCCTCCTCCAGGTACTGGGTGGTGAGCAGGACGGTGGTGCCGCCACCGGTGAGGGAGCGGACGGCGTTCCACACCTCCGTGCGGCCGCGGGGGTCGAGGCCAGTGGTCGGTTCGTCGAGGAACAGGATGTCGGGCCGCATGATGAGGCTGGCGGCCAGGTCGAGCCGGCGGCGCATGCCGCCGCTGTACTGGCGGACCGCCTTGCGGCCGGTGTCCGCGAGGCCGAAGCGCTCCAGGAGTTCGTCGGCGCGTGCGACCGCGGCGGCCCCGCCGAGGTGGTACAGGCGGCCGAAGAGCTCCAGGTTCTGCCGGCCGCTCAGCTCCTCGTCCAGCGCCGCGTGCTGGCCGAGGAGCCCGATCCGGTACCGCACCTGGTCCGGTTCGGCCGTCACGTCGAAGCCCGCCACCCGCGCTCGGCCGCCGGTGGGGCGCAGCAGGGTGGTGAGGATGCGGACGGCGGTGGTCTTGCCGGCGCCGTTGGGGTCCCAGGATCCCGTGGACCGTGCCGCGCCGGACGGTGAGGTCGAGCCCGTCGAGGGCCGTCTTGGTGTTCTTTCCGCTGCCGAAAGTCTTTCTCAGGTCCTCGACGAGGACGGCCGTCGAGTCGTCGCGTTCCTTGCCGGTGGGCACCGGTTCCCCTTCCACGCGTGAGTCCAGAGGCCAGGTAGTCAAATTTGATTAGCCGACCGGAACCGGGAGAGTAGCCCCCCCGGGCACACTAGTCAAACTTGATTAGCCGGGCGTCGGTGAGAGACTTCTCGGAGGCACAGCCTCGGCGGAGGAGGGCGAACGACGGATGTCGGTCATGCGACTGCTGGTCCTGGGAGCGGTGCGCCAGCACGGCCGGGCGCACGGCTACCAGGTGCGCAACGATCTGGAGTTCTGGGGCGCGCACCAGTGGTCCAGCGCCAAGCCCGGCTCGATCTATCACGCGCTGAAACAGGCGGCGAAGGAGGGCCTGTTGCTCGCGCACGAGATCGCCCCCAGCACGGCCGGGGGCCCGCCGCGCACGGAGTACGAGCTGACCGCGGCCGGCGAGGAGGCGTATCTGGAGTTGCTGCGCGAGTCCCTGCGCGCGCACGACCAGCGCATCGACGTGCTGACCAGCGGCGTCGGCTTCATCGTGGACCTGCCCCGGGAGGAAGCCGTCGCGCTGCTGAAGGAGCGCGTCGCCGCCCTGGATTCCTGGCGCGCGGAGGTCCTCAAGGACTGGACCCCGCAGGCCTCGCCCGCCGAGTGGGGCCACATCGGCGAGATCATGCGCCTGTGGGTCCACAACGCCGAGTGCAGCATCGAGTGGACCCGCGGCCTGATCCAGCGCTTGGAGGACGGCGCCTACGTCATGGCCGGCGAGGGGGAGCGCAGCGTCGAGGTCCTGCCGGAGGGCGTCGAGAACCCGTTCGCCTGACAGCACAAAGCGGACCCCGCTCGCCGCGCCCACCGGAGCGCCGTGAGAAGAAGGCCGATGAACGCCCATCCCCCGGGCGGATCAGACGAGTTGCAGGAGGCCGCTGATCAACTGCCGCGTTTCGGCCGGGTCCAGCGCCTCCGCCGCCAGCCTGTCCAGCACCACCTGGTAGGCCGCCACCTCCTCCCGCTTGTCCAGGTACAGCGCGCCGGTCAACTGCTCCAGATACACCAGGTCCGGCAGCTCCTGTTCCGCGAAGCGCAGCAGCGTGAACGCGCCGGACTCCGCGACATGGCCGCCCCGGACGAACGGCACCACCTGGAGCGTGATGTTGGGGTACTCGGAGAACTCCAGCAGCACCCGCAACTGGCCGGCCATCACCTCGCGCCCGCCATACGGCCGCCGCAGCGCCGCCTCGTCCAGCACGCAGTGCAGATGCGGCGCGCTCTCCGACACCAGCAGCTTCTGCCGGGCCAGCCGCAGCGCGATCCGCCGGTCCACCTCCGACCGCGACGGCGCGCCCTTGTGGCCGTTCACCACGACCGCGTGCGCGTACTCCTCCGTCTGCAACAGCCCGTGCACGAACTGGAGTTCATATGTGCCGATCCGCTCCGAGGCGGCCTCCAGTCCCACATACGTCTGGAACCAGCTCGGCAGCACATCGCTGTAGCTGTGCCACCAGCCCGCCTGACCCGAGGAGCGGGCGAGGCCGAGGAGCGGCTCGCGCTCGGCCTCGTCGGTGACCCCGTAGAGCGTGAGAAGGTCGGCCACGTCGCGTGGCTTGAAACTGACCCGCCCCAACTCCATTCTGCTGATCTTCGACTCGGACGCCCGGATCGAATAGCCCGCCTCCTCGCGGGTCACCCCGCAGGCCTCGCGCAACCGGCGGAGCTGCGAGCCCAGGAGGATCCGGCGGACCATCGACCCGCTGGCCTCCTGACCGCCGGTGACGTTGGTTCCCGTTCCCCCCGCCATCCGCTGAGTACTCATGCGCTCACTGCCCTCCACTTCTGCCCGTGCGAAGTCTGCCATCTCGGTGCTTCGTTCGGTGTGCGCTTGATTACAGTCGATCAAATTTTTTCGTGCACGTGCATCTGCCCTTGCATTTGCCGTAAGCCTTGGGAAGCATGAGTTCTACGCGCCGTGAAACCGGCGTGGCAGTACGGCCTCGCCGCGGCCACCGGACGACGACGGCGAGGAGAACGGGGGTTGTCCATGACGTTCAGCCTTCCGACGACAGCAGTGCCGCCGCCGCAACGCCAGGAGTGCCGCGCCATGGGGACCGAGGGAACGCCCATGCTCGACCTGTTAAGGCACCAGGTGCTGCCCGTCGACATGCGCACCCTCTCCGGCACCGCCACGCTCGCCCTCGCCTCGCGCCCCGAATCGGTGCGCCGGGCCCGGGACTTCACGCGCAGCACGCTGCACGGCTGGCGGCTGCCCGAGCAGTTCGACGCGGTCGCGCTGGTCGTCTCGGAGCTGGTCACCAACGCGCTGAGACACGGCGTTCGGAGCGTCAACGGGTCCTCCGGCGAGCACGCCGGGGACTATGAGCCGGCTCCGGCGCCGACCGCGGTCGAGCTGGAGCTGATGCGCTACTCGGGCCGACTGGTGTGCGCGGTACACGACCCCAGCGAACTGGCCCCGCGCGTGGGCGAGATGGACGGCGCGGCCGAGTCCGGCCGCGGGCTGCACCTCGTCGAGTGTTTCAGCGATGGCTGGGGCTGGCGCCCGTTGACGGGCGAGCGGCCCGGGAAGGTCGTCTGGGCGGTGTTCCGCACCGGCTAGCGACAGGAGTGGGACCGGTGACGCCCGAGGGCGCCCGGAATCCGCGCGAAAAGCGCGAAACGACAGGAAGTGGGACGGTACAGCCCGCCGGTCGGGCGGGCTTGCCGGTCACGGCAGCCCCACCGGTCAACGAGACCGGGCCGATCAGGCGCGCTAGCCGATCAGGTGGTCGAACTCGCCGTCCTTGACCCCGCGCAGCAGAGCCTCGACCTCCGCCTGCGTATAGACGAGCGCGGGCCCTTCCGGGAAGCGGGAGTTGCGTATCGCGACGTCCCCGCTGGGAAGCTTGGCGAACTCCGCACACGTTCCCTGTGAGTTGCTGTGGCTGCTCTTCAGCCACAGCACGCCCCGGAGCTCATGTGCGGCGATGCCGTTGTACGCGTCGGGCACTGGTCTCTCCCGGTCGTGCGAGTGGTGCAACAGGAGCCCCGGCATATGCCAAAGGACTCAACTGTCCACGAGCATAACCGCGTTCACTTGCATATGCACGGGATAATGCACGTGCACGACGGGGCGTCGTCACGCCGTCACACGTGGTCCAGGCCACTCGTGGGACGGACGGCACCCGCGACCGGTTCCCCCTCGACGCAGGAATGGCGCGATTTCGCGGTTGGCGAGCCGGTCAGGAGACGCGGTCGGCAGCCGGGTCGAGCAGGTCGTCGAACGCGGACGCCAGCCCCCGCCAAGCCGTCCGCCCGGCGGCGAACTCGGCGTCGGTCAGCAGACAGGACGCAAGCACCCCGCGCACCGCGTCGCGGTCCAGCCCGGGCCCGGTGAAGACCAGGTGCTGCATGCGGTCGCCGCACTCCGGATCCCACTCCAGCGCGGCGGCGGCCCGCCGCACCGGGGGCGCCATCTGCCACGCCGCGTCCGGCACCGCGGCCAGCCAGGGCCCGGCGTTGTCCACGCACAGCGCCCCGCCGGCGGCATCCCAGGACAGCAACGTGTCCGGCCGGTCCGCCAGCCAGAACCGGCCACGGCTGCGCGGTGCCGCGCAGGTGAGTTCCTCCAGCGCCGCGTACAGCCGCCCCGGGTGGAACGGCCGCCGGTGCCGCCACACGAGCGTGCCGACCCCGTACTCCTGCGCGTCCTGCGGCAGCAGTGCGGTGGCCGGATGTTGTCGCTCGGCCGCCGCCGCGACATCGAACCCGGCCGTGGCCGCCCCCGGGAACGCCGGATCCCCGACCGCGATCCGCAGCGCCGTCGGGTGGAGCTGCGCCAGCAGCGCGTGATCGCCGTCGTCGGCCGGGTCGGGCCCCTCGGCCAGCGCCAGCACCGGGGCGTATTCGAGCTGCCTCGCCCACGTGTCAGCCACGGTCCGCCGGTCGGTCACGGCGGCGGCGAGCCCGCCCTTGGCGAGATCGTCGCCGCACGCCAGATACGGCAGCACCAGCGCGGGATCGACGGCGGTCACCACCCCGGCCAGATCCAGCGTGTCGGCGCCGTGCTCGACGATCACCTCGGCCATGGACTTCGGCTCGACCGAGTCCCACAGCTCCACCACGGCGAGCGAGCACGCCCCGCTGTCGGCCAGGCGCAGCAGCTCCGGCACCAGGTCCTCGCGCAGCGCGCAGCACGCGCAGTCGTTGACCAGCGGCGCCACGCCGCGGTCGAGCACCCGCTCGGCGTCGCGCACGGTGCGCGCGACGGTGCCGCGCCGGGCGCCGGACAGGTCGTGGTGCAGGGCGACGCTGCCCGGCCGGGCCCGCAGCAGGCGCAGCACGGCGGCGCGGCGGGCGTCGGCGTGCAGCCCGCCGACGATGACGACAGGCAGCCCGGACGACTGCATCAGCGTTCCTCGCGCTTGCCGTAGCGGCGCTCGAACCGCTCCACGCGGCCCGCGGTGTCCAGCACCCGCGCCGTTCCGGTGTAGAACGCGTGGCTGGCCGAGGACACCTCCACATCGATCACCGGGTAGGTGTTGCCGTCCTCCCACTCGATGGTCCGGTCACTGGTCGCCGTGGAGCGGGTGAGGAAGGCGTACCCGGCGGCCCGGTCACGGAAGACGACCGGCCGGTACTCGGGATGGATTCCCTGCTTCATCGTTGCGCTCTCCTTCCCTGGGGTCCCGTACGGGTACCCCGTGGCCGCCCCGGCTTTCAGCCGACCCGTGCGCCACTATACAGAAACGGGAACCATTTTCAACAAGGCGCCGATCGGGTGCGCGAACGGCCGTCCCACCCCCGGAGCGAGTTGCCCCCGGGGACGGAACGGCCGCGCTTAGGGCTGTTACTCCCCCGCGGGTCCGGGCAGCTCGACGCCGGGGGCGACGGGCGTGCCGAAGTCGGGCGTGCCGTCCGCGTTCCACTCGATCCGCTGGGCGCGCGACGTGCGCGTGCCCGAACAGCCGTCCGTGGCCGAGGCGTTGGCGTGGTACACGATCCAGGTCTCGGTGCCGTCGGGCGAGGTGAAGAACCCGTTGTGGCCCGGCCCGTAGACCCCCGCCGCGTCGTTCCGCTCGAAGACGGGGTCCGGATACTTGGTCCAGGAGGCGGGGTTCATCGGGTCGGCACCCGTCAGCTCCATCAACCCCAGCTTGTAGTCCGGGGTGTCGCAGTGCGAGGCGGAGAAGACGAGGAACGTCCGGCCGTCGTGGCGCAGGATGACGGGCCCCTCGTTGACTCCGGCGCCCGACCGCTCCCAGGCGTGGGTGGGCGTGGCGATGCGCACGCCCCGGCCCGCAGAGGTCCAGGGGTTGGACATCGGCGCGATGTAGAGGTTCTGCGTGCCGCCCTCCCAGAACGAGTGCAGCAGGTGGAGCCGGCCGTCCGGCATCGTCAGATAACTGCTGTCGATCATCCAGCGGTTGTCGCCGTACGGGTCGACCTGGCCCCGGTAGGTGTAGGGCCCGAGCGGGTCGTCGCCCGCGCTCTCCAGTACGTGAACGTGCTGGTTGTCGATGTTGGCGGCGACGCCCGCGCTGTAGGTCAGGCACCAGCGCGGGCCGTTGGGCCCGTCGAGGCGGTGCAGTTCGGGCGCCCAGAAGTTGCAGCAGCGGCTGGGCTCGGTCTCCTCGTAGATCGTCACCGGATCGGCGGTGCGCAGCCCGGCGAGCGTGTCGGCGCTGCGCATCTCCCAGTGCGAGGCCCAGGTGGTGCCGAGGTGGTAGTAACGCCCCTCGTGCTGGACGATCCAGGGGTCGGCGGCGTTCTCCGTGACGATCGGGTTGGTGAACGCGGCGGCGGGCGCGGGCTCCTCGCCGGCGGCGGCTGGTCCACCGGTCTGGAGGAGGGCGACCGCGCAGCCGGCCATCGCCAGCAGGAAGGCGAGGAGGCGGCGTTTGCGGAGTCGGGCGTGTATGTGGGGGGACATTGCGGCTCCTTGCGTCCGATATCTCGAACTCTCTTCGTGGTTACGGACGTTGAGGAAGCTAGGAGTACCCCTGGTGGGAGGCAAGGTCGCCGGCAGAGGCCGGCGGGGTATGACCGAATCACGACACCGCTACGGTCACGGCGGACGCCCTCCGTCCGGACGGCCGCTCACGCTAGGGTGACGCGCGAACACAGGAGGCTGAACGGCAATGCGACGCACCGGGACCACGCTGGCCACCTTCCTCGCCACGGTGGCACTGACCACGGCGGCGATCAGCGGCTGCTCCTCCTCCGACGGGAGGGACGAGCCGGAGGAGCCGATCGAGGGCGTGCAGACGGAGTCGGCGGAGCCGGCCGAGGACGACGCGGCGGCGGCGGAGACCGAACTGGCCGATCTGTACGACCGGTACTGGGCCGCGGTCGTCCAGTTGGAGAACGGCGCGGAGCTGGACCCAGCCCTCTTTGACGGCATCACCACGCAGCGGGTGACGGAGTCGGAGCTGGTCCGGGTGCGCGCCTTCCGGGACAACGGCATCCAGCGCGCGGGCGAGCCGGTCATCGAGAACGTCACCATCGAGGTGGACGGCGAGAGCGCACGCATCGAGTCCTGCAAGAACGAGGCCGACTGGGATGTCGTCACGAGCGAGGGCGAGGCCATCCCCGGCGTGGTGCCCGAGGAACTGCTCGTGCCGCACCCGCACATCGTCACCGCGGAACGCTCGGCCGACGGCTGGCTCATCAGCGAAACGCTCGCCATGGAAGAGGCGAGAATCTCGTGTTCATGACCATCGAGGGCGGCAGCCGCCGCTGGGCCAGACTCACGACCGTGGGCCTGCTGACGCTCGCCGCCCTCTGCGCCACGAGTCTCCAGCACGCCATGGCGGACCGATCCGACCCGAACTGCTACGACAAAACTCCGGGAGGCCGCATCATCTACATCTGCGGGGACAACCAGCCGGGCGAGGACGGCCAGGACGGCGACGACGGCGAAGGGAGCGGTGGCACGGGCGGACAGCCGCAGTGCGACTTGAGCCTCGTGAAGCAGTACAGCGAGACGTGGTGCGAGGGCGAGAACGCCTGCTGGGCCAACATCCCGTCCGCCGTGTACCCCACCCCCGACACCTGGCCCGAGGAGCCCCCGACCGAGGACTCGGTCTACATCTTCAAGGAGTGCCTCGGGCCGGACGGCACCATCGTCTACAGCGACTGGAGCTGGCACGTCCCCGATCAGCCGTCCGTGGAGGAGCTGGCCCGCCAGGCCTTCGGTGAACTCGCGGCCCCCGACTTCTCCCTCGCCTTCAGTCCGCCCGAGCAGTCCATCATCTTCGTCGACACCTGGTGGTGGGCCGACGGTCCCGGGGAGGGAGAGATCATCGGGAGTTCCGCTCTCGGTGTCGTCGCCGTGGGCACGCCCAGTCACATGGACGTCGATCCCGGTGACGGCAGCGGGACGATGACCTGCCCGTTCGTCACCACCGAGAGCGACGACTGCTCACACACGTACAACCGCGCATCGAACGATCCCGGTTACACCGCGCAGGCGCGCCTCGTCTACGACGTGCACTTCGAGCAGAACGGCAACCCGCTGGATCTGCCCGGGCTGCCGGACACCCTGGAGGGGCCCTGGGTGGAGGCCGTCGTGCCGGTCGTGGAGTCGCAGGCCGTCGTCGTTCACTGACCCCCCGCCGTCGGGCGCACACCCCGACAATCCATGGTGAACTGGACATAAGGGGTGATATCGGTGGGCAGAAAAACGCACGCCCTGGCCGTGGCCGTCGCGCTCGGAGCGCTGATGGCCGGCTGCCAGGCCAACGAGGACGACCGCGACGACAACGACGCGGAGGACGAGCGGGTGTCGCCGTTCACCGGCCGACAGGTCACGGAGGACGGGCCCGTTCTCGCCGTCAAGATCGACAACGCGCCGCAGGCCCGGCCGCATACCGGGCTCGACGCGGCCGACATCGTCTATGTCGAGCCGGTGGAGGCCGGCCTGAGCCGGCTGGTGGCCGTGTACTCGACTCAACTCCCCGAGCTGGTCGGGCCGGTGCGCAGCGCGCGGGAGTCGGATCTGGAGCTGCTGCGGCAGTTCGACGAGCCCGCGCTGGCGTACTCGGGCGTGCAGAGCCGGCTCCAGCCGCTCATCGACGACGCCGAGCTCTTCCCGGAGCCGCCGGAGGCGGCGCCCGACGCCTACCGGCGGGACGAGAGCCGGGCCGCCCCGCACAACCTGTACGTCCGCCCCGAGACGCTGCTCGACGCGGCACCGGAGGCGAGCCGGGCCGACGACATCGGTTTCACCTTCGGCCCGGCGCCGGAGAGCGGCGGCGAGCCGACGGCCGACTACAACGTGACCTACCCGAGCGCCGCGTTCTCCTTCTCCTGGTCGCCGGACCAGGAGCGCTGGGCCGTCGCCATGGACGGCGCGCCCACCGACCTGGGCGCGCCCACCGTCGTGGTGCAGAAGGTCACCGTGCGCCAGTCCGAATACCACGATTCCCGGGGGAACTTCACGCCCTACACCGAGACCGTCGGCTCCGGCGAGGCGGTGGTGCTGCGCGACGGGCAGGCGTTCCCCGCCGAGTGGGAACGGGACCACGAGCGCGAGGGCACGGAGTTCACGACGCCGGACGGGGAGCCGATGAACTTCGCGCCGGGTCCGGTGTGGGTGGTGTTCGAGCCAGCCTGACCAGGCCGGGCGTCAGCGCCAGCGACACCAGCAGCGAGGCCGCCGCCATGACGCCCATCGCCGGGCCCGGCGCCACCCAGTGCGCGACGCCGCCGGCCAGCGTGGCGCCCACCGCCTGGAACGTCATGGTGCCGGCGGACTGGAGGCCCAGCGCCTGGCCGCGCATGTCCTCGGGGGTCCGCGCCACGAGCTGTTCCTGGAGCAGCAGCGAGGCGCTGTAGCCGGTGCAGGCCACCAGGGCGAGGACGGCGGCCAGCGGCAGCGGCGGCCCGCCCGGCAGGGCGAACAGCAGGAACGGCGCGGCCAGCAGCAGCCGCATGGGCGTGATCAGCCGGGGCCGGAGGCGCGGCGGAACGAGCCGCGCCATCGTCACATCCCCCAGCAGCATCCCGAGGGCGGCGGCCAGGAACAGCGCCCCGGCCGCGTCCGGCGCGTAGGGCACGAACAGCGCCTCGCAGCCCACGACGAGGCCGTTCGGCACCCACAGCGCGAGATAGAGCCGGCGGCGCTCGCGCGTTCCCCACAGCTCGCGGTTGACGCGCCAGGTGTCGCGGGCCGAGACGCCCCCGGTGCCGGCCGGGGGCCGGTCGGTCAGGCCGAGGCGGGTCACGGCGGCGGCGGCGAGAAAGAGGCCGGCCGCGACGAGCAGCGCGCCGCGCGGGGAGAGGAACGCGATCAGCACGCCGCCCGCCGCGAACCCGCCGATCTGGGTGAGGCCGCCGGCCATGCCGAAGAGGGACCGGCCCAGCACATAGCCGCCCTCCGGCAGAAGGCGCAGCAGCAGTCCCCAACGGGCGCCGCCCGCCACGGAGTTCACCAGCCCGGTGGCGAGGATGATCAGCAGCGTGACGGCCACCGGCAGCCCGGGCACCGCCAGCAGCGCGACGCCCAGCGCCAAGAGCGACGGGCCGGCCGTCAGCAGCGCGCGCGGCCGGCGCCGGTCGGCCACCGCCATCAGCAGCGTGGCGCCAAGGACTTGGGAGAAGGAGGCGCCGAACATGCTGAGCGCGGACAGCAGCGGCGAGCCGGTGGCCTCGAAGACGAGGGTGCCCAGGGCCAGCCCCTCGATGGTGCCCGCGGTGATTCCCAGGCCGGACGCCGTGAAGAGCGGGGTGAACTCGGGCACGGCGAACAGTTCGCGGTAGGTGCGCATGCCGGGCAGTCTCCGGGCGCGGGGCCGGGGGCCGGTACGTTTTCGGGTGGAGGCGAAACGACGCGATGGGCGACTGGCTGATCAGGGCGGATGTGCTGGCGCGCGGCCGGTTCACGGTGTCGCCGCTGGCGGAGACGGTGGCGGCCCTGCTGACGCTGGCGGGGGCGGGCTGCCAGCCGGGCCGTGAGCCCTGGCTGCGGGCACACGGACCCGCGTTCCGGGAGCTGCTGGCGCGGGACCGGTTCGCCGCGCTGTTCGTGCGGGCGGCGCTCCGGCCGCGCTGGCTGCCGGACTTCCTGGTGACCCCGCCGCGGCCGGCGGACCGGACGTTCGCCGACGAGCTGCGGTGGCTGCGCGCGACGCCCGACGAGGCGGTGCTGGCCCAGCTCGCCGAGGGCGCGGACGGCGCGCCGCCGCCCTCCGGGCTGCGCGTTCCGGGGCTGGGGGAACGGATCGCCGCGCTGCTGGACCAGGTGTGGACGCGGAGCGTGCGCGGGGACTGGCCGCGCCACCGGCGGGCATTCGAGGCCGACATCATCTCCCGGACGCAGGCGCTGAGTTCGGGCGGCTGGGCCGCGGCGCTGGACGGCCTGCGGCCGGGCATGCGATGGCTCGGCGACGGGCGGCTGCGGATCAACGCCTACCCCTATCCGCCGCGCGAACTGGCCACGGCGGAGCTGCTGTTCATCCCGACCACCACGACGCGGGGCTGGGTGGCCTGGGACGAGCCGCACCGTTACGCCGTCGTCTACCCCTGCGCCGGGCTGCTGGCCGGCACCGACCCGGAGGGCGCGCCGCCGCCGGCGCTGCGAGCCCTGCTGGGCGGGACCCGGGCGGCGATCCTCACCGAGTTGGCGGCGCCCCGGAGCACCACCCAGCTCGTGGCCCTCACCGGCTTCGGCCTGGGTTCGGTCGGCGGCCATCTGAAGGTTCTCCGGGACGCGGGCCTGGTCACCCGGCGCCGCTCGGGGCGGCTGGTGCTGTACTACCGCACCCGGCTGGGCGACGAGCTGGTGGCTCCCTGAGCTCCACTTGACTTCAAGTGTCGTTGAACTTCTAGGCTGCGGCGTCATGAGCATGGAGATGACCGCCTGGAACGCCCTCTACAACGCCCGGCACGCCAAGGACGACAAACGGCCGTTCTCCCGGGAGACCTTTCGCCGCATCGCCCGGTTCGCCCGGCCGCACCGGGCCGCGCTCACCGCGTTCCTGCTGCTCAGCGTCGCCACCGCGCTGCTGGCCGTGGCCACGCCCGTGCTGGCGGGCCGGGTCGTCACCGCCATCACGGACGGCGCCGCCGAGCGCACCGTGGTCACGCTGGCCGCGCTGATCGCCGGGATCGCGGTGGCCGAGGCCGGGATCGGGCTGCTCGCCCGCTGGCTGTCGGCCCGCATCGGCGAGGGGCTGATCCTCGATCTGCGCACGGCGGTCTACGACCATGTGCAGCGGATGCCCATCGCGTTCTTCACCCGGACCCGGACCGGCGCGCTGGTCAGCCGGCTCAACTCGGATGTCATCGGCGCGCAGCGGGCGTTCAGCGGCACCCTGTCCGGCGTGCTGAGCAACGTCGTGATGCTGCTGCTCGCGCTCGGCGTGATGCTCGGCATCAGTTGGCGCATCACGCTGCTGGCGCTGGTTTTGCTGCCCGTCTTCGTGCTGCCCGCCCGCCGCATGGGGGCCCGGCTGGCCCGGCTGTCCCGGGAGGCCGCCAACCACAACGCGGTCATGTCCACCCAGATGACCGAGCGCTTCTCGGCGCCCGGCGCGACGCTGGTCAAGCTGTACGGGCGGCCGGAGGAGGAGTCGGCCGAGTTCGCCGCCCGGGCCGCCCGGGTGCGGGACATCGGGATCCGCACCGCGATGCTCCAGATGATCTTCATCACCTCGCTCACGCTCGTCTCCGCGCTCGCCCTCGCGCTGGTCTACGGCCTCGGCGGCTGGTACGCGCTGCGCGGCAGCCTGGAGCCGGGCGCCGTCGTCTCGCTGGCGATGCTGCTGACCCGCCTCTACGCACCGCTGACCTCGCTGGCCAGCGCCCGGGTGGAGGTCATGAGCGCGCTGGTCAGCTTCCAGCGGGTCTTCGAGGTGCTGGACCTGAAGCCGCTGATCGAGGAGCGCCCCGCCGCCCGCCCGGTGCCGGACGGGCCGGTGGCGGTGGAGTTCGAGAACGTGGACTTCGCCTACCCGGCGGCCGACCGCGTCTCCCTGGCGTCCCTGGAAGAGGTCGCCACCCTGGACACGCGCGGCGGCGAACAGGTGCTGCACGGCGTGACGTTCACCGCCGAGCCCGGCCGGCTCGTCGCCCTCGTCGGCTCCTCGGGCGCCGGCAAGTCCACCATCGCCCAGCTCGCCCCCCGCCTCTACGACGCCGACCGGGGCACCGTGCGCGTCGGCGGCGTGGACGTGAAGGACCTGACGGCCGCCTCGCTGCGCGAGACGCTGGGCATGGTCACCCAGGACGGCCACCTCTTCCACGACACCATCCGCGCCAACCTGCTGCTCGCCCGCCCGGCGGCCGACGAGGCGGAGCTGTGGGACGCGCTGCGCCGGGCCCGGCTGGACGGGCTCGTGGCCGCGCTGCCCGACGGCCTGGACACCGTCGTGGGCGAACGCGGCTACCGCCTGTCCGGCGGCGAGCGGCAGCGCCTGACCATCGCCCGGCTGCTGCTGGCCCGCCCCCGGGTCGTCCTCCTCGACGAGGCCACCGCGCACCTGGACGCCACCTCCGAGGCGGCCGTGCAGGAGGCGCTGGCCGAGGCCCTGGCCGGCCGCACGTCCGTGGTCATCGCGCACCGGCTGTCCACCGTGCGGGCCGCCGATCTGATCCTGGTCGTCGAGCAGGGCCGGATCGTCGAACGCGGCACGCACGACGAGCTGTTGGCGGCGGGCGGCCGGTACGAGGAGCTGTACCGCACCCAGTTCGAGACGGGCGTGGAGGCCAGCGGAGAACCCGTCACCTGACGGCCCGTCGCGCCGCGCTCCCCCGGTCGGCGCACTCCAGCGGGCGGACCCCCACGCGGGCACACAACATGATCGGTATGACCCTCAGTCTTGATCATCTTCGCCGCTGCGCCGTGGCCGCGGACCTCGGCGCCGCCCGTACCCGCGTCTATGTGAGACAGACCGGCCTCATCGTCGACGAGCCGTCGGTCGTGGCCATGAACATCAAGACGGGCGCGCTGATCGCCGTCGGCGCGCCCGCCGAACGGATGGCCGGCCGAACGCCGGCGAACATCCGTGTCATCCGTCCCATCAACGGCGGCACCGTCGTCGACATCGAGATGGCCCAGCGCATGCTGCGCGCCATGGTCGGCAACAAGCTCCGCCGCACCTGGCGGTTCCGGCCGCTGCTGCGCGCCGCCGTGTGCATCCCGCACGACGCCGACCCGCTGGCCCGGCGGGCGGCGCTGGAGACGATGATCGGGCTCGGCGCGCGCCGCGTGGAGCTGGTGGACAGCCTGATCACGGCCGGCATCGGCTGCGGGCTGCCCGTCGAGGAGCCCGAGGCCACCCTGATCGTGCAGGTCGGCGCGGCCACCACCGAGATCGCGGTGCTGTCGCTCGGCGCGATCGTCGCCGCCGACAAGGTGCAGATGGGCGGCGAGACCATCGACCGCGCCCTCGTCCAGCACCTGCGCAACCGGCACGAGCTGCTGCTGCCCAGCCAGGCCGTGCGCCCGCTGCACCGGGTGCTGACCGGGCCGTATCCCCAGGTCACCGAGGTGTCCGGGCGGGATGTGGCCACCGGGCTGGCGCGCACGGTGAAGGTGGATCCGGAGGAGCTGCGCGCGGCGGTGCAGCCGCCGGTGACCGGGCTGCTCGACACGATCCGCTCGGTGCTGCACCGCTGCCCGCCCGACCTGGTCGCCGATCTCGCCGAGCGCGGCGTGATGCTCACCGGCGGCGCGGCGGTGCTGCCCGGGCTCGACACGGCCATCCGGAACAACTCCGGGATGCCGGTTCATGTCGCCGAGGAGCCCGGGCTGTGCGCCGTGCAGGGCCTGGGCGCGCTGCTGGACGGCAAGTTCAAGACGGCGTTCCGCCCCGGGCGCGGGCCGAAGGTCGCCGCCGGCGCGCGGCGGCGGCGCCGGGCGGCGCGCGCCAGTGAGACCGAGCCGCACACGGCGCGCACCGAGCCGGTGACCGCGCCCGCGCAGCCGGCGGCCGAACAGCCGCGGCAGGCCGAACAGCCGCTCAAGGAGACCGCGGAGGTCGCGCTGCCCTGAGCACGACCCTGAGCACGGCCCCGTATCATGCCCGGCCATGAGCGACCTGCCCGAGCTCCCGTCCGCGCCCCGGCGTCCCCCGCCGGGGCGCGGACGGCTGTCGCTGCTGGCGGTCGTCGCCCTGGGCGGCGGCCTCGGCAGCGCCGCCCGGTACGGCGCGGGCCGGCTGGTGGCCACGCCGCCGCACGGCTTCCCCTGGACCACGCTCGGCGTCAACGTCCTTGGCTGCGCGCTGATCGGCGTCCTCATGGTCGCGGTCACCGAGGCGGGCAGCGCGCACCGGCTGGTGCGCCCGTTCTTGGGCACCGGCGTGCTGGGCGGGTTCACCACGTTCTCCACCTACACCCTGGACGTCGAGCAGCTCTTCTCCGCCGGGCGGCCCGGCCCGGCGTTCGCCTGCCTGCTGCTGACGCCGGTCGCGGCGTTGCTGGCCGTGTGGCCCGCCGCGGCGGCGACCCGCCGCCTGCTCGGCGGGCGGGGGGCCCGCCCGTGACCTGGCTGCTGGTGATCGCGGGCGGCATGGTGGGCGCGCCGCTGCGCTTCGTTCTCGACCACGCGGTGCGGGACCGCAGCCGTTCGGCGTTCCCCTGGGGCACGTTCACCGTCAACGTCACGGGCTGTCTGCTGATCGGCCTGTTCACCGGCGTGGCCGCCGAGTTGCGCCCCCTGCTCGCCTCGGGCCTGTGCGGCGCGCTGACCACGTACTCGACGTTCTCCTGGGAGACGCTGAAGCTGGCCGAGGGCGGCGCCCGGCTCACCGCGTTCGTCAACGTCGGGGCGAGTGTGCTCGCCGGTCTGGGCGCCACCTGCGCCGGAGTCGCAATCGCCGAGGCCTGGTGGGCCTGACGGGCCCCGGCCGCGGGGCCGTGGCTGACCGCCGGGGCCCGGGGCGCTCGTGGTGTCATGGGGCGGGCAGGGAAGAATGTCACCGACCACCGTGAGAGCGCGAAAGAAGGCGTGAGGGTTCATGAGCACGCACTACGACGTCGTCGTCCTGGGCGCGGGCCCGGGGGGCTACACCGCGGCGGTCCGCGCCAGCCAGTTGGGGCTGCGGACCGCGGTCGTCGAGGAGAAGTACTGGGGCGGTGTCTGCCTGAACGTCGGCTGCATCCCCTCCAAGGCACTGCTGCGCAACGCCGAGCTGGCACACCTGTTCACCCAGGAGGCGGCGGCCTTCGGGATCCAGGTGTCGGGCGAGGTCACCGTCGACTACGGCGCCGCGTTCCAGCGCAGCCGCAAGGTGGCCGAGGGCCGGGTCAACGGCGTGCACTACCTGATGAAGAAGAACAACATCACGGAGTACGACGGGCGCGGCTCGTTCACCGACGACCACACCCTTCAGGTCGCGCTCACCGCGGGCGGCACCGAGACGGTGACGTTCGACCACTGCATCATCGCGGCGGGCGCCACCACCCGGCTGCTGCCCGGGACTTCGCTCAGCGACCGGGTGGTCACCTATGAGGAGCAGATCCTCACCGAGTCGCTGCCGGGCAGCATCGTCATCGCGGGGGCCGGCGCCATCGGCGTCGAGTTCGCGTACATTCTGCACAACTACGGCGTCAAGGTGACCATCGTCGAGTTCCTGGACCGGATGGTGCCGCTGGAGGACGCCGAGGTCTCCAAGGAGCTGGCCCGCCAGTACCGCAAGCTCGGCATCCAGGTCCTCACCTCCACCCGCGTGGACGCGATCGACGACTCCAACCCGAACGCGCCGGTCCGGGTGATGGTGACGAACGGCAAGGGCGAGCAGCAGGTGCTGGAGGCCGACAAGGTCCTCCAGGCCATCGGCTTCGCGCCGCGGGTGACGGGCTACGGCCTGGAGAACACGGGCGTGGCGCTCACCGAGCGGAACGCGATCGCCGTGGACGGCCGCTGCCGCACCAACGTTCCGCACATCTTCGCCATCGGCGACGTGACGGCCAAGCTGATGCTGGCGCACGCGGCCGAGTCCATGGGCATCGTGGCGGCCGAGACGATCGGCGGCGCGGAGACCATGGAGCTGGACTACACGATGATCCCGCGCGCCACCTACTGCCAGCCGCAGATCGCCAGCTTCGGCTTCACCGAGGAGCAGGCCAAGCAGCGCGGCTTCGACGTGAAGACGGTCAAGTTCCCCTACACGGCCAACGGCAAGGCGCACGGCCTCGGCCAGCCCTCGGGCTTCGTCAAGATCATCAGCGACGGCAAGTACGGCGAGCTGCTGGGCGCGCACCTGATCGGCCCCGAGGTGACCGAGCTGCTGCCGGAGCTGACCCTGGCCCAGCAGTGGGACCTCACCGTGCACGAGGTCGCGCGGAACGTCCACGCGCACCCGACGCTGGGCGAGGCGGTCAAGGAGGCGATCCACGGCCTGGCCGGGCACATGATCAACATGTGATGCCGTACCGCCTCTGACCTGGTCAGATGGGCTGGCGAGTCGGGGCGAGGGCACTCGGCTTGGCGATCATGGACGTGATGGCCGGGCCGAGGGCCGCATCCACTGCGTTCCGTGTCCGGCCGAGGGAGCGCGGGAGCATGTGCGTGTAGGTCCGCAGGGTGAACGCCGGGTCCTGGTGGCCGAGTGTTCGGACAGGGCCCGGATGCTCTCCCCCGCGTCGAGGAGAACGCTCGCGTAGTGGTGCCGTAGGGCGTGGCATCCGTCATCCTCGGCCGCCGCGTACTTCTCTCCCTTGCCCGGCATCGGGATGATGCCCGCCCGCGCGATGGCCGGCTTCCAATGCGTCGAGTTGAACCGGTCGCGTATCAGGACCGTGCCCGTGTCCCTGGTGAACACCAGCCGGTGTGTCCGTAACGAGCCGTCCAGCGATTCCCAGGGCAGCGTGACCTCGCGGGCGGGGAAGGCTCGGACGTGCGCGCGTAGTGCCTCGGCCACCTGATCGGGCAGGGGAACCTCGCGCGTCTTCTCGTGCTTCGGCAGGGCGAAGAACGGCCGCGAGTTCTTGAGCTTGACCTGCCGGTCAACGCGCACGATCCCCGCCTCGTAATCGATGTCCTCCTCGGCCACGCCGAACAGCTCACCCTGTCGCAGGCTGCACCCGGTGCCAAGGACGACCAGCCCCTTGAACCGGTCCGCCATCGCGTCGAGTACGGCGGCGACCTGGTCCGAGTCCCACGCCTTGACTTTCCGCTGCGTCCGCCTCGGCACTCTGACGGACTGCGAGCGCATCGGGTTGCGGGGAATCCGCCCGTCGTCGACGGCGGCGTTCAGGATGGCCGACAGGGTGTCGCAGATCTGCCCGGCGTAGGTGTCTCCCACCCGGCCGCGCAGCTCCTGTATCCAGGCGCGAAGCGTTGACGGCAGGATCGCCCGCAGCTCCCGCCCGCCGAGGATGGGAACGATGTGCAGCCGTACGTGCCGCTCGAAGAGGGCGACCGACGTCTCACCGGCTCCGATGCCCCGCTAGGGACTTAGGGCCGGTATCGAGTTCCCGGTCGGATCAGCCCGCGGCGTCAGACGCGGTGCATCGCAAGGCACCGGATCGCAGCTCATACCCGGCCGTATTCGCGCGATTCGGCTGGGGGCACCTCCCAGACGGAGTCTGGGGGAGCGGCGAGGTGCCGTGACTGGCGTCGCGGGCCCGGGCGGGAACTCGATACAGGCCCTAAGGTGGGCGGAGCGGCGCAGCTTGCGGTTCGTTAGCTTGGCGAACCCGCGCTCGACGGGTTGAGCCAGAAGGCCGAGGTGGGCCGCCTCACCCGGGGGCCGTGGCGCCGCCGGTCCGGTCAGAGGTCGGCCAGACATAGGGCAGGTCGTCCCGCACACCGGGGAACACCTGTGAATAGTGCTCCGCATCCTTGCGGAGCAAGGCCGATTGATGACTTCGGTGGAAGGCCGAGTCGCCGAGCCAGGGCGGCAGTTCACCGGCCACGGCGAGCTCCGGCTGCGAGCGCGGCCCGGCGATGCCGGTGCCCGTCCGGAGTTCGCGGCGCAACAGGGACCGGCAGGTGTCCGAGTGGCCGGCCGCGCACCACACTTCGCAGATGTCAAGTCCGTACCGCGTCAGCGCTTCCTCGTACCCCGCCCACATGCGGGCCGCGGGGTGCTGGCGCCAGCCGTATCCGGGAACGGTGAGGGCCCTCAGTACTTGAAGCGCCTCCACCCGCTGCTTGCCCAGCCGTCGCGTGTCCAGCGCCCGCGCGGTCGCTGTGAAGTCGGGGAACGGGAGGAACGTCTGCATACCGCCTGTCCCGGCCGGGCCTCCGGTGTGTGTGTCGGTCCCCCGCCGCCGGGCGCGGTGGGCGCTGGTCGTGGCGTTACCGCCTGGATCGGTCGCGGTGGAGGAGGAGCCCAAGAGCGATCATGCCCACTCCCAAGCAGAGGTGAAGCCAGTCATCGGCGTGATTGAGCGGAACGAAGTTGGCATCTTCGTCGTTGTCCACGATCAGGCCGTACAGCCACAGGACGAGGTACACCGCGCCGCCTGCGATGAGGTAGAAGCGGGCCAGTGCCGAGGTCGTGGCCATGAGAACACCGAGCACGCCGAAGGCGAGATGGACGAGGTTGTGGAGGACCGACACCTGGAAGAGGCCCAGCAGTTGGGCCTCGGAGTCGTGTCCCGCAAACTCCAGCTCGTCGAAATCCGTGGTGATGCCCGGGATAAACCCGAGGACTCCCACGACGAGAAAGAGGACTCCCACGATCAGCGCGGCTGTCCTGATAGGACTGCGCTTGGCAATATCTGTGCCGTCGGTTCTGCTCATGGTTGCAACCCCGCGGGAATGTCGGGCAGGGACGTCAGTCCTTTTCGTACTGTGACAGAGCGATGCCGAGCCCGAAGAAGGTCGGGGCCCACTCTCCGATGAAGATCCCCCAGCGGTCAGCCCGGTCCAATCCCTGCCCCGGCTCCTTTGTCAGTGAGCCCAGCCAGACGGAGAACGACAGGCCGACGGATCCGACGGCAGCGAAGTAGGCGTGCTCACTGCGCAAACCCATTTCGTGGAGTTTCTTGACTATCACGGCAGCCTCCTGAACTCTTCGTCATCGTGTCTCGCAGTATCCAGAACCACTTTTCCGAGATTAAGCATGGATCGGTGCGCCCGCCATTCCAATCCGGTTGCGACCGGCGCGGCCCTCGTACGCCCCGTAAAGTAGCTTGGTTGTCTCCCGCCGTGCGATGATCCGGGCACGCCGCCGCAGGAGGCTTCAGGTTGAGTCAGGGAGCGGAGGTGGGGGTGACGTGCGATGAAACCGAGGGTGACGCAGCAGCCACTGGAGTTGCCCACCGACAACGGGCAGGCGTGCACGACGCCGTTACCGCGTGCCAGGAAAACGCGACGCTGCCCCGTCCCAGCAACGTCGGGGCGGGGCAACGCAGTTCCTTCTGGACGGGGTCAGCCGGGCTCGGCTGTGTCAGCCCGTGACCTTGCTCAGTAGCTCGGCGTTGGCGGGCACATCGTGCCCGAGTAGCACGCCGTGGCGGGGGAGGCGGTTGAGGCGCTCGGCAACGGTGGCGCGCACCTCGCTCGGCCCGCCGGGGTTCACACCGCCCGTCAGGCCGAAGATGTCGGGGTAGCGGTCTTCCGTCTTCCCGGCCATGAAGTCCGCTTCGGCCAGCGTCCGGGGTGCCTCGGTGAGCTGCGGCGCGCCGTCGGCGGTCACCTGCGGAAACAGCAGCGCGGCGGCCTGGCCGTGGGGGGCGAGTTCCGAGCCGAACCAGGTAGCGAACTGGACGGGCCAGACCTGCGCTTTCAGCTCCCGGGCACCGCCCCACAGCGGTTCGCGCCGCCCGGCCAGCAGTGCGTCCGTCACACGCTGGTCCTGCGTGGGGTGCAGCGACTCCCCCGTGCGCAGGCGCGCCTGCGCGATGTCGTACCAGCCCAGCGCGTTCAGCAGCCCGAGCCCGACGGCGGCGGCGGCTGGCCACGGCAGCACCTCGACGCCGCCGGCCACGTCGGGGCGGACGAACACCCGATCGTTGGCCAGCAGCCGCAGGCGCCCGAGTGCCGCCCGAGTGCCGCCCGAGTGAGCGCCGTGGTCGTCTTGCCGACGCCCTTGCCGCCGAAGGTGAGGACGGTTCGCCCGTCCTCGGCGGCGACCGCCGAGGCGTGCAGCACCGCCCACCCGTCGCCCAGGGGGAGGCTGCGCATCATCTCCCGCGCCAGCCGCGCGGCGGCGACCGCGACCGGGAGCGTGGCGGCGCCCACGATCTCCAGGCGCGCCACGGAAGGGGTACCGATAGGCCAGATGCTCGCCCGGCGTCACGGTTCAGCACCCACAGGGCGCCGCCGATGTCGTCGGGGTTGAGAGGGGGTGCGGCGCCATGGGGCACGACGGCGGCCACGGCCGAGGCGGAGACGGCGAATCATCGGCCGCCCTCCTCGGCGTAGGCGACCCCGGCGTTCTCCGGGCACGGCCGCACGTCGTCAATGGCGCACTGCCATTCGAGGCCGCCGCCCAGTGGCCGGAGGTAGACCACAGTCGGCGGTTCGTTCTGGACGTAGGGGTGAACCGATGCCGGACACGGTGCCGACCTCACCGCACACCGTGTCGAGTACGCGCGTCCGCAGCGTCAGCCACTCGCGCCAAGGGAGCACGATGAACGAGCCGCGAGCAGAACGCCGGCCACCCAACGCCGAGCTGCGCGCCCTGATCAAGGCCACAGGGGTGACGTACGAAGCCTTAGCCCGGTCAGTGCGCTCTGTCGCCGCCGAGGCGGGCGCCACGCTGCGCACGAAACCGCTCCGCCATCGCTCACTGGGTGGCCGGCGCCGGGCCGGCCGACGACACGGCGCCCTACCTCGCCGAGGCGTTGACGCGCCACCTCGGCCGGCCGGTCAGCCTGACGGAGATCGGCCTGGCAGAGCCCTTCCCCGTCCCCGCGCCGGACTGGCGTGCGGATACGCTGGCGGCGCTGGCCGACTTGGGGAGAGGTGACCTGGACGTGGAGCGCAGGCGTGCCCTGTCCCCCGCCGCCTACTCCGCCGCCGCGCTGGCCGTGCCAGGCTCGGAGTGGTGGACACAGCGGGCCGAACAGTCCGCGATACGGCCGGCGACCGGCCGCCGCAGGGTCGGCCGTGGCGACCTCGACGCCGTGCGCGACATGGTGGCCATGTTCTCCCGCATCGACCAGCGCCACGGCGGCGGCCACGCGCGAGCCGCCGTCGTGCAGTACCTCACCACCGACGTCAGCACCTATCTCGGTGGCCGCTTCACCGACGACCAGGTGCGCCGAGAGATGTTCGCCGCCGCCAGCGAACTGGCCTACCTCTCCGGGGGGATGGCCTTCGACAACGCCGAGCACGCCATCGCTCAGCGGTACTTCACGCTCTCGGTCAGCCTGGCCGCCGAGGCCGACGACGCGCCCATGGCCGGTCACGTACTGCGCGCCATGGCCCATCAGGCCGCCGACCTCGGCCACGGCCGCCAGGCCGTGAACCTCGCGAACGCCTCGATGGACGGCCCGCGCTACGCCTCGGCCGCGCCCCGGGAGCGAGCTCTCCTCGGCGTCGTACGCGCCCGCGCGTTGGCCGCCAACGGACAGCCCAAGGCCGCCGCCGCTGCGCTGCTCCGTGCGGGGGACGACCTGGCCGCCGCCACCCCGGGCCACGACGAACCCGGGCGCGTCTTCTTCTTCGGCGAGGCCAGCCTCGCCCATGAAACGGCCTGCACGCTCCGGGACACGGGAGACCTCGGCGGCGCCCTGCGGGAGTTCCGGCACAGCGTCCGCACCCGCAAGGCGGCCACCTTCACCCGCACGCACGCCGTGACCCTCGGCTACCTCGGCTCGGTCCAGGCACGGCAGGGCGCCATAGAGGAAGCCTGCGCCACGTGGTCGCGTGCCCTGGACGCCATGGACGGCATCCACTCCGCTCGCGCCCGCCGCACCACCGCCGACATGCGCCGCGCCCTCTCCCCCGTGCGCGGGCGCGGCATCCCCGCCGTGGCCGAGCTGGACGCGCGGGCCGCCGCGTACCTGACCGAGTCCGCCTGACCACCCGCAGACCACGATCCCGAGGAGAGCAGCGCCCCATGGCAGAAGAGTTCACCGTCGTGCCCGTGGCCCACGTCGTCGGCGGGCGCGCCGAACCGACAGACGACTACTGGGGCGGCACCCGCTCCATCGTCCGCATCACCCCCGACTTCCCGACCGACTCCACCGAGAGGCTGGCCGAGTTCTCCCACCTGGAGATCGTCTTTCGCTTCCATCTGACCGACCCCACCGACCTCCACCCCGGCGCGCGCCGCCCACGCGACACCCCAGCATGGCCGCCCGTGGGCATCTTCGGCCGCCGGAACATGCGGCGCCAGAACTGGCTCGGCGTCTCCCGATGCCGCCTGATCAAGGTCGACGGCCTTGACCTCCACGTGGAAGACCTCGACGCCGTAGACGGCACGCCCGTACTCGACATCAAACCGTGGTTCGCCGAGATGGGCCCGCGCGGCAGCATCCGGCAACCGGCGTGGCCTACCGAGATGCTGGCGGACTACTACGCTCCCTCGAAGGACTGACCGCCGCGAGGTGCAACGCCCGGGCGTGGGGGTCCACGGCTTGCGGCGTTGCACCTCGCTCCGGCTCGTTCGGCTGTGCCCCGAGGGCACACGCAGGGCACACGGCACCTAAAAACGACCCGAAACAACGGGAAACACTGAGAGTAGTTTTCCCAGGTCAGGCGCCACATTTCGGCGTTCCCGCAGGTCACCGAACCGGGGTCGGCTAAGGATCAACATGTGACCGTCGGCTCCGGCGACATCGAACAGCCCGTCCGGCGCGCGTGTGCCGGACGGGCCGTTCGATGTTCCGGCCTGCCGGGACCCCTCCCGGGCGAACATGGTGCAATGAGACCGCGGTTGTGCTCGTGACCGCTCAAATGACACTCGACGCGGGGGAGTCGGCACGCATGGAAGCGCTGACACCACAGGATCCACCCCGGATCGGCCCCTACCGGCTGATCGGCAGGCTCGGCGAGGGCGGGATGGGCGTGGTGTACCTGGCCCGTTCCGACCGGGGCCGGATGGTCGCGGTGAAGACGATCATCGGCGAGCTGGCCCGGGAGCCGGACTTCCGGCGGCGTTTCGACCGGGAGATCACGGCGGCCCGGCGGGTCGGCGGCCAGTGGACCGCGCCCGTGTTCGACGCCGACCCCGAGGCCGAGCCGCCGTGGGTCGCCACCCGTTACATACCGGGCTTCTCGCTGTTCGAGCTGGTCAACCGGTACGGCCCGCTGCCCGAGCGCAGCCTGCTGCTGCTCGCCGGCGGCATGGCGCAGGCGCTGAAGGCCATTCACGAGGCGGGCGTGCTGCACCGGGACCTCAAGCCGTCCAACGTGCTGGTCACCTTCGACGGCCCGCGCGTCATCGACTTCGGCATCGCCCGCGCGCTGGACCCGGCGCCCGGCGAGGGCATCACCCGGACCGGCACCACCATCGGCTCGCCGGGCTTCATGTCGCCCGAGCAGGTGCGCGGGGAGCGGCTGACCCCGGCCAGCGACGTGTTCGGGCTCGGCTCGCTGCTCGCCTACGCCGCCACCGGCCGCACCCCGTTCGGCGCCGTGGACTCCGCGCCGCACCTCCTGACGTACCGCATCGTGGAGGAGCCGCCCGACCTCGACGGCGTGCCCGAGAAGCTGCGCACGCTCATATCCGGCTGCCTGGCCAAGGACCCGGCCCGGCGGACGCCGGTGGCCGAGCTGCTGAACCACCCGGCGCCGGGCGACGCCGGGGTGGGGGACGGCGGGCCCTGGCTGCCCGCCGCGATCGTGGAACGGCTGGGGCGCGTCGCCGCCACGCTGCTGGAGTCGGAGAACCCCCGGACGCTGGTGGGCGAGCCGGAGACGGTGCGGATGGAGGAGCCGCCGATCCCGGCGCCCGCTCCCGCACCCGCGCCCTACGCGCCGCCGGCCCCCGCCGCGCCGGCTCCCGCCCCGGCCCCGGCGTCGTTCGGCCCCCCGGCGTACGGCGGTTCGCCGCCACACGCTCCCCAGCCGGCGCCGGCGGCCCCGCGGCGCGGGCTGTTCCTCGGGCTGGCGGGCGTCGCCGTCGCGGCGGTGCTGGGCATCGTCGCGGTGGTGGCGCTGACCGGAGGCGACGGCGACGGTGACGACCCCGGCGGTGGCGGGACCACCCCGCCCCCGGACCTCCAGCCCGTTGCCGAGGGCCATCTCGGCGCCTGGCAGGGCGAGTTCGGCACGGAGGGCGAGCCGGGCTGGCGCGGCCTGTGGTTCGAGATCCGGGAGGGCACGGAGGGCGAGAGCGTGGGCACCGCCTTCACCACCTACATGGGCTCGATGTGCGTGTACGACATGCGGCTGGAGTCGTTCCAGGACAACCGGCTCAGCTACACCGAGGTGGCCGAGCGCAGCGTTCCGGAGGGCGAGATCCACGAGAACTGCCGGGCCGACGGCACCGTCAAGACGCTGGAGTTGCAGGACAACGGCGACATGCGGTGGACCGACGGGGACCGGCAGACGACGCTGGAGGCCGCCACCGCCGACGGCGGGAACGCCGTGCCCGCGTCGCTGGTGGGCTCCTGGCGCGACGAGTACCGCACCGGCGAGGGTGAGGAGGGCCTGGACGAGGTCACGGTCGAGCAGGGCGCGGTCGGCGACACCGTGGTGCGCTGGTCATGGACCCTGGACGGCGAGACCTGCGTCTGGGACTACCAGTTGGCGGGGGTGAGCGGCGACCGGGTGCTGCTCTCGCCCGAGATCCTGATCGCCGAGCGGAGCGACGACACCTGCGACGAGGACGACAGCTCCTGGGCGTGGGCCGGCGCCGACGGCACCCTCTACTTCCGCTGGACCAGCCGCCCCGACGACTCGCCCTACGCCGTCTACACGGAGTGATCCCAGGGACCGGCTACTCCCGTCGGCGTACGTGGCCGCCGCCCGCCGCGCCTACCGTGGTCGCATGGGCGTGGAACTGCTGCTCACCGTTGCCATCGGCGGGGTCACCGCCGCCGATCTGGCCTCCAACGTGCCCGGCTCGCGCGAGGACGACTGGCTGAGCTGGGCCGTGCTGGCCGTCTCGGCCGCCGGGCTCCTCGCGCACCGCCGGGCGCCCCTGGTCTCGGCGGCGGTGACCGGGGCTGGCTGTCTGACGTGGACGCTGATGGGCCACATCGGCGAGCTGCTGAACCTGCCCGCGATGGTCTCGCTCTACTGGGTCGCGGTGCGCGGCGACCGCCGCCGCACGCTCCGGATCGCCGTCCTGGCCTCGCTGTTGGCCGGCGCCGCCGCGGTGATCTCCGGACAGGAGGAGGGCCGCCCGGTGCCCTCCCCCGTGCTGGAGATGGCGATCCCGCTGGTCCCGCTGCTGCTGGGCGAGGTGGTCCGCGGCCGGCAGGAGCTCGCCCGCCGCGCCGAGCGCGAGCACCGGCGGGAGACCGCGCGCCGGGTCCGGGAGGAACGAGTGCGCATCGCCCGGGAGTTGCACGACATCGTGGCGCACACCGTGTCCGCGATGACCGTGCAGGCGGGCGTGGCCCTGGACGCCCTGGACAAGCGCCCCGACCTGGCGCGGACGGCGCTGCGGCAGGTCCGCGCGTCGGGCCGGGAGGCGGTGCGCGAGCTGCGCACGACGGTCACCATCCTCCGCGAGGACGGCACGGACGCGCCGGTCGCCCCGGCACCGCGCCTCGACCAGCTCCCCGAACTGATCGACCGCACGCCGCTGGCCGTCACGCTGCACCACACCTCCGAGGGCCCGGTGCCGCCCGTGGTCGAACTGGCCGCGTACCGCATCGTCCAGGAGGCCCTGACCAACGTGGTCAAGCACTCCGTGTCCCGGCACGCCGCCGTGTCGGTGCGCCCCGGCGCGGGCCGGCTGCTGGTGGAGGTGACCAACGACGGACCCGCCCGGCCGCGGCCCGGCACCGGCTTCGGCCTGCTCGGGATGCGCGAACGGGCGGCGGCCGTCGGCGGCACCCTGGAGTACGGCACGCTGCCCGCCGGCGGCTTCCGGGTCACCGCCTCGCTGCCCACGGCCGGAGCGGACGCGTGAGGCCGGTCCGCGTCGTGCTCGCCGACGACCAGACGGTGGTGCGGGCCGGGTTCCGCGCGCTGCTCGACCTGACCGACGACCTGGTGGTCGTCGCCGAGGCGGCGGATGGCGCCCAGGCGGTGGAGGCGGTCACCACCACCCGCCCGGACGTGGTGCTGATGGACATCCGGATGCCGCGGGTGGACGGGCTGGAGGCCACCCGCCGGATCGCCGCCGACCCGGCGCTGAACGCGGTGCGGGTCCTGATCCTGACGACGTTCGGGGCCGACGCCTATGTCTTCGAGGCGCTGCGGGCAGGCGCGGCGGGCTTCCTGCTGAAGGACGTCGAGCCCGACGACCTGCGCGACGCGATCCGCACGGTGGCCACCGGCCAGGGCCTGCTGTCCCCCACCGTCACCCGCCGGGTGATCGAGGAATTCGCCCGGCTCCAGACCCCGTTGGCCAACGCGGCCACCCGCCTCGTCCCCCTCACGGCCCGCGAACGCGAGGTCCTGGCGCTGGTCGCCACGGGCCTGTCGAACGAGGAGATCGGCCGCCGCCTCATGATGTCGCCCCTGACCGCCAAGACCCATGTCAGCCGCGCCATGACCAAACTCGGCGCCCGCGACCGCGCCCAACTGGTCGTCCTGGCCTACGAAACGGGCCTGGTCCGCCCGGGCGAGCAGCGGTAGGCGGCGTCAGGCCGCGCCGTCGACCAGGGCCGTCGCCGTCCGCGCCAGCGTTTCCCGGGCGGGGAGGCCGCCGTCGAGGTAGTCGCCGACCATCGCGCCGTCGCGCAGCAGGACGAGGGCGTCGGCGGTGGACTCCGGGGCGGGGTGGCCGAGTTCGCGCAGGAGGCCGGAGACGGCGGCGCGGAACCAGGCGCGGTGCTCGGTGACCACGCGGCGCACCGGGTGGCCGGGGTCCGGGAACTCGGCCGCGGCGATGAGGCGGTCGACGAGCCGCTCGACCACGACCGGGCACCGGCGGACCTCTGTGTCGCCGAACTCGTCGGCCACTACGAGGCGTTCGTCCGCGCCCTGCCCGAGCCGCCGGTCGTCATCGGGCACTCCTTCGGCGGCCTCGTCACGCAGATCCTGCTGGACCAGGGCTCGGCCGGGCCGGTGTCGCGGTGCACCCGGCGCCACCGCGGGGCGTGCTGCGCCTGCCGCTGTCCGCGCCGCGGTCGGCCTGGCCGGTCCTGCGGAATCCGGCGGACCGGCGCCGGGCCGCCACCCTCGTCGACTTCCGCAACAGCGACCGGGCACCGCTGCTGCTTGTCGCGGGCGACGCCGACCACGGCATCCCGGCCGCGGTGGTCCGGGAGAACCACCGGCGCTACCGCCGGTCCACGGCGATCACCGAGTACAAGGAGTACCCCGGGCGCGACCACCTCACCGCCCTCCACGAGGGCTGGGAGGACGTCGCCGACTACGCCCTGGCCGGGGCCAGCACGGCCGCGCCGGCGCCGCTCGCCCCCTGACGGCGCGCCGGCGTACTCCCGGCGGCGTAGGCGGCGACTCCCCGCGGCAGATGTCCGGTCACCGGCGCGCACCTAGCGTCGCGGACATGATCGATGTGCATGAGCTCACCAAACGGTATGGGCCGAAAACGGCCGTGGACGGGCTCTCGTTCACCGTGCGGCCGGGGCGGGTCACCGGCTTCCTCGGCCCGAACGGGGCGGGCAAGTCCACCACCATGCGGCTGATCCTCGGCCTGGACAGCCCCACCTCCGGCAGCGTGCTGATCGGCGGCCGGACGTACCGGGAGCTGGCCGCGCCGCTGCGCGTGGTCGGATCGCTGCTGGACGCGAAGGGGGTGCACGGCGGCCGGTCCGCGTATCACCACGTGGCCGGACTGGCCGCCGGGAACGGCATTCCGCGCCGCCGGGTGGACGAGGTGCTGGCCCTCGTCGGGCTCGATCCCGGCACCGCGCGGAAGCGGACCCGGGGCTTCTCGCTGGGCATGGGCCAGCGGCTGGGGATCGCCGCCGCGCTGCTGGGCGACCCGGCGGTGCTGATCCTCGACGAGCCGGTCAACGGCCTGGACACCGAGGGCATCCGCTGGATCCGGGAGCTGATGAAGTCGCTGGCGGCGCAGGGGCGGACGGTGTTCCTCTCCAGCCACCTGATGAGCGAGATGGAGCTGACCGCCGATCATCTGATCGTGGTCGGACGTGGCAGGCTGCTGGCGGACGCGCCGATGCGGGAGTTCATCGAGTCGCACTCCGGGGGCCGGACGCTGGTGCGCGCGGCGGACGCCGCGCGGCTGCGGGAGCCGCTGGAACGCGCCGGGGCCCGGGTCACGCCGGATACGGGCGGCGGCTGGCTGGTGGACGGCCTCGACGCCGGGGCGATAGGCGAGCTGGCCCGCGCGCACGACGTGGCGCTGCGCGAACTGACGCCGCTGCGCTCCTCGTTGGAGGAGGTCTACACGGCCATGGCGGGGGCGTCGGCCGAGTACCGGGCGGAGGCGGTCCGATGACACCGCGGTTCCGGCAGGCGCTGGCGTTCGAGTGGATCAAGTTCCGCAGCGTCCGTTCCACGGTGTGGACCACGGCGGTGATGGCCGTCCTGCCCGTGCCGGGCGCGGTGTTCGTGGCGGCGACCGAGAGCCTTCAGCCCGACGACACGGTGCTGGGCGGCAGCCTGACCATCGCCGTGCCCGCGCTGATGCTGGCCGCCGTGGTCGGCGCGCTGGTGATGTGCGGGGAGTACGGCAGCGGCACGATCCGCACCACGTTCGCGGCGGTGCCGCGCCGGGGCACCGTGCTGGCGGCGAAGGCGGTGCTGGTCGCCGTGCTGCTCTCGGCCCTGGCGCTGCCGTCGGTGACGGCCGCCTATCTGGTGGGCGACGCGCTGCTGGACGACTCCTACGCGCAGGGCGATCCGATGCCGGCGCTGCTGGGGGTGGCGGGCGCGTTCGCGGTCGCCGGGCTGCTGGGGCTGGCCCTGGGCACGCTGATCCGGCACGCGGCGGGCGCGGTGACGGCCGTGGTCGCGGGGCTGGTGCTGCCGTCGATGCTCGGGCCGCTGTTCGGCGATGCCGAGAGGTGGGTGGCCGGGATCTCGCCGACGGCCGCGCTGGAGAAGCTCGTGCAGAGCTCGGACGCGACGGCGGAGGCGGTCGGCTCGCTCGGTGCCTGGCCCTCGTTGCTGCTGGTAACGGGCTACACGGCGCTGGCGCTGCTGGCCGCGGCCGCCCTGCTGCGCCGCCGCGACGTCTGACTGGTGGCCCGTGTCGTCAGCCCTCGTAGTCCTCGGCCGGTCCCAGGGGCGTGAACCTGCCGTCCTCGACCCGGAAGAGATGCGGGCCGGTGCCGGCGAACTCGCCGTCGCCGCCGAAGCTGACGACGCCGGTCACGCCCTCGTGGGTGGCGCCCGTCAACTGGTCGAAGACCCGGCCGCGCTCGGCCTCCGCGCCGAGCCCGCGCACGGCCTCGATGATCATCCGGGTCACGTCGTACGCCTGGGCGGCGAACCTGCCCGGTTCCTGGGCGAATTCCGCCCGATAGCGTTCGGCGAAGGCCGTGCGCTCCTGGGTCAGGGACAGATCCCGGGCGGGGGTGACCACGTACCAGCCCTCGGCCTCGGCCGCGAACTCCTCGTCCATGACGCCGTGGGAGGCGACCCGGACGCCGTCGAAGCCCGCGTGGTCGAGGTCCCGGGACAGGCCCAGGCCGCCCTGGGAGAAGCCGGCGAACACCACGGCGTCCCGCTCCAGCGCCTGGGCCGCGACCTCGGACCAGTCGACGTCGCCGGCGACGACGCCCCAGCCCCCGCCCGGCACCTCGATGCCCCGGTCACCCATGGCCTGCTCCGCGCTGGAGGCGATGTGGTCGCCGTGGGAGGAGTCGATCTTGGCCAGCGTCACCGTCTCCACCGGCATCCCGTCCAGGAAGGCGGCCATCGCCACGCCCGTCTGCCGGTCGTTGGGGATGCCGCGCAGGAGGGTGCCGAAGCTCGGCACGTCGAGCGCCATGTCGCTGACCGAGGGGGTGACCGCCGTGAGCCCGCCGGACTCGTAGACGCCGGCGGCGCGGTCCGCGCCGTCGGCGGCCACGGGGCCGACCACGGCGAGGACGTCCGGCTCGTCGACGGCGAGACGGGCCGCCGACTCCACGGAGCCCGAACTGTCGGGGTGCGCCTCGAAGACCTCGAAGGAAACGGCGCTCTCCCCGGAGTCGTTGGCCTCGCGGACGGCCAGCAGCACCGCGTTCAGCAGGCTGGCCCGGCCGGTCGTCGGACCCTGATAGGCGATCTTCACGGTCCGGGGCGGCGCATCCGACGTGCCGTCGCCGGAGCCGTTGGAGCCGTTGGAACCGTCGGAGTCGCCCGAGTCGCCGGACCCGACGAGGTTCCAGCCGAGCCAGCCGACGGCGGCCACGCCCGCCGCGCCGCCAGCGCCCGCGAGCAGGCGGCGCCGCGACGGGCCGCGGGCGGGCGGCGGCTGCGTGGTGCCCATGGTCGGCGGAAGCGGCGGCTGGGGCGGCGTGGCTCCCACGGTGGGCGAAAGCGGCGCCGGGGGCCCCGGCCGGGGGAGGCTCATGTCGGTGCGCTCCCGCACCGTGCGGGCGACCGACGCGGGCAGCCAGTCGGCGGCGGCGAGAAGCTGCTCCCCGAGCGGCCCGTTCCCCCTCGCCCGCTCCAGCCAGTCCACCAGCACGGCCAGGGTGGGGCGGGCCTGAGGGGCCTTGGCCAGGCACTGTTCGACCAGCCCGCGCAGCCCGGGGGCCAGCGCGTCGAGCGTCGGATCCTCGTACACCGCGCGGAAGTTGAGGATGTGCGGCGAACCGGAACCGAACGGCCCGACGCCGGTGGCGGCGTAGGTGAGCACCGCGCCCAGGGCGAAGACGTCGCTGGGCGGGCCCACCGTCCCGCCCGTGAGCTGCTCGGGCGACATGAAGCCGGGGGTGCCCGCCATCATCATGGTCTGGGTCAGCGCGGTGCCCTCGGCCGCGATGGAGATCCCGAAGTCGATCACGCGCGGCCCGTCCGGCGCCAGCAGCACATTGGACGGCTTCAGGTCGCGGTGCACCACCCCGGCGGCGTGGATCGCCTCCAGCGCCTCGACCAGGCCGGCGCCCAGCGAGCGCACGGAGCCCTCGGACCACGGCCCGTGCTCGGTCATGGCCTCCGCCAGCGACATGCCGGGGACATACGCCGTGGCCAGCCAGGGCGGAGTCCCGTCGGGATCGGCGTCGATCAGGCCCGCGGTGAAGAAGCCGTTGACCCGGCGGGCGGCGGCCACCTCCCGGGCGAAACGCCGCGCGAACCCGGCGTCGCCCGCGAGATCCGGCCGGATCACCTTCACCGCCACCGGCCGCCCGCCGGGCGACCAGCCCAGGTAGACCCGGCCCATGCCGCCCGAACCCAGCCGGGCCGCGATCCGGTACCGGCCAATGCGCGCCGGATCCCCCGCCTCCAGTGCCTGAAACGCCATCGCTCCCCCACCCCTCCTCCGCGTCCGGGCCCCACCGCACCGACGCACACACCAGCCGGGTTGCGCCCCAAGTAGCCTACTGGTGGCCAGGATTGGCGCGGGGGTTGCGCCAATAATTCAGGACGTCTAATATCCAGATTATGCGAATGAGCGAGGGCGTCGAGTGGGCTCTGCACAGTTGCCTCAACCTCACCTGGACCGAGTCCGGCGAGGCGATGACGGCGGCCCGGCTGGCCGCGTTCTACGACCTGCCCGCCGCCTACCTGAACAAGCAGCTTCAAGCACTCGCCCGGGCCGGCATCCTCACCTCCACCCCCGGGCCGCGCGGCGGCTTCCGGCTGGCGCGCCCGCCGGAGCGGATCAGCCTGCTGGACGTGGTCACCGCCATCGAGGGCGGGGTCGAGGCGTTCCGCTGCGACGAGGTACTGCGGAAGGGGCCCGGCGGCCGCGAGGACGTGGACTACCGGACGCTGTGCGTGATTTCGCAGTCCATGCGGCGGGCCGAGCTGGCCTGGCGCCGGGAGCTGGCCGGCACGACGCTGGCCGACATCAGGGCCACGGTCGAGGAGCGCCACCCGGGCACCCCCGAGTCCACGCGGAGCTGGTTCGCCTCCCGGCGGCCGTGAGGCGGCGGCGCGCTCCCCGACGCCTCTCGCTGCGCTCTCGATTCTGGACACTATCTATCCAAGAAAGATGGAAAGGCTCACCATGACTCAGCACGCGCCCCGCGTCAGCATCCGCCGGCACGCCGCCGACGGCTATCGGGCCCTGCTCGCCCTGGAGACCTCGCTGGCCGCCGGGCCGGTGCCCAAGAGCACGCTGGAGCTGATCCGGCTGCGCGTCAGCCAGATCAACGGCTGCGGCTTCTGCGTGGACATGCACGCCCGGGACGCCAGGCGGGACGGCGAGACGGACGAACGGCTCGCCACCGTGGCGGCCTGGCGCGAGACGCCCTACTTCACCGACGCCGAGCGCGCCGCGCTCGCCCTCGCCGAGGCGGCCACCCGCATAGCGGACCGCGCGGAGGGCGTGCCGCAGGACGTGTGGGACGAGGCCGCCCGCCACTACGATGAGCCGGCTCTGGCCACGCTCGTCATGGCCATCGCCGCGATCAACGCCTGGAACCGCATCAACGTCACCGTCCGCAACCTGGCCGGCTCCTGATCCGAGAGAGGGAGAACTCCCATGAACCGCAGCCTTCTTGTCCGCGCCGCCACGGCCGAGACACTGACCGACGGCCCGGCCAGCCTGATCACCCTGCTCGCCGACTCCGGCACCACCGGGGGCGCGCTGACGGCCAACCGCGCCACGCTGCGCGCCGATTCACCCGGCGCACCGCCGCACTACCACTCCGGCGCGACGGAGATGTTCTTCGTGCTGGACGGGCAACTCCAGGCGCTGGACGGGGACTCGGTGGTGACGCTGGACACGGGCGACCTGCTGGTCGTCCCGCCCGGGCGGCCGCACGCGTTCGCGCCGGCGCCCGGTGCCGCGGCCGACGTGCTCATTGCGTTCAGCCCGGGCATGAACCGGTTCGACTACTACCGGCTGCTGGAGCGGGTGCACCTGGGCACGGCGGACATCGCCGAAGTGCGCGCCTCCTCGGAGCGTTTCGACAACCACTACGTCGACAGCCCCGCCTGGCGCGCGGCCCGAGCTGCCGCTACTGCGCCGAAGGACCCCACGCGCTGACACCCAGCATGCCCGTGGTCCCCAGATCGATGGCGCCGTCCAGCGCCACGGTCCGGGTGGGCTCGCCCTCCGCCACGGCGATGTCCAGGAACGGGGCGTTGACCGGCGGCTCCCAGCCCGTCACCGTGTTGCGCCAGACCAGGCCAGCCGACGCCTGCTCACCCGGCTGAAGGGTCAGCGGCACCGGCCCGTCGTCGAAGCCCTCGATCATCGCGATGGGCTCCGAGCCGTGCACAATCTCGATGTCCAGCGGCTGCCGCTCCTCGTCGAGGAGCGTGAGGACGGGGTAGCCGTTCACCTCCACCGGAGCGGTGCCGCAGTTGGTCAGCGACAGACTGAGGACGCGCAGCCCCATGGCCGCCTCCCGGGCAGTCTCCGTGATCCGCACGCCCGACTCCGGACAGGCCGGCCCGGGCACCGGGGCGGGCACGGCGACGCCCTTGCCCTGGGCCGCGGGACCGGAGCTTTCCGCGGCGGCCGACTCGGTGCCGCAGGAGGCGGCCAGCATCCCGAGGGCGGCGAGCGCCAGCGGGGGCGCGAGGTGGCGGGCACGTGTGCGCGAGCTGGTCATCACGCAGTGATCGTCGCACGGCGCGCGCGGCCGGGGAACGGGGCCTCCGGTTGCCGGACCCACCGCGGCCCAGCACAGTGAAGGAAACGACCGCGTGCGCGGCGGGGCGTTGCGCCAGGTGGCGACTGGCCGGCTTCCGGTGGGGGTACAAACCGCATACTTCCCGAGAATCCCCATCCGCCGCCTCTGGAGGCGTCCATGGACATTCTGGTACTCATCGGGCGGATCCTCTTCATCCCCCTCTTCCTGAACTCCGCGATCGGCCATCTCACCCAGACCAAGATGATGGCCGGCTACGCCGGTTCCAAAGGCCTCCCCGCGCCTCAGGCATCGGTCCTCGGCTCCGGTGTCGTCATGCTCCTCGGCGCGCTGAGCGTGCTGCTCGGCGTGTGGGCCGACCTCGGCGCGCTGCTGCTGGCGATCTTCCTGATCCCGACGGCCGTGCTGATGCACCCGTTCTGGAAGGAGAGCGACGCGACCGCCCGGCAGAATGAAATGATCCAGTTCTTCAAGGACATCTCGCTGGCCGGGGCGTCCCTCATGTTGTTCGCGCTGTTCTCGTTCGCCGACGACGACCTCGGACTCACTCTCACCGGGCCGCTCTTCGGCATCGACTGACACCGGCGGGCCCCGGGCGGGAACCCCGCGGCCGGCCGCCGCGTTCCAATTGCGAACGAACCGGCCCAAGGGGGACCCCGGGTGAATCTGCTGGATGTGCTGCTGCTGATCGCCGTGGTCCTCGCGGCCGTCTCCGGGTTCCAGCGCGGCCTGATCGCCGGTGTCGTCTCGCTGATCGGCTTTGTCGGCGGGGCGGCGCTGGGCGTCTGGCTGCTGCCGTTCGCCGTGGACCGCCTGACGCCCGGTTCGGCCGAGGCGATGGTGGTCGCGCTGCTGGTGGTGCTGGTCCCCGCCGCCATCGGGCAGGCCGTGGCCTGGCCGACGGCGGTGCGGCTGCGGGACGCGGTGCGGCACGCCCCCACCCGATGGCTGGACGGCGTCGGCGGCGCCGTCTTCAACGGCGTGGCCGTGCTGATCGTCGCCTGGATGGCCGCCAGCGCGCTGACCCCCACGCCCTCCCCGGGGCTCAACCGCGCCGTTCAGGACTCCTCGGTGCTGGGCGCCGTCCAGGACCGGATGCCGGCCCAGGCGCCCACCTGGTTCAACCGGGCCACCGACGTGCTCAACGACGCCGGCTTCCCCCAGGTGTTCAACCCCTTCGAGAACGACCCCACCGCCCAGGTCCCCGAGCCCTCCGGGGACAGCGTGACCGAGGCCGCGGTCGCCGCCGCGCAGAGCAGCACCGTCAAGGTCACCGCCACCGCGGGCTTCTCCGGACAGGAGGGCAGCGGCTTCGTCTACGCCGACGAGCGCGTCATGACCAACGCCCATGTGGTGGACGGCGCCGACGTCACCGCGGTGCAGGTCGGCGGCGTCGGGCGGCGGCTGGAGGCCACCGTGATCCTGCTCGACCCGGACGTGGACGTGGCGGTGCTCGCCGTGCCGGGGCTCGACGCGCCCGCGCTGTCGTTCGCCGACGACGCGAGCCGGGGCGACCCGGCGGTGGTCGCGGGCTACCCGGAGGACGGGCCCCTCGACCTGCGGGCGGCCACGGTCGCGGGCCGCACCTCCGCCCAGGGCCAGGACATCCACGGCGACAGCCTGGTCACCCGCGACATCTACTCGGTGCGCTCCCTGGTCCGCCCGGGGAACTCCGGCGGTCCCCTGCTCACCACGGACGGCCAGGTCTACGGCATGGTCTTCGCCCGTTCCGTGACCGACTCCGAGACCGGATACGTGCTGACGGCGGACCAAATACGAGGCCACGCCGAGCAGGCCGGGTAGCGGCCTCAGCCGGTCTCCACCAGGCGGAGCAGTTCGCCGGTCGCGCGCTCCGCCCGCGCCGGCTCCCCGGGCCCGGGCCGCAGCACCAGCCCCGGGCGCTCGCCCCACTTGGGGGAGACGTTGTAGCGCGTGCCGTTGATCGTCATGGTGAGCGTCTTGCCTCCGGAGAAGCGGACCCGGGCGGCCCGCACATCGGCCAGGGGCGCGCTGTCGATCACGTGCCGGTCCGAGCCCAGGAGGCGCAGCACCCCGTCCGCGACGGTCACGAATCCGTGCCGGGCGACCGGCCGGATCCCCTTGCCGATGTGCACCTCGTCGAAGACGCGCTCGGGCTCTCCGTTGGGAACCATGTCTGCCTCCGTTTGCTTGCGGCATACGGAAGTTGACGGGTACCCGGCTCGCCCGCCCCAAACCGGGCCGACCCCCTCAATGCGCATTTGCCGCATATGCCGCGATATCGCATGTGCATGGGGGAACGCGTCGATGACCGGTCGGAGAACTCTTCGATCACGTCTGCCAATTGCCGCGCCCTCCCCGGATACTCACTCGCGTCCGGCCACACCGTCCCGGGGAGGAATCGTGGCGTACCTCAGTCGTCGTCGTGCCATCGGGGGAGCCGCCGCGCTCTCCGCCGCCCTCGCCGGGGGTCTGGCCGGAACGGCCACCGCCGCCGGCCGCGGATCCGGCCGGGGCACCGTGCCGCTGCGCCAGGCGCACGCCCACAACGACTACGAGCACGACCGGCCGCTGCACGACGCCCTGGCACACGGGTTCACCAGTGTGGAGGCCGACATCTGGCTGGTGGACGGGCAGTTGCTCGTCGCCCACGACGCGGTGGACCTCGACCCGGCGCGCACCCTGGAGTCGCTGTACCTCGACCCGCTGGCCGACCGGGTCCGCGCGAACGGCGGCCGGGTCCACCGCGGGCACCAGGTGTCGCTCCAGCTCCTGATCGACATCAAGAACACCGGCGAGGCCACCTACCTGGAGCTGTCCCGCCGGCTGCGCGAGTACGACCGGATCTTCTCCTCGGCCCGCGGCGGCCGCGTGCGCACCAGGGCGGTCACCGCCGTCATATCCGGGGACCGCGCCGCCCGGGCGCCCATGGAGCGGGAGGGCCTGCGGTACGCGTTCTACGACGGCCGGCTGGACGACCTCGGCACGGCCGCGCCCGCCTCGTTCATCCCGCTGATCAGCAGCAACTGGAACAGCAGCTTCCGCTGGCTGGGCGAGGGCCCCATGCCCGCCGCCGAGCGCGAGCTGCTGCACCGCATCACGGGCGCGGCGCACGCGGCCGGGCAGCGGGTGCGCTTCTGGGCGACGCCGGACGTTCCCGGCGCGGCCCGCGAGGCGGTGTGGCGGGAGCTGCTGGCCGCCGGGGTCGATCACCTCAACACCGACGACCTGGCCGGTCTTGAGGCGTTCCTCCGGGCGGCGGGCCGGTAGCTCCTCGCCCGCCTACGCGCGGGCCAGGGGGTCGTCGATCCAGGCGTACCGCGTGCCGCGCCCCTCGGTACACCGCAGTTCGTACAGTCCTCCGGACTGCCGGGCCGCCAGCATCAGCGGCAGCGGCACGCGGTCGGTGATGACGACGTCCACGGCCCGGCCGTCGCGTGGGCCGCCGTCGAATCTGACGCGGATCACATGGTGCTCAGCCATGGCGCCAACCTATCCGGGCGGCGCGGCGCGGCGCGCCGCCCGGAAGAGTGGCTCGGCGAACGCGAGTTGGAGCCGGAGTTTCGCCGGCCGGGGCGTGCGCCGGCGCACCGGTCAGGGCGCGTCGCGGCACACCGAGCGCTGCCGGCCCAGCCCGCTGATCTCCAGCTCCACCACGTCCCCGGCCTTCAGATAGGGGAAGCGGCCGGAGAGCGCGACGCCCTGCGGGGTGCCGGTGTTGATGATGTCGCCCGGTTCCAGCACGAGGTACTGGGACAGGTGGTGCACCAGCTCGGCCACGCCGAAGATCATGTCGGCGGTGCTGGAGTCCTGCCGGGGCTCGCCGTTGACCCAGGACCGCAGGCGAAGCGCCTGCGGGTCGCCGACCTCGTCGGCGGTGACCAGCACCGGGCCCAGCGGGTTGAACGTCTCGCAGCTCTTGCCCTTGGACCACTGGCCGCCCGACTCGTCGAGCTGATAGGTGCGTTCGGAGACGTCGTCGCTGACGGCGTACCCGGCGACGTGCGCGAGCGCGTCGGCGGGCGAGTCCAGGTAGCGGGCGCGGCGGCCGATGACGACGGCCAGTTCGACCTCCCAGTCGGTCTTGACCGAGCCGCGCGGGATGAGCACGTCGTCGGCCGGGCCGACCACGGTGTTGGGCGACTTGTAGAAGAGGATCGGCCGCTCGGGCGGCTCGGCGCCGGACTCGGCGGCGTGCGCGGCGTAGTTCTGGCCTATGCACAGCACGGCGGAGGGGCGGGCGACGGGCGCGCCGACGCGTTCCCCCGCGATGTCGGTCTCCGGCAGCCGCACCGGGTCGGGCACCAGCCCGGGGTCCTCGGCGAGCGCCGCCAGGAACGCGCCGTCGATGTCGGCGGTGACCGGCCGCAGATCGTAGTGGCGTTCGCCGTCGCCGGAGGCGAGCACGGGCCGCTCCCGGCCCGCCTCGCCGATGCGCATGAGACGCATGTGGGGTGACTCCTCGTGTTCCGTTCCGCCGTTCGGGCGCGTGATCGCGCTGAGCGCACTCTCTCCCAACAGGCCCGGGGACTCAACGCCCGGCGGCGAAACAATTCACGACAAGGAGGGCACCTCACCGCGTGTGTGCGAGGTGTCGATCACGGAGAACCGCACCCCCTGCGGGTCGGCCACCGCGGCGAACCGGCCGAAGGGGCTGTCGGTGGGCCCGTCGACCACCAGCCCGCCCAGCCGCATTACATCCGCCACCACCGTGTCGCAGTCCCGGACGGCGAAGTAGATCTCGGAGTGCGGCGGCGTCTGCTCCGGCGCGTCGCCCGGCATCCGCATCCGCCCGATCACCGGCGAGCCGCCGATGCTCCACACGTGGTAGTCGGCCTCGGGCGGGCCCGCCATCTTCTTGACGTCGAACGGGAAGACCGCCGGGAAGAACGCGTCGGCCGCGGCCGGGTCGCGCGTGACGATCTCGGCCCAGCAGAACGAGCCCGGGTCCATGGTCCGCTCGAACCCGTGGTGCCGCCCGGCCTCCCACACCCCGAACAGCACCCCGCCCGGGTCGGCGGCCAGCAGCATCCGGCCGAACTCGCCGATCTCCATGGGCTCCAGCAGCACCCGCCCGCCGTGCTCCCGCACCTTGTCGGCGGTGGCCGCGACGTTCGGCGAGGCGAAGTACAGCGTCCAGGCGGGCGGCGCCTCCTGCCCGGCCATCTGCGGCGCCAGCGCGGCCACGGCCTTGCCGTCGACCGACGCCTGCGCGTAGCCGCCGAACTCCGGCGAGCCCTCCTCGAAGGACCAGCCCAGCAGCTCGGCGTAGAAGCGCTTCGCGGCCGGGAGATCCAGCACGGTGGCATCGGCCCAGCAGGGCGCGCCCTCAGAAAAGTCACCCACGGGAACCGTCCCTTCCGCGGTCGAAACCAGGTGGTTCCACGCTAGCCAGCCCACCGATAATCGGCACGGTGAGCGATACCCCCACCCCACCCGGGGCCCGCGCCTGGCCGCGGGTCCCGCGTCTGGACCCCGCCCGAACGGCCGACGCCCTGCACGCGGCGACCGGCATCCGGCTCACCGTGGAGGGCCCCTGCCCCGGCGGGCAGGTGGGCACCGCGTATGTGCGCCGGCCGGACGGCCACCGTTCGGTCCTGAAGTGGCGCGCCGAGGCCGCGCTGGAGGAGCTGCGCGCGGGCCCGGTCACCGTCACCGACACGCTGCGCGCCGCCGGCTACCCCGTGCCCGCCACCGAGCTGTCCGTCCAGTTGGGGCCGGCCGTCGTGCTCGTTCAGGAGCTGCTGCCGGGCAGCGCGCCGCGGCGGCTGGACGCGGCCGGGCTGGACCGGGTGCTGGCGCTGAACGCTCCGCTGGCAATGCGGTCAGAGGGCTGGAGCTGCCGTCAAGAACGCGCGGGCCGTCCGTGGCCGATCGCGCCCACGCGGCGGAGCCGCCCGAGGTCACAGCCCCGCGCCCCTTACGGGGCGCGTCTCCGGCCCGGTCAGTAGGCGACCGGCCAGCCGCTGCTCCAGTCCAGCAGGTTGACGCCGAGCTTGGGCGCCCCGTTGTCCTCGCCGTCGTAGTAGTGGTAGACGAGCAGGTCGCCGTCCGTGTCGGACAGCACGGACTGCCCGCCGGGGCCGATGAAGCGGCCGTGCGACTCCAGGACGAACGTGCCGCCGCCCGCCAGCAGGCTCCGGCCGTCGGCGTCCGCATAGGGGCCGGTCGGGCTCGTCGAGCGGCCCACCTTGATGTGGTAGGTGCTGTCCGTGCCCGCGCAGCAGGTGCCGTAGGAGTTGAACAGGTAGTAGTGGTCGCCGTGCTTGATCAGCGCCGGGCCCTCGATGCCGCCCTCGGCCGAGGCCAGGCTGTGCACCTCGGTGTGGTCCGGGTGCTGCTTGCCGGTCGCCGGGTCGAGCTGGATCATCTTGATCCCCGACCACCAGGAGCCGAAGGCCAGCCACCAGGTGCCGTCGTCGTCGACCAGGAGGCTGGGGTCGATGGCGTTGTAGTCGGAGTCCGACGAGGTGCTGTGCACGATGCCCTGATCGGTGAAGCTGCCGGGCAGTCCGGTGTCGCTGGTGGCCAGGCCGATGGCCGAGGTGTTCGAACCGAAGCTGGAGACGGCGTAGTACATCCAGTACGTCCCGTTGTGGTACGAGATGTCCGGCGCCCAGGGGCTCTGCTCCGGCGAGTACCGCGACCACCAGGACTGCGGTCCGGTGAACGCCGACCCCGCGTTGCTGAACGCGGTGCGGTCCGGTGACGTGCGCGCGTCCAGCAGGTTGTTCGAGCCGTAGAGGGCGTAACCGCTGTCGGTCCTGATCATCGACGGGTCGTGGATGCCGATGTCGCCGGTCACCAGGCCCGGGTTGGGGTAGGCGGCGGTCGCGCCGGGCGGCCACAGCAGCAGCGCCAGCGCGGCGGCGGCGCCCGCCAGCCCGGCACGCCGGGCGAACTTCGGCCAGCGCGGCCGGAGTTGGCCGTTGACGGTGGTACGACTCACGGTGGATCTCCTTGTGGGGGGACGCTCTTGGTTCACTCAGAGGTGGTCGCCGGACCCCGAAAGGTTGCCCGGAGTCATCCCGCGCGCCGCCCGCCCGTCACCCCCCTGCGCCAGCGTGCTTGCCGACCGGCGCCGAACAGGGCGCTCGAGCAGGGACATTCACCGCGCACATGGACGCACACATACCGGAATCCGGCCCCCATCCCCGCCGCCGCTCCCTCCTCCAGTTCGCCGGCGTCGGCTCGGCGGCCCTGCTGTCCGGCATCGGCGTGCCGGGCACCGCCGAGGCCGCCTGGTCCGGGGAGCGCATCCCCGACGACCCGTTCCGGCTCGGCGTCGCCTCCGGCGACCCGGCCGACGACGGCTTCCTCCTGTGGACCCGGCTGGCCCCCGAGCCGCTGGCCCTCGACGGGCACGGCGGGATGCCGCGCGCCTCGTTCGACGTGCGGTGGGAGGTGGCGGAGGACGAGCGGTTCCGGCGGGTCGCGCGCGACGGCCTGGCCCGGGCGACGCCCGACCTGGCGCACTCGGTGCATCCGCGGGTGCGCGGCCTGCGGCCCGGACGGCAGTACTTCTACCGCTTCCACGCCGGGCGCTGGACCAGCCCGGTGGGCCGGGTGCGGACCATGCCGCGGCGCGGCACCATGCCCGCCTCGTTCACCTTCGCCTCGGCGTCCTGTCAGGCGTGGTACCACGGGTGGTTCACCGCGCACCGGCACCTGGCCGCCGACGACCCGGACCTGGTGTTCTTCCTCGGCGACTACATCTACGAGTACGCCATCACCGCGGCCAACCTGTGGCGGCGGGGCGTCACGCTCGGCGAGGGCCACGACCACGAGACCGTGACGCTGGAGGACTACCGGCTGCGGTACGCGCTCACCAAGAGCGACCCGGACCTCCAGGCCGCGCACGCCGCCGCCGCGTTCGTCATCACGCCGGACGACCACGAGGTGCAGAACAACTACGCCGACGAGACGTCCCAGTACGGCATCTCGCCGGCCGACTTCCGGCTGCGCCGCGCCGTGGCCTACCGGGCGCTGTACGAGAACGCGCCGCTCGCGCTGGAGGCGCTGCCGGACGGGCCGGACGCGCGGCTGCACCGGCGGCTGACCGTGGGCGACCTGGCGACGGTCAACGTCCTGGACACCCGGCAGTACCGCTCCCCCGCCGAGGGCTCGATCCTGGGCGCCGCGCAGGAACGGTGGCTGCTGGACGGGCTGCGCCGCTCGGACGCCACCTGGAACGTGCTCGCGCAGCAGGTCGCGGTCATGCACGTCACGGACGACCGCGTCGACCAGTGGGACGGGTTCCCGGCGGAACGCCGGCGGCTGCTGGACACGTTCGCCCTGCCGTCCGTCGCCAACCCGCTGGTGCTGACCGGCGACACCCACCGCGCCACGGCCGGCGACCTGCTCGGGGACTTCGCCGACCCCGACTCGCCGGTCGTCGGCACCGAGCTGATCACCACGTCCATCGCCTCCGACGGCGACGGCGCGGACCACGACCAGTACGAGCAGGACTGGATCCAGCACCCCTGGGTCAAGTTCTACAGCGGGCGCCGCGGTTACACGCTCGGCCGGCTGACGCCGAGCGAGCTGACCGTCGACTTCCGCGCCGTTCCCTATGTCCAGGGCGACGCCGCCGCGCCCGTGTCCACCCTCGCCCGTTTCGTCACCGAGGCCGGACGCCCGGGCCTGGAGAAGGTGAACTGACCATGGCACAGCACACGATCAGGGGCCTCACCGCCACCGGCCGGGTCGCGGCCGTCGACCTCGCCTGGGAGCCGCTGCCCTGGGAGCCGCTGGTGGACCACTACGCGGTGTACGCGGCGCGCGGCCGGGCCCCCGAGCCGGGCCCGCGCACGCTGCTGGCGAAGACGCTGTACCCGCACTTCACCCACGCGGTGCTCGGTCCCGAGGCGGTGACCTGGCACTACAAGGTGGTCGCCGTGGTGGCCTCCGGCGAACGGGGCCGCCCGGCGGCGGCGTCGGCGACGACCGAGCCGTCGTACGCGATCGGCGAACCGCTCGTGGCGGTCGGCTCGTTCGACCACCAGGGGCTGGAGTTCGCGCTGTCCCCGAACGGCAGCTCCCGCTACCTGGCGACGTTCCCGGCCGGCGTCGACTACCGGTACGGCACCAGCCGCCCGGAGAACGACTGGCCGTATCTGCACCCGGGCCCCGCCGACTCCTGGGCGGGCCGCCGCGCGCACACGTTCACTCTGCGCTTCGCCCTGGACGCGCCCCCCACGGCCGACCCTGGATTCGCGCTGTGGCTGACCGACTCGCACGCGACCATCCCCGGGAAGGCACGGCTGGCGGTCAACGGCACGGAGATCACGGTGATCGAGTTCGCGAGGGGCGCCACGAAGGGCTCCCTGGAGGGCGACGCCACCCGCCCGGGCACGCCGCTGAAGCCCTCCTTCGTCGAACTCCCCCTGCCCGCCGGGGCGTTCACGGCCGGGGAGAACACGCTGACGCTGGCGAAGACGGAGGGCTCCTGGCACGCCTACGACGCGATCGGGGTGTTCGCGGCCCGGTAGGTGTCCTGGCCCGCTCACTAGGCTGGACGCGTGATCCCGTTCCGCGGAACGTCCGGGTCCGTCGCGGCGGTGGGGGCCGCCGTCGGGGCCGTGTGCGTGACCGTGTTCAGCCCCTGGTGGGGCCTGCCCACCGTCGTTGTCGCGTTCTTCTGCGGGCTGCGGCGGGGGACGGAGCGGGTGGGGTCGTTCCTGCTGGTCGCCCTGCTGGCCCTGGGGGCCGGGGCCGCGCCCGGGTCGCCGAGCCCGCCCGGCCACAGGGCCGTGAGAAGCGCCCCGCCGGCGGCCAGCAGCGCGGCGGCCCCGGCCAACCGCCGGGACCAGCCGTTGTGTTGTCGCAGATCCATTGCCATGGGCACCGGACCCTAGGCAGGCACGCGGCCCCGGTCCCGGGCCGAAAGACAGCCCCCACCCCCGACTTTCGTCGGGGTTGACGAGGGCGGGGCCGCCCGTTTCAGTGGCCGCCGGCCGGCTCCCGGCAGCCGCCCTCCATATAGACGCCGTGCGCCTCGACCGTCACCGCGGCCGGACCGACGATGCCCTCCAGGCAGACCGGGGAGAGCGAGACGGCGAAGGTCACCTGGTCGCCGAAGGCCGCGGTGAAGACGGCGTCCGCCTGGTAACCAAGGCCGGTCAGGGCGCCGTTGACCTCCTCCGGCCCGAACTCGCCGCCGGTGCGCAGCGTTTCCAGCGCCTGCCGCGCCCGCTCGGCCTCCTCCTCGCCGCGCCGCTGCTCGGCGGGGTCGAGGTCGAGGGTGTCGCGGAAGGCGTGGTTCTCGGAGTACCGCTCCCCGAACTCGCTCTCCCCGCCCGAGACTTCATCGCCCGCGCCTTCACCGGTCGGAGCTTCGGATGCCGGCGCCTCGGACGGCGGCGCGGCGGCGTCGTCGGCCGCCTCCTCCCCACAGCCGGCGAGCAGCAGGACGGCGAGCGCCGCGAGAAGGGCGCCCGGGATTCCTCTCAGCAGAGTCATGGCCTCAGCGTGACAGCGGGTCGGCCGGGTGACATGAGTAGCCGTACTCATCCTCCGCCGGCCGCCGGGGCCGCCGTGGAGCGGCGGGGGATCAGCTCGGGGCGGAACGACAGCTCCGTGTGCTGGTGGCCCGCCTCGCCCTCGCCCAGCAGCAGCGCGGCGGCGGCGTGGCCGAGCTGGTACGCGGGCTGGCGCACGGTCGTCAGCGCCGGGGACAGCTCCGCGGCGAAGTCCACGTCGTCGTAGCCCACCACCGAGATGTCGTCCGGCACGGCGATCCCCCGCTGCCGCAGCCCCCGGTACACGCCCAGCGCCGCCGCGTCGTTGCAGCAGATCACGGCGGTGGGCCGGGGGTCGAGGTCCAGCAGCCGGGCCACGGCCGCCTCGGCGATCGCGGCCACCGACGTCTCCCGCACGGCGATCTCCACGACCCGCCGCGCCCCGCCCAACGCCCGGCGCGCGCCCGCCAGTCTGTCCCCGACCGTGCGCAGCGGCGGCCCGGCGCTGACGAACGCGATGTCGCGGTGGCCGAGGTCCAGCAGGTGGCGGGCGGCGAGTTCGCCGCCCGCGACGTTGTCCACGGTGACCGCGCACAGCTCCGTGGCGCCGTCCCTGGGGTGGTCCAGCAGCACCACCGGGGTGCCGCGCCGCCCGAGCCGGACGAACTCCTCGAAGTCCGCCGCCACCGGGCTGATGAGCACGCCGCGCACGCCCTGCTCCTGGAGCAGCCGCAGATAGCCGGCCTGCCGCTCCTGGCGCATGTCGGTGCTGCACTGCACCAGCACGCAGCCGGCCTCCGCGAGCCGGTCCTCCACGCCGCGGGCGACCGTCGCGAAGTAGGCGTTGGCGGTGTCGAGCAGGACGCAGCCAACGACCGTGCTCGGCGCGCCGCGCAGTTGCCGGGCGGCGCCGTTGCGGACGTAGCCGACGTGATCCATCGCCTCCTCGACCCGGCGCCGGGTCGCCTCGGCCACCAGATCGGGGTTGTTGAGCACGTTGCTGACGGTGGACATGGACACTCCGGCGGCCTCGGCGACGTGCCGGATGCCGGCCCGTTCCCCACCGCCGCGCGCGACGTTTCCGGGAGTCACGGCCGCAGCCTAACGTTGCCCGGACGGCGGTCGGCCGGGGGCGGGTCAGGCGAACGCGGGGGCGTTGCGCGCCGCCCAGTCGGCGAACGAGCGCGGCGGGCGGCCCAGGACCCGTTCCACGTCGGGGCTCACCCGCCGCTCGGCGGGCAGCGGCCGGCCGAGGATGGCGAGGGTGCCGTCCGCCACCGGCGCGGGCATGAACCGCAGCATTTCCTCCCGCGCCTCGGCCGGGGTCTGCTCGGTGAACCGCACCGGGGCGCCCAGCGCCTCGCCGATCGCCCGGGCCCGCTCGCGCGGCGACACCGGTGCGGGGCCGGTGAGTTCGTAGACGCGGCCCGTGTGCCCGTCCTCGCGCAGCACGGCGGCGGCGACCTCGGCGATGTCGGCCGGGTCGACGAACGGCAGCCCGACGCCGGCGAACGGCGCGGCGGCCGTGCGCGCCGTTCTGATGGACTCCGCCCACTGGTAGGCGTTGGTGTGGAAGCCGCCGGGCCGCAGGATGGTCCAGTCGGGACCGGCCGCCCGGACGGCCTCCTCGAACGCGGCCAGCCGGGAGTGGGACGGCACGTCCGCCCGCGTTCCGGCGCCCTGCGAGGACAGCAGGACGATGCGGCCGACTCCCCCGGCGCCCGCGGCGGCGAGCACCTCGGCCGGGTCGTCGCCCGGGCCGAGCAGGTCGCCGGCGAGCAGCAGGAACAGCGCGTCGGCGCCGTCGAGCGCGGCCTTCAGGGTGGTGGGCTCGGCGAGGTCGGCGGGGACGGCGCGCACGCCCGGCGGCACCTCGGCCGCGGTGACGCGCCGGGCGACGGCGGTCACGTCCTCGCCCGCGGCGGCCAGCGCCCGGACGAGCGGGCGTCCGATGTTCCCGGTGGCTCCGGTCACGACGATCATGGGTCAACTTCCCTTCGAGGGGGCGGTGAACGACTGCTCCGGGACGCTAACACCCTGCGTATAGTAGGTTCCTAGAGGAAAGTGACTCACCCGAAGGGAGGCACGCCGATGAGTGGCACAGCCGCCCGGTCGGCCGGGCCCGCGCAGGCGTGTCCGATCAGCCCCGTGGTCGACCTCGTGTTCAGCCGCTGGACCACGCCGATCCTCTGGACGCTCCACGCGTACGGCCGCCAGCGTTTCGTCGAGCTGGAGCGGCGCCTGGGCACGATCACGCCCAAGGTGCTCACCCAGCGGCTGCGGCAGTTGGAGCGCGACGGGCTGGTGACGCGCACCTACCACCCGGAGGTCCCGCCGCGCGTGGAGTACGAGATCAGCGAACTGGGCCGCAGCCTCGCCCCGTTGTTCGCCTCCCTCGCCGAGTGGTCCGACGCCCATCTCGACCAGGTGGAGCAGGCCCGGCGGGCCTACGACGCCGGCTGACCGGCCGCCCGCCCCCGGACGGGCCACCCCGGTTGCCGGGAGCCGGACGCCCCCCGAGGGTGGTGGCCGGAGGTGAGGCCGCGTGGTGAAGCACCCGGCAGACGAGTTCCCGGAATTCCCGCTCGCCGCGTGGCGGCCGACCAAGGAGACGGTCCACCGGTTCCTTCAGATCGTCGGGAAGATCCGGCTGGCCGCCGCGCCCCGGCGCAACCACTGGTGGCACGTGCCCTTCCACGTCACCGGCAACGGCATTACCACCCGGCCGATGCGCGACCCGTCGACGCGGCGGATGTTCACCATCGACTTCGACTTCGTCGGGCACCGGCTGGAGATCCGCACCCTGTCCGGCGCGTCGGCCGGCTTCCCGCTCGGTGACCGCTCGGTCGCCGACTTCTACCGCGCGACGTGCGCCGCGCTGGAGCACCTGGGCATCGAGGTGCGGCCCCGGATCCGCCGCCCGTTCGATCTCCCGGACACCGGGCGGCCGTTCGCGGAGGACACCGAGCACCGGGCGTACGACCGGGACGCGGTCACCGCCTACTGGCGGATCCTCAGCCGGGTGGCGATGGAACTGGAGGTGGCGGCCGGGGACTTCGCGGGCAAGATCAGCCCGGTGCACCACTTCTGGCACACCTTCGACATCGCGGTCACCCGCTTCTCGGACCGCAAGGTGGAGAGCGGCCCGGCGACCGATCCGGTGACGCGGGAGGCGTACTCGCGGGAGGTCATCAGCTCCGGCTTCTGGTTCGGCGACGACGACAACCCGGAGCCGGCGTTCTACTCCTACACCGCGCCCGAACCGGAAGGGCTGGCCGGCCGCCACCTCGAACCGGCCGCCGCCCACTGGGTGAAGCGGAACGACTCGCACATGGCGCTGCTGCCCTACGAGGCCGTCCGCGCCACGCAGGACCCGGGCGCCGGGATCCAGGCGTTCTACCACAGCGCCTACCGCGCCGGCGCGGACCTGGCCGGCTGGCCCGCCGAGCGCGAGTGCGAGCACGGCATGACCGACCCCGTGCTGGCCTGAGCCCAGCACGGGGTCGGCCGGAAACGGGATTACACCAGGGCCGGCTGCCGCTCCGGCTCCCCGGCGGCCGGGGCGGGCTCGCCGTGCCCCGTCGCCCGCGCCCGGCGCGGCAGCAGGAAGCCCAGCAGGAACGCGGTCACCGTCAGACCGAGCGCCAGCAGCGTGACGTCCTGGGCCGCGCCGACGAAGTCGGCCCCCGTCGGCCGACCGCCGGCGCCCGAGAAGAAGACCGTGCCCAGCACCGCGACGCCCAGGCTCGCGCCGACCTGCTGGAACGACTCCAGCAGGCCCGAGGCCGAGCCCACCTCGTGGTCGGTGACCTCGCCCATGATGATGTCGAACAGCGGCACGAAGATCATGCCCATCCCGAACCCGTAGACCACCAGCGGCAGCGCCAGATCCCAGCCGTCCACCCCGGCCCCGGCCCGCCCGAGGACCACGTGGGCGGCGGCCAGGCCCACGGTCATCAGCCCCAGCCCGAGGTGCAGGATGCGGCGGCCCAGCTTGCCCATCATCGTGGCGCCGAACCCGGAGCCGAGGAAGGCGCCCACCGCCCAGCTCGCCATGGCGAGGCTGGCGCGCACCGGGCTGAAGCCGAGGCCGAGCTGGAGGAAGAGCCCGATGGCCAGGGAGAAGCCCACGACCGAGCCGAAGAAGACGATGACGAACCCGACGCCGGAGGTGTACGACCGCCGGGCCAGCACGCTGAACTCCACCAGCGGCGTCTCCCCGTTCCGCTTGCGCCGAAGCTGCTGCGCGACGAACACCGCCAGGGCCGCCACCCCGCCGGCGGCGACGGCCAGCAGCCAGGCGGGCCAGCCCAGTTCACGGCCCTGCACCAGCGGATAGATCAGCAGGAAGATCGCGAGGGAGGCCAGCAGCGCGCCGCCCGCGTCCAGTCGGATCGCCCGGTCCCCGTTCCGCACCGGCAGCGCCCGGGCCCCGGCGAGCAGCGAGAACGCGCCGATCGGCAGGTTGATGAGGAAGACCATGCGCCAGCCGGTGCCCGCCACGTCCGCGTCCACCAGCGCCCCGGCGACGACCGGCCCGAGGATCGTGGACAGGCCGATGACCGGGCCGAGCGCGCCGAACGCCTTGCCGATCTCGTGCGGCGGGAACAGGTCCCGGATCAGCCCGAACGCCTGCGGGATCATCACCGCGCCGAACAGCCCCTGGACCACCCGGGCCCCGATCAGCGTCCCCGGCGACCAGGCCACCGCGCAGAGCATCGAGGCGATGAGGAACCCGGCCACGCCGATGAGCAGCACCCGCCGGCGGCCGAACATGTCGCCCAGCCGCCCGCCGGTCAGCAGGCCCACCGCCAGCGCCAGCGTGTAGGAGGCGGCGATCCACTGGAGGCTCGTCTCGGAGCCGCCGAGGTCACCCCGGATCGAGGGGGCGGCGACGTTGACCACCGTGGAGTCGAGCAAGTTCATGATCATCGCGGCGAGGATCGCGAAGAGACCGAGCCAGCGCCGGTCCCGGGTTCCAGTCGTGTTGTCCATGGGAAGCACGATGTCAGCCATAGAGGAACGTTTTGTTCCTCATTGGCGGGCAGAGTTACCTCCATGCTTGAGACCTCAGCCCGGCTTCTGCGCCTCCTCTCCCTCCTCCAGACCCCCCGCGAGTGGACCGGCCCCGAGCTCGCCGAACGCCTGGAGGTGACCTCCCGGACCGTCCGCAACGACGTGGAACGCCTGCGCCGTCTCGGCTATCCGGTGCACGCCACCCGGGGCTCGACAGGCGGCTACCGCCTGGGCGCGGGCAGTTCGCTGCCGCCGCTGCTCCTCGACGACGAGGAGGCCGTCGCGGTCGCCGTCGGCCTGCGCACCGCGACCGGCGGCTCGGTCACCGGACTGGAGGAGTCCTCGCTGCGCGCCCTGACCAAGCTGGAGCAGGTGCTGCCGCCCAAGCTGCGCCGCCGCGTCAACGCGCTCGGCACCCACGCGGTCGCCGTCCCGCCGGCCCGGACCGGTCCCGGCGTCGCGCCCGACGTGCTCGCGACCCTGGCCGCCGCCTGCCGCGACGGTGAGCGGCTGCGGTTCGACTACGCGGCCCACGACGCGAGCGCCGGCCGCCGCGACGTCGAGCCGTACCGCCTGGTCAACTGGGGGCGCCGCTGGTACCTGGTCGCCTGGGACACCGGCCGCGCCGACTGGCGCACCTTCCGCGTCGACCGCGTCCGGCCCGTCGTGCCCACCGGCCCGCGCTTCGCGCCCCGGCCGCTGCCCGACGAGGACATCGCCGCCTATGTCTCGCGCGGCGTCGCCACCGCGCCCTGGCACTACCGCGCCCGGGTCACCGTCCACGCCCCCGCCGAGGTGATCGCCGAACGGCTGCCGGCCACCGCCGGCACGGTCGAGCCGATCGACGAGCGCACCTGCGCCATCACCACCGGCTCGGACAGCCCCGAGACGCTGGCCCGCTGGCTGGTCCTGCTGGACGCCGACTTCGACGCCTCCGGCGCGCCCGAACTCGCCACCGCGCTCGCCGCGCTGGCCGGCCGCCTCCAACGGGCCGCCGGAAGCTGACGTTTGAGGCATCGCGCAACGGGCGGCACCGCCGAGCGGCACTCCGTAGGATCAACGGGTACCGGCCAGGCCGGTGGTGCGGAATGGGGGATGCGCGGTGCTTCCGGACGAGGTGCTCGACGACCGTTACAAGCTGATCGGCCTGCTCGGCCGGGGCGGTTTCGGCGTGGTCTGGAGAGCGTACGACCTGCGCGTCCGGCGGCAGGTCGCCGTGAAGGTGCTGCTCACCGCGGGCGGCGACCCCGGGTCCAACCGGGACCGGTTCGCGCGGGAGGCGTCCACCGCGGGGAACCTCAACCACCCGCACATCGTGACCGTTTACGACTTCGGCGAGACCGAGCACAACGGCCGGCCGCTGGTGTACCTGGTGATGGAGCTGCTCGGCGGCGAACCGCTGAGCGACGTGCTGAGCCGCGGCGTGCCGTCGCTGGAGCGGGCGCTGGCCTGGGCGGGGCAGATCTGCGACGCGCTGGGCGCGGCGCACGACGCGGGCGTGGTGCACCGGGACGTCAAGCCGGACAACATCATGATCTCGGCGGCGGACACCGTGAAGGTGGTGGACTTCGGCATCGCCAAGGCCGCCGAGGGCAACACCCTCACCACCACCCACGGGGTCATCGGCACGCCCGCCTATATGGCCCCCGAGCGGTTCGACGGCAACGCCGACGCCCGTTCCGACCTGTACGCGCTGGGCTGCGTGCTCACCGAGATGTGCACCGGGCGGCGGCCGTTCGAGGGCGGCATCTGGGAGCTGTTCCGGCAGCACGCCGAGGAGCCCCCGCCCCCGCCCAGCCGGCTCCGCCCCGGGCTGCCCGAGGCGCTGGACCGCCTCGTTGGCGATCTGCTGGCCAAGGACCCGGCCCGGCGTCCGCAGACGGCCGGCGAGGTGCGGTCCCGGCTCGCCGCGATCGCGCCCGCCCCGGCGGCGGCGCAGGGGGACGACGCCGCCCGCACGCCCACCGCCGTCGCCGATCCGCCGGGCACCGAGGAGGAGTTGCGCGCCCGGCTGCGCGCGGTGGTCCGCCCGTCGACGCCGACGCCCGAGCAGGCCCGGGAGGCGGTGGCGGCACTCGGCTCCCTGGTCCCCGTCCTGACGCGGGCGCTGGGCGGGGACGATCTGGACGTCCTGGACGCCCGCCAGGACCTGGCGTTCTACACCGGGCGGGCGCGCGACCACGCCAGCGCGGTGCCCCGCTACGAGGAGGTGCTGCCCGACCTGGTGCGCCTGCGGGGCACGGACCATCGCAACTCCCTGAACGCCCGGCAGGACCTCGCCTGGAACACCGGGCAGGCGGGCGACAACGCCAAGGCCGTCCTGCGCTACCGCGCGGTGATCCCCGACCTGATCCGGGTGCTGGGCCCCGACCACCCCAACACTCTGCACGCGCGCCGCCTGCTGGCCTGGAACTCCGGCCGCGCCGACGAGAACAAGAACGCCGTCGAGCTCTACCGGGAGGTCGTCCCCGATCTCATCCGGGTCCTGGGCGCCCGGCACGGCGACACCCTCAACGCCCTCCAGGACCTCGCCTGGAACACCGGCATCATCCGGGACAACGAGGACGCCGCCCGCCAGTACCAGAAGGTCATCCCGGAACTGACCGAGGTGATCGGCGCGGACCACGAGGACACGCTCAACGCCCGCCAGAACCTCGCCTGGAACACCGGCGAATCCGGCGACCACGCCGCCGCCGTCTCCCGCTACCACGACGTCATCCCCGACCTGATCCGGGTGCTGGGCGCCGACCACCCCAACACCCTGCACGCCCGCCGCCTGCTGGCCTGGAACACCGGCCGCACCGACGACCACGCGGCCGCCCTGTCCCGGTACCGGGACGTGCTCCCCGGCCTCATCCGGGTCCTGGGCGCCCGGCACGGCGACACCCTCAACGCCCTTCAGGACATGGCCTGGAACACCGGGCGGTCGGGCGACCACACGTCCGCGATCGACCAGTACCAGAAGGTGATCCCGGATCTGACGCGTGTGATCGGCGCGGACCACGAGGACACCATCAACGCCCGCCAGAACCTCGCCTGGAACACCGGCGAATCCGGCGACCACGCCGCCGCCGTCTCCCGCTACCACGACGTCATCCCCGACCTCGTCCGCGTCATGGGCCCGGACCACCCGAACACCCTGCACGGCCGCCGCGTGCTCGCCTGCTACACCGGCCGCATGGGCGACCACATGAACGCCGTTGCCCAGTACCGGAACGTGATCCCCGACCTGACGCGGGTCCTGGGGCCGAGCGACACCGACACCCTCAACGCCCGCCAGGACATGGCCTGGAACACGGGCCGATCCGGCAACGCCGCCGAGGCCACGCGCCTCTACCAGGAGGTCCTCCCCGACCTGACCCGCATCCTGGGCGCCCGCCACCCGGACACGGTGAACGCCCAGGAGAACCTGGCCCACTACACGACGGAGGCCCGGAGCCGCCGCCGCTGGTGGTGAAAGGCAGTCAGCCGACCGGCCCGACCGTGCCCTCCAGCGCGTGGGCATACGCCCGCAGCGACGCCTTCGCGTCCTCGGGCACCGGGGAGTCCGGGCGCAGCAACGGCGGCTGGGGGCACCTCCCAGGCCCCCAGGGCCTGGGGGAGGGCCACGCGCCACATGCGGAAGGTGTCGACGACCGCACGCTCCGCCTCCCGCCCGAGCAGCGCCGCGGCATCCCGCACCACCCCGACGATCAGCGGAACGCTCCGCGCCGGACCGGGCCCCCGCACCCGGGCGGCGCCCACGAGCGCGTTCAGCAGGGCGGTCAGCTGAAGGTCGCCACCCATCGCGACCATGCGACGGACCACCACGGGGTCGGCCACATCGGGCGGAAAGCTCTCGATGGCCCCCGACCACAACATCAGGTATCCGCCGATGACTTCGGGCGTCCGCTGCTCCTCCCAGCCGGCCTCCTCGAAGATGTCCATGGTGCCGGACTGGAAGTCGCCCACCTCCCGGACCAGCCCGAGCAGCCGGTCCACCGCCGCACGCCGCGCGGCCACGAAGCGGGCGAGCGAGACCTCCGCCAGGGGCCGCCCCCCGGCGGCGGCCACGGCGCCGAGCTCCACGATGCCCCACAGAGGGCCGAAGACATCGCGAGCGAGGGTGGTTTCCGAGATCAACGCGTTCCGCTCCCCACGTGTCGGTTCCACCTCACCGCGCGGCGAGGAACGCGGTCAGCCCGTCGGCCAGTGCGGCCGGGTTCTCCTCGGGGATCCAGTGGCCGGTGCCCGGAACGCGCAGGCCGGTGACGTTCTCGGCCACCTCGCGCATCATCTCCTCGATCAGCGGGCCGGTGGTGCTGATGGCGCCGCCCACGGCCAGGACCGGCACGGTCAGCTTTCCGTTGGCGGTGAGCGCCGCGCGGTTGTCCTCGGCGTCCTGGTCGAACGTCCGGTAGACCTCGAATCCGGCGCGCATCGCGCCGGGGGCGGAGTAGGCCGTCACATACGTGTCGAGGTCGGCGGCACCGATCGCCGAGGGGTCGGCGACGCGCGCGTCGAAGAAGGCTTGCAGGTAGGGGCGTTCGCGGCCGGCGACCAGGAGTTCCGCCACGTCGCGGGCCGCGTGGAAGGCGAAGTGCCACACCCGGGGATCGCCGCGCAGCCGGTCGAAGACCGTCGTTCCGGGCAGCGGCGCGTCCACCACGGCGAGGTGGGTGACCTCGTCCCGGTACGCCTGCGCGTACGCGTACGCGACCATCAGCCCGATGTCGTGCCCGACCAGCGCGACCGGCCCCCGGACGCCGAGGTGGCCGGTGAGCAGCCGGTGCACGTCCGCCGCCATCGTGCGCTTGTCGTAGCCCGCCGCCGGACGCCACGAGTGGCCGGCGCCCCGGTAGTCGGGCGCGACCACCCGGTAGCCGGCCGCGGCCAACACCGGGATGAGGTGGCGCCACTCCCACCACGTCTGCGGAAATCCGTGCAGCAGCACCACGGTCGCCGGCCCCTCGCCCGCCGTCGCGTAGTGCAGCCGCAGCCCGGGCTCCGTTTCCGCCATGCCGTGCGTGACGCCGGCCAGTCCTTCGTCGGTCACCACCGGGGGCTCCTCTCCTTCGTCGGCGTGTCCCGTCTCTGGCACGATGCCGCAGGCGATCCGGCAGGACCAGCGAAAGATTCCACAGGAACCGTTAAGCGTTCCTGCACGAAGCGGTGGCAACAGGTGCCCCGCCGGAGGTGTGACCGGGCGGGCCGGCGGTTACCCGGGCCACCCGCGAGGAAAGGAGCACGACCATGCCGCGAGGCGCGAGCCCCAAGCAGGAGCGGCAGTACGCGCACATCAAGGAGAGCGCCAAGAAGCGCGGCGCCTCGACGAAACGGGCCGAGGAGCTGGCGGCGCGCACGGTGAACAAGCAGCGCGCCACGTCCGCCCGGAGCGCCAGGAGCGCGCAGGGCGCCACGCGCGAACAGCTCTACGCCGAGGCCAGGAAACGCGGCATCGAGGGCCGCTCGTCCATGACCAAGGAGCAGCTCGCCAAGGCCCTCCGCCGCTGACCGGCCCGGCCGCAACACGCCGTGGTCCCGCGTTCAGGAGGCGGCCGTCTCGGTGCATCACCCCGCCCGGTGACCTGCAGCGGCCCCGTCCGCCGTCTCCGAGCGGAAGTTGTGGCCCAGCTCCGGCGCCAGGCCGTGGTAGTGGCGGAAGTTGTAGATCAGCGGGCTCCACGCCCCCGGGTCGATGTGCTGGGTGCCGGGGACCACGATGGAGGCGGCGGCGTGGACGTGGACGACCTCGCACTCGATGACCCGGAAGTGGCCGTCCGCCCCGCCCGGGGTCAACGACCGGGCCACCGCCTCCAGTTGGAGCGGGCACTCGGCGACGCACGGCGGGGCCACCACCGCCGACTCCAGCGGGCTCAGCCCGGCCGCGCCGAACTTGTCCCCCTCGTGGCGGTACAGCGCCTTCTTCGCGTCCGGCACCGGATCGGCCCCGGTGAGCGGGGCCAGGGCCTCCACGGCCGGCCAGAGGTCGGGCGAGGGGAGGTTGATCACCAGCTCGGGGCGGGCTTGGAGGTTGCGGGCGGTGTGGCTGTCCCGGCCGAGGCCCAGGACGACGCTCCGGCCAAGGGCCCAGGCCGAGGACATCGGGGCGAGGTTCGGCGTGCCGTCGTCGTTCAGCGTGGTCAGCAGCGCCACGGGCGTTCCGAAGTAGAGGATGCTCGGGGAGATGTCCAGGTGCCGCGCGGCGGCCCCGACTGTCGCGGTGTTCATGGCCTGGAACGCTACGGCGCCGAAACTTCGGTGCGCGCCGAAGCGAACGGCGCCCAGAATGTCAGGTGTGACCAGCACCTCCCCGCCGTCCGTCGACAGCCCGGACCTCGCCGCCCTCGCCGGGCTGCTCGCCGACCGCACCCGCGCCGCGATGTGCCTCGCGCTGCTCGACGGCCGCGCCTGGACGGCCACCGAGCTCGCCCGGCACACGGGCGTGGCCCCCTCGACCGCGACCGGGCACCTCCACCGGCTGGTCGCGGGCGGGCTGCTCGCCGAGGAGCGCCAGGGACGGCACCGGTACGTCCGGCTCGCCGGCCCCGCCACCGCCGAGATGATCGAGAGCCTGGCCTCGCACGCGCCGCTGCGCGCGACACCGGTCCGTTCCCTCCGGGACGCGCACCGCCGCCGCGCCCTGGCCCACGCCCGTTCCTGCTACGACCACCTCGCGGGCACCGTCGCCGTCGCCATCACCGACGCCATGACCGAACGCGCCCTGCTGGCCTGGGACTACGGCCCCGGCCTCACCCCGGCCGGCCGCGCGTGGCTGCGCGCCCTGGGCATCGCCGACGACCATTCGGGCACCGGCCGCGCCCACGTCCGAAGCTGTCTGGACTGGACCGAGCGCCGCCACCATCTGGCGGGCGCGGTGGGCGCCGCGCTGCTGACCCACGCCCTGGACTCCGGCTGGGCGGCCCGCCGGGGCACCACCCGCGTCATCGACCTCAGTGACCGCGGACGAGTCGCGCTGCGCGAGCACCTGGGGCTGCCGGACGAGGTGCTGCTGCCCCCTGAGGACGGCGGCTGAGCCGGGCGGCCCGCCTCACCGGCCCCAGATCTGGCGGTACGCCTCCCGGTAGCCGTCGGAGTCCCAGAACGCCGCGCCGCCGCTGTTCTCGCTGGTGGTGATGTGCACAGGAGCCACGTATCCGCTGGCGGGCTCGCCGGCGAACGCGCGGTTGAACTCGTCGATGATCTGCCAGCCCTGCTCGGACAGCGGCTCCGGCACGGTCGCGGCCTGGAACTCCCGCCCGTTGATGCGCTCGAAGGCCGACGGGTCACCGTCCCCGGCCCCGATGTTGAACGGGGCGCCGTCGCCCTCGGCACCGGCCGCGCGCAGGGCGGGCGCCGCGTGGTCGAAGTACAGGTCGTTGATGGCGACGGAGTGCGTCCAACTGCTGCCGAAGCGGGACATCAGGGTCGAGGTCCGACCGACGGTGTGGGTGCTGGCCTCGGAGATGGCGATGTCCTCCTCGCTCAGCAGCGTGACGCCGGGGCAGGTCTCCAGCGCCTCCCTGATGAGATCGGACTTGTTCTTGGCGAACGGCAGCGACGCGTCGGTGAACAGGACCACGCCCGCGTTGCCGTTGGAGTGCGCGATGATCCAGTCCGCGCTGATCCTCGCGACGTCCTCCACCCGGGTCGTGACATTCGTGAACAACTCCGGGTCCTCGCTGGGACCCGGCTCCGGGACGGCGTGCCAGCCGATGACCGGGATGCCCGCGTCGTTGGCCCGCTCGACCTGCTCGGCGGTGGACGCGGGGTCGAAGCTGCCGAGGACGATGCCGTCGGGGTCGAGGCCGATGGCCTCGTCGAAGGCGGACTGGATGCCCTCGGGCGTGCCCCGGCCGTCGAGGGTCCGGACGCGCCAGCCGATGACCTCCCCGGCTTCCTGAACGCCCCCGGCCACACCGGCGACACCGGGGTTGGTCATGGTCTGGGCGATGTAGACGATGGTCTTGCCGGTGGCGGCCTCCGGCCCGGTCGTGGGCCCTGACCAGGGCGCGCCGACGTCCTGGGCCTCCTCGACGGCCTCCCTGGCCGAGCCGACGACATCGGGGCAGCCGGACTCGGCGGACTCGAAGTCGGGGGGCGGCTCGGTGGCGGAACCGCTCTCGCACCCGGCGGCGGTGGCCACGGCCAGGAGCACGGCGGCGGCCACGGGCGCCTTGCGTATGGGGTGCACGGGGTTCTCCTCACAGGACACGCGGGGGCCGCGTTCGGTGCTCCGCGCGGCGGCCCGGGGCTTGTAGGGCAGGGAGGGTAGCAGGGGCCGGTGACAAGCCCGAGCCTCCCGGCGAAGAAAACACGATGTGAGGACTTTTGACGAACACTTTGCAAACAAACGCTGATCACATATACCCCCGAACGGATCACACCGGTAATGTCCCGCACCCCGGCCTTCGGGGTCCCTCATCAGCGACCTCGGCCACCGCTCATCAGCACAACGAAGGAGAGACCCGGTGTCTGCGAACCCGGCGGACCCGTCGCTCGACCCCCATCAGCCCGAGCGCGTGGCCCCAACACCGCGCCTGTCCGGGCGCGTTGGCGCTGTCCTCGACCGGTGGCCGTTCCGGCGGAAGCTCAACGTCCTGGTCATCGCGCCCGTCGCGGTCGTCGGCACCCTGCTCGGCGTCGGCGTCGCGGCCCAGATCGAGGAGGCCCGGCAGGCCAGCCGGGTCGCGGACCTCGTCCGCGACAGCGAGCAAGTGGCGCGGCTCATCAACGAGGTACAGGCCGAGCACCGCGAAGCACTGGTGCTGACCGTCGAGTACGAGTCGGCCGCCCCCGGTGCCGCGCTGCCGTCGATCAGTGACTACCGCGAGGCGCAGCGGGGGACCGACGCGCGCGCCGAGGACGTGCGGTCCGCGTTCGGCTCGGACCTGCCGGACGACGAGGCCCAGGCGCTCGACTACCTCGAAGGGCTCTCCGTCCTGCGCGAGCGCCTGGAACGCGGCCACGTCCCCAGCGCCAACATCGACCCCGCGTACTCGTCCGCCGTCGACTACCTGATCGACGGGCTCGGCCTGGACCAGTTCTCCGACGGCTCGTCGTCCACGGTCGCGCTGCTCGACACGGTGCTCCGCGCGGACGCCGCCCACGCGGCCTTCGAGAGCGCTGTGTTCTCCGCGCAGACCCGCGACGCCAACGCCCTCGTCGAGTACAGCCGCGCGGTCGGCGCCCACGAGTTGTTCGACCGCCAGGCGGAGCGGTTCGACCGGATCGCCAGCCGGGACCAGATCCTGACGTTCAGCGGCATCGAGCGCGGCGCCGAAGAGAACGGGATCGAGGCGCGGTTCGCGGAACTCCAGGTCGACCCCAGCTCCCTCCAGGCCCAGACGGCGGAGGAGTTGCGCGGAACGATCGCCGCCGGGGCGGAACAGGCCGACAGCCGCCTGGAGATCACCCGGACCCTGACCGAGGACATCGCCGCCCGGGCCGACGACGCCTCCGCGACCGCCCTGCGCCAGGCGCTGCTGCTGATCGCGCTGACCCTGCTCCTCTTCGCCGCCTGGCTCACGTTCACCGTCCTCGCCCGCCGCTCGGTCGTCCGCCCCTTGGCCGCCCTGACCGACGCCGCCCAGCAGGTCGTCGACGTGGCCGGTGAGGAACTGGCCCGCGTCGCGGACGACGACTCCGACGACACCACGCCGCTGCGGCCCCGGCCGATCCCCGTCCCGGTCCGCGACGACATCGGCAGGCTGGCCGAGGCGTTCAACCAGGTGCAGGTGACCGCCGCCGCGCTGCTGGAACGCCAGGTGACGAGCCGCCGCAACGTCGCCGAGATGTTCGGCAACGTCGGGCACCGCGTCAGCAACCTGGTGACCCGCCAGCTCACGCTTATCGACGCCGTCGAACGCGAGGAGACCGACGCCGACGTCCTGGAACGGCTCTACCGCATCGACCACATCGCCGTCCGCCTCCAGCGCAACGCCGACAGTCTGATGCTGCTCGCCGGAACGCGCGAGACCGGCGTCGAGGCCCGGCCGACCACCCTGGCCAACGTCATCCGCGCGGCCCTCAGCCAGATCGAGGGCTACCAGCGGGTGTCCCTGCGGTCCGAGACGGAGATCACCGTCGCGCCGGACATCATCGGCGACCTGACGCTGATGCTCGCCGAACTCCTGGAGAACGCCGCCTCGTTCTCACCGTCCAACACGCCCGTCGAGGTGGTCGTGCGGCCGGGCACCGACGTCACCGCGGACGGCGGCGCCCTGGTCGAGGTCATCGACCACGGCCTCGGCATGACCGGTGAACGCCTCGCCGAGGAGAACGCCCGGCTGGTCCGCCGCGAACGGCTCGACCTCGTGCCGACCAAGGTGCTCGGCCTGTTCGTGGTCGGCACCCTTGCCCGGCGCTGGGGCGTGCGGGTCACGCTCGGCCGCACGCCGGGCGGCGGCGTCACCGGCACCGTCTGGATCCCGGCCGGACTCCTGCTGGACGAGGGGGCCGGGGACCCCGCGCCGGCTCCGGCCCCGGCCCTGGCCGCCGCCGCGTCCGCGCCGCGGCCCACCCCGGCGCTCGCGCCCGCCCCCCGGCCGGCCGCCGCCCCCGGCCGGCCGTCGGCGCCCGAGGGCCCCCGACCCCTGAAGCGGCGGGTGCGGGGCGCGACGCTCGCCAAGACCTCCGTACCGGCCGACCGGGCAACGCCGCCCGTGCGCCCCGCCGTTGACGCCGACGCGGTCCGCCACGAACTCGACGAGTTCGAATCCGCCGTACGCAGGGCGGAGCAGGACAGCGCCCTCCCCCTGCCGGAGGACGCGCCATCACCACCCCTGGAACAAAAGGAGTCGGGCAGTGACCACTTCAACGGGTGACAATTCTCCCGAGCTTGCGGAGCCGACCGATCTGCGAGCGGCCGCGGCCGATTTCACCTGGTTGCTCGACCGGTTCGCGACCGAGACCGCAGGGGTGGTCGACGCGATCGCCGTCTCGTCCGACGGCCTGCTGATCGCCGTTTCCCAGCCGCGCGACAAGGGCGAGTCCGAACGGCTCGCCGCGATCGTGTCCGGCCTCACCAGTCTCGCCGCGGGCGCCTCGGGCAACTACGGCCTGGGCAGCCTCAACAAGGTCATCATCGACCTGGAGGGCGGCCACATCCTGGTGTCGGCCATCGGCTGCGGCGCCGTCCTGGGCGTGGTGGCCACCAAGGAGGCGAAGCTGGGCAACATCGCCTACGAGATGACCCTCTTCGCCAACCGCGCCGGGGCCGCGCTCACGCCCCAGCTCGTGCTCGAGCTGAAGAAGAGCGTCGGCGCGACGCCGGCCGGCTGATGGCCGAGGAACCGGCCGGCCGCGCCCCGGCGATCCGGCCGTTCCTGCTGACCGCCGGCCGGGTGTCCGGCGGGAACACCGGGCCACCGCTCCCGCTGGAGACCCAGGTCGTATCGACATCGGCCGGGCTCGCCGTCCTGCACTCGCTCACGTTCGAACAGCACGACATCGTCGCCGCCTGCCGCCGGCCGCAGTCGGTGGCCGAACTGGCCGCCGGGCTGCGGCTGCACCTGAACGTGGTGCGCGTCCTCGCCGAGGACCTGTGCGCCGCCGGCCACCTGGCGGTCCACCGGCCCGACGCCGGAACAGTCCAAGACATCTCCGTACTGCGAAGGGTTATCGATGGTCTCCGCGCCGTCTCCGACTCAGGGGGCACCTGAACAGCCGCCGCTGCCGGTCAAGATGGTCATCGCCGGCGGCTTCGGAGTCGGCAAGACCACGGCCGTGGGCTCGATCTCCGAGATCCGCCCGCTCACGACGGAAGCCGCGATCACCGAGGTCGCGGCGGGCGTGGACGACCTCACCCACACGCCCGGCAAGGCCACCACCACGGTCGCCATGGACTTCGGCTGCATCACGATCGACCCGACGCTGAAGCTGTACCTGTTCGGCACCCCGGGCCAGGACCGCTTCGGCTTCATGTGGGACGACATCGTCGAGGGCGCCATCGGCGGCCTGGTGATCGTGGACACCCGCCGCCTGGACGACTGCTACGCGGCGGTGGACTACTTCGAGCACAGGGAAGTCCCCTTCGCGGTGGCGGTCAACGCGTTCGACGGCCAGGTGGCACACGACCTGGACGAGGTCCGCTGGGCCCTGGACATCGCCGAGCACACCCCCCTGGTCGTCTTCGACGCCCGGAAGACCAGCTCGGTCCGCGACGCGCTCCTGGTGGTCCTGGACGTGGCCCTGTCCCGCGCGGAGACGGCGAAGGCGACCTGACGCACAAGTGTTGTCGCATATTAATTTGCAAACAACACCAGTGAAGCAGGAGCAGTACGTGCGAGACGACGGCGCGACCGCCTACACCATCCGCCCGGGACGCCCGGCCGACGCCGACCGGTGCGCGGCGCTCAACGACGCCGTTCACCCCCACACCGGCATCGGGCCCTGGACGCGCGACCTCTTCGACAACCATCCCTCCGTGCGCCCCGCCGACTTCCTCGTCGCCGAACACACCGGCGGAGACGGCATCGTGGCCACCCTGGTCGCGATCCGCCAGGAATGGACCTTCGGCGGCGTCCGACTGCCCGTGTCACAGGTCGAGCTGGTGGGCACCGATCCCGCCCACCGCGGCCGGCAGTTGGCCGGCCGTCTGCTCCACGCCCTGCACACCCGCTGCTCGGCCGACGGGACGGCGTTGCAGGTGATCGAGGGAATCCCGTACTTCTACCGCCGCTTCGGCTACGAGTACGCGCTGCACGTCGGCGGCGCGCCGGACGTTCCCCTGGCCGGGATCCGCGAACTCCCGGAGGCTCCGGGCCCGTTGATCCGCCCCGCCACACCTGCGGACGCCCCCGCGCTCGCACGCGTCGACCGCGTGCGGGCCGGCCGGGACGCCCTGACCTGCCCCCGCGACGAACGCGCCTGGCTCCACGAGATATCCGGACACCGCCCCGACTCCCTGGCCCGCCGCACGGTCAAGGCACTCGTCGACCCCTCGGGAGAGGTGAACGGCTACGTCGTCCACGGCCGGCGGCCCTCGTCCGACGGCACACTGCCCGTCCTCGCCGCCGCGTACGCGGATCCCGACGCCTGGCCGCGCATCGCACCCGCCCTCCTGCGCCACCTCGCGGAAGCGAACGCCCCACTGTGGCTGCTGCTCCCCGCCTCCCACCCCCTCGCCCGCCACGCACCCCCCGGCACCCCCCGGCGCCCCCGCGCCTGGTACGCCAGAACCGAGTCCCCCGCCACCCTGCTCAACCACGTGCTCCCGGCCCTCGCCCGCCGCTGGCGCGACCTCGGCCTGCGCTGTCCCGGCGACACGATGACGATCGACACCTACCACGAGGTCATCCGCCTGCACTTCACCGCGGGCGCCCCGGCCACGGCCCAGTCGGAGCCACGCGGCACGGCGCAGACGGACGCCAGGATCCCGCCCGGAGCGCTCCTCCAGATGCTCCTCGGCCACCGGACCCCCAAGGAACTGACCGACATCTGGCCGGACATGACGATCCCCGACCCGGCCACGGCGGCATTCCTGGAGGCAGCGTTCCCGGTCACCGCCCCCGAGATCTGGGCAGTGGCCTGACGGGCGAAGCCACCCCTCGGCCGGACGGATCCCCGCCTGTCAAGGCCGTGACGCTGCGGTGGACCTGATGTCGGCTGACCGCGGCGGAGTTCATGAAGTTCCTGGTGGCACTGGCGAAAGAGGTATCCGCGGACCGGGGCCGGGCAAGAGACCTCGGCATCACGGAGGACGAACTCGCCTTCTACGATGCCTTGGCCGCCGACCCGTCGGCCGTCGAGCACATGGAGGACACTCTTCTGGCGAAGATCGCACACGAGCTGTACGAGCAGATCCGCAACGACGTCACGGTCGACTGGGAGATCAAGGAACAGGCGCGTGACCGGATCATGGCCCGAGTGCTCAGACTGCTGCGCGAATACGGCTATCCGCCGGACAGGCAGCCTTCGGCGATCGAGCGTGTGCTGAAGCAGGCGGAAGACGTGGCGGACATGCTGGCCTGAACACCGCCACGCCCAGCAGGCCCGCGGGTCACCCGCGCCGAAGGTCGGCGAGGAGATCTTCCAGCAGGTGCTCCTCCTCAACACGGACGCCGTGCTCGGCCATGGCAGCGGCAAGTGGCGGGTCCCAGGGGGTAGGAGCCGGGCTGCCGGTGTCGAGGCGGCTGCCGAGGCCGCTTTCCACGGCGGATTCGTAGGAGGGCGCGTCGTAGCGCCACGGTGCGGCGCGAGGGAGGCGCAGTACGTGGGTGGCGATCCGGATGCCGCCCCAGTCGAAGTCGCCATGGTAGGCGATCGGACAGCCCCGGTCGGCGAGTCGGGAGAGCAGGGCCCGGGCGGCGAGGGACAGGTTGCCCTCGACGCATACCAGGGGCGGGCAGTCGGGGCCCAGGTCGTCGGCGGCGGCAGCCAGCACAGCCGGGTTCTCGCAAACCCTGATCCGCCGTCCGTCCGCCCCGAGTTCCGGTGGCTCCCTGATGAGCTGACGGAGCGTCAGCAGCAAGGGCTCGCCGCCTTCCCGGGCCGCGGCGAGGATGCGGCCGGTCGTGCCGCGGGTGGAACCGGGCAGGCCCAGGACCAGGACACGCGAGGACAGCTCGTCAAGCGCCACCCCGACGGACGCCCACGCCGCGCGGCGGCCTTCCGCGCCGGACGGCGTGTCGTCGGGCAACGCGGCGAGGACCCGGACGGCGGAGTGGACGAGCGTGGCCAGCGGGCGGCCCTCGTCGAGCGCGTGGGCGTCGCCCAGCGTGCGGGCCGCGAGGACCGGGAGGGTGAGGCCGGAGGCCGGGAGCCGGGAGATCACCCGTACCGCGTCGGTGGCCAGCTGCCGGGCCGCGACCGGGTCGCCTCCGGAGAGACGTTTGAGGAGTCCGGTAGCCCGCAGTCCGGCCCGCCAAGGGGCGAGTTCGGCCCGTCCGGTGACGGCTGGAACGTCGAATTCGGCCAGCGCGCGTTGCCAGGCGGCCTCGGCAGCGGCGGTCCGGGCGCGCCGGTCGGTCACCGGGCCGGTCAGTATCACCACTGCCGCCGCGAGGCCGTCCGGACAGGCCAGCGACTCGCGCAGCACGCGGTCGACCTCGGTCAGTGACACCGTGAGCGATGCGCCCGAGCGCAGCCGTCGGCCGAGCAACAACTCGACCGCGCGGCGCTGTTCGGCGGTGGCGGCCTTGAGCGTCGCAGTGGTGTCCAGGGCCCGGCCGGAGGCCAGCCGGTCGCGGACCCGCGCCAGCAGCCAGGCGGTCTCCGGTCCACCGAGCAGGCGGCGCAACCGGGGAACGTCGGCCGTCTCCGTCTCCGTCTCCGTCTCCGGCACCGGCTTACTCGGCGTCCGCGAGACTCGGCTGCGCCGGGACAGCGGCGGCCGCCTGCGCGGGAACGTACGGGAGGGGGCGCTGCTCCCTGGTGCGGGTGCTGCCGTCCCAGCGCCAGGGCGTGACGAGCACGGCGTCGATTCCCTCGCGCCGGCTCAACTGGGCGATGCCGACCCCCGGTACGGTCGGATAGCACGCCCACTCCCGCTCGCTGGTCATCACGACATCGAGGTCGAACGCGGCCAGCAAGCCGAGGCACTTGGCCCGGGAGTCGTCGTCGACGCCGGCGAACGCCTCATCGAGCGCGATCAGCCGCGGGGCGTGCGGGCTGCCGGACGAGTAGTGCGAGGACGCCGCCGCGAACAGGGGAACGGAGGCGGCGAGCACTCGTTCACCGCCGGATGCGGGACCGGTGGCCGGCTTCCACTGGCCGTCCTGCCGGCGCTGGATCGTGAAGGCGTGCCAGGTGCGGTAGTCCAGAGCACGGGTCAGCTGGTCGGCCCAGGAGTCACCGGGGTGCTCTTCCCGTTCCTGGGCGATCCTGGCCTGGAGAAACTCCCCGACCTGCGCGCGGTCGGCGGGCCGCCAGGCGTCCGAGGACTGCCGCAGCAACCTGGTCCGGACCGCCTCCAGACCGGGCGGCGACTCCTTGGCGGGCACCCATCGCAGGCGCAGGGTCATACCGGTCGAGGTGGGCCGGGCGGCCAGGTCCCGGTTCATCGCCGCCACCTGCTCCTCGGCTCCGGCGATGAGTTCCTGGAGCGCCCCGGCCACCTCGCCGACCAGATGGTTCTCCAGCAGCTCGCGTTCCTTCGCGGAGAGCAGCCGGCCGCGCTGTTCGACCTCCTCGCGCAGCGAGTCGGCGAGAGCCGGCACGTCGTGGGTCCGGCCCTGGAAGACCACGTCGACGATCATGATGCCGTCGTGCAGAGTCATGCCGACCGAGTGCCCGTGGCGGCCGAGGGCATCGGTGAGCACCTTGTGCTCGGCGGAGATGCGCTGCTGGATCAGCTCCCAGCGGCGGTCCGAGTCGTCGGTGTCGTCGAGCTCCTGATTCACGGTACGGGCTAGGGCCACGGCCGGCGTCGGTGCCCAGGGCTCGTCCGGCGGCGGCACGGTCAGCCCCGGCAGCGCGGCGGTGAGCAGGCCGGTGGCCGCGAACGAACGCAGGGCGGTCACCGCGCGGTCGCGTTCGGCGACCGCCTCCGCGATCCGGACCCGGATCTCATGGCGACGTCCCTCGGCCTCGCCGCGGGCGGTCATCGCGGCGTCGCGGGCCCGCCTCGTCGACTTCTCCGCCGCATCGCGCTCCGCCATCGCGGCGTCGGTCTCGGCCAGCCGCCGGAAGAGCTCCTCAACGCTCGCCCCGACGGTCTCCACCAGCACCCGGTGATGCTCGGCCTGCGCGTCGGCGGTCCGGCGGGCTTCGCCGGCGGCGTCCTCGGCCTCGGCGAGCGCCGAGGCGGCCGTTTGAGCCTCGGCGTCGGCTTCGGCCGCGAGGGCTGCCGACCGTGCCCGGGCGGCGGCGGCCGGAAGGAGCGCGGCGAGGGCGGTGGCGTAGCCGGAGATCGCGTCGCGGATCTGGTCCAGCTGATCAGGGCGGGTTGGCAGGCCGGTGTCGGAGGCGTACTCCTGGGCCTCCTGCTGGGCCTTCTCGAAGTCCTGCCGCCGGTCGGCGGCGTCCCGCTCCGCCTCGGCTCGGCGGTCGCCGAGGCGGCGGGTCGTCTCGGCCTCGTGGCTCAGGCGGGCGTGGGCCTCGCGCAGTGCTCCGTCGGAGGGTTCGGCGCGCTGTTCGGCGGTCAGCGCCGCCGCTCGTTCCCGGACAGCGTCGAGCTCGCGATTCAACTGGCCGAGCACGCTGAGGAGTTCATCGCGCTGGGCGGCCAGTGCGGCGAGCCGAGCGCGCCGCGCGGCCTCTCGGGCGCCCTCGCCGATGAAGTGGGCGGCCGGCTTGCCCCAGCGTCCGGTCAGGGCGCCGATCCGGTAACGGCCGTCGGTGGCCACCCAGGTGTGGTGCGGGCTCTCGCCGAGACCGATCGCGGCCAGAACGGTCCGGACGGCCTCGTCGCCCAGCGCGGCGGCCCGGGGATTCGCCCGGTCCACGGCCGGGCGCAGCGCGGCGGCCAGCCCCGGCCCGGGGGCCGCGGCGCCGGGCAGCAGCACCGCGTCGTAGGTGGTGGCGTCGAGCAGTGTGCCGTCCGGGGTGAGCCAGGCGTCGAGCAGTCCGGCGGCTTCGAGTGCCGCCTCGATGCCGGCGCGGTCCGAGGCCGGTACGGCGTCGTGGAAGTCCACTGCCCGCCACAGCGGTACGCCGGCGCGTTTGGCCCGGGCGTGAGGATCACGTGTGTGCGGCGGCGGTGGGGCGTCGTGGCCGCCGGACTCCAGCCGGTCGATCTCCTCTTTCACGGCGGTGAGTTCGCTCCGGGCGGCGGCGGCCTCGGCGTCGAGCCCGGTCTCCCGGCGAGTCAGCGCCTCCGCCGCGGCGCGGTACCCGGCGGCGACGGCTTCGGTGGCGGGGTTGGGGCCGGCCAGGGTGTCGGTCCAGGCTTCGAGGGCCGCGAGGGCCTGGTCGGGGTCGGACAGGCGCAGCTCGACCGTGGCGGCCGCCCAGGCGCGCCAGGCCGCGACCAGTTCCCCGCCCCGCGCGGCGACCGCCTGTCCGGCCTCGGCGGAGCGCTCCAGCGCCGCCTCCAGGTCGGAGGCCCGCCGGGCGGCCTCGGCCTGCGCGGAACGGGCCCGCACCTGCGCCTGCTCGGCCGCGCCGAGCAGTGCGCCCAGACCGCTGACTGCCTGGCGGCGGAGGCCGGCGGCCCGCTCGCCGACGCGGCGCGTTTCCTGGAACGGGGGCTGGTCGCGCTCCAGCGTCGCGGCCACCGGGGCGTGGTCCAGGCCGGCCGTGCCGGCGGCCTGCCGGGCCGCCTGGTCCGCCTCGGCGAACCCGGTCCGGTCGGCTTCCGTCTGGGCGTGCGCGGTGCTGGCTCGGCGCTGCCAGTCGTCGGCCAGGCGCCGGGCGGTCCGGACCGCGACGGCACGGTCGTCCGCGATCGCGCGCAGCGCCTCGGCGGTCCGGCCGGCCTGTTCCAGCCCTCGGGCCGCGTCCATCTCGGGGCTGCGGTTCAGCGCCTCCCGGGTGGCGCTCAGTGTTCTCCGGGCGCTTTCCAGCTCTTCCAGGCGCACCTCGGCCCGTGCCAGCCGCTCTTCGGCGGCGGCGTGTTCGTTCTCGGCTTCGCCGAGGTCACGGCCCAGGTGCTCATACCGGCTGTGCGCCAGGCGCAGGACGCCGGCCTGCCGTTTGGCCGCGATCCGGGCGTAGCGGCGGTAGTGGGCGAGGAAGCCGGCAGCGGCGCCGGACGCCTCGGCCAGCGCTTCGAGGGCGTGTCGCTCCTCGTCAAGGCCGCGGAACGCCTCGGCGACTTCGCCGATCAGGCTCGGGTCGAGCGGCGGCAGCGACTCGGTCAGCGCTTTCGACAGCAGTCTCTCGTCGGGCTTCTTCGACAGCTGCGGCTGACGCAGCTGGATCAGCAGGTTGACCAGCGCCTCGTAACGTTCCCGGCCAAGTCCGAAAAGCTGCTCGTCCACGGCCCTGCGGTACTCGGAGGCGGTGTCGTGGACCAGGCCATGGCCCTCCAGCGCGTCGCGCAGCCGTTCCCGGGTGTACGGGACGCGGGTGGCCGAGAGCAGTGGCAGGTCGGGGCCGACGCGCAGGCTGGTGGTGAAGAACCAGTGTTTGGCGATGCCCCGGCCCTTGACCGCCTTCAGGCCGCAGCCGATGGTCCGGTACTGCGGCCGGCCGTCCTCCGTGGTCCGTCCGAACTCGAGCCAGGTGTAGCCGGTGCGTTCGTCATGCGGATGCCTGCCGCCGAGCAGCAGATTCCATTCCATCCGCTTGGCACGGTCGCCATCCGGCTCGACGCGGTGGGCCGCCAGCTCGCCGTCGAGCAGGAACGGCAGGGTGAGCGCGAGTACCTTCGACTTTCCGGTGCCGTTGTTACCGCGCAGCAGTAGCCGTCCGTCGTGGAAATGGAACTCCTCGGCATCGTAGTAAAAGATGTCGACGAGTCCGGCGCGCAGCGGCTGCCAGCGGCTTCGGGTGGGCTCCGGCAGGGGTGTGGGCGGCACGGAGGTCATGCTCGGGAGCGGGCCTTTCGGATGGTCGGGGCGGCCAGGGCGTAGCGGACCAGGGCCGGTTTGGCGGTGACGGTCTCCCCGTCCCGGGTGACGAGATCGAGGGCGGCCAGCCGGTCGAGGGCCTGGGCCAGCAGCTCGGCGGCGGCGGCCGGTTCGGCGGCGGCCTTGCGCCAGTACGAGCGGTACTTCTCGGCCAACTGCCGTATCAGTACGAGGAGCTGGCCCTCTGTCCGGGGTCCGCCGACGGTCGCCAGATGGGCGGCGATCAGCAAGGTGGCATGGCCGTCGGTGCCTTGTTCGGGCATTCGGAGATCGGTCAGCTCGTCGTCCGGGTCGACCATGGCGATCCCTTCGGCGCGCGCTTCCGCCACCAGGCCCGTCAGTTCGGTGATGCGGCGCGTGATCGCATGCCGTTGGGAGATGAGGTAAACGCGTTCGTCCTCGGGCAGCTCGGCGTAGTACACCACCGGGTCGTCCAGCAGCCTGCGGGTGAGCCGGTGACGCAGTGCGCGGAGCCTGGACTCCTCGGTGTCCGGGGTGACGTCGGCGGTGAGGGCGGCGAGCAGCCGGTCCGGGGCGGCGGCCGCCACGGTGGACGGACCGCGGGTGGCCGCCAGCAGTGCGGCCAGGACGCGCCGGCGCACGTCGTAGAGCACGTCGTTGGACACCTCCGACAGGTACGCCTCCTCATCACCCGCCACCCGGTGCAGTACGCCCCACTCCAGCAGCAGGCGGACGGCGGCCACCAGGTCGGAACGTTCGTCCCGGCGGTCCATCCGGAACTCGATCCCGGCCTCGGCCAGCACCGGGTCGCCCGCCCCGGTCAGCACGCCCTCGGCGAGCCGGCCGAGGGTGATCTGCGCGTCGGCCCGCTCCAGTGTCGCCAGTGCCAGGCAGAGCAGCACATAGCGGCGGCGGGTGAACGGCACACGGGTGCGCGGGGCCCGGGCCGGCCGGGTGGCGTCGTCCAGCCGGGCGGGCGTCTTGTACAGCCGGGCCGTCTCGGCGTCGACCACCAGTCGCCAGCCGGTCTCCTGGGTGAACCAGGCGGCGAGCTCGCCCACGTGTCTGCGGACCAGCCGGAAGTCCTCGCTGCGGCTGGTCAGCAGGGGCGCGGCCAGCAGCGCGCGAGCCGCTCGGCGGCGCTCGGCCAGGATGTCCGCGGTGGCGGCGGCACCGGAGCTCATCACGCCCCCCGCGCCGCGGTCCCGGCCCTGTCTGGCGTCGACGTTTCCGCCGCCGCGACGAGGTCGATGATCTCAAGGAGGTGCTCGGGGCCGGAGAGCACACCGTCCGCGGTGGGGATCCGGATCACCGTGTCCGGGGCCACCAGCTTCAACCGGACCTCCATGGTGCCGTCTCCGGTGGTCGCCGAGGACTCGCTCTCGCCGGGCCCCCGGGCCGACAGCGCATCGCCGAGCACCGTGAGAAACAACCGGAAGGCCTGAGGGTCGAGCCCGTCGGGGCCGGCCAGTCGGGAGAGCGGAACCGGGCCGTCGGTGGCGAGGCGAGACCGGGCGGCGGCGGTCTGAACGGCCTCCAGTTCGGCCTGCTCGGCCAGCACCCGCCGCGCCGCCGAACGGTCCGCGACCCGGTTGGGCTGCCCGCGGCGCTCGTAAGAGCCTGTCTCCCGCAGCCGGGGACTGATCTCAACCGGCGGGGCCTGCGTCCAGGGCGTCGTGACCGTCAGATCCGCGTCCTGCCAGGCCGCCTCGGTGGCGGCGTCGACCGTGAGATGCCGGGCCGGGGTGAGGGCGAAGGCGGCCCGCCAAAGCCGGTGGGCGGCATCGTCGTCGGGAGCCTGCGCGAAGAACCGGGCCAGCGCCCGGAAGTCGGCCGAGCGGTCCGACCGGCCACCGCGCCGTTCGTTGAGAGCGGCAACCGTGTTGACCAGGCTGGTGATGGCGCTGACGGCCGCGCCACGCAGCAGCTTCGCCTGGGAGGGCTGTCGGCTGGACCGGCTGAGGAACCAGTCGCACAGGCCCCGCCAACGGTTCTCCCACGCTGCCCGCGCCGCGGCCGTTGCCTCCCGTTGGGCCCGCGCCGCGTCCTGCGCGTCCTGACCATCCCCGGGCACCGCGTCCCCGGCCTCGCGCTGCGCCGCGGCGGTCAGCAGCCGCTCCACACCGGCTTCGCCCACGCGGACGAGCAGGTCCGCGATCTGGGCACCACGGCTGGCCAGATCGGCGATGAAGCGCTCGATGTACTCCACCAGCCGGTCCTTGTACGCGATGAACGCCTCTTCGTCGCCGTCCTCGAAGTCGATCGTGCGCCGCAACGAGGCCATGAACGCCTGGGCGTTGTCCGCCAGGCTGCCGAACCGGTCCGCGAGGGTCAGCAGCACCAGGTGGGCCTTGGCCGGATCGGGACGGTCCTGCTGGGCGAGTACCAGCATGGAGGCCAACTGCTCGGCGATGTCCGCCAAGGCGACCGACTGCAGTTGACCGCGTTGCCCCAGGGCCTGGTCATACAGCGCGACTGCCCGCAGCGCGGCCTGGCCGTGGCGGGTGAGCTGGTACAGGTAGCGTGCCCGGTGGAAGTCCTCCACCGACGTCACCCGGCCGGTGTCGGCGTCCGCGCGGAGATTGCCCCAGTCGACGAGCTGCTCCAGCGCACTGCTGACCGCATCCGCGCCGGGGCCGGTCCGAAGGTCGGCAACGACGTCCTCGGGGCGCAGATGGACGATGAAACGCTCCCGGGCCTGCGCGAAGACGCCCAGGACCTGGGCGTAGAGCGCCGCATTCGGCGCCTGCAAGTAAGCAAACGGCTGAGGCTCGACGTTCTGGGACATGAGCCTCAGTCTCTCAGAAGACACGGCGGTCGGGTTCCGATGCGAAGAACGTTGGGGTATTCGCCAAAACCTCATGTCTCCGGCGGCCTGCTCCCCTCCCCCCGGTGTTCCCTGGCGCTGGTGAGCGGCAGGCTGACGGATCGCTCAGCGAACGCCAACCTCCCCGTCCGGATGTTCGACATCGACATGGCCGTCACCCTGACCGCCCGCGGTCGGCGCCTGCCCCCGATCCCGTAGAAGTCGGCCTCGGCCAGTGCCTCGGCCCGTCCAGAGGAGTCCGCTCACGCCACGCTCACGCCATTGGGCCGCTGCTCGGCTCCTCGCCCCGTTCACGCGGACCGGCTGATCAGCGACGCGCTGGAACTCACGGCCCGGGCAGGCAGCGGCCGCTCCGCCGTGGTGCTCCGCGTCCCGCAGTTGTCCCCGTACGTCGGCAGCCTGGCCGCGCACCTGGAGAACGAGCAGGTGATTCTCGCCGAGTGCCGGCGCCTCGCGGGCCCGTGGCCACTGGTCAGCGCGACGTAACACACCAGACCTTTTACGATGTGCAATCATGCCTAATTAGGTATGTTGGCTCGATACCTAATTAGGTTGTCAAGTGGTAATGAATACGGAGCCCCATGCAGATCCCCCCCAAACCCGAACGCCTGCTCCACCGAGACCGCGAGTGGGCCACGCTGGCCGAGTTCGCCGCCCGCACCGGCGACGCGCTCCGGATCGCCGTCGTGTCGGGGCGGCGCCGACACGGCAAGTCGTTCCTGCTGCAGGCCCTCACCGAAGCCGTGGGCGGCATGTACATCACAGCCGTCCAGGAGGACGGCACCCATGCGGCAAAGGCCCGCTTCGCCCGGGCCATCGCCGAGTACAGCCGCCTGCCCGCCGACGCATTCCGTCTCGACGACTGGGACGAGTTGCTGCGCACAGCCTTGCGCGCCGCCGACCGGCCGGGCCACACCCCCCTGGTCGTCCTCGACGAGTTCCCCTACCTGCTGCAGCACTCCCCGGAGATCCCCGGACTGCTCCAGCGCATCTACGACGGGGGGCAGTTCGGCACGGCCGACGCCCCGCGCGGCGCACTCGTCCTGTGCGGCTCCGCCCTCTCCGTCATGCACGAGTTGCTCTCCGGTCAGAAACCCCTGCGCGGCCGAGCTCTGATCGACATGCGGTTGCCGGCGTTCGACTACCGCGAGGCCCGCGCCTTCTGGGGCATCGGCGACGCCCATGCCTCCTTCCTCGTCCACGCCGTCCTCGGCGGCGCCCCCGGCTACGCCCGCCTCACCGACACCGACCCGCCCCAGAGCCCCGACGACTTCCCCGCCTGGGTCACCCGCGTCCTGCTCTCCCCCGACCGCGCCACCTACTCCCGCGTCGAAACCGAATACCTCCTGCGTGAGGACCCGCGCATCAGGCAACGCACGACCTACTACGAACTGCTCACCGCGATCGCCGACGGAGCCACCACCCCCACCGTCATCGGCGCCGCACTTGGCCGCGACCGCGCCGCCACCACCCACCCTTTGGAAGTCCTGGAATCGGCCGGCTACGTCCGCCGTGCCCAGGACCTGCTCAAGCAGCGCAACCCGATCATCACCCTGCCCGACCCGGTGATCCGCTTCAACCAGATCGTCACCCTTCCCCAGGCCCCGCTCATCGACCTCGGCCACCCCGTCCGGGCCTGGCAGGCCGCCGCACACGCCTTTCACTCGAAGGTCATCGGCCCGCACTTCGAGGACCTCGCCCGCGCCTACACAGCCTCCCACCTCCCCCTCGACCTGCCGCACCTGCCCATCGGACACACCGGCTCCACCGAGGTCCCCGACCCCGGCACTCGCACCCAGCACGAGGTCGACGTCCTCGCCCTCGCACCCGGCGAGATCCCCCGCAAACCCCGCCGCGCCATCACCCTGATCGGGGAAGCAAAGGCCACCGCCACCCCTCGCTCCCTCACCGACCTGCAACGCCTCGAACGCATCCGCCAACTGCTCACCGCCCAGGGCCACAAGGCCGACGACGCCGTCCTCGCCCTGTACTCCCTCAACGGCTTCTGGCCGGACCTCGAAGCCCAAGCCGAAGAGCGCCCCGACGTCCTCCTCGTCGACCTCGCCGCCCTGTACGGCGACGGCCCGCCTCGCGGCGGCGCCGCCCGTCCCTGAACGGCGCCGCCCTCTTCGGCAGCCGAAGCCCCAGCGAGGGTGGCCGGCACAGACCGGTCCGGCAAGGTCCCGTCACGGCACACGTCGTGGACATTCCGGCCAATGACTGTCGACTGTTTTCAGCAGGTCGTTTCGGAGCCACTCCGGCAACGGGAACGGGAGCCAGTGGCTCGGGCCAAAAGCGGCAGCTACAGGGGCGAGTGGGCAGGTCAGGCCGCACGTAGTCCTCGGGAGTACGCCAACCGGGGTGGCTCCCAAACTCGTTGCCCGAGTGGATCTCGTTGACCCTGTCGGAAACACCGCTCGCAAAGGGCGGACGCCGGAATGTGCACTCCCGCATCGACACGGCCGAGCTGCCGGTGCGTCACGTCACGCGGCGGCGGGGCCGCCCGTACACCCTGGTGCCGACCAAGACCGCCGAGTAGTTCACGCGCGCCGCGAACGCGCGGGACAAGGCCGCGGCAGACCTGGCGTGGCTGACGGCGACTCATGGCTCGGCCTGATCAGGCGGGAGCCACCCGACGCCCGCTGGGCCCGCACTTTGCGGGCCACCCGATCATGAAGATCAGACGGTCGTAGTCGATCACTTCCCGATCGGATCCGGAGCCCGGCGGCAGCTGCCCCGGTCCGGCGTTGCCGAGACCGAACACGGAGGGCTGCCGCAGCCAACATCTCAGGCGACCTGCGAAATCCCGCGAAGACGTGCGAGCTGTAGGGGGCCAGTAGCATGCCACGGTGAACGCACCGGCCCCCACATTCCCGAGACTCGCCGAAGCCGCCCGCTCCTGCCGACTGGCCACGAGCGCGCGGACACTCGCCACCTGGCTCGGCCCGGGACGGGCCGTGACCCCGGCCGGTATGCCAAAACCCTCCGACGCTCCCGCTGCCGCCGCCGCACTGGGCATACCCGCCCCACGCCGTGTGCGCCGCGTCGCCGACATTCCCGAACTCGGCGTGGCATGGCGCTTCGCCCGCGCGGCCGGGTTCGTGAGCTGCGCCGGCGGCCGCGGCAGCGGCGCGGCAGCGGAGGCGGACTGGGCGCACCTGTCGCCGGAGACCGTCCTGCGACGCTGGCTCGACGCCCTGTCGGCAGCCATCCCCTTCGGCGGGGGCACGGAACGACCGCGTGATGACGACGAGCACGCCACCTGCGTCGCCCTTCTGCTGTCCGCCCTGTCCACCGCCGACGATCCGGGGGACGCGGGCCGCGTCACCGCCCGCATCTACGAGATGGTGCGCGGCGACGAGTGGCCGTTGTCCTACCGCGGCTCCTTTCTCCGGAACCAGGGCGAACACGAGGTCGACCGGCTCCACATCTTCCTCCTCGACGCGGGAGCGGCCGATGACACCCGCGGCCTCACCCCGCTCGGCAGCTGGGCGTTGGAGCAGCTGCGCCCAGCGCGAATCTCACCGCGGATGAGCACCGCCGACCTGCTGGGAGAACTGGAGCGCCGCCCGCCCCGCGACCCCTACCTGAGAATCTGGCCATGGGTGGAGGCCCAGGGCCCCGATGCCGCACTGCGCGGGCTGCTCGCCGAAGCCGAGCGGGCGGGCACTCCGCGGCGCAGGCTCGCCCTCGAACTCGCCGCCCCACTCCCCGTCGATTCCGACGAACCCTGGCACCGGGCCGCCGCCCACCCGGTCCTCGGCCCGCCAGCCCGCCTGGTGTTGCTACAGAACGACCCCACACCAGGGGCGGCCAGCCCGCGGGACCTGCTCTGGCTGGCGGTCGACGAGTGCGCCGAGGCCTGGCTCCACGGCGACACGAGACGCCTGCTCGAACGATTCCACGACCTGCCCGGCGCCACCGGGCCCGAGCGCCTGAACGCCCTGCGCGGCAGCTCTCACCCCGACGCCGCAGCCCTCGCCGATCATCTGAAGCGCAGCGGTGCCGAACAGTCACAGCCCAGCGTGTACCAGCTCAAGATCTCCCTCACCGGCTGGGGCACGTGGCGCCGGGTCCTGGTGCGTCCCACCCTCACCCTCGGCGATCTCCACGAGGTCATCAGGACCGTCCTGGATTGGAACGACGACCACCTACATCTCTTCCGGGCGCCCGACCGTCGCACCTACGCCCCCGCCTGGTGCGACCTGGACGCCGACGACGAGGAGACCGTGCTCGTCGCCGACGCGTTCCCTCACCAGGGCAGCACCATGGACTACACCTACGACCTCGGCGACTGCTGGCGCCACGAGATCACCTTCCAGAAGATCCTTGCCGGCGGCCCCGGCACCGACTATCCGGTGTGCACGGCGGGGCAGGGCGACAGCCCGATCGAGGACTCCACACCCGAGGACGAAGGCGCGGCCTACCCCGCCACTCCGTTCCTGATCGACGACATCAACGAGCGTCTGATCCGTCACTTCTTCCCCACCTGACGTGACACCTCCGATGCTCTTCGGAACTCACCGAATCCCAGAACTGTTTCAAGGTGTGGTTCAGACTGGTTACTGAGGTTCAACTCGTGATGTCGTGGATGGTGACGTCTGTTGGTCGCCGCGGCATGCCGGTCTCATACGGTATCCCCAAGGGAGCGGCCCGACGCCACAAAGCCCCAGGTCAGATGCTATCTTCCTGGGGCTCCGCAGAGCCGCCTAAGGGAATCGAGCCCTTGACCTGCGCATTGCGAGTGCGAGGATATTCGTCCAGAAGAATCAGTCCGATCCAGCTTGCCCGCTTTTCGTCCAACTCCAGGTGCCATCACGTCCAGCAGGCGCAGCTTGAGACAGTCCTGTCCAGGGGCGTCCGCTCACGCCACGCTCACACCACTCGGCCGCTGCTCGGCTCCTCTCCCAGTTCACGCGGACCAGCTGATCAGCGACGCGCTGGAACTCACCGCCCTGGCAGGCAGCGGCCTGGCGAAGCGGCCTTCAGCAACGAGTGGTCGGCTGAGGGCAACCTCTTGACGTGCTGCGTCACTATCGTGGGTAGGCGCTTCACTGAGGGAGGCGGCACGGATGCGTGGTCTCGGAGATCATCTGACCATCGGCGAGCGGATCGCCTTCCATCGGAGGCGTCGGGGCTACACCCAGCAGGTACTCGCCGGGCTCGTTGGTCGCAGTACCGACTGGCTGGCCAAGGTGGAGACCGGTCGGCGCAAGCCGCCGCGCATCGACATGCTGACCGAGCTGGCTCGCGTGCTCCGTGTACCGCTGGGGGAGCTGATCGGGCTACCCATCCTGATGGAGAACGACCGAGAGCAGGACGATGTGCCGGCTGTGCGTGACGCGCTGATGAGTCCGCGGCGTCTCTCCCGGCTGCTGTTCGGGCCGGAGCCCGAAGCTCAGCTCCCGAGTCCCGGTCCAACAGCTCAGCTCACGGAGCAGGCGTGGAGCGACTACCAGGGCGGGCGACTCGGCAAGGTCATTGCGATGCTCCCCGCCCTGCTTCAGACCGCGATGGAGCTTGAGGACCGCGCCGCCCGGTCTGATGGCGAACGTCGTGACTGCTGGGCTGTGTCGGCCCGAGTGCACCACCTCGCCGCCACGACCCTGGCCAAGATCGGTGAGTCCGACATCTCGTGGCTTGCCGCCGAACGCGCCATGCGGGCCGCTGACGAATCCGGTGACCCGCTGGTCTTGGCGTCCGCCGCTCGCTCCGGAACACATGCCCTACTGGCGAACGGCCGATACGACGACGCGATGGAGCTGGGCGAGACGACGGCGAAGTGGATGTCGGCCCGGGTGGACGACAGCGACCCGGCTGCCCTGAGCCTGCTGGGCATGACCCACCTGCGTGCGGCTATCGCCGCGGCGCGGCACCAGGACCGGCCCACGGCAACGAGCCTGCTGAACCGAGCCGAGGCGCTCGCTGACCAGCTCGGATCCGACGAGAACTACTGGCAGACCAGCTTCGGGCCGACGAACGTCGTGTTACACCGGCTGTCCGCGGAGTTGGACCTCGACAACATCTCGTACGTCGTGGCCCGTGGACAGATCGACGTGGACCACATGCCTCCGGAGCGCGGTGTGTCCTATCGCATCGACTACGCTCGCGCTCTCTCGCTCGCCGGCCGGGGAGATGATGCCTTCGTGGAGTTGCGAGCAGCCGAGCGCACGTCGCCGCAGCTCGCGCGGAACAATCCAAGGGTGCGAGACACGCTCCGCGACGTGATCAAGCAGTCCCCGGTCACCAGCGGTGCGCGCTCATCGGAGGTGTTCATCATGGCTCAACGGTGCAGGGCGGTTCAGTGACCGGAGAGAAGCGGCGGGGAGTCCTCGGGGTCGTAGGTACGGGCGCTGGCGGGGTGGAAGCCTTGCGCACCGGACTCGTGGAACCGGCACTGGGGCGCGGATGGCAGGTTGCCGTGACCCTCACGCCGACGGCGGGGCGCTGGTTGCGAGCGATCGGCGAGGTTGACCGCCTGAAGAAGGCGACGGGCTTGCCGGTACGAGATGAGCCGCGGCTGCCGGGCGAGGCGAGACCGCATCCGCCGGTGGATTGCTATGTCGTCGCTCCCGCCAGTGCGAACACGGTGGCCAAGCTCGCCGTCGGCGTCGCGGATAACCAGGTGCTCACCCAGGTGGGAGAGGCCATCGGCACCCTCGGACTGCCCGTCGTCGTCTTTCCCCGCGTCAACGCCGCCCACGCCCGTCATCCGGCCTGGAAGCGGCACATCGCCGCTCTGCGAGAGGCCAATGTCCGGCTCGTCTACGGTCCCGGCGTCTGGCCGCTGTACGAGCCGCGCGAAGCACCCTCCGGGCGGGAGCTGCCGTGGCAGGCCGTGCTTGACGCGATCGACGACGCCGTGAAGTGACATGCGACGTCAACTCGGCTGAGGCATAAGGCCGAGACGACCCGGACAGACTGTCAGGGCTCTCGCCCTCTGACGCTCCGAAGCTGTGTCTCATGGTGGAGAACACGGCCGGGCAGCACGCCGCAGCAGCCGACGACTTCCTCTACCTCGCTGGGACCAGCACCACCGGCCCACTGCTGAGGGACAAGCCGAGCTCACCCGCCGATGTCGCCGTCGAGGTCGGAGCTCATCCAGCCGAGCAGGCAGCAGACTTCGGCGGCCAGGGTGTAGAGCCGCCGGGCAATGGCCTCGGTGTAACGGCCGTTCTCCAGCATGCCGGTGATGAGCCGGAGGTCGGTCCGGGCGGACTCCAGGAAGTCGCCCCCGCCGGCCTCCTCCTCCATGACGCGCAAGTTGGTTCCCCGCGCAGGTCGGAAGCGGGACGACAAGCCGAAGCGCCGATAGAAGAAAGGCTCGAAGGGAAGGGCAAGAAGCGGAACCGCCGAGGCTCCGCTCACGCATCGCTCACGCACGGGGACCGCACCCATCACCGCCCGAGCGGCAGAAGCTCGCGGACACAGCAAAGGTCCAGGTCATGGGCTAGATGACCTGGACCTTGTCCGAGCCGCCTAAGGGAATCGAACCCTTGACCTACGCATTACGAGTGCGTCGCTCTGGCCGACTGAGCTAAGGCGGCGAGGCGCTGGCGCCCTGTGGGGCGCAGCGCTCGTCAGTCTACACAGGTTTGGGGGGTGCCCCCGAACGCCTTATGCGGAGGAGGTCGTCCGTCGCCTGGCGCAGGGCGCGGAGGCGTTTGGACCAGCGGCGGCAGTCCGGGCAGGCGGTCAGGTGGGTGGTGAGCTCCTGCTCGGTGACCCCCGGGGGGAGGGGGTCACCTTCAGCATGCGCCGATATGGCGGTTCGGTAGCGGATGCATGGCATGCGGTCATCATCGCAGGCCACTAGCAGGTGGTGCCCGCCTCCGGGGTGATGTTTTCCAGGAGGTAGGTGTTCACCGCGGAGTCGATGCACTCGCTGTAGCCGCCATAAGCACCGTGGCCGTCGCCGTCGTAGGTGAGCAGGACGCCCGTCTCCAGTTGGTCGGCCAGGCCCTCGGCCCAGGCGTAGGGGGTGGCCGGGTCGCGGAGGGTGCCGATGACCACGATGTCCGTGGCGCCGGGGGCCGCGATGTCGATCGGGGTGCCGGTCGGCTCCACGGGCCAGGCGGCGCACAGGAGAGTGGCCCAGGCGAAGTCGCGGCCGAAGGTGGGGGACGCCTCCTCGTAGGAGGCGAGGTTCGAACGGACCGCGTCGGCGTCCTCGTTGCCCGCGGGGCTGTCCAGGCAACTGATCGCCGGGAAGGCGAACATGGAGGTGCCGTAGGCCCCGTTGGGCTCGCGCTCGTTGTACTCGTCGGCGAGGTCGAGCAGCGCCGAGCCGTCGCCGCCCCGCATCGCCACCCCGAGGGCGTTTGTGAGCCTGGGCCACAGGTCTTCGCTGTAGAGAGCGTAGGCGACGCCCGTGCTCGCGAGGGACTCCGTCAGCGGGCGGTCGGGGTCGCCGGAGGGCAGGGGCTCGGCGTCGACCTCGGCGAAGAAGTCGAGCAGGGTCTGGGAGGCGGCGTCGGGGCCGTCGGTGCCCAGGGGGCAGTTGGCGCGAGAGGTGCCGCAGTCCTCGGCGTAGGAGCGGAAAGCCGTCTCGAAGCCGCCGGCCTGCTCGCGGTCGGTCTCCAGCGTGGACAGCCGCGGGTCCACCGCGGCGTCGAGGACGAGCCGACCGGTGCGCTGCGGGAAGAGGCCCGCGTAGACGGCGCCGAGCTTGGTGCCGTAGGAGAAGCCGACGTAGTACAGCTTCTCGTCGCCGAGGGCCGCGCGCAGCACGTCCATGTCGCGGGCCGACTCAATGGTGGAGATGTGCTCCAGGAGGGTGCCGGAACGCTCCTGGCAGCCCTGGGCGAACTCGTCGAAGGCGGCGCGCAGTTCGTCCACCTCGGCGTCCGAGTCGGGGGTGCGGTCGGTGAGCGTGTAGTCGTCCATCTCGTCGCCGCTCAGGCACTCCACCGGCTCGCTCTGGCCGGTGCCGCGCGCGTCGAGCCCGACCATGTCGTACCGGGCGCGGACCTCGGGCGGGAAGATGTACTCGGCCGCGCCCTGGGCGAAGTCGACGGCGGAGGCGCCGGGGCCCCCCGGGTTCATCAGGAGGCCGCCGATGCGCTGGTCGGGGCTGGTGGCGCTGGCCCGGGTGACGGTGAGCTGGATGTCCTGAGCCGGGTCGACGTTCTCGTAGTCGAGCGGAACGGTGAGCGTCGCGCACTGGAAGCCCGACGCCTCGCAGGGCCCCCAGGTCAGCTCCTGGTCGTAGTACGGCTGGAGCTCGGCCGGGATCTCCTCGGGCAGCGGCTCCAGGGGCGGGGCGCTCGGGGCCGCCGACGGGGAGTCGCTCTCGGAATCGCCGGGCGATCGCTCGTCGGGGCGGTCGTTGGACGAACAGGCGGTCAGAAGCAGGGCCGTCGCCGTGAACGCGGCGACGGTGAGGCGACCTGTGGTGCGCATGAATCCCCCGTGCTGAGCGGTGCGTGTGGTCCTCTGGAGCGTAACCGCTCAGCGCAGCGCCATGGTCATCGCCTCCACGGCCAGCAGCGGTGCGACGTTCCGGTCGAGGGCGCGCCGGCAGTCCAGCACCGCCTCCATCCTGCGGAGCGTCTGCTCCGGTCGGGAGGCGGCGGCGACGCGCTCGACCGCCGACGCGCTCTCGCCGCCGGCGAGGGCCACGGCGGAGCCGAACTGGCGGGCCAGCACGTCCCGGTAGAAGCCGGTGAGGTCGATGAGGGCCAGGTCCAGCGCGTCGCGCTGGGTGCGGGTGGCCCGCCGCTTCTGCCGGTCCTCCAGCTCCTTCATCGCGCCCGCGGTGCCGCGCGGCAGGCGCTTGCCCTCGGCGGCGCCGAGCGCGGCGCGCAGCTCCTCGGTCTCCTTCTCGTCCCGCTCCTCGGCGAGCTGCTTGGCGTCCGCGGCGGCGGCGTCGACCAGCTCCTGGGCGGCGCGCAGGCAGCCGCCGATGTCGGTCAGCCGCTCGGGCAGCTTCAGCACGGCGGCCCGCCGCGCGCGGGCGGCCTCGTCGGTGGCCAGGCGCCGGGCGCGCCCTATGTGACCCTGGGTGGCGCGGGCGGCGGTCAGGGCGACGTCCGGCTCGATGCCGTCCCGGCGCACCAGGACGTCGGCGACGTCCGCGACGGGGGGTGTGCGCAGCGCCAGGTGGCGGCAGCGGGAGCGGATGGTCGGCAGCGCGTCCTCCGTGGACGGCGCGCACAGCAGCCAGACCGTGCGGGGGGCTGGCTCCTCGACGGCCTTCAGCAGAACGTTCCCCGCGCCCTCGGTGAGGCGGTCGGCGTCCTCCAGCACGATCACCTGCCAGCGCCCGCCGGCCGGCGAGAGCTGCGCCCTGCGCACCAGCTCGCGAGTCTCCTTGACGCCGATGGTGAGCAGGTCGGTGCGGATCACGTCGACATCGGCGTGGGTGCCGACGAACGTGGTGTGGCAGCCGTCGCAGAAGCCGCAGCCGGGCGGGCCGCCCAGGGCGAGGTCCGGGCTGACGCACTGGAGAGCGGCGGCGAACGCGCGGGCCGCGGTGGATCTGCCGGAGCCGGGCGGGCCGGTGAACAGCCAGGCGTGGGTCATCGCCGAGCCCGCCAGCTCGGGCTCGGCGCCGCTGTCCACGGCCGCGACGTAGGCGTGGGCGTCGCGCGCCGCAGCGGTGAGCTGATTGGTCACCCGGTCCTGGCCGACCAGGTCGTCCCAGACGGTCATCGCCGCTCCCTTCTCGCCCCTGACTGCGCCGTCCTGAGTGCGCTGTCTCATTCTGCGGCACGCCGCTGACAGCGAAGACGAGACAGCGCGCGGACCCGGCGGGCACGAAGGCCCACGCGCCGGGTCCGCGCGCCGAGGCGCCCGCGGCAACGCACGCGGAAAAGCCGGGGAAGCGAGGGAAACCAGGGCGTCAGCGCCGCCGGCCCCGGCCGCCGCGCCGCCCCCCGTCGTCCTCGTCGTCATCCGCCCGCGGGCCGAGCAACTCGTCGGCCAGCGTGGGGACATCGTCCAGCGGGGTCTCCTCCGCCCACTCCGGCCGGCCCCGCGAGCCGCCCGCGACGGTGCCGTCCGGGTTGAGCTGCGGGAGCTGGCGGGTGTCGTCGGTCGTCTCCGGCCCCTCGCCGCGCGGGATGATCGCGGTCTGCTCGTTGTCGGGGTTGGGCGGCAGCGGGACCTGGACCGTGTCGGTGTTGTCCTCCGCCGCCAGCCGCGCCTGCTCCGCGCGCAGCAGTGCCTCCTCGGCCTTGCGCTGCTTCTCGCGGCGCCGCTCCTCGGCCTGGGCGCGCAGCCGCGCCTCCTCCTCGGCCTCGCGCCGACGGCGTTCCTCCTCCTCGCGGCGCAGCCGCTCCTCGGCCTCGCGGCGGCGGCGCTCCTCCTCCGCGATCCGGCGGGCCTCCTCGGCGCGGCGGCGGGCCTCCTCCGCGATCCGCGCCTCCTCGGCCCGGAGGCGTTCCTCCTCCTCGCGGCGCTTGCGCTCCTCCTCCTCGGCGCGCAGCCGGGCCAGCTCCGCCTGGCGCTCGCGCTCCAGGCGCTCGGCCTCGGCCTTGCGCTCCCGCTCCAAGCGCTCTTCCTCTTCCCGGCGCTTGCGCTCCTCCTCCGCGCGTCGGCGCGCCTCCTCCTCGGCACGCCGCCGCGCCTCCTCCTGGGCGCGGATCTCGGCCTCGGACAACGGCAGCATCTGGTCGAGCCGGTGCCGGGCCGCGGTGGTGACCGACTCCGGGTCCTGGCCGGCGTCGATGACGAGGTAACGCGCCGGGTCGGCGGCGGCCAGCGCCAGAAAACCGGCGCGCACCCGCTGGTGGAACTCGCTCGGCTCGGACTCCAGCCGGTCCGGCGCCTCGGTGAAGCGCTCGCGCGCGGTCTCCGGGGAGACGTCGAGCAGCACGGTCAGATGCGGCACCAGCCCATCCGTGGCCCAGCGGGAGATGCGGGCGACCTCGGCCGGCGACAGATCGCGGCCCGCGCCCTGGTAGGCGACGGACGAGTCCGTGTAACGGTCGGAGATCACGATCGCGCCGCGCTCCAGCGCGGGCCGGATGACGGTGGCGACGTGCTCGGCGCGGTCGGCCGCGTACAGCAGCGCCTCGGCCTGGTGCGACAGGCCGTCGGAGGCGACGTCGAGCAGGATCGTCCGCAGCCGCTGGCCGACCGGCGTGGCGCCCGGCTCGTGGGTGACGACGACCTCGTGGCCCTTGCCGCGGATCCACTCCGCCAGCGCCTCGACCTGCGTGGACTTGCCCGCGCCGTCGCCGCCCTCGACGGCGATGAAGAAGCCGGTGCCGGTGGTGGCCGGGGTGGGCTCGGCGCCGCGCACCGCGTCGGCCAGGTCCCGGCGCAGCGGAACGCCGCGCCGGTCGTCGGTGCGGCCGAGCACGACGGCGGCGACCGGCAGCAGCAGCGCGCCCGCGATCATCAGGGTGAACGCGGCACCGCCGTGGTGGATGACGAAGTCGCCGCGCTCCACCCGGTGCGGGCCGATCAGCGCGGCGGCGAGCGGGGCGATGACGGCGGTGAGGGCGACGGCGACCCGGGTCACCGCGTGCAGGTGCTGGGTCAGCCGGGGCCGGCGGAACTCCTCGGTCTCCTGGTCCAGCAGCGCGTGTCCGGTGTGCGCGGCCACGCCGGCCGCGGCGCCGGTGGCCGCCGCGGTGAACAGCACGGTGGCCGGGTCGGAGATCAGGCCGGTGCCGAAGAGCCCGAGCCCGGTGAGCGCGAGGGTCAGCGCGAACAGCCGCCGCCGGGAGAACGCCGGCAGCACCGCGGGCGCCAGCCGGACGCCGGCCGCCACGCCGCCGGTCAGCGCCAGCGCCAGCAGCCCGAACGCGACCGGGCCGCCGCCGAGGTCGGCGACGTGCAGCACGCCGAGGGCCACGCCCGCGGCGATGGCCGCCGCGGCGGCGGCGCAGCCGAGGACCAGCACCGGGATGGCGCCGGTGCGCCCCTTGTCCGGGGTGGTGCCCGCGGCCGGGCGGCGCAGGCCCTCCAGCGGGGAGACGGGCCGCCGGGGCTCGCCGCCGGGCAGCCGCAGGAAGTACAGAACGGAGATGGCGGCGGCGAAGAAGCCGGCCGCCACGTAGGAGGCCATCGCCGCCTGGTGCTCGGCGAACCAGTCGAGCCGGGTCGCCAGCACGTTGCTCACGAGCGAGGCGGCGACGAGCGCGGCGGCGGCCGCCGGGATGGCGAGGTAGCCGCTGCGCAGCCAGAGCCGGCGCAGCGCGTCGCGGTGGTCGGGCAGCGGGCGCACCGCGGCGCCCTCGGGCGGCGGGGCGGGCAGCAGGGCGGGGGCGACGCCGTCGCGGGCGACGGTCCAGACGCGTTCGGCCAGGCCGGTGACGACGATGGTGAGCAGGATGTAGACGAAGGCGCTGTCGGGCACCCAGTCGATCCACAGCGGCGCGACGATGAGCAGCGCGGCGCGCAGCCCGTCGGCGCCGATCATGGTCCAGCGGCGGTCCAGCGGCCCGGACGGGCCGAGCAGGCCGGCCACGGGGCCGAGCAGCAGCACGCCGGCCAGCAGCGTGGACAGCAGCCGCGCGGTGAGCGCGACCGTGACGGCCAGGGCGACGCCGCGGTACTCGCCGCCGAAGATCGCCTCACCGCCCTCGGGCGCGTACAGCGCCGCCTGCACGGAGAGCAGGACCAGCACCAGCAGCGCGAGGGCGTCGCCGATGCCGCCCGTGAACTGCGCCTCCCACAGTCGTCGCAGCTCGGGTACCTGCAACAGTGCCCGCCTGGCACGCTCGCGGGAATCCGCGGCGAGCGCCTCGTCGGTGGCGCCGCGGGCGGGGTCGACAACCTGTGGTTGCTCTGCTCGCGTCATTCGGCCAGCGTAACCGTCGCGGGGAGGGGCGGCGCCACCCGCCCGAACATTTGCCCGGGTAACGAAGGGCGTTGCGGGACGGCGCTAGTCCCGTTCTCCCGACGGCGGCTCGCTGGCCGGTGACTTCTTCGCACTGGCCTTCGGAGGGGCAGTCTGCCCCGCCGCCGTCTTCTTTGCACCCGCCGTCTTCTTCGCGGGCGTTGCCTTCGTGGCCGACGCCGTGCCGGACGCGGTCTTCTTGGCCGCCGCCTTCTTCGCGGGGGCCTTCTTCGCCGCCGCCTTCTTGGCCGGAGCCTTCTTCGCGGCGGCCTTCTTCGCGGGTGCCTTCTTGGCCGTCTTCTTCGCCGGCCCCTTCGCCCGCTTCTCCGCGAGGAGTTCGTACCCGCGCTCGGCCGTGATGGTCTCCGGGTCGTCGTCGCGGCGCAGCGTCGCGTTCGTCTCCCCGTCCGTGACGTACGGGCCGAACCGCCCGTCCTTGACCACCACCGGACGCCCCGTCACCGGGTCCTCGCCCAGCTCCTTCAGCGGCGGCTTGGCCGCGGCCCGGCCGCGCTGCTTGGGCTGCGCGTAGATGGCCAGCGCCTGGTCCAGCGTGATCGTGAAGATCTGCTGCTCGTCGCTCAGCGAGCGGGAGTCGGTCCCCTTCTTCAGATACGGGCCGTACCGCCCGTTCTGCGCGGTGATCTCCTGCCCCGACTCCGGGTCCTCGCCGACCACGCGCGGCAGGGACAGCAGCCGCAGCGCGTCCTCCAGCCGAACGCTGTCCAGCGACATCGACTTGAACAGCGAGGCGGTGCGCGGCTTGACCGCGTTCTTCCCGGTGGTGGGCGTGCCCTCGGGCAGCACCTCGGTGACGTACGGCCCGTACCGCCCGTCGCGCGCCACGATCTGGTGCCCGGTCGCCGGGTCGGTGCCCAGCTCGAAGTCGCCGCTGGGCTTGGCCAGCAGCTCCTTCGCCAGCTCGACGGTCAGCTCGTCCGGCGGCAAGTCGTCGGGCACGTCGGCGCGCTTGGCCGGCGCGTCCGGCTCGGCGCCGGGCTCCGGTGGCGCCTCGACGTAGGGCCCGTAACGGCCGACCCGCAGCACGATGCCGTCGCCGACGGGGAACGAGGAGATCTCCCGCGCGTCGATCGCGCCCAGGTCGGTGACCAGTTCCTTCAGCCCGCCGAGGTGGTCGCCGTCGCCGTTCCCCGCCTCGGCGGCGGCGCCGACTCCGGCGCCGCCGTCCTCGCCGAAGTAGAACCGGCGCAGCCACGGCACGGCCTCGGCGTCGCCGGTGGCGATGCGGTCGAGGTCGTCCTCCATCTTCGCGGTGAAGTCATAGTCGACAAGTCGCCCGAAGTGCTGCTCCAGCAGGTTGACCACGGCGAAGGAGAGGAACGAGGGGACGAGCGCCGTCCCCTTCTTGAAGACGTAACGGCGGTCCAGGATCGTGCCGATGATCGTCGCGTAGGTCGAGGGCCGGCCGATCTCCCGTTCCTCCAGCTCCTTGACCAGCGTGGCCTCGGTGTAGCGGGCCGGCGGCTTGGTCGCGTGGCCGTCGGCGGTGATGTCGCGGGCGGCGAGCGGGTCACCCTCGGCGACCTGCGGCAGCCGCCGCTCGCGGTCGTCGAGGTCGGCGCCCGGGTCGTCCGCGCCCTCGACATACGCCTTGAGGAAGCCGTGGAACGTGATCACCTTGCCGGTCGCGCTGAACTCGCAGTCCCGGCCGTCCGAGCTGGTGCCGGCGACCCGGACGGCGACCGACTGGCCGACCGCGTCCTTCATCTGGGAGGCGACGGTCCGCTTCCAGATCAGCTCGTACAGACGGTACTGCTCGCCTGTGAGACCCGTTTCCGCCGGCGTGCGGAAGCGGTCGCCGGAGGGACGGATCGCCTCGTGCGCCTCCTGTGCGTTCTTCACCTTGCTCGCGTAGACGCGCGGCCGGTCCGGCAGGTAGTCGGCGCCGTAGAGCTGGGTGACCTGGGCGCGGGCGGCGGCCACGGCGGTCTCCGACAGAGTGGTGGAGTCGGTCCGCATATAGGTGATGAAGCCGTTCTCGTACAGGCGCTGGGCGACCTGCATGGTGGCCTTCGCACCCATCCCGAGCTTGCGGGACGCCTCCTGCTGGAGGGTGGTGGTGCGGAACGGCGCGTACGGCGAACGGCGGTAGGGCTTGGACTCGACGGAACGGACCGTGAACGCGGCGGCCGTCAGCGCGGCGGCCAGCGCGCGGGCGTTCTCCTCGCTGAGCTGCTGGACCTGCGCCGGGTTCTTCAACTGCCCGTCGGGGCCGAAGTCGCGGCCCAGGGCGACGCGGCGGCCGTCGACGGAGGTGAGCCGGGCGTCGAACGCGCCGTCGCCGGGCACGGTGGTGAACGTGCCCACCAGGTCCCAGTACTCGGCGGAACGGAACGCCATGCGCTCCCGTTCCCGCTCGACGACCAGCCGGGTGGCCACGGACTGCACTCGGCCCGCCGACAGGCGCGGCATGACCTTCTTCCACAGCACCGGGGAGACCTCGTAGCCGTAGAGCCGGTCGAGAATGCGGCGGGTCTCCTGGGCGTCGACGAGGAGCTGGTTGAGCTCGCGCGGGTTGTTGACCGCGGCCCGGATGGCGTCGCGCGTGATCTCGTGGAAGACCATGCGGCGCACGGGCACCTTGGGCTTGAGGACCTCCTTCAGGTGCCAGGCGATGGCCTCGCCCTCGCGGTCCTCATCGGTGGCGAGATAGAGCTCGTCGGAGTCGGCCAGCAGCTCCTTGAGCTTCTTGACCTGGTCCTTCTTGTCGCTGTTGACCACGTACAGCGGCTCGAAGTCCGCGTCGACGTTGACACCGAGCCGGGCCCAGGGCTGGCCCTTGTACTTCGCGGGCACCTCGGCGGCGCCGCTCGGCAGGTCGCGGATGTGCCCGACGCTGGCCTCGACCACATAACCGGGGCCGAGGTAGCCCTTGATCGTCTTCGCCTTGGCGGGCGACTCGACGATGACAAGTCGGCGTCCGCCGTTCGCGGTCTCGCTGGTCGGGGACAACTTCTGCTCTTCTCTCCAGCCCGGGGCCCAAAGTAGTGACGATGCGGAGTGTGACGGTACAGCCCTGCTGCGTGTCAAATGGGAAAACTCAGCAACGCATCTCGAACGGTAACCCGAGATCCGCCTTTCCCGCCGCCCGGCCGCGTCCGGCATGTTGTCCGTGAACAGTCACCGACCGTGTGGCCCGTACCGCGCCCGCGCCTTGCGCCTCACTCCTCCGGCAGCAGAAAGCCCTGCTCAACGAGCGGTCGCAGCCATTCGCCCGCCCGGTCACGCAGCGCGACCGCGTCCTCGTCCAGCAGGCTCGCGATCGCGTCCAGGATGGCGCCGGCGACGAGTGTTCCATCACAGCTTCCGGCGAATCCCGCGCTCACCGTGTCCATGGCCCGGGCGCGCAGCATCCCGTGCCGCTGCCGCAGCACGACGTGCTCGGGGTCCTCGGCGCCGGGGCTGCCGATCTGCTCCTGGACCACGTCCTCGGCCAGCACGTAACGGGCGCGCAGCAGGGCCCCGTCGTCGCGGCCGCGCAGGAAGTCGCGGCGGGCGAAGTGCGCCGCGACGGTGTCGCCGAGGGGCTGCTCGACGGCGTGCGGCCAGTCCTCGACGACGACGGAGGGATGGTCGGTGCGGCTCGCGCGCAGGGTGATCCAGCCGAGGCCGACCGCCTCGGTGCGGGCGGCGGCGAAGTCGGCGAGCCACGCCTCGTAGGCCGCGTCGTAGGCGGCCGGGTCGCCGCGGTGGAGGCCGGCGTCGCGCAGCCAGAGCTCGGCGTAGCGGGTGACGTCCTGGATCTCGCGCTGCACGATCCACGCGTCGCAGCCGGGCGGCACCCAGGCGGCCACCCGTTCGCGCCAGTCCTCGCCCTCGATGTGCTGCCAGTTCGCCAGGAGCTGGCAGTGGCCGCCGTCCGCGAGATGGGCGGCGGACTGCCGCACGAGTGTGCGGCACAGCTCGTCGCCGGCCAGGCCGCCGTCGCGGTAGGTGAGGCCCGCGCCGCGGTCGGAGGGCGAGATGACGAACGGGGGGTTGGAGACGATGAGGCCGAACCCCTCGTCCGCGCCCTCCCCTTCACCCTTGTCCGCCTTGTCCGCGACCGGTTCGAAGAGCGAGCCCTGGCGCAGGTCGGCGGCCGGGGCGCCGGAGAGGGCGAGGGTGAGCGCGGCCATGCGCAGCGCGCGGGCGTTGACGTCCGTCGCGGTCACCCGCGCGGCGTGGCGCGAGGCGTGCAGCGCCTGGACGCCGCAGCCGGTGCCGAGGTCCAGCGCCCGGGCCACCGGCCGGCGGACGGTCAACTGGGCGAGCGTCGTGGAGGCGCCGCCCGCGCCGAGGACGACATCCCGCGCGGGCTCGCCCGCACCGGGCAGGCCGCGGGCGTCGGAGACGATCCACCAGTCCTGGTCGGGGGCCTCTCCCGCGTAGGGGCGCACGTCAACGGTCGCGCGCACCTCGTCGCCGTCGCGCTCCAGCCAGCCCTCGCCCAGCGCCGCGTCGAGCGGCAACGCGCCCCGCGCCGCGCCGTACGCGACCGGCTGCCGGAGCAGGAACAGCCGCGCCAGCACGGCCAGCGGCCCGTCGTCCCCCCGGACGGCGCGCAGGGCGGGCACCGGCTCACCGCGCGTCAGCGCGTCGTGAGCGGGCTCGCCGAGGAGCGCGCGCAGGCCGTCGGGGGTGAACGAGGCGGCCCACAGCGCCTCGCGCAGCCGGGGGGTGCCGGGGCCGGTGACCGGGAGGGCGGGGAGGGGGGCGATGCTCACGCCCCCATTGTGGTCACTCGGTCTGTTCGTCCGTCGGCGGGGAGGGGGCCGGGCTCTGGCAGCCCTCCTGGCGGCTCAGCGCCTCGCCGAGTTCGCCGGACTCCAGCTCGTCGAGCGCCTCGTTCCCGCTCTGCCCGAGCTCCTCCAGCCGGGGCACGATCTCGCTCAGCCCCTCGGCGAACGCGGCCTGGTCGGAGGTGTCGAGGGCGTCCATGTCCTCTTTGAGGCCGGCGAACGATTCGGAGAGGCCGTGCAGCGCCGTCACCGCGTCCTCGCGCACCTGGGCGCCGTCGTCGACGGGCGGGTCACCGGCGTTGTCGACGACATCGGCCAGGGCCTCGTAGGCCTCGGAGATGTCCTGGTAGGCGGCGGAGTCGGCCTCCTGGACCTCCTCGGGAGACCTGTTCCCCTCGCTGACCTCGGCGATGGCGGCGTAGGCGGACTGGATCTTCTCGACCTGCGGCTGCAGGCCCTCGCAGACGTTGCGGGCCCACTCGTCGGCCTCTTCGTCGCCGTCACCGCCGCCGCACGCCGACAGCGTGAGGAGGAGCGCCGCGCAACCCGACAGTGCCACCGCGAGCTTCTTGTTCACCGTTCCTCGTCCCTTCGTACCGTCAGGGCGGGAACTTACACGCCGATCATCCCTCTTCCGAGTGAAGCTCAGGATCGTCGTGTCGTATTGCAGCCATTTGCACCAGCGGGGCGAGGACAGCCTCCAACTGGGCCCTGCTCCGGTAGTGATGGCCCGTCATGCCCAGGGCGCGGGCGGCGGCGACGTTTCCCTCGGTGTCGTCGACAAAGAGACATCGCGCCGGCTCGGCTCCGGCGCGTTCCGCCGCGATCCGGTAGACGCGCGGGTCCGGCTTGGCCCAGCCGACGCGCGCGGTGTTCACCACGGCGTCGAACGCGGCGGCGGGCCCGCCCGGTGACAGCCCGAGAGCGGCCAGATCGGCCTCCAGCCGGGTGGTCGCGTTGGAGACCAGGATCACCGGAACGCGCCGCCGGACCCGGGCCAGCAGCGCGGCCATCTCCCGGTCCACCCGCCCGGGCCGCGCCGTCCACGCGCCGACCAGCGCCCGGGCCTTGGCCGGCCCGCCGCAGACGGCGGCCAGGTCCCCGGCGACGGCCGCGCGCCACTCCTCGTCGGTGACCGTGCCGGTCACGGCCGCCGTCAGCCGCTCGGGGCGGAACGCCGCGCGCGCCAGCGTCCCGGCGGGCAGCCCGTGGGCGCGGTCCAGATCCGGCATCGCGGCCGGGTCCCAGATCCGCAGCACGCCGTCGAGGTCGCACAGCACGGCGTCGAAGGGCATGGCGTCGAGGGGCATGGCGGCGTTCTCCTCACGGTCACGCGGCGGACACGTCCGCCTTGAACACCTCGGCGTCGTGCCAGGCGATGAACTCCTCCGCCGGCCCCGGCCGGCCCGGCTGCGGCACCGCCAGCGGCCGGCCGGCCAGCTCACCGACCGCGCGCCCGGCCGGGCTGCCGGCGACGTAGAGCCCCGAGACGCGAACCGTGCGCGCCCCGGTCACGCCGAGCGCGCCGAGGTCGAACAGGGTGTGGTGCAGGGAGCACAGCGCCAGCGCGTTGCGCACCTCGTCCGGTCCGTCCTGGCTGTGCCACCGGATGTGCGCGGCCTCCAGGCCCACCGGGTTGCGGCCGAGCCGGCCGTCGAATCCGCACATGGCGCACGCGTAGGCGTAGGCCCGCAGCACGGTATCGGCGAAGCCGGACTGGCGCCGGCGGCGTTCGCGACGTTCCGTCAGCAGCTCATGGGTGGCTGCCTCCAGGTCCGTCAGGTCCAGGCCGGCGGCCTCGCAGACGGGGCCCTCAAGGGCGGGCGTGAAGTGCTGGTCGAGCAGCACGCGCGCGGCGGCGGCCAGGGTGCCGGTGTCTGCGAGCAGGCTCTCCACGGCGGGGCGGAGGCGGCCATGGGCGCCGAGGGCCCGCAGCCGGGGGCCGCTTTCGTCGGTCCCAGGCCCGAGGGGCTCGCCGACCGCGTCGCGCAGGTCCCACAGGGTGCGTTCGAGGTGCACGAACGGCATCGCGGCGCGCTGCCGGGCCGCTGCCCCCAAGGCGCGCACGGGCGGGCCGAAGTCGTTGATCAGCCGGCTCACCGGCTCCTCGGCCGCCGCGTAGGTCATCGCGGTGCTGCCCTGGCTGGCGAAACGTCCCAGCAGCCACAGCAGCAACAGTGGTTTGTGCGGGGCGCGCCGGCCGCGCACCCGGGCGCGGCGCAGGGTGGCCAGCGCCGTCAGCAACTCCTCCCGCGTCACGCCGTTCACCCTGCCACACCCGCGCCCATGCCCGGGCGCGGGTGCGGGAGTTGGGGTGGATGGAGACGGGGTCAGGCCGCGCCGGCCGGCGACTGCGCCGGCACCACCACCTCCTCCTCGGTGTCGTCCTCGACGGCGATGCCGCGCCGCTTGGAGGCGTAGACCGCGCCGACGATGACGACGAGGGCGACGATCGAGATCGCCGCCCGGGCCGGGGCGTTGGCGTCCTCGCCGTAGGTGAGGGTGATGACGGCGGGCGCGATGAGCAGGGCCACCAGGTTCATGACCTTCAGCAGCGGGTTGATGGCCGGGCCCGCGGTGTCCTTGAACGGGTCGCCCACCGTGTCGCCGATGACCGTCGCCGCGTGCGCCTCGCTGCCCTTGCCGCCGTGGTGCCCGTCCTCGACCAGCTTCTTGGCGTTGTCCCAGGCGCCGCCGGCGTTGGCCAGGAAGACCGCCATCAGGATGCCCGCGCCGATGGCGCCCGCCAGATACGAGCCGAGCGCGCCGATGCCCAGGCTGAAGCCGACCGCGATGGGGGCCATCACCGCCAGCAGCCCGGGCGTGGCGAGTTCGCGCAACGAGTCCTTGGTGCAGATGTCCACGACCTTGCCGTACTCCGGCTTCTCGCTGTAGTCCATGATCCCGGGGTGCTCGCGGAACTGCCGCCGCACCTCGTACACCACCGAACCGGCCGAACGCGACACCGCGTTGACCGCCAGGCCGGAGAAGAGGAACACCACGGCCGCGCCCATGATCAGGCCGACCAGGTTGTTGGGCTGCGAGATGTCCAGGCTGAGGCCCGTCTCGCCCAGCACCTCCGTGGCGCTCATCTCCACGTCGGCGAGGGAGTCGGCGATCGCGTCCCGGTAGGAGCCGAACAGCGCCGCCGCGGCGAGGACCGCGGTGGCGATGGCGATGCCCTTGGTGACGGCCTTGGTGGTGTTGCCGACGGCGTCGAGGTCGGTGAGCACCCGGGCGCCGTCGCCCTCGACGTCGCCGGACATCTCGGCGATGCCCTGCGCGTTGTCGGCGACCGGGCCGAAGGTGTCCATGGCGACGATCACGCCGACGGTGGTGAGCAGGCCGGTGCCGGCCAGGGCCACCGCGAACAGCGCCAGCATGATGGTGCCGCCGGCCAGCACGAACGCCGCGTAGACGCTGAGCGCGACCAGCAGCGCCGTGTAGACGGCCGACTCCAGGCCGAGGGAGAAGCCGGAGAGGACCACGGTGGCCGGGCCGGTCCGCGAGGTCTTGCCGATGTCCCGGACGGGCCGTCGGCTCGGCTCGGTGAAGTAGCCGGTGAGCTGCTGGATCACGGCCGCCAGCACGATGCCGATGGCGACGGCGGCGAGCGCGAACAGGCGCGGGTCGGCGTCGTGTTCGACAATCTCGGTGTCGGTGATGCCGTCGAGTTCGGCGAAGCTGCCCGGCAGGTACGCGTAGGCGGCGATGGCGACGAGCACCAGGGAGATGGCGGCCGAGATGAAGAAGCCGCGGTTGATGGCGGTCATGCTGCTGCGGTCGGTGCGCCGGGGGGCGACCAGGAAGATCCCGGCCATGGCGGTGAGCACGCCGATGGCGGGCACGAGCAGCGGGAAGGCCAGGCCGGAGTCGCCGAAGGCGACCGTGCCCAGGATGAGCGCGGCGACAAGGGTCACCGCGTAGGACTCGAACAGGTCGGCGGCCATGCCCGCGCAGTCGCCCACGTTGTCGCCGACGTTGTCCGCGATGGTGGCGGCGTTGCGCGGGTCGTCCTCGGGGATGCCCTGCTCGACCTTGCCGACGAGGTCGGCGCCGACGTCGGCGGCCTTGGTGAAGATGCCGCCGCCGACGCGCATGAACATGGCGATCAGCGCGGCGCCGAGGCCGAAGCCCTCCAGCACCTTCGGCGCGTCGGCCGCGTAGACGAGCACGACGCAGGAGGCGCCGAGCAGGCCCAGGCCAACGGTGCACATGCCGACGACACCGCCGGTACGGAAGGCGATGCGCATGGCGTGGTCGCGGCCCGCATCACGCGCCGCAGCCGCCACCCGGACATTACTGCGCACCGCCAGCCACATTCCGAGGTATCCGGTCGCGGCCGAAAAAGCGGCGCCAACCACGAAGAACAATGATCGTCCGATGCGCTGACCCCAGTCATCCGCGGGCAGCGGCAGCAGCAGAAAGACGACGAGGACCGCGAAGACGGCGACCGTCCGCAACTGGCGCGCGAGATACGCATTCGCGCCCTCCTGCACCGCGGCGGCGATCTTTTTCATGTTGTCGGTGCCCTCGCCGGCGGCGAGGACCTGTCGTACCAGCACGACGGCGAGCGCCAGGGCTGCTGCCGCCACCACGGCGATCACCAGGATGAGACCCCGGTTCCCGCCGGTGAGTTCGGCTGCCTCGGCTGCCTGTGTGACATATGGATGAGCCATTCGTCCTCCTTGACGCTCCGGCGCTGATCCGAATCAGACAGACGTGGCCGGAGTGTAGAGAGAGGCGCGGCATCAAAAAAGGGGCCGGGAATAATATTTAACCGGCGGAGGGTAATTCCCCGACAGGGGAATGATCATTGATTGAACGGGGAATCAGTCCGGAATGATCAGGACACCGCGGCAGTCGCCGTCGGCCAGCTCATCCGGATCTTTCCGCCGTGGGAATCGGAGATGACCTCCACGTCGTCGACGAGCCCGCTGATCACCGCGAGGCCGAGCTCATCGGTCTCCTCGGCCACCTCGGCGGCGGACTGGTCCCGGGGAGCGGGGATGGCGCTCGGCGCGTCGTCGCCCACCTCGATGGAGAACGACTTCTCCCCTTCGGTGAGCACGACGCTCACGGGGGAGGTCAGGCCATGGACGGCATGCAGCCCAACCGCGCGGCTGCATGCCTCGCCAACGGCGAGCCTCAGCTCGTCGAGCACCGACTCGTCCACCCCGGCGCGCCGGGCAACCGCGGCGGCGACGAGCCGGGCGGTGCGCACGTGCTCGGGCGACGCGCTGAAGCGAAGTTCGACGGTGGCCATTGCCATCCCCCTCGATCGTGCGGAATCACCGCCCCGGCCGTGGCGCCGACGACTGCGGCACCACCGACGCGCGGGGCGGCCGCGGTGATGATGTGACTTCCGCTCGGCCCGGCTCGGCGAGCGCGACGATTCTCAGTCGTTGGCCGCGATGGCCTCGTCCACGGATTCATGGATCGGGAACACCTTGGTCAGACCGGTGATCCGGAAGATCTTGAGAATGCGCTCCTGATTGCACACCAGGCGCAGCGAGCCCTCCTGGGCCCTGACGCGCTTCAGGCCGCCGACCAGCACACCGAGCCCGGTGGAGTCCAGAAAGTCGACGCGCTCCATGTCCACCACGAGGTGGTGGTTGCCGTCGTTGACCAACTCGACGAGCTGTTCGCGCAGCTTGGGCGCGGTATATACGTCAATCTCGCCGCCTACCTCAACGACCGTACGGTCGCCAACAGTCCGGGTCGACAGGGACAGGTCCACGGATCCTCCAGCACCTTGCTAACGAGCGGTCGCCCCCCATGGATCGGCAGCCGCCAGGGCATTCAACCACTTACCGACTGCCCAGGACGACGTCTTACAGCCATTGTCCGTCGGACCAGTGACAGACTCGATGCCGATGTCCCATGAGCACGCACCGCCTGGCATGGGCGGGACCGACGCCCGGCGCCCGTCACCACGGGCGGCGCTCGAACGCCTGCGCGGGCGATCGGAGCGGGCGACACGCCTCACCCATACGGAGCAGTTGCCCGCGCGCCCCGGTCGCCATGCCTCCTGGCCGGACGGGATACGTGCCGAAGTGACGGAGGCCGTGCGAGCGGCGGGAATCGAGCGTCCCTGGGCCCACCAGGCGCGGGTGATCGAGCACGCGCTGCGTGGGGATTCCGTGGTGATCTCGACGGGCACCGCATCGGGCAAGTCGCTGGCGTATCAGGTGCCCGTACTGCACGCGCTCCTCGACGGCGGGGCGGCGCCGAACGGGCGCGGCGCGACCGCGGTGTACCTGGCGCCGACCAAGGCACTGGCCGCCGACCAGCTCCGCGCGATACGCCGTCTGGCCGCGCCCCTGGGCACGGCCGTCCGGCCGGCCGCCTACGACGGGGACACCCTGCCCGAGGAGCGCTCCTGGGCCCGGGAGCACGCGAACCTCCTCCTCACCAATCCCGACATGCTCCACCGCGGGCTGCTGCCCGCCCACCGCCGCTGGTCCTCCTTCCTGCGCGCGCTGCGCTATGTGGTCATCGACGAGTGCCACGTCTACCGGGGTGTCTTCGGCTCCCATGTGGCCCAGGTGCTGCGCCGGCTCCGGCGTGTCTGCGCCCACTACGGCGCCGATCCGGTGTTCCTGCTCGCCTCGGCCACCACGGCCGAGCCGGGCACCGCGGCCGGCCGGCTCACCGGCCTGCCGGTCGCCGAGGTCACCGAGGACGCCTCGCCGCGCGGCGAGCTCGTGTTCGCCCTGTGGGAGCCGCCGCTGACCGAGGCCCGGGGCGAGCGCGGCGCGCCGGTACGGCGGACGGCGACGGCGGAGACCGCCGAACTGCTGACGGACCTCGCCGCGCAGGACGTCCGCACCCTGGCGTTCGTCCGCTCCCGGCGCGGCGCCGAGCTGATCGCGCTCATCGCCCAGGAACGGCTCGCCGAGACCGACCGCGCCCTCGCCGGGCGGGTGGCCGCCTACCGCGGCGGCTATCTGCCCGAGGAGCGCCGGGCCCTGGAGCGCGCCCTGCACCGCGGCGAACTGCTCGGGCTCGCCGCCACCACCGCCCTGGAGCTCGGCGTGGACGTCGCCGGGCTCGACGCGGTGCTGCTGGCCGGCTATCCCGGCACCCGCGCCTCGCTGTGGCAGCAGGCGGGCCGCGCCGGGCGGCAGCGGCAGGGGGCGCTGGCGGTGCTGGTCGCCCGGGACGATCCGCTGGACACATATCTGGTCCACCACCCCGAGGCGCTGTTCCAGCGGCCGGTGGAAACGACCGTGCTCGATCCGGGCAACCCGTATGTGCTCGCACCCCACCTGTGCGCGGCTGCGGCCGAACTGCCGCTGACCGACGCGGACTTCGCCCCCGGGCCCCCGGCGCTGTTCGACCCCGGGGCCGCCGCGCTGCTGCCCAAGCTGGCCGCGCGCGCCCTGCTCCGGCGCCGGGGCGACTCCTGGTACTGGACCAAGCGGGAGCGCCCGGCGGACATGGTCGACATCCGCGGCCAGGGCGGGGACCCGGTGCGGGTGGTCGAGGCGGACACCGGGCGGCTGCTGGGCACGGTGGACGCCGGGGCCGCGCACAGCACCGTGCACGAGGGCGCGGTCCACCTGCACCAGGGGCGCAGCTATGTCGTCCGGGAGCTGGACCTGGGGGACGCGGTGGCGCTGGTCGAGGAGTCGAACCCGCCGTGGTCCACCTCCGCCCGGGAGGTCACCGAGCTGTCGGTGCTGGAGACCGACATCGAGGTGCCCTGGGGCCCGGCCCGGCTCTGCTTCGGCTCGGTCGAGGTGACTCATCAGGTCGTCTCCTATCTGCGGCGCCGGCTGCTGACCGGCGAGATCCTCGGCGAAACACGGCTGGATCTGCCGCCCCGGACGCTGCGGACGCGGGCCGTGTGGTGGACGGTGACGGAGGACCAGGTGGATGCCGCCCGGATGGACCCGGAGATCCTGCCGGGCGCCCTGCACGCGGCGGAACACGCGTCCATCGGCATGCTGCCGCTGTTCGCCACGTGTGACCGCTGGGACATCGGCGGCGTCTCCACGGCGCTGCATCCGGACACCCTGCTGCCCACGGTGTTCGTCCACGACGGCCACCCGGGCGGCGCCGGCTTCGCCGAGCGCGCCTTCCACACGGCCCGCGGCTGGCTGACCGCGACCCGCGACGCGATCGCCGCCTGCGAGTGCCTGAGCGGCTGTCCCTCGTGCGTCCAGTCGCCCAAGTGCGGCAACGGCAACGACCCGCTGCACAAGGCCGGCGCCATCCGGCTGCTCACCGAACTGCTGCGTCACTAGGACCGGCCCGGGCCCTGGCCCGCACCGCGTAGAAGCCAGCCCTGGCCTCCGCGGTGAGATCCGCGATCTCGCCGCCCACGTGGCAGCGGACCAGCCGCGCGCCCTGCGCGTCGGCCACCCGGCCGGCCAGCTCGCAGGCCGCCTCCGGGCCGGACAGCGCCCGGTCGGCCGCGGCCAGCGCCGCGAGGTCCGCCGCTCCGGCCGCGCGCTGCCGGGCCCCCGTCACCTGTCCGAGGGCGAGGACGGCGGCGAAGACGAGGCACAGCAGCGTGGCGCCGAACGCGGCCCACACGGTGGCCGAGCCGCGGTCGCGGGCCTCACTCGGGCTCCGCATGGGCCACCGCCTCCCCGTGGACGGACAGGGTCAGCGGGCCGGGCCCCCAGGTGGGGGCCGACACCGATACCCGGTACAGCCCGCCGTCCCGCGCGACGCGGACGTCCGCCCCGTCCGGGGCCGCCGAGCGCGCCACGCCCAGGACGGTGGCCGACGGCTCGCCGCGCGCCGCGGCACGGGCCCCGGCCCGGGCGGCGTCCCCGCACTGGGTCCGCACGGCGATGGCGCCCAGCCCCCACAGCAGCATGCCCAGCAGCAGGACGAGCGCGGGAATCACGACGGCGGTCTCGGCGGTGACATAGCCGCGGTCCCGCGGGCGGCGGTCACATGTCGCCCTCCAGTGCCCGCTCGACCAGCCCCTGCAACGCATCGCTCACCGCCCCGGAGGAGACGACCTGGTACAACACGATCCCGAACGCGGCGGCGGCGATGGTCCCGACGGCGTACTCGGCGGTGCTCATCCCGTCATCCCGCCGCGACAGGGCTGGGAGCTTCGCGAGTTGGGTGATCAGCCACATGAGTGGTCCTCCTGTCTGAAGTGCTCGGAGTGTTCGGAATGTTCGGAAGGGTGGGACGGTCTGCGATCGGCGCCCCAACGCGGGGCGGTGGTGGGGCGGCTGGCGGAACGAGGGGTCGTTGAGGACGGGGGTCACAACAGCTCCCGGGCCATTCCGATGACGACGGGCGCGACCCCGATGAGCAGGAAGGCCGGCAGGAAGCACAGGCCGAGGGGGCCCGTCACCTGTACGGCGGCGCGTCTGGCCCGGATCTGGGCAGTCCTGCGGCGGCGGGCGCGGCACTCGGCGGCCTCTGCCGTCACCGCGGTGACGGCCGGCACGCCACTCGTCCCGGCCAGCTCCAGGCGGCGGGCCAGGCCAGCGGCGCCGGGGAGTCCGCCGAGCCTGCCCCACACGACGGCGGGCTCGCCGCCCAGCCGCAGCTCGCTGGCCGCGTGCCGCAGCCGCTCGGCCAGCGGGCCGTCGAACGACGTCCCCACCGCGTCCGCCGCCGCTCCGGGGGAGGCGCCCGCGGCGAGACAGGCGGCCAGCAGCTCGGTGGCCAGGGGCAGCCGGGGATCCTCGGCCACCCGCGCCCGCCGCCACACCCGGCGCGGGAAGGGCCGCGCGGCGACCCGCCGTTCGCCGGACAGCTCCGCGAACCTGCCGCGCAACGCGGCCCCGCGCCTGGCCCTCACGGTCGCGCCCAGCGCCGCCAGGGCCAGCAGCGCGGCCCAGGCCGAGTCACCCAGGTCACCGGCGCTCATACGGCGGCCCGCTCGGCGGCCAGGACGATGGCCCGGACCCACGCCACACCCGCCCACTCCAGCAGCGCGCCCAGGAACAGACAGCCCAGCCCGAGCGGGCTGCCCAGCAGCACTCGCAGCGGCTCGACGCCCATGGCCGCGCCGAGCACCAGCCCGAACAGCGGCAACGTGGCCAGCACCAGGGCGGTCGCCCGGGGGCCCGCCAACTGGGCGCGCAGCTCTTCCCGTTGGTCGCGCTCGGCGCGCAGCGCGTCGGCGACCCGCTCCAGGCCGGACGCGAGCGAGGCCCCGCCGTCCACCGCCACCGCCCAGCAGGCGGCCACGCCGCGCAGCCCGTCCGCGCCGGGCTGCCCCGCCGCGGTCCGCAGCGCGGCGGGCACGTCTCCGCCGTACCGGGCCGCCGCGAGGACCGCGCCACCCGCGGCGCCCAGCCCCTGCGTACCGACGGCGGCGAGCGCCTGGGCCGGCGGCCGGCCGGTGCGGACCTCGCCCGCCAGGCCGGCGCAGAAGGCGATCACGGCGTCCCGCCGCAGCTCCACCGCCCGCGCGGCCCGATGTCCGCGCCACCGGCGCACGGCCAGCGGCGCCAGCAGCGCGGCGGCCACCAGGGGCAGCACGGATCGTCCCCACAGCGCCAGCAGGACTCCGGCGGCCAGGCAGCACAGCACCACGCGCACCGCTTCCCGGTCGGGCGGCCGCGGCACCAGGCGCCGGCCCGGCGGCGCGGCGCCCGCCGGGGGACCGCCCGAGGGCAGCAGCCGCACCCGGCGCCGCCCCGGCGATCCGTCGACCAGCAGCCAGGCACCGGCTCCCGCGCACAGCGTGGCAGTGAACGACATCAGTCCCCCGGTCACAGCTCTCCTCCCCCGACCTGGGCGCAGAGCTGCGCGAGCCGTGCCCACCCGGAACCGCGCTCGAATCCGCCGGGTGCCCAGCGGGCCGCCGGGAGGGTGTACACGAGGCCGGTCTCGTCGTCCTGGCGCAGCACATGGATCTCGGCGAGCCGGCGCTGCCCGGAGGCGCGGTCCCGGACCAGGTGCAGCACCAGGGACAGCGCAGCCGCCACCTGGCTGTGCAGCGCCGCCCGGGGCAGGCCAGCGGTGCTCCCGAGCGCCTCCAGGCGCGCGGGCACATCGGCCGCCGCGTTGGCGTGCAAAGTGCCGCAGCCGCCGTCGTGGCCGGTGTTCAACGCGCTGAGCAGCTCCGTCACTTCGCCGCCTCGGACCTCGCCGACGACGAGCCGGTCCGGCCGCATGCGCAGGGCCTGGCGCACCAGGTCGTGCAGCGTGACGCGGCCCGCTCCCTCCTGGTTGGCCGGGCGTGTCTCCAGCCGCACCACATGTGGATGGCTGGGCCGGAGCTCGGCCGAGTCCTCGACGAGCACGATCCGTTCGTCCGGGGCGACCAGCCCGAGCAGCGTGGCCAGGAGGGTGCTCTTGCCGGAGCCGGTGCCGCCGGTGACCAGGAAGGACAGCCGGGCGGCGAGCACCGCCCGCAGCAGCCGCTCCCCGCCGGGCGGCAGGGTGCCCGCCTCGGTCAGCTCGGCCGTCGAGAACGCCCGGGGGCGCACCACGCGCAGCGACAGGCACGGTGAACCGACGACCACCGGGGGTAGCACGGCATGCATGCGCGTGCCGTCCGCCAGCCGGGCGTCGGCCCAGGGCCGGGCGTCGTCGAGGCGCCGCCCCGCGGCGGCGGCGAGCCGCTGGGCGAGCCTGCGGATGGCCGCCGCGTCCGCGAACCGCACATCGGCCCGCTCCAGGCCGCGTCCGCGGTCCACCCACACCTCGGCCGGCCCATTGACCAGGACATCGGTGACGTCGGGCTCGGCGAGCAGGGGCTGCAAGGGTCCGGCGCCGACCAGCTCGGAGCGCAGGGCACGGACCACGGACAACACCGCGCTGTCCCCCAGCAGTCGGCCCCGGGCGCGCAGCGCCGCCGCCACCCGGCCGGGGGTCGGCTCGGCGCCCTCCTCGGCGAGCCGCAGCCGCACCGCCTCCAGCAGCTCCGGGAGATCGGCCGGCTCGACGGCCTCGGCCGACCCGCTCAGCGCGCTCATACGGCGGCTCCCGCGGCGGGCAGGGCACGTGCCAGCAACTCACCGCAGAACTTGGCGAGCACACCCCTGGCATTGCCGCCCGGCGGCTCGCCGAGGTCGGCCGCGGCCGACAGGCCCGGCTCATCGGGCAGTTCACCCGCGAGCGGGAGGCCCAGCAGCCGGGCGAGCTCGGAGCCCGCCAGACCGCCGGCGGCGAGGGGCCGGGCCACGACGCGCAGATCGCGCACCAGGGCCCCGGACGTCGCGATCACGCGCTGGGCGCCGGCCACCGCGCGCAGCTCGCCCGGCACCACCAACAGCCCCATGTCCAACTGCGCCAGGGCCTCGGCCGCCGCCTCGTCGGCGGCCCGCGGCAGGTCGACCACGACCACTCCGCCGCCGCGCCGGGCTGCGGTCAGCACCGTGCACATCGCCTCGGCGGGCAGCCGGGCGCCGTCCGCCCGGTCCCAACTGAGCAGGCCGACGCCGCGCGGCCGGGGCAGCGATTCGTCCAGCGCGGTCCCGGACAGCCGTCCGCGCGCCGAGACGAACGCCGGCCAGCGCGGCCCGGGCGTCCGTTCCGCGCCGAGCAGCACGTCCAGCCCGCCACCGAGCGGATCAGCGTCGATGAGCGTGGTGCGCAGCCCCTGCGCCGCGGCGGTCACCGCCAGGGCACAGGCCAGGGAGGAGGCTCCCGCGCCGCCCCGGCCGCCGAGCACGCCCAGCGTCAGCGCGGGCGGCCCGGGTCGTTCGACGGCGTCCGCGATCCGGTCCGCCAACCACGGCTCGTCTCCCGGCAGATGAAGCACTTGCTCGGCGCCCAGTCCCACGCCGCGCGCCCAGACCGTGTGATCGTCGAGATCTCGTCCGACCAGCAGCACGCCGGGACGCCGCCCCGGCCACCGTCCCGTCTCGGACAGCGCGGCGGCACGGTCGTCGCCGACCATGACCAGCGGGGCCCGTTCCCATTGGCCCGGTGCCACCGGGGCACCGTGCACGACCTCGGCCTCCGCCCCCGCCGCGGCGCACAGCCGCAGCAGGTCGTCGAGCAGGTCCTCGTCCTCCGTGAGAATCAGAATGGATTCAGGCACGCCAATCCCCCTTCGCAGAGCGCATCCGGTCAGTCGCCGAACGCATCGACAGCCACGCCATTCACGGTGCCGTCATCCGTCGCTTTTCAGGGGCCTCAATAAGAATCTGTGGATAACTCCGCGCTTGTGGAAAACTCATTCACTCTTCTCGGGCACAGGCCGCACGGCAGACTGCGGAGCAGTTACCCTTGGCTACGCACAGTCATCGCCAGGCAAGGAGTGGAGCTCATGACCAGCTCTGTGGATTCGCGTCCCGCGCGGCGCCAGCTCGGCGCGAGAGCACCCCGGACATGCGACGACCCCCGCCGGGGGGGAGAGCGGGGGTCGTCTTCCTCGGCCGACTCGGGGGGGGAGGAGTCGGACCGGGTTAGCACGGTCGCGAACGATCCGTGACTTCCATGGTGTACCCGAGAGCTCTCTGAGGCAAACCACCGCGCCCGAGCGTACGCCGAATGGCGGGCCTTTATGCTCGGGGCGTGAAAATACTCGCCCAGCCGCGGACCGCCGCCTTCTTCGACCTGGACAAGACGGTGATCGCGAAGTCGAGCACCCTCACCTTCAGCCGCTCCTTCTACCAGGGCGGGCTCATCAACCGGCGCGCCGTGCTGCGCTCCGCCTACGCCCAGTTCGTCTATCTGCTCGGCGGAGCGGACCACGACCAGACCGAGCGGATGCGGGAGTACCTGTCGGCCCTGTGCCGGGGCTGGAACGTGCGGCAGGTCAAGGAGATCGTGGCGGAGACCCTCCACCAGGTGATCGATCCGATCATCTACGACGAGGCCGCGTCTCTGATCGAGCAGCACCACACCGCCGGCCGCGACGTGGTGATCGTCAGTTCCTCGGGCGCCGAAGTCGTCGAGCCCATCGGCGAGTTGCTCGGTGCCGATCGCGTCGTGGCCACGCGCATGGTCGTCGAGGACGGCTGCTTCACCGGGGAGGTCGAGTACTACGCCTACGGCCCGGCCAAGGCGGAGGCGATAGCCGAGCTGGCCATCTCGGAGGGGTACGACCTGGACCGCTGCTACGCCTACAGCGACTCCATCACGGACATCCCCATGCTGGAGGCCGTCGGCCACCCCCACGCGGTCAACCCGGACCGCGCCCTGCGCCGGGAGGCGGCGGCCCGCGACTGGCCGGTGCTCACGTTCGAGCGCCCGGTGCGGCTCCGGCAGCGCCTGCCGTCCCTGGCGATGCCGCCCCGGCCCGCCCTGGCGGCGGGGGCCGCGGTCGCCGCGGCGGCCTGCGCGGCCGGGCTGGTCTGGTACGCCAGCCGACGCCGGACAGCACGCGCCACAGCCGCCCGTTTCACTGCTATTTGACGCCAAAAGTAAAATCTCGCCCCGGAGGTTTCGCTTTTCTCCCGATCGGAGTACAAAGGAGATATCGGCCCCTCTGGACCGGACACATGGACACCGGGCACCCACGCGCAGCCGACCCGCCAATCGGGCCAGCCGCATCAGGAGACGGGCGGTAGTCCCGACCTGATCGGCCCAGCACGGTGCACGCACTGATAACCCGGTGGACACGTCCGGCGGCGGCGTCGCACGTGACGGGCGACGCCGCCGCTTCTTCGTCCGCCGGGCCCCTCCCCCGCCAGGCTCAGGCCGCGCCGCGTTGCAGCGCCTCGCAGACCGCCACCGACTCGCGGGCCCCCAGTTCCACGGCGCGCCCGCAGTGCGCGATCCAGGCGGCCACGCCCTCCGCGGTACCCGAGACGTAGCCCCGGAGCGCCGCCAGATACGCGTCCCGGCCCTGCTCGGCGTGCCCCACCTCCGCCGGGGTCACGCTCTTCGGGTCGAGGCCGGCGCCGACCAGCACGATCCGTTCCACCACACGGGCCACCAGACCGTTGTGCGTGCCGAACGGCCGCAGCGCCAGCAGTTCGCCGTGCACGACGGCCGCCACCACCAGGGCCGGCGCGGCCGAGCCCGCCACCACCAGCCGGCCGAGGCCGTCCAGCCGGGCCGCGACCTCTTCGGCACCGGGCTCGGGCACGGCCGGATCGGCCAGGCCCGGCTCGTTCACCGGCTCGCCCGCCAGCCGGGGCCGGCCCACCGTGTCCTCGGGCGCGGCGCCGCCCGCGGCGACCAGGTGCAGCCGGGCCAGCACCCGCGACGGCGACTCGCGCCACACGGTGAGCAACTGCCCGGCCTCCGCGGTCAGCCGCAGCGCCGCGCCCACGCTCCTCGCGTCGTCGGAGGCGCCGAAGTCGCTGCGTCTGCGCACCTCTTCGAGCGCCCAGTCGGCGCCGTCCAGGGCGGCCGAGCCGCGCGCGCCGCGCAGGGCGCTCTCCGCGGCGACCTCGGGGCTCCGGCGGCGCATCACCCGGTGCCCGTAGACGCCGTCCACGGCCGTGCGCACGGCGGCCACGGCCGCCTCGACGCCGGGGAGCGCGGCGAGGCGGGCCAGCGGGTCGGCGGCGGTACCGGCGCTCATCGCGCCTCGTTCATCGAAGCCATAGCACCGAGCCTAGGCTCGGTCCAGGACGCCTCGTCGACACGTTCGAGTGGACTTCTTCACTCCCGGTGTCCGAACTTCCCCCGCACGCGGCTACGCTATTGAACATGAAGATCGCTTTCGTGGGCAAGGGGGGCAGCGGCAAGACGACGCTGTCCTCGCTGTTCATCCGGCACCTGGCCGCCCGGCGAGTCCCGGTGACCGCGGTGGACGCCGATATCAACCAGCATCTGGGCGTCGCCTTGGGCCTGCCCGAGGAGCGGGCGGCCGCGGTGCCCCCTCTGGGCGGCCAACTCCCGCTGATCAAAGACTACTTGCGCGGTGACAATCCGCGGATCGCCTCCGCCGAGACCATGATCAAGACGACCCCGCCCGGAGCGGGTTCGCGACTGCTGCGGCTGGACGAGGACAATCCCGTCTTCGACGCCTGCGCCCACACGGTCCCGCTGGACGACGAGGCGACCGCGCGGCTGCTGGTGACCGGGCCGTTCACGGAGGACGACCTCGGCGTCGCCTGCTACCACTCCAAGACCGGCGCGGTGGAGCTCTTCCTCAACCACCTCGTCGACGGGCGCGACGAGTACGTCGTGGTCGACATGACGGCGGGCAGCGACTCGTTCGCGTCCGGCATGTTCACCCGCTTCGACATGACCTTCGTGGTGGCCGAGCCGACCCGCAAGGGCGTTTCCGTCTACCGGCAGTACCGGGACTACGCACGGGACTTCGGGGTGCCGCTGCGCGTCATCGGGAACAAGGTGCAGGGTCCCGACGACATCGAGTTCCTGCGGGCACAGGTGGGCGAGGATCTGCTGGTCACCTTGGGCCACTCCGACTGGGTGCGGGCGCTGGAGCGCGGCGAGCACCGGCCGTTCACCGGCCTGGAGCCGGCCAATCTGCGGGCCCTGGAGACGCTTCACGAGGCGGCCGACGCCGCGTACGCGCGCCGCGACTGGGAGCGGTACACGCGGCAGATGGTGCACTTCCACCTGAAGAACGCGGCCAGTTGGGGCAACGAGCGGACCGGGGCCGACCTGGCCGCGCAGGTCGACCCGGACTTCGTGCTGAGCGAGGCGCCGAGCCCCCAGCCCGCCTGAGCCGGCCGGAGGCGGGCCGCCGGTCCGCCCGGGCCGCTCTCAAGTGCCGCTCAGGAACGCCACCCAGCCCTCGCGCGGCATCTCTCCGACGCCCAGGGTCCGCAGCCGGTCGAGCATCGCGGGGTCCTGGGCGTCCAGCCAGTCGACGAGCTGGCGGAACGACACGCAGTGCACGTCGTCGCGCGGGCACAGTTCCTTGATGACGTCCTTCACGGCGTTCATGTACGCGCCGCCGTTCCAGTCGTTGAAGTGATTGCCGATGATGAGCGGCGCGCGGTTCCCCTTGTACGCCCGGTCGAACGCGGCGAGCAGCCCTTCGCGCATCTCGGCCTCGCCGGCGTCGTTGACCATGAAGTTGTAGTCCATGGACAGCGTTTCGAAGGCGCGGCCGGGCACGGGGACGGATTGCAGCGGAATGTCCCAGAGACCCTCCCGCTTGTCCGGCCACACCTGGAGGCCGTTGCCGCTGGAGTCGTAGCGGAAGCCCAGGTCCGCGGCGGCGCGGAGCAGGTTCTCCTGGCCCTCCAGACAGGGCGCCCGGCCGCCGACGAGTTCCTCGTCGTAGTCGAACGGCAGCGGTTCGAGGTCGCCGAAACCCGTCGTGGTCCGCCAGTTGCGCACCATCCACTTCGCCTGCTCGATCTCGCTGCGCCAGTCGTCCGCCGACCAGGAGGCGACGCCGGTCGGGCCGCAGAAGTGGCCGTTGAAGTGGGTGCCGATCTCGCTGCCGTCGAGCCAGGCGGCGCGCAACTGCTCCAGCGTGGCGGCGATGTTCTCGTCGCGGAGATAGCCGATGTCCGAGGCGCCGGGAGACCGGCCGGGCGGGTGGTAGCGCATGCGTTGGCTCTCCGGGAGCAGATAGAGACCGGAGAGGAAGTACGTCATGTGCGCGTCGTATTCCTTGCCCAGTTCGCGGAATCGGGAGAAAAGTTCATTGCCGTCCTCGCCCGCGCCGTCCCAGGAGAAGACGACGAATTGCGGCGGCTCCCGGCCGGGCGTCAGCGGGTCGATGTCGGGCTGATTCGGCTGCGGGCCGGTGAGCGCGGTGGAGCCGTCGCCGATCAGCTTGGCCTTGCCCCGGCCGGGGGCTCGCCCGGGCGCCTCCCCGGCCGCGCGTGGCGCATCTCCTGGCGGTTTGCCGCCCTTTCCCTCGGTCGCCGAATCGTCGCCGTCGTCCGCGCAGCCGCCAAGTCCCAGCACCAGCACGGTGATCGCCGCCCAGGCCGCGCCTCGGCCGCCAGGTCCAGTCGCCATCGGTCCTCCCGCCGTCCCCGAGGTGGTTTTCCGGTTCACGTATCGCCAGACAAACCTCCCTCGCCGGTCAGGAAAGATGATGGAATGACAAGCGTTTCAAATGATTAATTCCCCCGATGGGCGTAATTCCTGGGCCAAAAGAGAAGCAGGACTAGTGGCAGGCTTTACGTGGCATTACTCTCCATTTACCAATGCTTGAGAGTCGCCATACCGGCCCTACGGACGGAGACGGAAATGTCCGCCTACCACCGCGCCGACCTGTCCGCCTCGATCTCGGTGTTCCTGATCGCGCTGCCCCTCTCCCTCGGCATCGCCCTCGCCACCGGCGCCCCGTTGCAGGCGGGCCTGGTCGCGGCCGCCGTCGGCGGGATCGTGGCGGGCTGCCTCGGTGGCGCACCGCTCCAGGTCAGCGGCCCCGCCGCCGGCCTGACGGTGATCACCGCAGAGCTCATCCACCAGTACGGCTGGCGCACCACCTGCGCCATCACCGCGCTGGCCGGGCTCACCCAGCTCGGGCTCTCCGCGCTGCGCGTCGCCCGCACCGCGCTCGTCGTGAGCCCCGCGATCGTGCACGGCATGCTCGCTGGCATCGGGGTCACGATCGCCCTGGCCCAGTTGCACATCGTGCTCGGCGGCACGGCCGAGAGTTCGGCCATCGACAACGTCGCGCAGCTTCCCGGGCAGTTGGCCGATCTCCACTCGACGGCCATCGCCGTCAGCGCGCTCACCATCGCGGTCCTGCTGATCTGGCCGCGCGTGCCGGGGCGGGCGGGGGTGACCATGCGCCGGGTAGCTCCCGCGGCGCTCGCGGCCGTCACGCTCGCCACGGCGGTTTCCTGGACCGGTGACCTGCGGCTGCCGCGCGTCGACCTGCCCTCCTGGAGCAGCCACGCGCTGCCGCAGATGCCCGAGGGCCCGGTGCTCGGACTCCTGGCCGCCGTGCTCACGATCACGCTGGTGGCCAGTGTCGAGTCGCTGCTCTCCGCGGTGGCGGTCGACAAGCTGGCGGCCGTCCGGCAGCGCGCCGGGGGCCCCCGGGTGGCCAAGGCGAATCTGGACCGCGAGCTGCGCGGCCAGGGCGCGGCCAACGTCGTCTCGGGTCTGCTCGGCGGACTGCCGGTCACGGGCGTCGCGGTGCGCAGCTCGGCCAACGTGGCGGCGGGCGCGGTCAGCCGCGCGTCCACGATCATGCACGGCTGCTGGGTGCTGCTGGCCACAGGACTGCTCGTGGGGCTGCTCGAGCTCATTCCGCTGGCCGCCCTCGCCGCGCTGGTGATGGTCGTGGGCATCCAGATGGTGAGCCTGACCCATATCCGCAGCGTCACCAAGCACCGGGAGGTGCTGGTGTACGGAGTGACAGCGGCGGGCGTCACCCTGCTCGGGGTGCTGGAGGGCGTGGCGATCGGCGTCGCCGTGGCGGTGGGTGTCGCGCTGCACCGCCTGACGCACACGCGCGTCAGCCACGACGTGCTCCCGGACGGGACGCATCGGGTCCGGGTGCGTGGGCAGTTGACGTTCCTCGCGGTGCCCAGGCTGAGCAGGGTGCTCGCGCAGATCCCCGACAAGGCGCCGGCGGTCGTGGAGCTGGACGGCACGTTCATGGACCACGCCGCCTACGAGACGCTGCACGACTGGCGGGCGGCGCACACCGCGCAGGGCGGCGAGGTCGAGATCACCGGGCGGGCCGGGCAGCGGATCGGCGAGCCGGCGGCGGCGCACCACTGCTGGCCGTGGCAGCCCTGGCAGAACCATCAGTGCACCGGGCCCGAGCCCGCCGCCGGCGAGTCGGCCGGGAAGGAGACGGGCCGGCACGACCAACTCCTCGGCGGCGTGCGGAACTTCCAGCGGGCCACCGCGCCGCTGGTCCGGCGGGAGCTGGCCCGGCTGGCGCAGGAGGGGCAGCGCCCGGGGCAGCTCTTCCTCACCTGCGCGGACTCCCGCCTGGTCACGAGCATGATCACCTCCAGTGGGCCCGGCGACCTGTTCACCGTGCGGAACATGGGCAATCTCGTGCCGCTCCCGGGCGCCGAATCCACCGACGACTCCGTGGCCGCGGCGATCGAGTACGCCGTGACCGTGCTGCGGGTCGGTTCCATCACCGTCTGCGGGCATTCGGGCTGCGGGGCGATGCAGGCCGTCGGTGTCGTCACCGATGGGGAGAGAGAGGGACAGGAGGGCTCGATGGGCCGCTGGCTGCGGCACGCGCGCCCCAGCGTGGACCGGCTCGAGCGGCTGGGCGACGCGGTGCCCCGCATCGAGGGGCGGTCCGGCTCCGACCCGCTGGAGTCGCTGTGCCTGACCAATGTGGTGCAGCAGCTCGACCATCTGACACAGCACGCGTGCGTCGCCGAGCGGATCTCCGAGGGCGGGCTGACACTGCGCGGCATGTACTTCCATGTCGGCGAGGCGCAGGCCTATGTGCTGGACGCGGACAGCGGGCCGACACCGGTCTTCATCCCGGTGCGACCGGGCGTCAGGTCGGAGATCCTGGCGGGCTGATTTCGCGGCTGACCGGCCGTTCGGCGCGCCTCGAAGACCGTTCGACGCGGCACGTCGCCGCTCACCGCAACAGGTCTAAACCAGCCGCCCGGTTGCCCTTGTCAAAGGGGCGACGAGACTGATGAGGTGTGCCGTGGGACACAGCCGACGCCGCAGGGAGATGCCGTGAGTAATGAGAGCCTGGCCAATCTCATGACGGAGACGCGGAAGTTCGCGCCCCCGGCCGAGGTTGCCGCCGATGCCAATGTCACCGCCGCGGCCTACGAGGCCGCGGCAGCCGACCGGCTGGGGTTCTGGGCCGAGCAGGCGCGCCGGCTCAGTTGGGAGACCCCGCCGACCGAGACCCTGGACTGGTCCAACCCGCCCTTCGCGAAATGGTTCGCCGACGGCCGGTTGAACGTCGCCTACAACTGCGTCGACCGGCACGTCGAGGCGGGGCTCGGGGACCGGGTCGCCATTCACTTCGAGGGCGAGCCCGGCGACTCCCGGGCGATCACCTACGCCGAACTCCAGCGCGAGGTGTCCAAGGCCGCGCACGCGCTCACCGAGCTCGGGGTCGTCGCCGGGGACCGGGTCGCCATCTATATGCCCATGCTTCCCGAGACCGTGATCGCGATGCTCGCCTGCGCGCGCATCGGCGCCCCGCACTCGGTGGTCTTCGGCGCGTTCTCGGCCGACGCGCTGGCCACCCGCATCGAGGACGCCGACGCCCGGGTCGTCATCACCTCCGACGGCGGGTACCGGCGCGGCGCCCCCTCCGCGCTCAAGCCCGCCGTGGACGAGGCGCTCACCCGTCCCGGCACGGCGAATGTGCGCAGCGTGGTCGTCGTGCGCCGCACCGGTCAGGACATTCCCTGGACGCCCGACCGCGACTTGTGGTGGCACGAGCTGACGGCGCGCCAGCCCGAGGAGCACACGCCGGAGGCGTTCGACGCGGAGCACCCGCTGTTCATCCTCTACACCTCGGGCACCACCGGGAAGCCCAAGGGCATCCTGCACACCTCCGGTGGATATCTGACGCAGGTCGCCTTCACCCACCACGCCGTCTTCGACCTCAAGCCGGAGACGGACGTCTACTGGTGCACGGCCGACGTCGGCTGGGTGACCGGCCACTCCTACATCGTGTACGGCCCCCTGGCCAACGGCGCCACCGAGGTGCTCTACGAGGGCACGCCCAACACGCCGCACACCGGCCGCTGGTGGGAGATCGTGCAGAAGTACGGCGTGACGATCCTCTACACCGCGCCCACCGCGATCCGCACCTGCATGAAGTGGGGCGACGACGTTCCGGCCAAGTTCAATCTGAGCAGCCTCCGCATCCTGGGTTCGGTGGGCGAGCCGATCAACCCCGAGGCGTGGATCTGGTACCGCAAGCACATCGGCGGCGACCGCACCCCGGTGGTGGACACCTGGTGGCAGACCGAGACGGGCGGCATCATGATCAGCCCGCTGCCGGGCGTCACCGCCGCCAAGCCGGGGGCCGCGCAGGTGCCGTTGCCCGGCATCAGCGCGACCGTTGTCGACGACGACGGCGCCGAGGTGGCCAACGGCTCCGGCGGTTACCTGACGCTGACCGAGCCGTGGCCGTCCATGCTGCGCACGATCTGGGGCGACGACCAGCGGTACCTGGACACGTACTGGTCCCGGTTCGCGGGGAAGTACTTCGCCGGCGACGGCGCCAAGAAGGACGACGACGGGGACATCTGGCTGCTCGGCCGGGTCGACGACGTGATGCTGGTCTCCGGGCACAATATCTCGACCACCGAGGTGGAGTCGGCGCTGGTCTCGCACCCGCGGATCGCCGAGGCCGCCGTCGTCGGCGCGACGGACCCGCAGACCACGCAGGCGATCTGCGCGTTCGTCATTCTGCGTGGCGGCGGCCAGGAGGACGAGGGCCTGGTGGAGGAGTTGCGGGCGCACGTCGCCAAGGAGCTGGGCCCGATCGCCAAGCCCAAGCGCATCCTGCCGGTGGACGAGCTGCCCAAGACCCGTTCGGGCAAGATCATGCGCCGCCTCCTGCGGGACGTCGCGGAGAACCGCGAGCTGGGTGACGTCACGACGCTCACCGACTCCTCGGTGATGGACCTCATCCAGCGCAAGCTGCCCAGCGCCGCCAGCGAGGACTGACCGCAGGCGATCGGCACAGGGGCGTCCGGCACGGGGCCGGGCGCCCCTATACCATTTGCGACATCACTCCCCAGAGCGACGGTGAAAGTGTCAACAACTGACGCGCCACCACCACAGCACTACTGTCACGTGGGACCCAACAGCATCCGCCTCCGGGAGAGGAAAGAGGGAGAACGCGATGAGCGCAGCCGAAGAGGGCCGTAGCCTCGGGGAGCTGGTCGCCTCGGCCACCGCTGAGCTGTCCGGACTGATGCACGACGAGATCGCGCTGGCCAAGGCGGAGATCCGGGAGGACGTCAGAAGGGCCCTGTTCGGCAGCGTCGCGGGAATGGTCGGCGCGTTCCTCGCCCTCTTCGCCGTGCCGCTGTTCAGCTTCGGCCTGGCGTTCTGGCTGCGGAACTGGTGGGACATCCCGCTGGCCCTCGCGTGCACCATCGTGGGTGCCCTGTACATCGTGCTGGCCGTGGTGCTGTTCCTGCTGGCGAGGCGCAAGTTCGGCCGTATCTCCAAGCCGGAGCGGTCCATCCAGTCCGCCAAGGAGTCGGCCGCCGTACTCTCCAGCGTCAAGCCCCATCCTCGTCCCGTCCCCGTGGACAAGGCAGGCTCGGCCACATGACCGCTGCCGATCAAGCGGGGATGCGGTCCTCGGTCATCCTGCGGGACGGCCCCTGGACGCATCGCGACGTCGCCGCCAACGGCGCCCGTTTCCACATCGCCGAGCTGGGCGAGGGACCGCTGGTGCTGTTGCTGCACGGGTTTCCGCAGTTCTGGTGGACGTGGCGCCATCAACTGACCGCCCTGGCCGAGGCCGGGTACCGGGCGGTCGCCATGGATCTGCGCGGGGTGGGCGGCAGCGACCGGACCCCGCGCGGTTACGACCCGGCCAACCTCGCCCTGGACGTGACCGGGGTGATCCGTTCCCTCGGCGAGCCCGACGCCGCGCTGGTCGGCCACGACCTCGGCGGCTACCTCGCCTGGACCGCCTCCGTGATGCGGCCCAAGCTCGTGCGGCGCCTCGCCGTCGCGTCCATGCCGCACCCGCGGAGCTGGCGGGCCTCGCTGCTGCGCGACCCCCGGCAGACGGCCGCGAGTTCCTACATCTGGGGTTTCCAGCGGCCCTGGCTGCCCGAGCGGCACCTCGTCGCCGACGACGCCGCGGCGGTCGAGCGGCTGCTGCGCGCCTGGACCGGTCCGCGCCAGCCCGAGGCCGAGGACATCGCCGTCTACCGCCAGGCGATGGCGATCCCCTCGACCGCGCACTGCGCGATCGAGCCGTACCGGTGGATGGTCCGTTCGATCGCGCGCCCCGACGGCATCCAGTTCAACCGGCGGATGAAGCGCCCCGTGCTGGTGCCGACGCTGCATCTGCACGGCTCTCTCGACCCGGTGATGCGCACCCGGAGTTCGGCCGGCTCGGGCGAGTACGTCGAGGCTCCCTACCGCTGGCGGCTCTTCGACGGCCTCGGGCATTACCCGCACGAGGAGGACCCCGTGGCGTTCAGCACCGAGCTCATCGACTGGCTGCGCGACCCCGAGCCCGACCGCTGAAACCCCGTCCGGGATGTGCCGGACGCATAGGCCCATCGACTTCGCTTCCGGGAGGTTACTGACCTTGCCACCCGGGCAGGGACGAAAGTATGGGCTGGACGCACGACTACCGTGACGTGGCACGTGATCGAAGCGGCAATGGAGCCGCCGCCCGGGCGCAGAGCGCCGTGCGGCGGCTCCAGGGCGGCCCCATGGCGGATCCGCCTATCGGTTTTCCGGATATTCTGCGCCGCCGCGCCCGCTGGGTGGGCGCGCGGCTGCGACACCCGCGGGGTTAAGGCCCGGACCGCCGGCGCCTCCTCGATTCACATCGCACATGCCTGGCTGTCGACCGGCTCGTCGGCGGCACGGCCACGTGTGACCGTTTCGCGCACCTCGTCGGCGGTGAGGGCGTATCCCGTGCGGTCGTCGTCGAGCGACTTGGCGAAGATCACGCCGAACACCTCGCCGTCCGGCGTGAGCAGCGGGCCACCGGAGTTGCCCGGGCGGACCGTGGCGTAGAGGGAGTAGACGTCGCGGCTCACCGTGCCGCGCCGGTAGATGTCGGGGCCGTCGGCCTGGAACCGTTCGCGGACCCGGGCCGCCCGCGCGTCGTACGGGCCGCTCTCCGGGAAACCGGCGATGATCGCGCCGTCCCCGGAGATCGCGTCCCCCTCGCTGAACCTGAGCGGCGGGGCGTCGAGGCGTGGCACGTCGAGCACGGCGATGTCCCGTTCCCAGTCGTAGAGAACGACGCGCGCCGCGTAGAGCCGTCCCTCGCCGCCGATCTGAACGGTGGGTTCGCCGACGCCGCCGACGACGTGCGCGTTGGTCATCACGCGGTGATCGGCGAAGACGAACCCGGTGCCTTCCAGCACCTTGCCGCAGCCCGGCGCGGTGCCGACGACCCTGACGACGGACTGCCGCGCCCGGGCGACGACCGGGCTGTTGGCCAGTTCCGGGTCGGGGGCCGGCACCTCGGTCATCGGCTCCCTGGTGAACGGCGCGAACACCTGGGGGAAGCCGTTCTGCGCCAGCACCGAACTGAAGTCGGAGAACCAGGTGTTGGCCCGGTCGGGGACCACACGCGACACGCCGAGCAGCACCCGCGAGTCGCGCACCTCGCGGCCCACGGTGCCCAGCGTGGTCATCGCCAGCGCCGAGCCGATGAGCCAGGCGACGACCAGCATGGCCAGCACGTTGACCAGCGCGCCGCCGGTGGCGTCCAGCGCGCGGGCGGGCGACCAGGTGATGCGCTGGCGCAGCCGGTTGCCCATGACCGTGGTGAGCGCCTGCCCGACCGAGGCGCAGACGATCACCACCACGACCGCGGCGATCACCCCGGCCTCGCCGGGCTCCGCGCCGGCGCTCACCTCGCGCCACACCACGGGCAGCAGGTAGATCGCGGCCAGTCCCCCGCTGATGAAACCGGAGACGGAGAGCACCCCGACCACGAAGCCCTGCCGGTACCCCACGAGCGCGAACCACACGGCGGCGAGCAACAGCAGGACGTCGAGCGCGTTCATGCTCGCTACGGTCTCACGCCCTGTGGTCGAGCGATATCTCCCGGTCGTGATCCCACGGCTGCTCCCAGCCGGCGAAGTGCAGTATGCGGTCGATCACCCCGGCGGTGAAGCCCCACACCAGCGTCCCGGCGACCTCGAAGCAGGGCCCGCGATACCCGCTCGGATGCACGGCCATGCCGCGCGACCGCCGGTCGGCCAGCTCGGCCACCGGAACGGTGAACACCCGCGCGGTCTCGGCGGGATCCACCGGCGCCACCGGGGACGGCTCCCGCCACCACGCCAGCACCGGCGACACCACGAAGTCGCTGACCGGGATGTAGAGCCGGGGCAGCGTGGCGAAGATCCGCACGCCCGCCGGGTCCAGCCCGGTCTCCTCCTGTCCCTCGCGCAACGCGGCCCGCAGCGGCCCGTCGCCCTCCGGATCGCCGTCCTCGGGATCGAGCCCGCCACCTGGGAACGACGGCTGCCCGGCGTGCTCCCGCAGGCTGGAGGCGCGCTCCAGCAGGAGTAGCTCGGGTCCATCGGCCCCCTCGCCGAACAACACCAGGACCGCGGACGGCCGCCCGCCCGAGGGCGGCGGCAGGAACGGGCTCAACTGGCGCGGGGTGATGGTGAGCGCCGCCTTGGCCAGTGGCTGCAGCCAGTCGGGGAGCCCGTCCGGCCCGGTGAGGCCGACCTCGGGCCCCCGCACCCCGGTCACGCGGCTCCCAGCGGCGGCGCGGCCTTGCCCGGGAAGTCGGCAGGCGGTTTCAGCCGCTGTCCCGGATAGCCGCCCATCTCGTACTTGAGCAGCTTCTTGGCCTTCTCCGGATCGGTCTCGCCCTCGCCGTAGGACGGGCACAAGTGCGCGATGGGGCAGGCGCCGCACGCGGGCTTACGGCTGTGACAGATGCGACGCCCGTGAAAGATGACGCGGTGCGAGAGCATCGTCCATTCCTTCTTGGGGAAGATCTCGGCGACCTCGGCCTCGATCTTCTCCGGGTCTTTCTGCTCCGTCCACCGCCAGCGCCGCACCAGCCGCTGGAAGTGCGTGTCCACGGTGATGCCGGGCCTGCCGAACGCGTTCCCCAACACGACGTGGGCGGTCTTGCGGCCGACGCCCGGCAGCGACACCAGGTCCTCCAGCCGCCCCGGGACCTCCCCGCCGAACCGGTCGCGCAGCGCCACCGAGATCCCCAGCAGCGCCTTCGCCTTGCTCCGGAAGAACCCGGTGGGCCGGATGATCTCCTCCAGCTTCGCGGGATCCGCCGTCGCCATGTCCTCCGGCGTCGGGTAGGCGGCGAAGAGCCGGGGGGTGGTCTGGTTCACCCGGAGGTCGGTGGTCTGGGCGGAGAGAACGGTGGCGACGAGAAGCTCAAACGGGTTCTCGAAGTCGAGCTCGGGGTGGGCGTAGTAGTAGACGTCGGCCAGCGCGCGGTTGATCTTCCGGGCGCGGCGGACCATCCCGAGCCGGCTTTCCGCCCGCGCGCCCCCGGCGCCGCCCGCGGCGGTCGCCGGGCCGTCCGCGCCCGTGGCGGCGCGCCCCGCCCGCTTGGCCGAGCCGCGTTCGCTCTCAGCGGAATTCCCGGTTGCGCTCACCCGTTCGGCCCTCTCTCTCATGTGCCGGGCGCGCCCTGCCTCCTGCGCGCCATGGGCTCGTTGACCACCCGGCCAGCCTAAACGGCACAACCGACATTCGCCCGATCCCCGCCGGAATCTCGGCGCGAACGGGCCCCTGGCGTGGGCCTGGCTGTCCCAGTACGTCAAACTTGTGACTGATAGCACTGCCGAGACGTCCGGCATCATGAGGGGCGTCCCGGCGGACCCCGGCGGACCCCGGCTGATTCCTGGCCGACAAGGAGAGGAACTCGTGGACGACGTTCTGCGGCGCGCCCCGCTCTTCGCGGCGCTCGACGACGAGCAGGCCGCTGAGCTGCGCGCTTCCATGGCCGAGGTGACCCTCGCCCGCGGCGACACCCTCTTCCACGAGGGCGATCCCGGCGACCGGCTCTACGTCGTCACCGACGGCAAGGTCAAGCTGCACCGCACCTCCCCCGACGGCCGGGAGAACATGCTGGCCGTGCTCGGCCCCGGCGAGCTGATCGGCGAGCTGTCCCTCTTCGACCCGGGACCGCGCACCGCCACCGCCACCGCCGTCACCGAGGTGAGGCTCCTCGGCCTGGGCCACAGCGACCTCCAGCCGTGGCTCAGCGCCCGCCCCGAGGTCGCCGCCGCGCTGCTGCGCGCCGTGGCCCGCCGGCTGCGCCGGACCAACGACCAGATGTCCGACCTGGTCTTCTCCGACGTGCCCGGTCGCGTGGCGCGCGCCCTGCTCGACCTCTCGCGCCGTTTCGGCGTGCAGTCGGACGAGGGCATCCACGTGGTGCACGACCTCACCCAGGAGGAGCTGGCCCAGCTCGTGGGCGCCTCCCGGGAGACGGTCAACAAGGCGCTGGCCGACTTCGCGGCCCGCGGCTGGCTGCGGCTGGAGGCCCGCGCGGTCATCCTGCTCGACATCGAACGCCTGGCCCGCCGCTCGCGCTGACGCGGACCAGCCCACGCGCTGAGGTGGCGCGTTGAGGTGGCGCGCGCCCGCTCGCGCAACCCCGAGCACGCGCCCGGCGGTTACACCAACCCGTGCTCCCGCAGGTAGTCGAGCTGTGCCCGCACCGACAGCTCGGCCGCCGGCCACACCGCGCGGTCCACGTCCGCGTACACATGCGCCACGATCTCCGTCGGCGTGCGGTAGCCGTTCTCCACGGCGGTCTCCACCTGGGCCAGCCGGTTCGCCCGGTGCACCAGGTAGTAGTCCACCGCGCCCTGCGCGTCCCGCAGCACCGGCCCGTGCCCCGGCAGCACCGTGTGCACGCCGTCGTCCACCGTCAGCGACCGCAGCCTGCGCAACGAGTCCAGGTAGTCGCCCAGCCGCCCGTCCGGGTGCGCGACCACCGTGGTCCCGCGCCCCAGCACGGTGTCCCCCGTCAGCACCGCGGCGTCGGCCACGATCTGGAACGACAGCGAGTCCGCCGTGTGCCCCGGCGTCGGCACCACCCGCAGCTCCAGCCCGCCCGTGGTGATCACATCGCCCGCGCCCAGCCCCTCGTCCCCCAGCCGCAACGCGGGGTCGAGCGCCCGCACCGGCGTGCCGGTCAGCTCCGCGAAACGCGCCGCGCCCCCGGCGTGATCCGCGTGGCCGTGCGTCAGCAGCGTCAGCGCGACACGCCGGCCGGCCCGTTCCACCGTCTCGACGACGCGCCGCAGGTGCGCCTCGTCGACCGGGCCCGGATCGACGACCACGGCGAGCTCGGCGTCCGGCTCGGCGAGGATCCAGGTGTTCGTTCCCTCCAGCGTCATCAGCGACGGGTTCGGCGCCAGCACGCAGGTGGCCCGTTCCGTCGCGGGCCCGTCCACCGCCCGGGGCATGGGCCGCCCCGGCAGCGCCGACGTCTCGCTCATCGTTTCCGCTCCTCGCCGCCGTCCTCCGCTGTCACGCGCTTCTCGAATTCCTCATACCCGGGCCAGCTCAGCACCACCTCCTCGCCCACCAGCCGGGCGCGCGCCAGCACCGGGGTCAAGTCGCGCCCCGCGGACGCGGCCAGCACCTCGGTGGCCGTGGTGAACGGCAGCAGGCTGCGCAACGTCGCGATGGTCGGCGGCATCATCAGCAGCTCACCGCGGTCGTAACCGGCGACGGCCTCGGCCGGCCGCAGCCAGGCGGTGCGGTCGGCCTCGGTCGAGGCGTTCCGCGTCCGCTGCCCGGCGGGCAGCGCCGCGATGTAGAAGAACGTGTCGTACCGCCGCGCCTCGAACTCCGGGGTGATCCAGCGCGCCCAGCCGCCCAGCAGATCGGCGCGCACGACCAGCCCGCGGCGCGCGAGGAAGTCGGCGAACGACACCTCCCGGGCGACGAGCGCGGCCCGGTCCGTCTCCCAGTCGGCGCCCGTGACGTCCGCGATCAGCTCTCCCGGCGCCGGCCCGGCGAGCAGCACCCCGGCCTCCTCGAACGTCTCGCGCACCGCGGCGCGCAGCACGTCCTGGTCACCGGGGTCGACGGCGCCGCCGGGATACGCGTACGCCCCGGCGGCGAACGCCATGGACGCGCGCCGGCGCAACAGGAACACCTCAAGCCCGCCGCCCGCGCCGTCGCGCACCAGCATGACGGTCGCGGCCCGGCGCGGCGCCACGGGCGTCAACTCGCCCCGGGCGAGCGCGCGGATGCGGTCGGGCCACTCCGGCGGGAACCACTGACCTCCGATTGCTGCCATGACCGGATGCTACGGCTGCTTTCACCGTTGAGGCCGAGTTCCGGTCGTTCGGGCGGCGGCCGATGAACGGTGCCGGTCCCGCGCCGCTGGACGCGCTGGTGCGCCGGGGCGAACGGGCGCGCGCCCGGCGTCGCGCGACGGGTGTGGCCACGGCGGCGGTGATCGCCGCGCGGGCCGCTGCCCCCGGCCGGGGTCCGGACGCCCGCGTGGCGGAGCCCCGGTCAGGCCGTCAGCCGCACCGGCATCAGCATCGAGAAGGTGTCCTCGGCGCCGGAGGGCCGGATGGTCAGTGGCGCGGCAGGGCCGCCGAAGTCCAGGACCAATCGGCCACCGCCCGCGGCGGCGAGGGCCTGGGTGAAGAAGTCCCGGTTCACGACGGTCAGTTCGCTGTCGTCGTCGTTCCCTTCCGCATCCCCGGTCACGGCGATCGTGCCGTCGGCCCGCAGGGCGAGCACGCTGACGGCGCAGGAGACGCCGTCCTGCTCGCGCACATCGGTCCGGACCGGGCCGGTCGCCATGGCGGCCGTCAGGTCCGCCGCGTCGACGACGACCCGCCGCCCGGCCGGCAGCCGGGTGAGGCGTCGGTAATCGGGGAATTCATGGTCGAGTCCCGAGCCGGAAACGCGCCGACCCGCGGCTTCAAGGGCCACCAGGCCGTCGCCCACGGTGAGATCGGCGGTCGCCTCCCCCTCGGTCAGCAACGCCCGCATCGCGTCCACCAGCGGGGTGGGCACGATCACCCGCGCCTCGTCGGGGCCGTTCCCGGTTGCCTCGGCGTGGGCGACGGCCAGCCGGTAGCGGTCGGTCGCGACGACATGAATCGTGTCGTTCATGATGTCGAACAGCACCCCGTGCAGCGTCGGCAGCTCCGGATCGGAGCTCACGGCGAACCGCACCGCGTCGAGCGCGGCTGCCAGTTCGCCGGCCGGCACGATCAGCCGGGCGATGGGAACGGTACGGGCCGAAATCATCTGGTTCTCCCTGCCTTCAAGAATGGCTCGGATCGCGGAGAACTCCTTGCGCGCGTCGGCCAGCCCGGCTTCAAGTCGGCGCAGGTGCGCCTCCAGCAGCCGCAGGACCAGGGTGGCGTCCGTTCCGGACCAGCCCGCCAGCACCAGCCGGACGTCGGCCAGCGGCATCCGGACCTTCCGGAGCCGGGCCAGCAGCCGCGCCTCCGCCAGTTGCCCGTCCGCGTACCAGCGGTAGCCGCTTCCGGGATCCACCCAGGCCGGCACCAGCACCCCCGCGCGGTCGTAGAACCGCAGGGCGGTCACGCTCAGGCCGCTGTCCCGGGCCAGCTCCGCGATACTGCGCATCTCGCTCTCCACCCGGTCACTCTGAGCCGTCCACCAGGTCAAGGGTCAACTCCCCGCCGCCGCCCGCCGGTCAGTGGTGGTACCGGTGCACGACCGCGTGGCCCTTGCCCCGGCCGATCAGCCACTTGTTCACGGGCGTGGTCACCACGAACGCCACCGCGAAGGCGAAGGCCAGCGCGCCCCAGAACAGCCCGTCCGACAGATGCGCCTCCATCGCTCCCGGCACCACCAGCAGGACCCCGTTGTCCACGATTTCCATCACCGTGATGGACAGGGTGTCGGCGGCCAGGGCGACACCGATGGCCGCCCCGAGCGCGACACCGGCCCGGACCACGGCGTACAGGGTGAGCGAGTAGCCGAAGAAGAAGGCCAGCGCGATGGCCAGCGCCATCGTCGGGACAGTGCCCCAGCCCAGCGCGGTGCCTATGACCATGCCGAGCACCTCGCCGATGGCGCAGCCGGTGAGGCAGTGCAGCGTCGCCTTGGCGGCCATCCCCCAGCCGACCGGCGCGGACTGGTGGTGGTGCCCATGCCCGTGCTGGTGGTGCTCGTGGTGTGCGTGGGCGGCGTGCGCGTCGTGCTTCATGTCGTTCCCCAAGGTTCATGATTCATCCGGTTCAAGCCCCGACCGTATACCCCCGGGGGTATCCGCCAAGTGCAATGGGAAACAAGCGTTCCGACCGGTTCCGGTGAGCCCCTCTCACCGCCGGGCTCCCGGACTCGGCGAGACCGGCGACCAGGGTCGCGGCGACCTCTGGGGGAATTGGCGAGCGGCGCGGAAACCGTGGCGATCGACGTGGCTCATGGCACAGCTGGCAGATCCGCTGGTGCTCGGGAAGCCGACCAGACATCTGAGCGGGGCTGGCAGTGGGGCTCACTAGGGCTTCGATGGCCAACTGACACCGCGCGGTCGGTGACCACCGCCAGGACTGGCGTGCGCCCGTACGAGTGGCTGCGCGTATCGGGCTGCACAGCGGCGGCTTCGGCCAGGCTGCCCAGCACGTACTGATGAACAGCGGCGGCATCGCTGGTGCCCCAGCTCGCCCCGAGCTCACGACGGTGCTGACGCGGCGTCCGCGAAGACCGGCCAGGTCCCACTTCCCGACGCGGCTGGCGCTGGGGCAGCGCCAAGGTCAGCAGCAGGAGCGCGACTCGGGCTCCTCGCGGTGCCACCAGAAGCGTTCACGAGCGGGCGCCTGGGGAACGTCGGGGAGCGACGCGTTGCGCACCGCGGCGGGGGCCGCGCTGCGGGCCTCGGCCGCCTCGGCGACGAGGTCGTCCACCCGGTGCACGGTGCCGCCGGTGACGACCTGCCGGACCGCGGCCGCCGCCGCGATGTCCGCCAGCGGGTCGCCCTCGACCAGCGTCAGGTCCGCGAGCTTGCCCGGCTCCACGGTGCCGAGATCGCCGCTGACTCCGAGGGTCCGCGCGCCCCCGGCGGTGGCGGCGCGCAGCGTGTCGCGCGCGCTCACGCCGTACCGCACCATGGCCTGGAGGTTCAGGTGGTAGTAGACGGCTGGCGGGACGAGGGGGCTGTCCGTGCCGATGGCGAGGTGGGCGCCGCCGTCGATCAGGCGGCCGATAGTCTCCGCGTGGCGCCGGACAAAGGCGATCTCCGACGCGGGCTCCTCGGCGAGCGCGGCCTCGACGCCCTCGGCGAACGTTTCGTACTCGGCCGGGGACAGCAGCCCTGTCAGGCGGGGATCGCCCACCGCCCACTCGGCGTACCGGTACAGCGCGGCCCGCACAGCGGGCAGGCCGAGCCCGGAAAGGCCGAGGGTGGGGGTGAGGGACATGCCCGAGGCCGCCAGCGGGCCGGTCACGTCCTGGTAGGTGTGGCCGAGGTGGGTCTCCTTCTGGCGGCGTCCGTAGCGGCTGGTGCCGCCGAGGTGCTCCACGCCGTCCGCGCCGAGGGCAAGCGGGCCGAACAGGTAGTGCGAGGTGGCGGGCAGGCCGAGGCGGTGGGCGCCCTCGATGGCCTGGCGCTGCAACGCGTACGGCAGCCGGACGTACGTCTTGACCAGGTCGTGGCCGAGCGCCGCCGTCTTGGCGAGTTCGCGGCGCAGCTCGTCCTCGTCGGTCACCGGCCGGTTGGCTGGGTAGTAGATCCTCGATCCGTCGATGATGTCGCCCGCCGCGAACAGCCGGGGGCCGGTGCGGCGCCCGGAGTCGACGGCCTCCTTGGCCTCGACCGCGCGATAGTGCGCCGTGCCCGGGGAGCGTAGGGCGGTGACGCCGAAGGACAGCCACAGGCGGCTGGTGGTGTTGCGCTCCCAGGGCCCGTGTTCGTGGAGGGCGATCAGGCCGGGGATGGCGGTGAGGTGGCGGGCGTCCACGATCCGGTCGCCGGGGCGGGTGCGGCTGGTGCCGCGCGGGGATACGTCGGCGATGCGGTTGCCCTCAATGGTGATGTCCACGTCGCGCCGAAGCGCGGCACCGGTGCCGTCGGTGCCGTCCCACAGGGCGCCGACCTGGATCACGGTGCGGCCGGACGGCTTGGCCGGACGCCACGTCAGATGCACCGGGACGGCGCGGGCCCGGCCGCTGTCGGTGGCGTCGGCGAGACGCAGCCGGCCGTCGGAGAGGTAGAGCAGCGAGCGGGAGTCACCGCTCCAGCTCGGGGCGTCCGCCGTCTCCCCGTTGACCTCGCGCGCCTCGCCGGTCGGCAGGCCGGCGTCGTCCACGGCGCTGACCCGCAGGGTGCCGCCGACGACGTACGCCATCCGTCGGCCGTCGGGCGCGTAGACAGGGCCGGCGTCGACGCGGTTGCTGAGCGATACCCCGGGCACCGGCTCGCTGTACTCAGCGCTGCCGGATTCCAGGTCGATGGTGAGGATCTGGTTGCGGCCCTCGCGGTAGCGCGGGGTCACCGGCACCAGGACGGCGGCTGCCAGGTGTCTGCCATCCCCCGAGAAACTGGGGGTTCCCGGGGAGTTGAGGGGACCGGCGACCTTGCGGACATCGCCGCTGACGACATCAACGGTGTGGAGGGTGGCGGAGTCGGCGACGAACGCGACCGTCGAGCCATCCGGGCTGAACGCCGGGGAGGCGGCGCTGCCACCCAGAGCCGTGAGCTGCCGCCGGGTGCCGGTGGCGGTCTCGTACAGCCACAGCTCCACGGCGTCACCGGTGCGGTCGCTGGCGTACACCAAGGTGGCGCCGTCCGGGGACCAGGCGGGCGAGGTGTTGTAGTGCCCGTCGGAGACCACGGCTCGGGGCGCGGTGCCCCGGCGCATGACCCACAAATCGCCGAGGGCGGCGAAGGCGACCTGAGTGCCGTCGGGCGAGAGCGCCGGGCCGACGATGCCCTTGACCTGCCGGGGCGCGGTGCTGTCGAAGTCCCGGGCGGCGGGCCGCTCTTCGAGGCGGGGCACGGTGAGCGTGGCGGTGAACGCGATGTCTTCCGCCGTGCCACCGATCACGCGACGGCGTGGCTTTCCGTCGGCGGCGTACAGCAGCTCATCGCCGGAGATCCAGCGGGCGGGGAGGGGGAAGACATCCTCGCCCTCATCGGTGACGGTCTCGCCGTCGACCACGAGGGCGGTTCCGGTAGAGGTGAGGTGCACGTAGGCCAGGCGCAGGTCCGGCGAGAGGGACGGCCCGGCCAGGAAGCCCTCGGAGGCGGTGGCCAGGGTGCTTCGCCGCCCGGAGGCGTCCACCAGGTCGATGGCCCGGAGGGCGCTGCCAAAGCCCGAGGTGAAGGCGATCGCGGAGCCGTCCGGGGTCCAGACCGGCTGGCCTTCCTGGGCCGTTGACTCGGTCCATATCTCGCTCTCGCCGCCGTCCGGGGACAGCACGTGTATGGCGTAGCGGCCATCGGTCTCCACGGCACAGGCGATCCGGCTGCCGTCCGGGGAGAACCGGGGTTCGCGGTGGTCGGCCGTCCCGGTGCTGAGCTGGCGCAGGCCGGTCCCGTCCATGTTGATGAGCCAGAGGTGGAAGGTGCCGTCGGTGTAGGAGACGAAGACGATCCGACGGCCGTCGGGAGAGAAGTCCGGCTCGGTCGCCTCCTGTTCGATGCCGGTAAGACGGGTGGCCTCGCCGCCGGAGAGGGGGACGGTCCACAGGAGGTTGAGCATGTCGAACGCGATGGTCCTGCCGTCCGGGGAGAGCGCGACCGAGGCGTTGGTCATCTCGGTGACGGTGACCTGCTCCCCTGCGGCCTGGCCGCGCCCGTCGCGGGTGGCCGCCCATGCCCGCGATTCCAGCGCCGTCGCACCGCTGGCCAGCCATACGGCCCCGGCCGCGACCTGCCCTCCGCGCCTTGTGAAGGTACGACGTGTGATGTCCATGCTCCGGCCCCTCAAGGACATTATTATCGGGAGACCGTACGGCGCCGTAGGGGGTGCGGGTACCCGTACGTGACCAACATCACATGAACGTGATCGAGTGGACTCGTGCTTCAGTCGGAGACGCCGGAGTAAACGATGACCATGGGGATGCGAGGCATGGGCTTCGCCGAGAAGCGCGGCAGTTACTGGCGCGGTAGATACAGGTCAGTGAAGGCAAGTACGGTACCGTCGTCAACCTGACAGGTGCGGTGCTCAAGTTCGCCACCAAGCGGGAGGCCAAGGTCCGGCACGGCACCTGGGCGATCCGGCGGCCGGACAGGAAACCTTCGGCGAATACGCCAGCCGCTGGTACGACGCCCAGAACCTGGCTGCGTCCACCATGCAGAACTACCGCCGCCACATCGAGGAGCACCTCACTTTGAGGGGGCTCAAGCCACTCTGGAATCCGGATCGCAAAGTCGGCTCCCAAACGGCTCCCAGGAAGGGGCAAGAAACCACTCAGGGGCCCGACCCGCCATGCGGATCAGGCCCCTGAGCTGGTGTTTCTCTGTCGGGGTGGCGGGATTTGAACCCACGACCTCTTCGTCCCGAACTACGGGCACGGAGGTTGCTGGGGTCTGCCAGGCTGGTCGAACGGTCATCCGTGGGCAGCGAAGGTTGCTGGCGGCCGGGGAGGTTGCTGTACTCGACTGCTGTACAGCAAACGGCTCCGGAGGCCCCTTGAGCCTCAAACGTTTGAGCAGGTCAGGAAGCTAGCTGAGCCCCTGATTGTCTCGCTGGTCCACGAATAGACCGCAGGCATCGGAGATCTGCAGCCGCTCCCAGGGGCTGTACCGGGCCCGTCCTCACCCGTGTAACGATGCGTCAAATGCTGTCATATCGGGCTGGGTTTCCTCCCGGTCTACCTGGCTCGCTGCGATCAACCTCGCCGACCGGGCCGCCCTGTGCGCCTCACAAGGCGCAGGCAGGTCGAGGCGAGCGGGTTACACCGCGTTGACTATTGGGTATCGAGTGGCGTGTGCCGGGGGTGCCGTCGCTTGAGGGGGGAAAATGAGGGTTTCAGAGTATTACAACCTTGGCCGAAGCCAAGGCACTCTGGACTTCGTAGACGTTGACACCGTTAACGATGTCCGGGTCTATATTGATCCGAGCACAATTCGCCACCTCGCTGACGACTGGGGGCGGGAGTGCATCATCATGCTTACCACATTCTTCGACAGTGTCCTTGATTCGGTAAAGGTAGGCGATAAATCCCGCACCACCTATCTCCTCGGGAACCTTGGCGAGCCAAATGAGACTCACCTTGGAATTTCACGTGGGAAGAGCGCCGGTCGCGGCTTTGGGAAGCAAATGAGCGTTGAGTTCGCCGCAAAGCTCGCACAAAGCAAGGCGGCGCAAACTGGACTCATCGAGGATCTAGAGGATACGGCCTTCTTCCTCGATCGAGTCGACAAGGACATCATCTCGGACATTACAACGAACATCATTCGAGGTCCGCTCATCACCTACACCCAGCAGATGGCGGGAGTCCACGGAATCCGCCTGTTCGACGGAATCTCAAGCGGTCCGGTATGGAATCCGCGATCGCTCGAATGGGAGCAGGGGTACACGCAGCTCCCGGTTGCCGACGGCGAAAAACTGCTTCTCGTTCCCAAAGTGATCGTGCGACGTGACATGCACCTCTCCAGGAACGACTACTACAGAAACTATCTTGCCCCGACGCTGCAGGCCGAAGAGGAATCAAACCTAGAGAGTAAGTTGGTTCGCATCCTTAAGGATGGGCGCCGCAAGGTGACCAAGGAAGACATCAGGAAGGAGTATGGAAGCTCAAAGCCGGCCGTAACGAGGGAAACACTGAAGCGCCCTTCGGTTTATGCCCACTATCGCGATACAAAGAAAAGCATAGCCCCAACTCCCATCAGCCACCGAGAGCTGAGCGAAGTGGGAAACACTCCGCTTCCCGACTATGAAGCCCTGCTGCAAGCCGTCTTGGAGACTCCGCCGGGAAAGGCGGACGCAGGGAAGTACCATTCCAATGTCGAAGCTCTTATGACTGCCCTCTTCTATCCCTCCCTCTCCATGCCCGAGATGGAAGAAGAGATCCACGAAGGCCGCAAGCGCATCGACATCTCGTACACAAATAACGCGGTCGACGGCTTCTTTCGGTTCTTGACGCGTCACAAAATCCCGTCAAAGTACGTTTTCATTGAGTGCAAAAACTATGGACACGATGTAACGAATCCGGAGCTAGACCAGTTGTCCTCGCGTTTTTCTCCTCTGCGAGGTCAATTCGGAATTTTGGCTTGCCGGTCCTTCGCGGACAAGTCACGTTTCCTGACTCGATGCCGCGACACTGCACTTGACTACCGGGGCTATGTCATTGCGCTGGATGACGGCGATCTCACTCAAATCGTCGCGGATGTCATGGGTGCGATTAACTGGAAGCCGTCGGACCCGCCGCCGTCCGAGCCTGAGATTCCGCCGCGAATCCACGACTACCCGTTGCTTCATGCCCGGCTAAAGGCGCTGGTCAGCTAATCGAAAGGTTGGCGGAGCGACTTTATAGCACCTCTTCGGTGGCAACGTCTCAAGCAGGCTGCGAAGCGCGAGCGGGCAAGGGAGAACCGGACGGACACCGGCTACGTCCCGCGTCGCGAAGGGCACCGGCCTCCGCGTCGACCCGCCTTCACGACGCCCGACACGGTTCGGCGACGCTCCTCACCGCGTCGGCGTCCGCCCCGCGGTCGTGATGAAGATCCTTGGGCACAGCCTGATCGCCGTGACGATGAACGTGTACACCCACGTGGTCCAGTTCCAGGACACGCAGGGGGAGGCTGTGAGTCGCATGGATCAAAGGCCCCAGACCTTATAGGTCCGGGGCCTCGGCGTCGGTGGACGCGGACAGTTTCGAACCGCCGACATCTGCTTTGTAAGTCCGTCCTAGGGGCTGAGCACCCTGGCGGCCCCGGCGACGGCTTCCGCCCGCAGCCCTCCGGGACCGCCTCTGTGCGCCGACGTTGATGTCAGCGGTGGATGTCAGATCCCGGCTTCGGCATCTGCTCGTCAGCAGCCCTGCGCGGTCGTGCAATGGCTTCCGCGGCACGCCTGTCAGCTGCATGTTTCCGCTCGATGGAGGCCCGCAGCTCCGCAGGGGTCGGCCATGGCGCACGCCGGTGGATCATGCGGTGACAGTTGGCACATATGAGGGCAAGATCGCTGAGCTTGGTCTTCCCCTCTCCCGCTTCGTGCAGCGGCACGACGTGATGGCACTCGATGTACCCGGCACCGCGGTCGCCGTAGACCTGCTCGAAGTCGAACCCGCACGCCTCGCACGCCAGCCGCCCGCCGCGCTGAGTCACAGAAGCGATCTTCTTCTTGCGCAGGTTCTTGTTCCGCTCGCGGGCCTGGTGCCGGCGCATGAGGAGCCGTCCCTCAGGAGCGCTGTAGTCGTCGAACTCCTCGTCGTCGGTCGGCGCAAGGCCCTGCAGCTCGCCGGCCACGATGCCCTGCCGAATGAGCCGCGCGACCTCGGTCATCTCGTCGGGCCGGGCAAGGAACTCCATCAGTACCGCAACGTCCAGGGCGCCCCCGTTGGTGGGCTTGCCCTGGTACTCCGGGTGTCGCGTGGCGATGTCGAACGTCTTCCGCGCCACTCCGTTCGGGTTGCGGAACTTCTCGTTGCGCTCCGCCTCGGCGTGGATGGGAAGCAGCTGGAGCAGACCCGACAGCTCGACCACCCTGGCGTCCTGAGCGTCGAGCCCCTTCCAGCCGTTCTCCATCACGAGCTGACAGGCGAGGATGATCTCGTCCCGGGCCCAGTCAGGATTCTTGACGGCCTTGACCTGGAAACCTGCCCGCTTCAGCCACGCCGCGGCGTGCTCCTTGCCCCCGCTGAACTCGTCGGGCCTGAGGGCCCGCCCCTGATCCCACTGGTGCGCCACGCCGGCTATGGCTTTGGAGTCGTACTCCCGCCCGTCGTGCACCACAACGTACGAGCGGGCCTCTCCAAAGCCGTACCTTGCCAGGAACTCATCCCGACCCAACTCGTCATACTCCGCGATGGCCTTGAGTACGGACCCCTGTGTGATCGCTCCTCTACGCATAACGGCAGCGTATGGCCCGTCACTGACGGCCTCCTACCGCGTGACGCGCCAATGCTGGGCACTGTGCCCCTGGTCATGCGCCGGACGCCCTCTTGCACAGCTCACGCCCGGGCTGCACGGTTTCGTTGATTACTGCTCGCACTGAGGTGCTACAAGGGGGAAGAGCGGTAGTCCATGGCGGGTCTACCTTCGTAGCCGACCTGTTGCCGTTGGCCGCCGTCGGTCACCCCTGAGCTCCCCTCGCTCGACCCACAGACGGCCCAGCCAACGTCGGCCTACATGTCGCGATCCGGGCAACGCCGGCTTCTCGGCCTCTTTCTCCTGGACCGAGGTGAGAGCCCTACTGCTCTTGGAGCGTCATCGGGAGCGCCGTCCCCGATGCCGACTCCTCCCGCAACTCCGAGTGAAGTCAGGTGCTGGAGCTCTACTTACGAAAGCTGGCAGAATATTCTTCTTTGGCCTTCCCGATCTGAGCTTCAGTTAGGCGATTGAAGTACTGAATCGCCTCGGGTGACCACTTGACGAGGTTGGCATCCTTGTCACGCCAGCAGTATCTGGGCTCCTCACGCATTTCGTGAACAAACGTCACGGCCTGCCACTCGTAACTGGTGGTCGAACGCTTCAGCTTCGGCAAGACATCCTTCTGCCGGTACGGATGTGAAACGTTCGGGTCCACCTTCCGGGAGACCACGACGGAATCGGCAAGGTCCTCGGAGGTGACGCCAACAACGATGTCGGATCGGTCGATCTTCTTCACGGACTGGAGTGACACATCGAACACAGTGAGGAGACGTTCAGTGTCAATCCCATCCGACTCCAGGGTATCAGCCCTCTCCTTCAGATACGCCAAGAAGTCTTGCACCGCACGGCTCTTCGGCGAAGACTCTGGAGAGCCTTTCATGAATTCGACCGGGTCTATCGGATTCTCAATACCCAGAGGCATGATGCGGCAGGTGATCTCGTCAGCAATGTCCTTCCCGAAGACATGCGAAGCGAGATCCCGATAGCTCAATATGGCCGTCTGCGCCAGGGAATATATGAGCCCCGAGAACGCCCTTTCGTTATAGAAGTGCACGGCACTATTACGATAGGTGCCGAGAATTTCAATGTTCGCGTCAACCGCTTGGGAGGGTATAGACCTCGGCCATAGCGAGCTGTTCGCCGCCACCTTAAAGGCATCCTGACAGGTGAGGGTTCGATAGGGCTCACCCCGCTTTTTGGGGTAGTAAATACGCGAACCCGACTTCGACACGATCGCTTTCAAGAGAAGCTCCCACGCATTCATCAGGAGAATGACGAAAACTTCATCCCTGTACTCGAAACGCGGCTTATTGTATATCTCGATAGCGCCAACCATCGCGGCCTTGCTGTTACCAAACAGTCGACGCGAAGACCCCTGATAGTTCAACCAGACCACCGCCGATCCAACCCGCCCCGCCCTGAGACGGCTCCTCACGTGCAGAGTACGCCCGTGAGGAGACGGCGTTGAGCGGATTTGTCTCGGCTGACTTCGAGGTCACGCTGAGAATACTGTGACCCGATGGCTGTGCGTTGCCGGGTGGCTTCGCCGCCGCAACGGTCCTGGCACCCATCCCGTCTGCCGTCGACCCACACACCGTGGAGCGGGCGCGGGTCCTGGCGTCCAGGTGGAGCGCGCCACTGTACGAACGACCTGGACGCCAGGACCCGTGTCTGCTCGGCTCCGCCTGGGTCGACGGCAGGCGGGATGGGCCCCCACGCTCAGCACGACTTCCCGCAGCCGACCGCGGCCCCTCACCATCCCGGAGCCTGAGCGCCCCCCGCCGGAGGCATCGTCTCTGACCTGCACTCCGAGCCATCACCCTGGCCACAGTGAGCTTCCTCGCCCATCAACCCCGAGCCGTCAGGCGTGCGGGCAGGCGGCCGGGCCGGAGCGGGGCGGAGACAGGAGCGGCGGCCCGGACGACAGGCCGCACGCGCCGCGCTGTGCGCGGCGACTTGAAGTCGTAGAGAAGGTTGTAACTCACCTGCTCTGCCGGCGGTGTGGGCGTTGTCGGTCTCGTTCGATCTCGTGGGCGATGGTCTCAGCGCAGTCCAGGACGAGTCGAAGCTTGGTGAGGATGTCTCGGCGGGCCTGGTTGATGAGTTCGTAGTGGTCGGGGCTGTCGCCGCGTGGTGCCCATAGGCCGCGGTGGCCGTGTTCGTTGACGGCGTTGCGGCAGTACTGGATGACCGCGTTCATGGCTACGCGGAACTCGTCGCGGTAGCCCTGTTCGATCTCGGGACGTAGCGGCGGCTCGTGGTCCTGGTCGTCGTTGCCGGTGGGGTGTTGGGTGGTCATGGTGCCTGCTTGGGGAGTGCGGTGCGGCTGGCGGGGCGGGCGGACAGCAGGTAGCGGAGGCTGTCCTCGTGGATGGTGTGGGCGTAGAGCTCGCCGTGCGCCAGGAGGGCCAGGGCGCGTTCGTGCTCGGCCTGGTCAATGAGCCAGTGGCGCACGATGGCGGCGGCCGGTGGGTTGAGTTGGTCTGCGATGTGGCCTGCGCGCATGTGGAGCCACCGCATCGCGAGGCGGGGTGTGGCTGCGGGCTGTGAGCCAAGCCAGAAGGTCCGGTGCCCATGGGGGGAGTGGGCGATCGTTTCGCACCAGAAACCCAGGCGAAGTTCGAGACGCATCGCGCGGGCCATGGTCAACATGCCCTGTGCCTCCATTCTTTGAAACGGAGTTCGGCGGTGACGGTGTGGCCTCGATGATCGCCATCGATCGTCACGATGTGGGCGTAGGCGTGCACGAGGGCCAAGCCTCGACCGCCCGGGCTGTCGGCCTCTGGGCGCGGGATGTGGGGGCGGGTGGTGGTGCCTCCCTTGTCGGCTACCGCGATGGCGATGCCTTCGGAGGAACGGACGAGGGTGAGGCGGAAGCCGCCGTTGGCGTGGGTCAGAGCGTTGGTGCCGAGTTCGGTGACGATCAGGGCGACGTCGTCAGCCCAGGGATCGCCCTCGAAGATCTCGCGGACGAAGAGGCGGACTCGGGGGATCTCCTCGGGGATATCGCGGCAGGTGACTACCCAGACACGCAAGTCACTCATATACTCGTGCATACAAGTTGCTTTCTGCTGGTAGACGGTTATGGGCAGGTCGGTTGTGCTAGATGAGTTTCACGCCGTCGTGGGCGCGGATGGCCGGCGGGTTGGCCGCGTCCATGGCGTCCAGGACGCGGACGGCGTATGCCTCGTCGGCGAGCTGGCTGACTTCGTCGCGGGTGGCCCAGCGGACGGCCTTGGTCTCGGCGCCGGTCGTCGCGCTTCCGCCGAGTGCTTCGCAGCGGAAGACCATGGCGATGATCAACGCGTTCATGTTCTTGTAGATGCCGGTGAGCGTGGCCGGGTGGGCGATCTTGATGCCGGTCTCTTCGAGGACTTCGCGCTCAAGGGCTTCGGGGATGGTCTCACCAGCTTCGAGGACTCCGCCCGGCGGCTCCCAATGCCCGTTGTCGCGTCGCTGGATCAGCAACGCGCGGCCGGCGTCGTCGATGATGACTCCGGCGACGCTCACGGAGTGCGGGCGCTGGGTGCTCATGGTTCTCGATCCTCACGGCTGGCTAGGCTTTCCACCGTAGCAACAGAACTTGGCATCTCGTCTAGATACCTAAAGGAGTAATCGGCTATGGCCGCTATCCCCTCCGGCGTGCTGGGCGCGCTGGATTCCACCAGCGACCGGGCGGTGTTTCGCCAGATCGCTGATCAGCTGCGGGAAGCGATCGACAAGGGACGGTTCAAGGAAGGTGCCAAGCTCCCGTCCGAATCCGAGCTGGTGGAGCACTACGGCGTCTCCCGCATGACCGTGCGCAACGCGCTCTCCGTCCTCCAGGGTGAGGGCCTGGTGCACTCCGAGCACGGCAAGGGTGTGTTCGTCCGGCCCCGTCCGCCGGTGCGGCGGCTGGCCTCCGACCGGTTCGCCCGGCGCCACCGCGACCAGGGCAAGGCGGCCTTCACCGTGGAAGCGGAAGCCGCGGGAAGTCACCCGGAAGTGGACAGCCTGGAAGTCAAGGAAGAACGCCCCACGCAGGATGTGTCCGCGCGGCTGGGTGGTCCGCGTCGGGTGCTGGCTCGACGGCGGAGGTATCTGCTGGACGGGCGGCCGGTGGAGTTCGCCACCTCCTACCTCCCGCTCGACATCGCCCGGGGCACCCCGATCGCCGAGCCCAACCCCGGGCCCGGCGGCATCTACGCCCGACTCGAAGAACTCGGCCACCGGCTCGACCACTTCGAGGAAGAGATCCGCGCCCGGATGCCCACCCCCGGAGAGGTCAAGTTCCTCCGCCTGGCGGCCGGCGTCCCCGTGATCCACCTGATCCGCACCGCCTTCGACACGGAGGGGCGGCCGGTGGAGGTGTGCGACACGGTGATGGCGGCTGACGCCTACGTGCTCGCCTACCAGCTGCCGGCGACGTAGCCGCCTCGGGTCACAGGGCGTGAGCTGCGGGAACGGCGACTCGTACACGCCACCACGCATACTCGTATAGACGAGTGGGCGAGTGTGTGGCATGCTAGATACCGTCATCACCCGCGAGGGGTCGACACGACACATCTTGTCTAGACGACTAGCTGCCCGTCGTGTCGGTCCCATAGCTCAAGGAGAGTTACGTTGCGTTCCATTCGAGTCGAGACCTCCGCCGCCACGATCCTGCTCACTGAGGCTCCGGCCCCGAAGGTGCGGGACCGGCAGACCGGGGAGATCGCCAAGGACGCCGTCAGCGGCGAGACGTTGATGCGGATCGGCGTCGTCTACATCGAGGATGGTGAGTCCTCGCTGATTCAGGTCACCGTTCCTGAGAGTGGTGTTTCCGAGGGGCTGGCCCTGGGTGCGCCGGTTGCCCTTCCGGGTTTGGTGGCTCGGCCGTGGGAGTCGGTGTTCAACGGGCAGCAGCGGCACGGCATCGCCTTCCGCGCCGCTGCCGTGACTCCGGCGGCCTTCCCCGTCGCTGTGGGGGCCTGAACATGTCCGAACTACTTTCGGTGTTGGGCGTGGGTGGGTCGGTCGCCGTGGTCGGCGGCTCGGCCGTCTACGCCCGGCATCGGCACCCGGCCCTTTACTGGTCGACGGTTGGGCTGCCGTTCTCCGCCGGCCGGCTGCTGGGCTCGTACGGGTCTGTGATGGAGGCGTGCGGGCTGACCGTGCCTCCTTCTCGCCTGCGGGCCTTGGCGGTGCGTGCGGCGACGCGTCGTGAGGTGCGGCCGGTCCCGCCTCGGCGGGGGCTGCTGCGTCCCACCTCGACCGGGCTGCGGCTTCGGCTGCGGCTCGCTCCGGGGCAGGAACCGGCGGATGTCGCCGCCTCGGCCGAACGCCTCCGGCACGCCTGGGGCGTGCACGCCGTGCACGTTGCCGAGATCAAACCGGGGACGGTCGAACTCCGGCTGGTGGGCTTCGACGTGCTGCGGGACGTCCGCATGCCGCGCAAGACCAGCGGCGGGCATCTGCGGGTGCCGGTCGCGTTGCGGGAGGACGCCACGGCGTTCGTCCGTGACTACCGCACGGTTCCGCACGGGCTCACCCTCGGCGCCACGCTGTCAGGGAAGTCTATGTACCTGCGGCACCTGCTCTCCGGCCTGGCCTCGCAGGATGTCGCGCTGGTGGGCATCGACTGCAAGCGCGGGGTCGAGTTGGCGCCGTTCGCCCCGCGCTTGTCGGCGCTGGCCACAGATCCGGAGCAGGCGGCCGAGTTGCTGCCGGTGCTGGTCGCGTTGATGGATCAGCGGTACGACCTGATACGCGCCCGGCAAGGCATACCGGCCAGCACCCCGGACGAGGAGATCACCTCCGACATCTGGGGCCTGCCCGAGTCAGAGCGGCCGGTGCCCGTGGTCGTCTTCGTGGACGAGGTGGCCGAACTCTTCCTCATCGCGACCCGGAAGGACGAGGAACGGCGGGACGAGATGGTCACCCAGCTCGTTCGCCTCGCCCAACTCGGCCGGGCCGCCGGCATCTACCTCGAAGTCTGCGGCCAGCGCTTCGGCGCGGAGCTGGGCAAGGGCGCGACCATGCTGCGGGCCCAGTTGACCGGCCGGGTCTGCCACCGCGTCAACGACGAAGCCTCCGCCAAGATGGCGCTGGGCGACATCGCGCCCGAAGCGGTGGCCGCCGCCTGTGCCATCGCCCCCGAACGTCCCGGCCTGGCCGTCGCCGGGGACACCTCCGGCGGCTGGACCCGCATCCGCACCCCCTACCTGTCCCTCGCCGATGCCGCTGCCCGCTGCGCGGCCTCCGCGCACCTCGTGCCGAACCTGACAGCGCTCAAGCCCTTCGCGCCGGTGATCTCCGCTCCGGTCGTCGAGGCTGACGGCACCGCCGCCTGATCCACCCCACCCCATCGCCATGGCAGCAGTACCGCCATGCCCGAAACAGGAAGGAGGCTCCCTGACGTGCGCGCTCATCTGGCTCGCGTTGACGCCGTCCTGGTCCAAGCCGTCATCGCCGCCGCGCTGTCCTTCGCGCACATCCACGACCTGGCGGAAGCCGCAGGGCAAGGCGGCTGGAAAGCCTGGGCCTATCCCGTCTCCGTTGACCTGCTCCTCGTCGCCGCCTGGCGACGCCTACGGACCAGCGACACGGGCAAGACGGCCGGCTGGTGCTGGTTCCTCGTCGCCCTCGCCGCCTCCCTCGGCGCCAACGTCGCCACCGCCGGCCTCCTCGACCTGAACGACGTCCCCGTCTGGCTACGCATCCTCGTCGGCGGCTGGCCGGCCGTCGCCTTCCTCGGCGGCACCCTCCTCGCCCACACCACCACCGACACACAGCCGGAAGCCCCCAAGACCGTCCCCGAACGGCCGCCGCTGGCCGTACCGGCCGCGCTCCTCGAACACGCGCGGAAGGTCGCCGCCGAACACCACGCACGCACCGGCAAGCCAATCGACACCGCGACCCTCCGCGCCCGGCTTGGCGTCCCTTCCCCGGTCGCGGAAGCCATCGCAACCCACCTCGTCTAAAGGAGGCGCCCCGTGCTCGGACGCGAACCAACCGCCAGTGAATACCTCGACGCCGCACGCGAGATGGCCGCGACCGGCCGCCCCACCCTCGCGCGACTGCTCGCCGAGGAAGCCGCCGAACGCACCACCGACCCGCAGGAAGCCGCCCGGATCCTTCAGAGGTTTCCTCCACTCGCCCGAGAGGACTGAAGCCATGTCCCGCCTGCGCCGCTTCCGCAACGTCGTCCGCATCGGCCCCGTTCGAGTCGGCACCGCCAACGACAACCGGGGCCGCGAAAAGCACACCGCCGCCTGCACCGCGCCGCGCTGTGGCTTCTCGACTGAGTACGACACCCGGTCCGCCGCCGAGCTCGCCGCCCGTACCCACCGCTGCCCCATCACCTGACAGGAGTCGTCTGCCATGAACGTGAGCCTGCCGCTCGTCGTGATCCTCGGCCTGATCGCGTGGGGGGCCGTGCGCTTCCTCGGCGTCCGCCCCTGGCTCGTCGTCGTGATCGGCCTGTTCGGCTTCTACCTCGCCGACACCATCGCCGCCCCGGTCATCGACTCCGGCACACGCTCCGGCGTCGAGATCATCAACGACCAACACGACTAGACAACTAGCCCACTCGTCGACGTGAACGGCCCGGGGCGGCCTCGATACCGCCAAGCATCCGCCGCCCCGGGCCCACTCCCGCAAAGGAGAGGTCCCATCATCACCCGCACCACCCCGCCCCCGCTGCCCGAACTGCGGAAGCTGGCCGAGCTGGGCGACCTGCCCACCCTCGCACGCCAACTCTCCGGACTCGGCGGCTGCACCCGGCCCATCCGCCTGGCCGGCCACCGCACGGAACACCACCTCGACACCACAACCGGCGAAATCGGCTGTGTCCTGCACCACCTCGACTCCGCCGACCTGCCCGCCGGCCACCTCCTCACCCGCTGCAACAACCGCCGCGCCACGCGTTGTGCGGCCTGCGCGGAGACCTACCGCCGCGACACGTTCCAGCTGATCACCGCTGGCCTGAAGGGCGGCAAGGGCACCCCGGAGCGCGTCGGGACACATCCGCGTGTGTTCGCGACGTTCACCGCGCCGAGCTTCGGCCCGGTTCACAACCGGCCCAGCGGCCGCCCGGCCTGCCGGTGCGGCGTCGCGCACGACCAGGAGGACGAGGAGCTTGGGGCACCGATCGATCCGGATCGGTATGACTACGAAGCCGCGGTGCTGTGGAACGCCCATGCCGGTGCGCTGTGGCGGCGCTTCACCGTGTACTTGCGGCGGGAGATCGCCAAGCGCGCCGGACTCACCCAACGGGCGTTTTCCCGGCATGCGCGGGTGTCGTTCGCCAAGGTCGCCGAGTACCAGAAGCGTGGCGCCGTCCACTTCCACGCCGTCATACGCCTCGACGGCCCTGCCGGCGGCGATACCCCGCCCCCGGGCTGGGCGTCGGCCGAGCTGCTGACCGATGCCATTCGGGCCGCCGCCTCGGCCGTGACCGTGGCCGGGCCGGTCGTCGACGGGCGGGCCCACCGCTTCGCCTTCGGGCGCCAGCTCGACGTTCGCGCCATCCGCAGCGCCGAGTTCGACGGCGGCCAAGAGCTGACCGACCGGGCCGTGGCCGGCTACATCGCCAAGTACGCCACCAAAGGCGCCGAGACCGCCACCGGCACCCTTGACCGGCCGTTGCGGTTCCTCGCCGAACTCGCCCCGCTCGACATCTCCGAGCACGCACGGCGGCTCATCAAGGCCGCGTGGACCCTCGGCGCCCGGAAGGACCTGGAACACCTCCGACTGCGCGCCTGGGCCCACATGCTCGGCTTCCGGGGCCACTTCTCCACCAAATCCCGCCGCTACTCCACCACCCTCGGCGCACTCCGCGACGCACGCGCCCAATGGCGACGCCAACAAGCGGGCGAACACGGGCCCGAGGAGACCACGCTCGTCGTCGCCCACTGGGCCTACGCCGGAACCGGCCTCACCGCTGCTGAGGAATGGCTCTCCGCCTCGCTCGCTCCCGCCCCCGGAACCGAAGGAGAACCCACGCGATGACCGCGATCACGCGGAAGTGGCACACCACCGCTGAGGTCGCCGCCATGCTCGGCTTCGGCCTGTCCAAGACCAAGATGCTCGTCCTCACCGGCGAGATCCGTTCCGTCAAGGTCGGCCGCAACCGCCGCATCCTCCCCGCCTGGGTGGACGAGTACGTGGAGCGCTGCACCACCGACACCAACACGGGGGAGTGGGCGGCATGAGCGGCAAACGCGGGAACGGCGAAGGCTCCATCTACCCCTACCGCAACGGCTTCGCCGCCTACGTCTGGGTCACCACCCCGGAAGGGAACCGCAAGCGCAAGTACGTCTACGGACCGACCCGGACAGTCGTCCACGAGAAGTGGATCAAGCTCCACGCGGAAGCCGCCAAGGGGGCGGTGGCAACCGCCGTTCCGACAGTGGGCAACTACCTCGCCTACTGGCTCCGGGAAGTGGTGGAGCCCAACCTCCGGCCGCTGACCGCAGCGACCTACGAGACGAACGTCCGGCTGTACATCCTTCCGTTCCTGGGTTCGAAGCGGCTGGACCGGCTGAGCGTCCGGGACCTCCGAACGTGGATGAACAAGCTCGCGGAGACCTGCCAGTGCTGCGCGCAAGGCAAGGACGCCGCGCGGCCGGAGAAGAAGCGGCGGTGCTGTGCGCGTGGGCAGTGCTGTGGCCGGACGTTGTCCAAGCGGTCGGTCAACGACGCCCGGACCGTGCTGCGGAGCGCGCTCGGCAACGCGGTTGTTGAGGAGCTGATCGCCAAGAACGTCGCCCAGATGATCAAGGTGCCTCGGGCCCGGCGGAAGAAGCCCGAGCCGTGGTCCGTCGAGGAAGCCTGTGGCTTCCTGGAACGAGCGGAAGCGGAACGGGATTACCTCTACGCGGCCTACGTCCTGGTCCTCGTGCTCGGCCTCCGCAAGGGAGAGGTCTTGGGGCTTACCTGGTCGGACGTGGCCCTCGACGCGGCCGAACTGCGAGTCCGGCACCAGCTTCAGCGGGTCCGCCGGCAGCTCATCCACTCGGACGTGGCCAAGACGGAGGCGTCGGAGGCGGTGCTCCCGCTGCCTGACATCTGTGTCACGGCTCTTCGGGCCCGGCAGAAGGACCAGGCGGCGGCGAAGGAGGCGGCCGGGGAGATGTGGCACGGCTCGGACCTGGTGTTCACGACGCGCTACGGCACCCCGATCGATCCGAGGAACTTCAACCGGGAGTTCGTGCGACGCTGCGAGCGGGCCGACGTCCGCGTGATCCGGGTGCACGACACCCGGCACACCTGCGGGTCGCTGCTGGCGGCGATGGACGTGCACCCGCGCATCGCGATGCAGATCCTCCGGCACTCCGAGATCGCGGTCACCATGGAGGTCTACACGCACATCCCGTCGAAGGAGACGCGGCGGGCGTTGCGCAAGCTGGGCAAGGCCCTCGGTCGCAAGCCGAAGGAGGGGAAGGGGCGGCGGGGGCCGTAGCGGTTGCTGTACTCCGCTGCTGTACGCAACGCCAGAAGGCAGGTACTCACGTGAGTACCTGCCTTCTGAGCTGTGTCGGGGTGGCGGGATTTGAACCCACGACCTCTTCGTCCCGAACGAAGCGCGCTGCCAAGCTGCGCCACACCCCGGTGCAGCGACGACTACTCTAGCCGACCGGTCGGCGTACGGGAAATCAGGTTTCTCGGGGGGTCAGCGTCAGCAGCGTCGCCTCGGGTGGGCAGGCGAAACGGACGGGGGTGTAGCGGTTCGTGCCGCAGCCCGCGGAGACGTGAAGGTAGGACCTGCGGGTGGCCGTTTCGTGGGTGGAGAGGCCCTTGACGCGGGCCGGGTCGATGTCGCAGTTCGTGACCAGGGCGCCGTAGAACGGGACGCAGAGCTGGCCGCCGTGGGTGTGGCCGGCCAGGATCAGGGGGTAGCCGTCCGCCGTGAACGAGTCGAGGACGCGCAGGTAGGGGGCGTGGACCACGGCCAGGGCCAGGTCGGCGCCGGATTCGGGGCCGCCGGCGACCTCGTTGTAGCGGTCGCGGCGGATATGGGGGTCGTCGAGGCCGGTGAGGGCGATCTCGGCGCCGGCCGCCTTGAGGCGGCCGCGGGTGTTGGTGAGGTTGATCCAGCCCGCGTCGTCGAATGCGTCGCGCAGCTCCCACCAGGGGTTGCGGGGGACGTTGCGGGCGGGGGCGTTGCCGTTGAGGCCGTGGCGGCCGGTGACGCGTTCCGCGAGGTAGCGGGCGGGGTTCCGCAGGCGAGGGGCGTAGTAGTCGTTGGAGCCGAAGACGTAAGCGCCCGGGAAGTCGAGGAGCGGGCCGAGGGCGTCCAGGACCTCGGGGACGGCTTCCGGGTCGGAGAGGTTGTCGCCGGTGTTGATCACGGCGTCGGGGCGCAGCCCGGCCAGGGACTGGAGCCAGCGTTGCTTCTTCCGCTGGCCGGAGACCATGTGGATGTCGGAGACGTGCAGCAGGCGCAGCGGACTCGCGCCGGGGGCGAGGACGGGAACGGTGACCCGGCGCAGGCGGAAGGAGCGGGCCTCGAAGCCGGCGGCGTAGGCGACCGTGGCGGCGGAGAGGGCGGTCGCGGCGAGTGCCGCGTTGAGGGGGATGCGGTATCGGGCGCGCATGGGGCCATCGTTTCAGATGAGTGGTAACGCACAATGGGGGGCATGACCACGTTCAAGTCCCGGCTCCAGAACGACCTGACGGCAGCGATCAAGGAACGCGACGAGCTGCGTTCCGCCACTCTGCGGATGACGCTGGCCGCCATCACCACCGAGGAGGTCGCGGGCAAGCAGGCCCGTGAACTGTCCGACGAGGAAGTGGTGAAGGTGATCACCCGGGAGGCCAAGAAGCGGCGGGAGGCCGCGGACGCCTTCGAGAAGGGTGGCCGGGCTGAGCAGGCCGAACGGGAGCGGGCCGAGGGCGAGGTGCTGGCCGGGTACCTGCCGAAGCAGCTCACGGACGAGGAGTTGAGCGCGCTGGTCGGTGAGGCGGTGGCCGAGGCGAAGGCCGGGGGTGCCGAGGGGCCGCGGGCCATGGGCGCTGTGATGAAGATCGTGAATCCGAAGATTGCGGGCCGGGCCGAGGGCGGCCGAGTGGCGGCGGCGGTGAAGAAGGCCCTGGCGGGCTGAGCCGCCCGCCAGGGCCACGAGGGTTGTTGAACGGAGCCCTTCCGGTCGGGGCCTAGTCGCGCCCGCCGTTGCCGTTGCCGTTGCCCTGGTTGGTGCCCTCGAAGATGTCCGGGGGCCACTCGACGTCGGGCCAGTCGGGGAGCTCGACGCCGCCGTCGCCGCCGCCCGCATTGTCCTCGCCACCGCCGCCGTTGTCGCCGTTGTCGCCGCCGTTGTCGTCATCGCGGTCACCGTCGCCGCGGCGGTCGTCACCGCGGGGCACGTCCACGGGGTTGAACGTGGTGGGTGTGGTGCCCGCCAGCGCGCCGGTCATGGCCTGGTTCCAGATGGGGCCGGCCACGCCGGCGCCGCTGGCCCGCTCGAAGTACTGGCCGCCGATGGTGATGTCCACCATGGACACCTGGTCGGCCCGGCCGCCGACGTGCACCGCGGTGGACAGCTCGGGGGTGTAGCCGACGAACCACACGTCCTTGCGCTCGTCGGCGGTACCCGTCTTGCCGGCGTTGTCCCGGTCGGTCAGGCCCACGGCCTGACCGGTGCCGTCCTCGACCACGCCGCTGAGCATCTGGTTGATGGTGTCGGCGGTGTGCTCGGACATCACCTGGCGGCACTCGGACTCGGGAACGGGCATCTCCTCGCCGTCGGCGTCGGTGACCAGGGTGATGGCGATCGGCTCGCAGTAGGTGCCGCGGTTGGCGAAGGCGGCGTAGGCGCTGGCCATCATCAGCGGGGTGGTCTCCTGGGCGCCCAGGGTGACGGACGGCTGGGCCGTGAGCGGTTCGCCGCTGCCGCGCTCGACGCCGAGATCCCCGGCCATGGTGATGGTCTCGCAGAGCCCCACCTGGCGCTCGAGTTCGACGAAGTAGGTGTTGATCGACTGGGCGAGGGCGGAGGTCATGTCCCAGGTACCGCGCTCGTCCTCACGCTCGTTCACGAATTCGTAGTCGGGAGTGTTCCCTTGATAGGGCTCGTTCTCACAGGTGCGGAAGTCGGAGTTGGGGAGCGAGTGCTCCCAGTCCGTCGTGTACTCCTGCGCCGGGGAAATGCCCGCCTCCAGCGCGGCGGCCGCGGTGAACGGCTTGAACGTGGACCCCGGCTGGAATCCGTTCGCGGTGCCGCGCATGTCGGCCGAGACGTTGAAGTTGATGGAGGTGGCGTCTCCCTCGGTGCCGTACGGCAGGCTCTGAGCCATCGAGAGGATGCGCCCGGTGCCGGGCTGGACCTGGACGACCGAGCCGACCACCTCGTCCTCGGCGTAGACGTGGTCCTTCGCCGCCTGCGCCGCCGCCTGCTGCGCGGTCGGGTCGAGGGTGGTCTGGATGGTGAGGCCGCCCAGATCCCAGATCGCCTGGCGCTCGTCGCGGGTCTCGCCGAAGACGGGGCTGTTCAGGAACTCCTCGCGCACGTAGTCGCAGAAGAAGCCGGCGTCGTTCACGGCGGTGATGCAGCCTTGACGCGGCTCGCTCACGTTCAGCCCGAGGTCCCGGGCCTTCGCCTCGTCGGCCTCGGCCTGGGTGATGTCGCCGGTCCTGACCATGCTCTGGAGAACGGTGTTGCGCCGGTCGACGGCCGCCTGCTCGTCCACGAGCGGGTCGTACTGGCTGGGGGACTGCACCAGGCCGGCCAGGAGGGCGGCCTCGTGGAGCTCCAGGTCGGCGGCCGACTTGGAGAAGTACCGCTGGGCGGCGGCCTCGGCACCGTAGGCTTGCTGCCCGAAATAGGTGATATTGAGGTAGTTCTCCAGGATCTGGTCCTTGGTCAGCTCCTGTTCGAGCTGAATCGCGTACTTCATCTCCCGGATCTTGCGGCCCAGTCCGGCGGCGCCGGTCTGGATCGTCGCCTCGGCGACCGCCTCCTGGTCGTCCCCGGCGGCCTCCACGAACACGTTCTTCACATATTGCTGGGTGAGTGTGGAGGCGCCCTGCTCGACGGCGCCGGACTCGACGTTCTGCGTGAGGGCGCGCAGGATGCCGCGCAGGTCGACCGCGCCGTGCTCGTAGAAGCGGGCGTCCTCGATGGCGACGATCGCCTGCCGCAGGTGGTCCGACATCTGGTCCAGCGGCACCACGGTGCGGTTGCGGGAGTAGACGTCGGCGATCTTGTTGCCCTCGGCGTCGAGGATCGTCGTCTTCTCACTCAGCGGGGGCCGCTCCATCATGGCGGGGATCTCGTCGAACCCCTCCATGGTGCCCCTGGCCGCCAGGCCCAGCGCGCCCACCGCGGGCAACGCGATTCCCGCGAGCACCGCCCCGGACAGCACGCTGACCCCGAGGAACTTGGCCGCCTGCTGAGCCGCGCTCAGTCCGCCACCGGGACGCTTCCTACTCATGGCAGCCAGCCTACGTTCTCAAAAGCCGGACAGGGGTCCATCTGTTCGCCTAAGCTACTCACGGTTCACACAAAGGCTCAGCCGTCAAGCGCTCGGTCACCCATCGGAGTGACTTCGAGGAGACGTCGTGTCCGTCGTCGGCACAACGTTTACGTGCGGCGTTGCCGTTTCACCCGCGAGGGTGACTTCCCCCAAGCCATAGTCCGAACGGGCCATGCAAGATTAGACCCACTGGGGGTGTTGTGCCGTCCCTGCCTTCCGTAACGTCCTCAACTGGCAAGCGGTCATATGCCACTTGCCGCCGTGGGGGAGCCTCGATTCGGGAGAGGACGGCACCGGCATGAGCTGGGTTACCGACTGGAGTGCGCAGGCGGCCTGCCGCACGACGGATCCGGATGAACTGTTCGTACAAGGGGCTGCTCAGAACAGGGCCAAAGCGGTCTGCACCGGATGTCCGGTACGGACCGAATGCCTCGCGGACGCGCTCGACAACCGCGTGGAGTTCGGCGTCTGGGGCGGCATGACGGAGCGCGAGCGCCGGGCGCTGCTGCGCCGGCGGCCCACTGTGACCTCCTGGCGCCGGCTCCTGGAGACCGCGCGCCTGGAGTACGAGCGCAGCACGGGACGCGCCCTCCCCGCGGGCGCCGAGGGCGCGGTGCCCGGCGGCGACCGCAAGAAAATCGAGGACTACCCGGACTACGCGGAAGTCGGCTGAGACGGCGCCTCGTCGCCGCCGGCCGCACCGGCGAGCCGTTCGCCGATGGCGCGCAGGCCCGCGAGGTCGTGCACATCACCGGGCAGGGCGGGCACCTCCACCATGGGCACCTCGGGGTGCAGGGCGGTGAAACGGGCACGCGTGCGCCGTTCACGCGCGAGCTGCCGCATCCGTTCGGCATGAACGCGCAGCAAGGCGGAGGCGAGAAGGCCGACTTCGTCGTCGGCGGGAAGATCGTCGGGCGCGGCCGCCGGAGGGCTGGCTTCGGGAGAGGGGCGGCCGTTCCTTCGGCCATCCTGCCCGGGCTGATGATCAACAATGCGACTGGACGCAAGATTTTTTGCCTCCAGCACCTCCGCCGCCGCATCGGCACGCTCCGCGCTCAGCCGGGCGGCGGCGGAGGTGTGCACGCGGTTGAGCACGAGGCCGGCCAGCGGCATGCGGTCGGCGCCGAGCCGTTCCACGAAGTACGCGGCCTCGCGCAACGCGTCCCGTTCCGGCGCGGCGACGACCAGGAACGCGGTGCCGCGCGCCTGAAGCAGCCGGTAGGTCGCGTCCGCACGCGTGCGGAATCCGCCGAACATCGTGTCCATCGCGGCCACGAACGTCTGCACGTCCCGCAGCAGCGCGGCGCCCAGCACCTTGCCGAGCGTGCCGGTGAACAGCGACAGCCCCGCCATGCCCAGGCTCATCATCTTCCGGCCCGCGCGCCCGCCCGCCTTGGCCGGGGCCATCAGCACGCGGATGAAGCGCCCGTCGAGGAACGAGCCGAGCCGCTGCGGCGCGTCCAGGAAGTCCAGCGCCGAGCGGCTGGGCGGGGTGTCGACCACGATCAGGTCCCACTCGTCCCGGGCGGCGAGCTGGCCCAGCTTTTCCATCGCCATGTACTCCTGCGTCCCGGCGAAGCCGGCCGACAGCGACTGGTAGAAGGGATTGTCAAGAATCGCGCGGGCCCGGCCCGGATCGGCGTGCGTCTCGACTATCTCGTCAAACGTCCGCTTCATGTCGAGCATCATCGCGAACAGCTCGCCGCCCGCCGCCTGATCGACCCCGGGCACCGGACGGGGCACGTTGTCCAGCTCGGTCAGGCCCATCGACTGGGCCAGCCGCCGGGCCGGGTCGATCGTCAGCACGACCACGCGGCGCCCGCGCTCGGCCGCGCGCAGGCCCAGCGCGGCGGCGGTGGTCGTCTTGCCGACGCCGCCCGAGCCGCAGCAGACCACGATGCGCAGGTCCGGGTCGTCCAGCAGCGGGTCGACGCGCAGTTCCGGAATGTCCTCGCTCATGTCCTCAACCCCCAGCGGTCATCGCGGCTCACCACTCCAGGTCCCGCAGTCGGCGCGCCAGCCGGTACAGCCCGGCCAGATCCGCGCCGTCGGCGAGCAACGGCAATTCGTGCACGGACAGTTGGAGCCGGGCCAGCTCGGCGCGCTGGGCCTGCTCCAGGGCCAGCCGCTGGGCGTGCTCGCGGCCCTGGGCGAGCAGCGGCCCGGCCAGGTCACCGGCGCCGGCCAGCCCGGCCCGGGCCAGCGCGGCGGCCAGCCCCGGGTCGGCGTCCGGCACCGGGTGGGCGGCGGGCGAGGCGGGCCGGACCATGTTGACCACGACGGCGCCCACGGGCAGCTCGGCGGCGCGCAGCTCGGCCACGCCGTCGGCCGTTTCCTGGACGGGCATCTCTTCAAGAAGCGTGACCAGGTGCACGGCGGTCTCGGCCGACTTGAGCACGCGCATGACGGCCTGCGCCTGGTGGTGGATCGGGCCGACCCGGGCGAGGCCGGCGACCTCGTCGTTGACGCCGAGGAAACGCGTGATGCGGCCGGTCGGTGGCGCGTCCATGACGACCGCGTCGTAGGCCCACCCGGTGCCGTCCGGGCCGCGCCGCCGGACGGCCTCGCACGCCTTGCCGGTGAGGAGGACGTCCCGCAGCCCGGGCGCGACGGTGGTGGCGAAGTCGATGGCGCCGAGGCGGCGCAGCGCGCGGCCGGCGCCGCCGAGCTTGTAGAACATCTGGAGGTAGTCCAGCAGCGCCTGCTCGGCGTCGATGGCGAGCGCGAAGACCTCGCCGCCGCCGGGGCCGATGGCTATGCGGCGCTCCTCGTAGGGCAGGGCCTCGGTCTCGAAGAGCTGGGCTATGCCCTGCCGGCCCTCGACCTCGACCAACAGGGTGCGCCGGCCGCGCTCGGCCAGCGCGAGCGCCAGGGCGGCGGCGACGGTCGTCTTGCCGGTGCCGCCCTTCCCGCTGACCACGTGCAGTCTGGTGCCCACTGTGCTCACGTTCGCGAGCCTAAGGGAACGCCCGGGCGGTGTCGGAACCGGTCGATAGAGTGAGGGCCATGACGAAGTGGGAATACGTGACCGTGCCGCTGCTGGTGCACGCCACCAAGCAGATCCTGGACAACTGGGGGGACGACGGCTGGGAGTTGGTGCAGGTCATCCCCGGGCCGAACCCGGAGCAGCTCGTGGCGTACTTCAAGCGCGAGAAGCCGCAGTCATGAGCGCCGCGGGCGCGGTCGAGGCGCGGCTGACGGAGCTCGGGCTGACGCTGCCGGAGGTCGTTCCGCCGGTCGCGGCGTATGTGCCGGCCGTGGTGACCGGGCGGTACGTGTACACCTCGGGGCAGGTGCCGATGGTCGCGGGCGAGCTGCCGGTGACCGGCAAGGTGGGTGCCGAGGTGACCCCGGAGCAGGCCGCGGAGATGGCGCGGATCTGCGCGCTCAACGCGCTGGCCGCCGTCAAGTCCGTCGCCGGCGACCTGGACCGGATCGCGCGCGTGGTGAAGGTGGTCGGGTTCGTGGCCTCCGCGCCCGGGTTCACCGGCCAGCCCCAGGTGATCAACGGCGCGAGCGAGCTGCTCGGCGCGGTGCTCGGCGAGCGGGGACAGCACGCGCGCAGCGCGGTGGGCGTCGCGGTGCTGCCGCTGGACGCGCCGGTCGAGGTCGAGATCCAGGTGGAGCTGGCCGATGGCTGAGCTCTCACAGGCGTCCTCACAGGCGCCGGACGCGGCGATGCCCGACTGGGAGAAGCGGTTCCGGGCGCCGCGCGTCGGGCTGCCGCAGTGGGCGCGCGAGGCGCCGGACCGTTCGCTCTTCGTGTCGAACGCGACCGGCACGTTCGAGCTGTACGCCTGGGACCGGGCGACCGGCAAGCAGCGGCAGGCCACCGACCGGCCGAACGGCACGGTGGACGGCACGCTGACGCCGGACGGCGAGTGGGTGTGGTGGTTCGCGGACACGGACGGCGACGAGTTCGGCGTGTGGATGCGGCAGCCGTTCCACGGCGGTCCGGACGAGCCGGCGGTGGCCGGGCTGGCGCCGTCGTTCCCGGCCGGGCTGGCGCTGGGCCGGGACGGCACGGTGGTCGTCGGGCGGATGACCGAGGAGGACGGCACGACCGTCCATGTGGTGCGGCCGGGCGGCGAGCCGGTCGAGGTGTACCGGCACCGGCAGTCCGCGGGCGTCGGGGACCTGTCGCACGACGGCACGTTGCTGGCCATCGAGCACACCGAGCACGGTGACGCGATGCACTCGGCGGTGCGCGTGACGCGGCTGGACGGCACGCCGGTCGCCGAGCTGGACGACACGCAGGGCGGCACGGTGGAGCTGGGCCTGTCGGTGCTCGGCTTCGCGCCGGTCGCCGGGGACGCGCGGCTGCTCATCGGGCATCAGCGGCGGGGCCGCTGGGAGCCGATGATCTGGGACCCGCTGACGGGCGAGGAGACCGAGCTGCCCTCGGAGCTGCCGGGTGACGTGCACGCCGAGTGGTTCCCCGACGCGTCGGGGCTGCTGGTCGAGCACAGCCACCAGGCGCGCAGCGAGCTGTGGCGTTACGACCTGTCGCGCGGGCGGCTGACCCGCGTGGACACCCCGGCGGGCACGATCTCGGGGGCCACGGCGCGGCCGGACGGCAGCGCGGAGTACCTGTGGTCGTCGGCGGCCGAGCCGCCGCAGATCCGGTCGACGACGGGCAAGGTGGTGCTGGACCCGCCGGGGATGCGGGCGCCGGGCTCGGTGCCGGTGACCGACGCGTGGGTGGAGGGCCCGGGTGGCACCGTGCACGCGCTGGTGCAGAAGCCGGCCGGCGAGGGGCCGTTCCCGACGGTCTTCGACATCCACGGCGGGCCGACGGCGCACGACAGCGACGGGTTCGCGGCCGGGCCGGCGGCCTGGCTGGACCACGGGTTCGCGGTCGTCCGGGTCAACTACCGCGGTTCCACCGGGTACGGGCGCGCGTGGACCGACGCGCTCAAGCACCGGATCGGGCTCATCGAGCTGGAGGACATCGCGGCGGTGCGGGAGTGGGCCGTGTCCTCGGGGTTGGCCGATCCGGAGCGGCTGGTGCTCACGGGTGGTTCATGGGGCGGTTATCTGACGCTGCTGGGCCTGGGGGTCCAGCCGGAGGCGTGGGCGGTCGGGGTCGCCGCGGTGCCCGTCGCGGACTATGTCGCCGCGTACGAGGACGAGATGGAGGCCCTGAAGGCGATGGACCGCACGCTGCTGGGCGGCACGCCGGAGGAGGTGCCCGAGCGGTGGGCGGCCTCGTCGCCGGTCAGCTATGTGGACCGCGTGCGGGCGCCGGTGTACATCTCCGCGGGTGTCAACGATCCGCGGTGTCCGATCCGCCAGATCGAGAACTATGTGGAACGGCTCGCCGAGCGCGGTGCCACCCACGAGGTGTACCGGTACGACGCGGGGCACGGCTCGCTGGTGGTGGAGGAGCGGATCAAGCAGGTGGCGCAGGAGATCCGGTTCGCTCAGCGGCATCTGCCGGGGCGGGGACCTGATCGGTCCGGTCAGCCGGCTTCGGAGTAGTCCGGTCGGTCCGGTCGGTCCGGTCGGTCCGGTCGGTCCGGTCGGTCCGCTCAGTCCGCTCAGTCGTGAGCAGGAGGTCCAGCTCGGCGTCGCGCTGGGCCTCCACCTCCCGGCGGAACAGCCGGAACCACATGAACAGCGCGAATGCCGCGAAGACGAACCACTCGGCGGTGTAGCCCAGGTTCTGGAACGCGTCCATGTCCAGGCCGGTGCCGGAGGGCGCCGTCGCGGGCACGGGCGTCATCGGCTCCGCGGCCTCCCGCACGGTGATCCAGACGTCGGCGACCTCGTACGGCAGCACGTTGATCAACGAGGCCGCGCCGATCACGCCGATCTGGCCGGCGGGCAGCCCGGTGGTCGGCCCGGTGATCTCGCTGGGTGACTCGGCGGCTTGAATCGCGCCGTTCACGGTGACCTCGTCCTCCGGCGGCGCGGGCGCCCGGTCGGCGTCCGCCTCGCCGGGCAACCAGCCGCGCACCACGGGCACGGCCGGGCCGCCGTCGGCCGGCCGCAGCGGGGTGAGCACATAGAAGCCGCGCCGGTCCTCCAACGTCCGTCCGGGAACGAGGAGTTGCCACTCGGGGTCGTAGGTGCCGGTGAGCTCCGCCTGGCGGCCGACCGTGTCGGTGGTCAGCGGCAGCAGCTCGGCCAGCGGCCGCGGCTCCTCGGTGGAATCGGCGCGTTCCTGCTGTTCGCGGTGGCTGTCCACCTGGTTCTCGAAGCGGGCGAGCTGCCAGGTGCCCGCGACGAGGCACACGGGGATGGCCAGCACCACGAAGACGTTGATCGCCCACCAGCGGGGGGTCAGCAGGAACCGGTACACGGCTTCAACGGTACTTCCGGCCGGGGCGGGCTACGCGGTCGGGGCCTCCAGCACTCCCGTGCGGTAGACCGTTCCGGAACAGGCGCCTTCCAGCCGGACCTGGGCCGCCGCCGGCTCGCCGGCGGCCGGGGTGTACCGCAGCAGCACGCCGTCGTCGGGCTTCTCCTCGTCCGGCTCGCCGTCCACGGGCTCGCCGGTGGGGCCGCCGGGGTCGGAGCCGCCTGGATCGTCGGTGCCGCCGGTGGGGTCGTCGGTGGTGCCGGAGCCGTCGCCCTCGCCGCCGGTGGCGTCGGGGCCCTCGGGGTCGTCGGTGCCGCCGCTGCCGCCGCCGGCCTCGTCGGTGGCGCCCGGCTCGGTCATGTCCGCGGCCAGCGGGTCGGGCGACTCCTCGGCGGGCGGGGGTTCGGCCCCGGCCGACGGGTCGGCGGGCTCGGCCTCGCAGCCGCCGGTCGCGCTGCCGCTGGGCACCCAGGCGAAGCGCACCTCGTAGGCCTCGCCGGGCGGCAGCACCAGTTCCTCGTAGGCCTCCTCCGGGTCGGGCAGCCGGGTGGCGCGGTCGCCCTCGGTGCGGTCGACGACCTGTACGTCGGCGGTGGTGTCCTGGCCGAGCGGCAGGGCGGCGAGGTCGCCGTTGCCGGTGACGCGGCAGGGCGCGTCCGAGACGTTGGCCATCCGGACCAGGCCGTAGATGCGGCCCTGCACGTCGGGCGGTTCCATGAAAGTGACGGCCTCGCCGAGCTGGCCGCGGTCGCAGGTGGGCGAGGTGACGCCCAGCGTCTCGCCGGGGTCGTCGGGCGAACCCTCCGGGGACTGCTCGTCGGCCCCGCCCGGCGGGCGGCCGTCCGGTCCGGCTCCGGGATGCCGGCCCGGCGGGAGGGTGGCACCGGGCGCCCAACTGTTGAGCGAGCCGCCGAGGCCGCCGTCGTACTCGACGTCGCCCTCCATCGGGAATCCGCCGCCGGCCTCGCGGGTCTCGCCGCCGCCGCCCACACCGGCCGCCGCCGAGAAGACGAGCGGGGCGCCGACGCCGAGCAGCGCCACGGAGGCGGCGGTGCCCAGCAGGAGCTGGCGCCGGCGGCGGCGCCGGGCCGGCACGGCCTCCCGCAGGTGGTCCAGGGCATCGTGGGAGGGCTCGATGCCGTCAACCGCGGCGCGCAGTATCCGGCGCAGCTCGGCCTCGTCCTGTGGGAGGCCGGTGTCCTCGGGGAGATCGCCGAGCCCGGGGAAGCCGGAGAGGTCGGGGCCGCCGCCGAACGGACGGGAAGCGGGGGGTTCACCGGAAGCGGCGCGTTCACGGGATCCGCGGGGTTCATGGGAATCGAGGGAAACGCGGGAATTGTGAGGATCATGGGGATCCGCGCGATCCGGCAACCGTTCAGGCACATGCGGAAGCTGCCCCTCCGGACTCTCCGGCCGCTCCTCGTCGGGCAGCCGGAAGCCGGGGTCGCGTTCACTCATCGCGCGGCCTCCATCGCGACGCGCAGGGCCGCGATACCCCGTGAGCCGTACGCCTTGACCGAACCGGCCGAGATCCCCAGGGTCTTGGCCACCTCGGCCTCCGACATGTCCGCGAAGTAGCGCAGGACGAGGACCTCACGCTGGCGGCGCTGCAACCCGCGCATCGCCTTGATGAGGTCGGCGCGCTCCAACTGCTCGTAGGCGCCCTCCTCGGCGCTGGCCATGTCGGGGAGCGGCTTGGCGAGCAGCTTGAGGCCGAGGATGCGGCGGCGCAGGGTGGAACGCGACAGGTTGACGACGGTCTGCCGCAGGTACGCGAGGGTCTTCTCGGGGTCGCGGACCCGGCCGCGCGCCGAGTGCACGCGGATGAACGCCTCCTGGACGACGTCCTCGCAGGATGCGGTGTCGTCCAGGAGCAGGGCGGCGAGCCCGAGCAGCGAGCGGTAGTGGGCCCGGTAGGTCTCGGTGAGGAAGTCGATGGTGGTGCCGGCGGCGCCCTCAGCCATCGCTTCGCCCGCATCCTCCCCCTGACCGTGGATGCGGGTCGGCCGGGAGGCCGGCAGGGGAGCGGTCACCGGCATGCCCCCCGGGAGGTGTCGTGGGGGCACCGCCTGGAAGGAACCGAGAACCTCTGCAACCTCTGCCACGCCTGTTGGACACGCTCTCCCCCGCAAAGGTTGTACGGCGCGGGCAGGCTGTCGGCATCTGAGTCGTTTCGTCTCATACCCACCGCCCGCCGTGAATGTCCCGATTCATACGCGCCCTGCACCCGGGGAGGTGCACGAAAGACGCTCCCCACACCGCAGTTGGCTGCAAAAGCGGTGCGGGGAGTAGAAATGGTCTCCCGGTTGAACGGCCCGGAGCAAGCCATCCGGGCCTACGACTTGGTCACGAGAGCTTCACATCTGGCCAAAGAGCGACCATGCGCGGACATCGTGACTAGCGGCCGGTGCCCCCATAGACCACGGCCTCGTCGTTCTCGCTGTCCAGACCGAAGGCCGAATGCACGGCGATAACCGCCGCGTTCACGTCGTCTTCGCGTGTCACGACCGAGATGCGGATCTCGGAGGTGGAGATCAGCTCGATGTTGACACCCGCGTTGGACATCGCCTCGAAAAAGGTGGCGGTGACGCCGGGGTTGGTCTTCATGCCGGCGCCGACAAGTGAGATCTTCGCGATCTGGTCGTCGTAGCGCAGCGTTTCGAAGCCGATGCTCGCGCGCCGCTTCTCCAGGGCCTCGATCGCGCGCCGCCCCTCGGACTTGGGCAGCGTGAAGGAGATGTCGGTAAGGCCGGTGGACGCGGCCGACACGTTCTGCACGACCATGTCGATGTTGACCTCGCCGTCGGCGATGGCCCGGAAGATCTTGGCGGCCTCGCCCGGCTTGTCGGGCACGCCGACCACCGTGATCTTGGCCTCGGAGGTGTCGTGTGCGACACCGGAGATGATCGCCTGCTCCATGGGCTGCCCTCCTAGCGGCTCGTTGCTGACCCACGTGCCCCGCAGCCCCGAGAAGGAGGACCGGACGTGAATCGGGATGTTGTAACGCCGCGCGTACTCGACGCAGCGGTGCAGCAGCACCTTGGAGCCCGAACTCGCGAGTTCCAGCATGTCCTCGAACGCGATCCACTCGATCTTGCGGGCCTTCTTCACGACCCGGGGGTCGGCGGTGAACACGCCGTCGACATCGGTGTAGATCTCGCACACCTCGGCGTTGAGCGCGGCGGCGAGGGCGACGGCGGTGGTGTCGGAGCCGCCGCGGCCGAGCGTCGTGATGTCCTTGCTGCTCTGCGACACACCCTGGAACCCGGCGACGATCGCGATGTTTCCCGCGTCGACGGAGCTCTGGATGCGGCCCGGGGTGACGTCGATGATGCGGGCCTTGTTGTGGACGGAGTCGGTGATGACACCGGCCTGGCTGCCGGTGAACGACTGCGCCTCGTGGCCGAGGGCTTTGATGGCCATCGCCAGCAGCGCCATCGAGATCCGCTCGCCGGAGGTCAGCAGCATGTCCAGTTCACGCCCTTGCGCGACCGGGGACACCTGGCCCGCGAGATCGATCAGCTCGTCCGTCGTGTCGCCCATCGCGGAGACCACGACCACCACCTGGTGACCGTTCTTCTTGGCCTCGACGACTCGCTTGGCGACGCGCTTGATGCCCTCGGCATCGGCTACGGAGGAGCCGCCGTACTTCTGTACGACAAGGCCCACCTGTGCTCGCTCCTCGTTCTCCTGTGCTCTCCGTGGCCGAAAACCGGCCACGGACGGAAAAATTCTACCGAGCGGCGCGGACTGCCCGCCCGCTCAGCGACCTTCCCTGCCCCGGACCCGGGCCGGGCACACCGAAACGCGGACGAAACGTAAGGGACATCACAGGCCCCTGAGGCGACCCGGCGGCCGGGGTTGCCGCCGCGGCCACGCGGTCTACTGTTTCCATATGGGCGATTTGTCCCCTACGGGCCTGGAGCGACTGGACCCGCCACTGGTCCGGGCCCTGCGGGAGACCGGCGCCTACGGGGGCGGCATCTACCTGCTCGCCGAGCGGGAACGGATCCTGCGGCTCGCCGTGACATCGGGGCTGCCGACGGAGACGCTGAAGCCCTGGCTGCGGGTGGACCTCGACGCACCCATGCCCCTGCCCGACGCCCTGCGCGAGGACCGGCTGATCTGGCTCCCCGTGGGCGAGATGGCGCGCCGCTATCCCCAGGCGGGGGTCGTGGTGCCGTACCCGTTCGCGGCGTGTTACACACCGATCACCGAAGGTGGCCGACGCTGGGGTGTGCTGTCACTCGTCTGGTCCGGCGATCACCCGGCGGACTTGAACACGAGCGAGAAAGTCGCCGTCGACGTCGGCTGCCGGGGCCTCGCCCAGGTGCTGCGCCGGGCGGAACAGGCCGGACGGCCGCTGCGCGTCGGCGACCGGCCGCACGTCGCCGTCCGGCCGCGTGGACGCACCCCGGACCCGGCCGAGGCCCAGGCGGCGGCGGAGTTCGCGGAACGCCTGCCGGAGGGCTGCTGCGCGCTGGACCTGGAGGGGCGGATCACGTTCGCCAACGCCACGGCGGCCAAGCTGGTCGGCGCCGAACCCGCCCGCCTGCTCGGCGCCCGCCCCTGGGAAGTCCTGTCGTGGCTGAGTGATCCGGTCTTCGAGGACCGGTACCGCAGCGCGCTGTTCAGCCGGCAGCCCGGGTCGTTCACCGCCCTGCGGCCACCGGACCGCTGGCTCCGTTTCCAGCTCTACCCCGACGTCTTCGGGATCAGTGTGCGCATCACGACCGCGACATCCGCGCCGGGCGCGCGCGCCCTCTCCTCCGCGCGTTCGGCGCCGACGCGCGCCGGCGCCCTGTACCACCTGATGCAACTGGCAACGGTGCTCACCGAGGCGGCCGGGGTGCAGGACGTGGTGGACCTGGTGGCCGGACAGATCATGCCGGCCCTGGACGCGCAGGGACTCATGCTGTTCGGCGCGGAGGCCGGCCGACTGCAGATCCTCGGCAGCCGCGGCTACCCGGACCGGGTCAGGGAGCACTTCGACCACCAGCCGATGTCCCCCGCGACCTCGCCCGCCGCCCGCGTGCTGGCCGACGGCGTGCCCGCCTTCTACCCGTCGCCCGAGGACATGGAGCGCGACTACCCTGGCCTGCCGGAGCTCACGGGGAAGTCCGCCTGGGCCCTGCTGCCGCTGATCGCCTCCGGGCGGACCGTCGGCTGCTGTGTGCTTTCCTACGCGAAGCCCAAGGCGTTCACGGCCGACGAACGCACCGTTCTCTCCTCCCTCGCCGGGCTGATCGCGCAGGCGCTGGAACGGGCCCGGCTCTACGACACCAAGCACGACCTCGCCCGCCGGCTCCAGGCCGGGCTGCTGCCGCACGAACTGCCCGACGTGCCGGGCCTGAAGGTGGCCGCGCGCTATCTGCCCGCCACCCATGGCATCGAGATCGGCGGCGACTTCTACGACTTGATCCAGCTCGGTGACGAGGACGAGAACGACGCCGTGGCCGCCGCCATCGGCGACGTTCAAGGCCACAACGTCACGGCCGCCGCGCTCATGGGGCAGGTCCGCACGGCGGTGCACGCCACCGCGGGCGCGCCGCCGGCGGAGGTCCTCGCCCGGGCCAACCGGCTGCTCACCGACCTTGATCCGGGCCTGTTCACGAGCTGTCTCTACGCCCATCTCGACCTGGCGGCGCACCGGGCGCGGCTGGCCACCGCGGGGCATCTGCCGCCCCTGGTGCGCCAGCCGGACGGGCAGGTCACAAGGGTGCGGCTGGCGCCGGGGACGCTGCTGGGCATCGACCCGAGCGCCGACTACTCGGCGCTGGAGGTCGCTCTGCCGCCGGGCGCCGTGCTGCTGCTCTACACGGACGGGCTGATCGAGCGGCCGGGGGTCGATCTGGACGATTCCATCGCGGAGTTGGCCGAGCACCTCGCGGACGCCGGGGACCAGCCGATCGACGAGCTCGCCGACTCGCTGCTGCGGCACGCGGGCCAGCAGAACTCGCGCAGCGACGACATCGCCCTGCTGCTGCTCAGCCCGACGTGACGCGGCCCTGTGCGGCGAGCCCTGTGCGGCGAGGGCGTCCGCCGCCTCCTCGTCGGCCGGCGGGCGGTGGCGCCCGGTACGCACATCGCCGTGCCCTGGGCCAGTGGGCGAACGCGCGGCGGGCGAACATCCGGGCCGCGCGACCGTTACGACGCGGGGGCCACGCCTGGCATGATGAACGGCGGTGATCAGCGACCCACTTGAACCGGCGGCCCCGGGCGACCGGCCTGCCGCGTCGGACCCGACGGCCCTGGCGTACGACTCGCTCGACGGGCTCTCCGTCGGTGACGCGCTGGGCGCCCAGTTCTTCGTGCCCGGGCGCTCCCCCGCCGACCTGGTGGCCGGGCGGCTCCCGGAGAGCCCCTGGGAGTGGACCGACGACACCGAGATGGCCTGCTCCGTGGTCGCCGAACTGCGCGACCACGGCGAGGTGTTGCCCGACCGGCTGGCGGCGGCGTTCGCGGACCGCTGCGAGCCCTACCGCGGCTATGGGCCCGGCGCCGTGGTCATCCTGCACCGGATCCGGGACAGCGTGCCGTGGCGGGAGGCGGCGGGCGCGGCCTTCGGTGGCGCGGGGTCGTGTGGCAACGGCGCGGCGATGCGGGTCGCGCCCCTGGGCGCGCGCTTCGCGCGCGAGCCGGCGGTGGCGGCGGAGCAGGCGGCGCGTTCCGCCGAGGTAACGCATCTGCACCCGGAGGGCGTCGCGGGCGCGGTGGCCGTCGCCCTGGCCGCGGCCACGGCCGCCGCCGCGCGGCTGGCGAACGCGCGCCCCGCGCCCGAGGCGTTCCTCGACGCGGTCCTGGAGCGCCTTCCCGATGGCGAGATCCGGCGCGGAATCGTGCGCGCCCGCGCGCTGTTGGGCCGCTCGGCCGCCGAGGCGGCGTACGAGCTGGGCAACGGCTCCCGGGTGACGGCCCAGGACACCGTGCCGTTCACGCTGTGGCTGGCGGCCACCCACCTGACCGACTACCCCGCGGCCGTCACCGCCTGCGTCGTGGCGGGCGGCGACGCCGACACCACGGCGGCGATCACCGGCGGCATCGTCGCGGCCCACACCGGTCATGGCGACCGGCCGGGCGTGCGCGGCATTCCGGCCGGCTGGCTGGCCGCCCGCGAACCGCTTCCCGCCTGGTCGGCGCCCAGCGTTCCGGGGACTTGAACGGCTCCGGCCGCTCCCGTTCAAGTCCCGGCCGCTGCAACCGGCCGCCGAACGCCGTTCAAGCCGTGGTCATGCTCTGCCCGGGCGGGGCGGCGGATCAGGAACGGCCCGACTTCAAGCCCAGCGGCGTGGCGATCTCCGCCTCCATGACCCGGCCGGCCTGACGTTCAAGGTCGCCGTCCTCGGCGTCACTGTCCGTGTCCAGCCCGTCCAGCTCCGCCAGCGGCGTGTCCAGCCGGACGTGCGCGACCAGCGACTGCAACGCGCGCAGCGCGGCGCTCGCGGTCGGCCCCCAGTTCGACAGATAGGAGAACTGCCACCACCACAGCGCCTCGCTGACCCGGCCCGTGCGGTAGTGCGCCATGCCGTGCCGCAGGTCGGAGATGATGTCCGCCAGATCGTCCGAGATCCGGGCCGCCACGGGCGTGCTGCGCGGCACGTAGGGGTCGAAGACCTCCGAGTAGACGTCGACCGGCTCCAGCAGCGCGGCCAGCCGCTCGCGCAGCTCGTCCATGTCCGGCTCCGGGCCGGTGTCCGGCTCGTACCGCTCCTCCGGAACGATGTCCTCGAACGCGCCCAACCGGCCGCCGGCCAGCAGCACTTGGGACACCTGGAGCAGCAGGTACGGCACGGCGCTGTCCGGGTCGTCGCCCTTGGCGACTTCCGTGACGGCGACGATGAAGCTCTCGACCTGGTCCGCGATCTGCACCGCGAAACTGTCCGGGCCTCCCCCGGCCTCCGGCCGGGAGGCACCTCCATCGGCCGGGCCCTGCGGCGTCTGTACGGGCGTTTGCACCGGCGTCGCTTCGGACATCACCTGGTCGCCTCCCCAACGGTCCCTACGTCTGCGCCTGCATTACACATCAAGCAGCCGTCTACCTTCGAAGGCACGTCCCAGGGTGACCTCGTCGGCATACTCCAAGTCTCCCCCCACCGGCAGCCCGCTGGCTAGCCGAGTGACCCGCAGCCCGAGCGAGCTGACCATCCGGGCCAGGTAGGTGGCGGTCGCCTCGCCCTCCAGGTTGGGGTCGGTGGCCAGGATCAGCTCGGTGACGGCGCCGTCCGCGAGGCGCGCCAGCAACTCCCGTATCCGCAGGTCACCGGGGCCCACGCCGTCGATCGGGCTGATCGCCCCGCCCAGCACGTGGTACCGGCCGCGGAACTCCCGGGTCCGCTCGATGGCCACCACGTCCTTGGGCTCCTCGACCACGCAGATCACCGCCTGGTCGCGGCGCGGGTCCAGACAGACGCGGCAGCGTTCCTCCTGCGCGACATTGCCGCACTCGGCGCAGAACCTGACCTTCTCCTTCACCTCGGTCAGCGCGTGCGCGAGGCGGCGGACGTCGGCGGCCTCGGACTGGAGGATGTGGAAGGCGATCCGCTGGGCGCTCTTGGGTCCCACGCCCGGCAGCCGGCCCAGCTCGTCGATGAGCTCCTGGACAACGCCCTCGTACATCAGAACGGCAGTCCGGGGATGCCGCCGCCCCCGCCGAACCCCGACGCGAGGGGGCCGAGCTTGGCCTTGGCCAGCTCCTGCGCGGAATTGTTCGCGTCACGGACGGCGGCGATCACGAGATCCGCGAGGGTCTCGGTGTCCTCCGGGTCCACCGCGCGCGGATCGATCTCCAGGCGCGTCAGCTCACCGGAGCCGGTGACCGTCGCCTTGACCAGCCCGCCGCCCGCGCTGCCCTCGACAGGCGTCTCGGCCAGCTCCTGCTGGGCCGCGGCAAGGTCCTGCTGCATTTTCTGGGCCTGCTGCAAAAGCTGCTGCATATCGACCCCACCACCGGGGAACACGGCCTCACTCCTGGGTCGTCGACGACGTTTCCGTTCCCCTTGAGCCTAAGGGCTCGGACCGCCGTGGTCTCACTCGTGGTGAAACTCCTCGATAACGGTCGCGCCCAGCTCCCGGACGATCAGCTCATATCCGCTGAGCGCCGTGTCGTCGAGATCCGGATCATCCTCGGCGGCCACGTCGTCCTCGGCGGCGACCGGCGGCGCCTGCCGGGCCGGCTGCGGCACGTCCGCCGGGGCGGCGGGGGCGGCCGGCGGCGGCTGCTGGGGCGCGGCGGGACGCGGCACCGACGCGGTCGGCGCCTGGGGCGGCGGGGGCGCCACGGGTCTGCTTCCGCCGCCACCGCCTCCCCCGCCGCCACCGGGGTCGACGATGGCCTCGATCCGCAACTGCACGCCCGTGGCCTCGGCCAGGGCCTGCCGCAGCACGTCCTCGCTGCCGCCGTTCACAAAGCTGTCCCGGGCCCCCGGGGTGGCGAACCCGAGCCGCAGCACACCGCCGTCGACGCCGACCACCTGCGCGTTCTGGCTGAGCAGGATCCAGGTGTACCGGCGCTTGCCCTTGACGGCGTCCAGCACGTTGGGCCACATCCGCCGCACCAGCTCCGGATCGCCGCCGCCACCGCCACCGCCACCGCCACCGGCGCCGACGGGCGACGCGGGAGCGTTCACCGGCTCCGCCGCCGCCCGCGGCGCGGCGGGCGCCGAGGCGCTGGGCCACGCCCCGGGCCGGACCGCGGGGGCGGGAGCCGGGGCGGGCGCGGGTGGCGGTGGTGCGGGCTGCGCCGACTGCGCCGGGGCGGGCGCCTGCGGCGGCGGTGCCTGGGGCTGGGGCTGCGGGGGTGTCGGGGCCTGGACATGGGGTTGGGGCTGTGCGACGCCCCGCTCCAGCCGGTCGATCCGGCTGAGCAGCGCGCTCTCGTCCCCGTACGCCGCCGGCAGCAGCACACGGGCACAGATCAGCTCCAACTGAATCCGCGGCGAGGTGGCTCCCCGCATCTCGGTCAGCCCCGCGTTCACCAGGTCCGCCGCCCGGCTCAGCTCGGCCGGCCCCAGCGCGGTGGCCTGCGCCCGCATCCGGTCCAGCACATCCGCCGGAACGTCGATCAGCCCCTTGTCGGCCGCGTCGGGCACGGCCGCCAGAATCAGCAGATCGCGCAACCGTTCCAACAGATCCGTCACAAAACGTCGCGGATCGTGACCACCCTCGATCACCCGGTCCACAACCTCGAACGCGGCGGCGCCGTCCCCCGCCGAGAACGCGTCCACCACGTCGTCCAGCAGCGCCCCGTCGGTGTACCCGAGCAGGGCGGTGGCCATCTCGTACGTGACCCCGTCCGCGCCGGCCCCGGCGAGGAGCTGGTCCATCACCGACATCGAATCCCGCACCGACCCGGCACCGGCCCTCACCACGAGCGGCAGCACGGCCCCGTCCACCGGAATCGCCTCGCGCTCGCACACCTCCCCCAGGTAGTCCCGCAGGGTGCCAGGCGGGACCAGCCGGAACGGATAGTGGTGCGTGCGCGACCGGATGGTGCCGATGACCTTCTCCGGCTCGGTCGTCGCGAAGATGAACTTCAGATGCTCCGGCGGCTCCTCCACCACCTTCAGCAGGGCGTTGAACCCCGCCGGGGTGACCATGTGCGCCTCATCGATGATGTAGATCTTGTACCGACTGGCCGCCGGCCCGAAGAACGCCTTCTCCCGCAGCTCCCTGGCGTCGTCCACACCACCGTGCGAGGCGGCGTCGATCTCGATCACATCGATCGAACCCGGCCCGTTCCGCGCAAGATCGGTACAGGACTGGCACTTCCCGCAGGGCGTGGGCGTCGGCCCCTGCTCACAGTTCAGACACCTGGCGAGGATGCGCGCACTGGTCGTCTTCCCACAGCCGCGCGGCCCACTGAACAGGTACGCGTGATTGACCCGGTTGTTCCGCAGGGCCTGCTGCAACGGGTCGGTGACATGCTCCTGCCCGATGACCTCGGCAAAGGTCTCGGGGCGGTAGCGGCGGTACAGCGCGAGGGAAGACACAACACCGACGATATCGGCCACCACTGACAAGGGCCCCCCACGCACCCGCCAGAGCTCACCTACCCTTGCTGCCTTCCGGCCCTGGGGGAGTTCAGCGAGATAGCGCCGCGTGAGGGGCTGCCGCCACCTTACCGGATCCCCACCCCCACCCGGGCCCCGCCCAATGGTTCGCGACCACTCTTCGATGTCTTGTATCGTGTCCGGCGGAGGATTCGCCTAGAGGCCTAGGGCGCACGCTTGGAAAGCGTGTTGGGTTCACACCCTCACGAGTTCGAATCTCGTATCCTCCGCCCAGCTCTCACCGGGCTGTACGAAGGCCCCCGCCGCCATCCACGGCCGGGGGCCTTCGTTGTGCCTCAGCCCCCGTTGTCCTGGTTGTCCACAGCGGGTGCGGCCGGGGTTCCCCAGAGGGTGTCCGCGATCTTCTGGGCCACGTCCTTGAGCATGGCGTCCGGCACATGGAGATACTTCGCCCGCATGCGCGCGGAAGTGTCCGACCCCAGCCCGTGATCGCGTCCGGGACACCGAGGCTGAGCAGGACGGCACCGTGCAGGCAGCCCTCGCGCATGCCCGCCACTTTGAGCATGTGCCCGTACACGCACGCGGCAGTTTGCGTCTGGTATCAGTCGGTTTATGGGTGAGATGCTGGGGAGGTGTTCGCGCGGGGCGGCAGCATGCGCAGGGCCATCACAGTGCCGTCGTCGCCGAACGAGACGGGACCCCACTCCGGGGCCGTCACCTCGCTCGACCAGGTGCCGCGCCGCTCGTACGCCCGGTGCCGGTACTCCTCGACCCGGCCTGCCGCCAGCAGCTCGTACAGGTCCGTGGCCATCCCGGAGAACGCCTCGACGCGGTTCCCGCCGAGGCGAAACACCTGGTCTGTGCCGACGAAGTGGGCTGGACCCATGTCGTGTGAGGCGTCGCGGACGCTGGAGGAGCCTGCGAACGTCCGCTGTGCGTAGTGCTTGCGGCCTTGCTTGGTCGTCAGGTAGGGAGCGATCTCCTTGCCCGCCCCGGAGAATGCCAACTGGGCCGCCGCGCTGGTCCGGGCCAGCACCTGGGCGAACCAGGCGAGGTGCCTGCGGGGGACGAAGAAGCCGTCATGGAAACGTGCCACGCCGTCCTGGGCAGGCGGGAGCGGCACGGCGCCGGCGTACGTGAGGTTCTTCTCGGGCAGGCCGTCCGCTGCCTCCGGATTGACGTTTGCGCTCCCACGCCCCTCGGCCGGCCTGGGTGGCAGCAACCCGGACCCCGGTGCTTGCAGGGCGTTGACGACGATGCCTTCTTGAGCGAGCAGTTCGGTGGACATCAGCAGACACGGCGTGGTGTTCCATTCGCCGAGGTGGAGGTGTTCGGCGCGCTCAGCGGCTCTGGCGAGCTGAAGGAATGCGGAGCGGTCGGCCTTGCTGGTCCGCTTGGTGGCGACCTGGTGGTTTCCGTTCACGGTTACCACGAACACGCTCGACGGCTCGCCGGGCCGCCACGCCTCGATGAAGAAGTCGGGGCGCGGGCGCGCACCCAGCGTGGGCCGCGAACCGGACTTCGCGAATCCGGCGAGCAGAACGGGCTCCGCATCCACGGTGAAGACCAGACGGTCGGGGAAGCGGTGTCGCACGGCGCGCTCTGCGACGGCGAGCCCGAAGGCGCGCCCGAGCTCTCGGGCTTGCATGGCGCGATAGGACTGTTCGGGGGTCTGTCCCTCGTCGGTGAGCGCGAGGCGTCCGAAGGAGTTGCCCGCCAGAGCCTGGCAGTACTTCAGGGACTGCCAGTGCTCGGCCAGCCCTCTGCCGCGTCCCTGCCGAGCCAGCGTGGTGGCCCTTGCCAGGGTGGCGAGCAACTCCCAGGGGGTGGCAACGAGATCCCTGCGGTCGCCGTCCCGCAACGGTGCGAGATCGGGCTTGCGAGGACTGCGCTCGTCTCCGGGGTTCTTCCGCGCGCGTTTCCGGTCGATGGCTGCGGCAGCCTTGTCGGTGCCCGTCACGAGAGGAGGGGCCGAGTTGATGTGAACGAGCAGTGGGTGGCTGAGCCGGTCGAGAACCTCTTCGGTCGATGCTCCCATGGCCCGTCACGTTAGAAACGCACATGGGGGCGCATGCAAGGATGCGTAGCGCACGCGGGGCGCATTCCGGCAAGGAAGCCATACGGATGAACATGCCTAATCGTGACGTAGAGGGCGTAAGGTGCTTCGATGACCGCTGACCGAGCGGTGCCGGTCCTTCCACGCAGTGATCACCGGCTCGATCAACGACCACTGCTCGTCCGATAAGTCACTCGGATACGGCTTACGTTCACTCACCCGGCCAACATCACCAGATCAACGACTGCGGCCCGGTGGATTCCGCCCCACCACCACACCATCAGGCGACAGCAAACCCACTCAAATACTCACGAACCGCCCACTAAGAGGTCGTACCCGGCCGCCAACTCGCCGGCTCGGTCCCGAGCCGGAGGGGCGTCACGGTGTCGCGGCCGGGAGCAGTACTTGGCGGAGGGCCTGGCCAGCGGCCATGGTCTCCAGCGTGTCGTTGACAGCGGACAGTGGGGCGGTGCCGCCGAGCAGCCGGTCGACGGGCAGGCGGCCCTCGCGCCAGAGGGTGAGGTAGCGGGCGATGTCGCGCTGGGGCACCGAGTCGCCCAGGTAACTGCCCAGCAGTTGGCGGCCCTGGCCGACCAGTTCGGTCACCGGCAGCGAGAAGCGCTCGCCGGGGTCGGGCAGGCCGGCGGATACCGTCCGTCCGCCAGGGCGGGTGAGTGTCCACGCCGTGGCGAGGGCAGCGGTGCTGCCGGCCGTTTCGATGACCGCGTCGGCGCCGTCCGGCAGGAGCCGGCGCAGCTCCGGCGCCTCGCCGGGAGCGAGGGCGAGCGTGGCGCCGAGATCGCGGGCCAGGTCACGTTTGCCCGGGACCGGGTCGATGGCGACGATCGGGTGCGCGCCCGCCAGCACGGCGCCCAGCAACGCGGCCAGTCCGACGCCGCCGAGTCCGACGACGACCGCGGATTCGCCGGGGCGCAGTCGTGCCGTGTTGAGGACGGCGCCGACGCCGGTCAGCACGGCGCACCCGAACAGGGCAGCGATCGGGGCGGGGACGTCGCGCGGGACAACGACGGTGGACCGGTGATCCACGACGGTGTGCCGGGCGAAGCCGGAGACGCCGAGATGGTGGTTGACGGCGGTGCCGGCACGGCTCAGCCGCCGCGCGCCGGACAGCAGGGTGCCCTCGGTGTTGGCGCGTGCGCCGTTGACGCAGTGCGCGGGGCGGCCGATCGCGCACCGCTCGCACCGTCCGCAGCCGGGCACGAAGACCAGCACGACACGGTCGCCCGGGGTGAGGCCGGGCACGGCCTCGCCGACCGCGTCCACGATGCCGGTGGCCTCGTGTCCGAGCGCTATCGGGGTGGGCCGGGGGCGGGTGCCGTCGACGACGGAGAGGTCCGAATGGCACACGCCGACCGCGTCGACGGCGACCCGCAGTTCGCCGGGCCCGGGGTCGGCCAGCTCGACATCCGCCAGCCGGAGCGGCCGGCTGGTTGAGTAGGGTCGGGGCAGGCCCGTGTCATGGAGCACAGCAGCTTGCGTTTTCATTGGATGGCGCACTCCTCGCGAGGGCGGTCAGCATGTCGCACAGCAGTGCGGTATTCCGTATAAGATCGGGCACGGTCGGGGCTGTCAAGGGGAGCAGCGAGTGGAAAGGGGCGCCATGGCCGCGGGCGGGAGCGATGACGCGTCGCGTGTGCCGGCCGTCAGCCGGGCCGTCTCGGTGCTCGACGACATCGCGCGCAACGGCCCCGCGACGCTGGCGGACCTCGCCCGGCGCCTCGCGCTGCCCAAGAGCAGCCTGCTGAGCATCTGCCAGGCCCTCCTCGCGCAGCGGTTGCTGGCCCAGGGTTCCGGCGGTCGGTACACGCTCGGCCTCGGTGTCGCGGAGCTGGCCGCGGCGGAGCTGGAGCACCCGCCCCGCCTGGCCGTGCTGGGCGTGTCGCTACCGAACGCGGAGAACCCGTTCTACGCCGTCGAGCTCGACGGCATCCGGCAGGCCGCGGCGGAGCTCGGCGCCCAGGTGGTCACCCGGGAGGCCGGTGGTGAGGTGACGCGGCAGATCGAGCAGTTGCGCGAGTTGGTGCGGGCGGGTGCCGATGCCGTCGTGCTGGACGCGGTGCACTCCACGGAGGTGGCCGGGGCGGTCGCCGAGGCGGAGGCCGCCGGGGTCCGGGTGATCGCGGTCAATGTCGGCGCGGAGGGCGCCGGCGTCACCGTGACGACGGACAACATCCAGGCCGGCCAGTCGGTCGGCCACTACCTGGCCGCCCTGCTCGGCGGTCACGGCGAGGTGGGCGTCGTGGACGGCCTGCACGTCACCGCGGTGGCGGACCGGATCGTCGGCTTCGTCGCGGCCCTGCGCGACTACCCCGGCATTCGCGTCGTCGCACGTCAGCGAGGCGACCACTCGCCGCGTTCCGGCGAGCGGGCGGCCCGGCGCATCCTCGCCGCGCACCCCGGGCTGAGTGGAATGTTCTCGGTCAACGACCCCATGGCGGAGGGAGCGCTGGCCGCGATGTCGGAGCGTTCGGTTTCCGTGCCGCTCGTCAGCGTCGACGGCTCCGCCGCCGCGGCGGCGGCCATCGCCGCGGGCGGCCCCTGGCGGGCCAGCGCCGCTCAGGAGCCGGCCAGGCTCGGCCGGCTCGCGGTCCGGTACGCCGCCAGGCTGCTCTCCCAGGGGGCGCGACCGCCCGGCCCGGTGCGCCTGCTGCCGACCCGGCTGATCACCCAGGCCGATGTCGCCGATTACGAGCCCTGGGGATGAGCATGGCCGAGCTGGGACCTCGGGCCGGTTCGCCGGCCGTGCACCGAGCGGCCCGGGTGCTGAGCGAACTGGCCGCGCACGACGAGGCGTTGAGCGTCTCGGAGCTGAGCCGCCGGCTCGGCCTGCCCAAGAGTTCGCTGGCCGACCTCGTGGGCGTGCTCGTGCACGAGGGCATGCTCGCCCGTGACCTGGACGCGCGGGTGCGGCTCGGGGGCCGGATCCGGCTGATCGCCCGTGGGCTGGTCGGCGGCAGCCCTCTGCTGGAGGTATTCGCGCGGGCCTGCGCCGAGGTGCGGGAACTCGAGGGCCGGACGCTGGTGCTGGCCGTGCTGCTCGACCTCGACGCCGCCTATCTCGCGGTGCGGCCCGGCGCCCGGCCGCTGCCGCTCACACTGAGGCCGGGGGTCCGGCTGCCCGCCTGGTCCACCGGCACCGGCCGGGCACTGCTGAGCGCGCTTCCCCACGACGCGGTCGAACGGATGCACAGCGGGTGGGTGCCCGAGTCGCCGAGCGGGCACCCGTTCCGGCTCCGCGAGCTGCTGGACAGCACCGCGCTCGCCCGGGCGCGCGGCTACGCCTCCAATGCCGAGCTGGGCGAGATGGCCCTGGCCGGAACCGCGGCCGTCGTCCAGGGGCTCCGGGGCTGTGTGGCCGCGGTGGGCTCGATCGTGGCACTCGACGAGCCCGGCAGGGCGGACGGCGACACCGACGCCGAGGCCGTGCGGACGCTGGCCCGCAGGCTGGCCGAGCTCATCGAGGCGTGAGCCACGCCTGACCGACGGCTGATCCACACCTGACCGACGGCTGACCCATCACATCCGCCGCGGCATGGGCGACCGCTCATGGCGCCGCGAATCTCCCGTGTTTCCACCCCTTGACAGTGCGATGACACACCCTCTTCACTGTTCAGCATCTCGTCCGAAAGAACGAGATAAAGAACACTGCTCGCCAAGAGTGCAGTGAGAGGAAGTGATTCTCGTGACCGCCGTGAACGCGCCGCCCGGTGGCCCCCGGCTGCGGGCCGAGGGCATCCGCAAGACGTTCCCCGGCGTACGCGCCCTCCAGGGAGTCAGCATCAGCCTCGCCCCCGGGGAGGTGCGCGCCCTGCTGGGCAGGAACGGAGCGGGCAAGTCCACGCTGGTGAAGATCCTTTCGGGCGCCCTGCGACCGGACGCGGGCCGCATCCGGCTCGACGGCCGGGACGTACAACTGCCGAACCCCGCCGCCGCGCAGGCACACGGCATCGCCACCGTCCATCAGGAGCTGAGCATCGTCCCCGAGCTGAGCGTGGCCGAGAACATGCTGCTCGGGCGCTGGCGCTCCGCCGGGGCCCGCGGCATGTTCATCAGGCCGGCGGCCATGCGCGCGCACGCGGCACAGCACCTGGACAGCCTGGGCGTCGCCATCGACCCGGCGGCGCGGGCCGGCACTCTCAGCCTCGCCGACCGGCAGGCCGTGGAGATCGCGCGGGCCCTCTCCCACGGCACCAGGGTGCTGATCCTGGACGAGCCGACGAGTTCGCTGGCGGAGGCCGAGGCCCGCGCCCTCCACGCGCTGATCCGCCGCCTGGCCGCCACCGGGCTGTGTTTTCTCTACATATCGCACCGGATGGATGAGATCGCGCGGGTCGCCGACTCCGTCACCGTCCTCAGGGACGGCCGCGAGGTGGCGACCGAGCCGATCGCCAAGGCCGGCACCGAGCGGGTGGTCGAGCTGATGACGGGCGACACGGCGGACGACGCGCCTGCCGGACCCCGGCGTGGCAAGCCCGCCGCAGGCGCTCCCGCGGTGCTGTCGGTACGCGGCCTGTGCGTCAACGACAGCGTCCGCGACGTCTCCTTCGAGCTGCGCGCGGGAGAGATCATCGGCGTCGCCGGGCTCCTCGGCTCCGGCAGCACGGAGCTGTTGCGCTGCCTGGCCGGCCAAGTCCGCCGCACCGGTGGCTCGGTCACGCTCGACGGCAGGGCGTTCACGCCCCGCGGACCGCGCCAGGCCATGCGCGCCGGGGTCGGATACGCGCCTGCGGACCGCGCGAAGGAGGGGCTCGTGCTCGGCATGAGCGTGTCGGGCAATCTGGTCGCCGCCTCGCTCCCCAGCCTGCGTGCCCGGGGTCTCCTTTCCCGCCGGCAGGAACGCCTCACGGCGTGCGCGAGCCGCGATCGCCTGTCGATCAAGGCGCCCTCGCTCCGCACGGCGGTCGGCACCCTGTCCGGCGGCAACCAACAGAAGGTCATCCTCGGCCGGTTGCTCAACGCCGGCAGCCGCGTGCTGCTCCTTGACGAGCCGACGCGCGGGGTGGACGTGACGGCCAAGCGGCGGATGTACCGCCTCTTCCACGAACTCGCCGCGCAGGGCGTCAGCATCCTGGTCGTCTCCTCCGAGCTGGAGGAGCTGTTCGCGTTCTGCGACCGCCTGCTGGTGCTGCACGGCGGGCGCGTGGTCGGCCACCCGCCGATCGAGGAGACCACACCCGCTTCCGTGATGACTCTCGCGATGGGAGGCGCGCCCCGATGAACACCTCGACCGATGCCGCCACGACCCCGCCGGCCAGCGCCGCACCGCCGGAGCAGCGGCCTCGAAGACCCCGTCCCTCCGCCTCCCCGGCCGCCTGGCTGCGCCGCATCACGCACCGCTCCGGCGGCGAACACCTCGGCCTCCTCCTGGTCCTCGCCCTCCTCATCGTCGTCCTGACGTTCACCGCCCCCCACTTCCTCACCCAGTCCAACCTGCTGGACATCGCCCGGCAACTGTCGTTCACCGGCATCATCGCGCTGGGCATGACGCTGCTGATCGCGGCGGGGGAAATCGACATCAGCGTCGGCTCGGGGATCGCGTTCGCCTCCTCCCTCTGCGGCGTGCTCGTCGTCGAACAGGGCTGGCCGCTGTGGCTGGCCGCGCTCGCTGTCTGTCTGGTCGGCACGCTGATCGGTGCCGGCGCCGGGCTCGTCCGTGCCCGCCTGGGCATCCCGTCGTTCATCGTCACGCTCGCGCTGTTCTCGGCCCTCAGCGGCCTGGCACTGCTGATCACCGATGCCATGCCCATCCCCATCACCGATGAGGGATTCGGCAACTGGGGCAACGGCTCGGTCCTCGGCGTGCCGGTCCCCGCGCTGATCTTCCTGGGCGTCTTCGCGGTGCTGTGGACCGTCGCCAACCGCACGCCGTTCGGGCGCAGTGTCTACGTCATCGGAGGAAACGCCGAGGCCGCGCTGCTCTCCGGCATCCCCGTCGTCCGGGTCCGCACCCTCCTGTTCGCGCTGACCGGCCTGCTGGCCGCGGCTTCCGGGCTGCTGCAGACCGCGCAGCTCGGCGCGGGCATGCCGACCATCGGCGGCGGGGTCGAATTCGCGGTGATCACCGCCGTGATCGTCGGTGGCGCCAGCCTCTACGGTGGTCGGGGATCGCTGGTCGGCACGCTGCTCGGGGTCGTCTTCATCGGCGTACTCAACAACGGCATGGTGCTGCTGGGCGTCAACACCTATGCCCAGTATGTCGCCAACGGGGCCCTGGTACTGCTGGCCGTACTGGTCGGTGCCCTGCGCGCCGGGGTGCGCGGGCCGGGTACGGGGCTCGCCGCGGCGGGGGGCCGGTGACGTGAACCGCCCCGCCATCGGTGCCGGCCCGCGTTCCTTGACCGCCCTTGCCGCCGCCCTGCTCCTGCTGCTCAGCGCCTGCGCGGCCTCGGCCGAGGAGAACACCACGACCGCGTGCGTCACCACGCTGTTCCCCGCCGGCACCTTCGCCGAGTTCGCCGACGCGCTGACCGCCGAGGGCGAGCGGCACGACATCACCTTCGACATCCAGGACGTCGGCAGCGACCCGGGCCGGGAGTACGAGGTGCTTGCCGCCTGCGACACCCGCCAGGCCGACATCGCGATCGTCAGTGCTGTCTCGCCCACCGGCTCGCTGGCGACCCTGCGCCGGCTGCACGACCGCGGCACGCCCGTGATCTGCTACAACACCTGCCTCGCGCCGCCCCACGACGAGGCGGAGACCACGGCGTTCGTCACCAACGACCAGCGGGAGCTGGGCCTTTCGACCGGCAGCGCCGCCGCCGACTACATCAGGGAGCACCTGGGCGGCAGCGCCCGGGTCGGCTACCTCACCTGTGAGACCTACGAGGTGTGCCAGGAGCGCCGCGAGGGCCTGGACGCCGGCCTGGCAGAGGTGGACGCCGACATCGTGGCCTCCCAGGAGGGATTCGCCGTCGAGCGGGCGACGCCGGTGGCGACCTCCATGCTCGCCGCCCATCCCGACATCGACGTGCTCATCGCCCAGAACGAGGACGGAGTCATCGCGGCCGCCAACGCCGTCAGGGCCCGCGGCCTGACCGGGCGGACCGTCGTCTTCGGTATCGGCATGAACCCGACGGTGGGCGAGCTGTTGCTCTCCGACGACGGCACCGTGCGGATGACCACCGGCCAGGACCCCGCCTCGTGGGCCGCCGAGGTCGTCGAGATCACCGTCGCGCTGCGCGAGGGCCGCCGGCCCGCCACCTACCTCCACAACATTCCGGGACCCCGTTTCAGGCACGACGACCCCGGACCCGTCCAGCAGTACCTGGCGCTCCACTCCGAGTGAGCGCCCGCGATGCGGAGAGAAACCATGCGAAAGTTCATCAACAAGCCACAGGACGTGGCCCGCGAGACCGTCGAGGGCTTCCTCGCCGTGCACGGCGACCGGTTCGAGGCCATACCCGGCACGCTCGCCGTACGCAGACGCCGCCTGCGCGACAAGGTCGCCGTCGTCTCCGGCGGCGGCAGCGGCCACGAGCCGGTGTGGCTGGAGTACATCGGCACGGGGTTCGCGGACGCCGTGTGCCAGGGAGACGTCTTCGCCGCGCCCGACCCGCACAGCATCGCGCAGGCAGCGAAGGCCGTCGAACGCGGCCGGGGCATCCTCTTCGTCTACGGCAACTACTCCGGCGACCGCCTCAACTTCGACCTCGCGGCGGAACTCCTCGCCGAGGAGGGCCACCGGGTACGCACCGTCCGGGTCGCCGACGACGTGGCCGCCGCGCCTCCCGGACGCGCCCGCGACCGGCGCGGCATCGCGGGCGGCTACTTCGTCGCCAAGGCCGCCGGGGCCGCCGCCGAAGCCGGGCTGCCGCTCGACGTAGTCCATGACGTGGCGGCGAGGGTCGCCGACGCCACCCGCAGCATGGGCGTGGCCAGCGGCGCCGGCACCGTGCCGGGCACCGGCGAACCGACGTTCGACCTGCCCGAGGGGCACCTGGAGATCGGCATGGGCATGCACGGCGAGGCGGGCGTGCGCCGGGCGGCCATGATGACCGCCGACGACACCGTGGACGAGATGCTGGAGCGCATCCTCGCCGACCGGCCGGTGCCCGACGGGGACTCCGTGAGCGTCCTCGTCAACGGCCTCGGCGCCACGACCCGGGCCGAACTGCTGATCATCGCCCGCCGCGCCCGCCACCGGCTGACCCGGCTGGGCCTGACCATCCACACCCTCCACCTGGGCAACTACGCCACCAGCCAGGAGATGCACGGTTTCTCGCTCACCGTTTCCGCCACGCCCCGGGAGCTGCGGGAGTACTACGACGCCCCCGCCTGGGCGTCGTTCCTCACCGGGACGAAAGAGGTGAGCGGGGCATGAGCGCCACCGAATCGAACGAGACCGCACCGAACGCCACCGGAGCGAACGCCACCGGACTGGACGCCACCGGACTGCGCGCCATGCTGCTGGCTGTCGCCGACCGCGTCATCGGCGCCGAACCGGAACTCAGCAGCGCGGACCGCGCCGTGGGCGACGGCGACCACGGGCTGGGCATGACACGCGGCTTCAGCGCGGTCCGCCGCCTGCTGCGGCAGGACGACCCAGCCGACCCCGCCGCGGACGGCGACGACGTCTACGCCGTGCTCACCGCCACCGGGAACGCCCTGATCGGCAGCATGGGAGGCGCCTCCGGCGTGCTGTTCGGCCTGCTGTTCCGCGCGGGTGCCGCCGGGCGCCCGCCGGCCGATCGGCTCGGCACGCGGGAACTCGCCGACTGGCTGCGGACCTCACTGGCCGAGATCACCCGGCGCGGCGGTGCCAAGCCGGGAGACAAGACCCTGGTGGACGCGCTCGATCCCGCCGCCGCCTCGCTGACCGCCGGCGCGGCGGCCGGAGAAGACCTGCCCACGGCGTTGCGCCGGGCGGCGCGCGCCGCGGCCGACGGCACGGATCGCACCAAGGCGTACGTCGCCCGCTTCGGCAAGGCCATGAGCCTCGGCGAGCGTGCGATCGGCTTCCCCGACCCCGGGGCGCTGTCCCTCACCCACATCCTCACCGCGATGGCCGACTGGGCCGAACACACCCTCAGGAGCGACCTGATGAACCCCACCATGACCAACGAACAACTGCGCGAGCACAACGCGAACCGGAAGATCTACCAGATCGCGTTCGTCACCCGCGACCTGGAAAAGACCATGCGCTCGTGGGTCGAGAACCTCGGCATCGGCCCATGGACCGTACTCACCTTCACCGACCAGACGATGAAGTACCTGAAGGTCGATGACCGCGAGGTCACCGAGCCCTTCAAGTTCCTCATCGCCATCAGCTGGGTCGGCGACATGCAACTGGAGATCCTGCAACCGGTCTACGGCCCGACCATCTACCAGGAGTTCCTCGACCGCCGGGGCGAAGGACTGCATCACATCAAGGAACGCGTCGCCGACGAGAACATCGACGCCGTGCTCGAGGCATACCGGAGCAAGGGCATCGACGTCCTGCAGACCGGTCAGTTCGACACCGATGTCCACTACTACATGGGCACCGAACCGAAGCTCGACTTCATCTACGAACTCGGCAACTGCCCCGTCCTCGACCTGCCGCCCGAGATGTGCGCGGTGTACCCCCCCGAGTCCGCCGACCGCACGAGCTGAGGCCGGGAACCAGGACAGGAGATACCAGCCATGTCAGCCAACCCACGCCTGAGCCGCATGTTCAACGCGAGCGGACGCTGCCTCGACGTCGCCATCGACCACGGCATGGTCAACGAGCTGTCGTTCCTCGGCGGCATCGAGAACATGCGCGCCACCGTGCGCCTCATCGCCGAGGCCGGGCCCGACGTCATCCAGCTCACCCCGGGCATGGCCCGCCACCTGGAGGGCCTGCGCGGGCGCGATCGCCCGGCGCTCGCGCTGCGCGGCGACGTGTCCAACGTCTACGGCACGAGCCTGCCCGACCATGTCTTCTCACACCTGCTCGACGACATCGTCGAGCAGGCGGTGGCCCTCGACGCGGTCTGCGTCGTCGTCAACCTTCTGCTCCTGCCCGGCCAGCCGGAACTGCACCACCAGTGCGTGCGCAACATCAGTGCCCTCAAGCGCGCGTGCGAACGCGCCGGGATGCCGCTGATGATCGAGCCCCTCGTCATGGCACCCAACTCCCGGGGCGGGGGCTATCTCGTGGACGGCGACCTCGGCAAGATCACCAGCCTGGTGCGGCAGGCCGCGGAACTCGGCGCCGACGTCATCAAGGCCGACCCGTGCACCGATCCGGCGGACTTCCACCGGGTGGTGGAGGTGGCCACCGGCATCCCCGTCCTGGTACGCGGCGGCGGCCGGGCACCCGACAGCGAACTCCTGGGCCGCACCGCCGAGATCATCCGCCAGGGCGCGGCCGGCATCGTCTACGGCAGGAACATCGTCCACCACCCCCAGCCGCGCCGGATGGTCGAGGCACTCATGGCACTCGTCCACGACCCCGACGCCACTCCCGCGACAGCGCTCACCGCTCTGACTCGGTCCCCCCTCTCCTCCGTCTGAAGGATTCTCGTTCCATGCGCATCTTCCTCACCGGAGCCACCGGCTACATCGGCGGCTCTCTGGCAGTACGGCTCCTTCAGGCGGGCCACCACGTCCGGGGCCTGACCCGCTCTCCCGGCACGCTCCCGGAACTGCGGGCCCGTGGCATCGATCCGGTGGCCGGCTCGCTCGACGACGCCCGACTGCTCGCCGAGGAGGCGCGGGCCGCCGACGCGGTCATCAACACCGCCGACAGCGACCACGCCTCGGCCGTCGGCACCTTCATCGAGGCGCTGGCCGGCTCCGGCAAGCCGCTGCTCCACACCAGCGGCTCCAGCATCGTGGGGGAAGCCTCGAACGGTACGGCACGGAGTGAGGTGTACCGGGAGGCCGACATCGAGGAGGGCGGACCGTGGCAGCCGGCGCCCGAGAAGGCGCCCCGAGTGGCCATCGACCGCCGCGTGCTCTCCGGGGCAGCCGCCGGCGTGCGCTCCGTGGTCCTGTGCAATTCCATGATCTACGGCACCGGCACGGGCCTGCACACCGACAGCGTGCAGATCCCGCGTCTGGTGGCCACCGCCCGCGAGACGGGAGTCGTGCGGCACATCGGGCCCGGCGAGAACATCTGGTCCAACGTCCACATCGACGACGTGTGCGACCTCTACCTGCGGGCACTGGAGGGTGCCAAGCCCGGCTCGTTCTACTTCGTCGAGAACGGGGAGTCGGACTTCCGGCAGATCACCGGGGCCATCGCCACCGCGCTGCGGCTGCCGTCACCCCAGCCGTGGGGCATCGACGAGGCGATCGCCGCATGGGGCTACGAGCCCGCCGTCTACGCCCTCGGCTCCAACAGCAGGATCCGCGGCGAAGCGCCCCGGGCCGAACTCGACTGGCGCCCGGTCCACATCTCCGTCACGGAGTGGATTCTCCAGGAGACACGATGACGGCCTAGGGCAATCGCCCACCCGGCCGTCCGCAGCCCGGTCCGCCCAGCTCCCACCGGGCTTTACGAAGGCCCCCGCCGCCAACCACGACGCTGTTGGCGAATTCGGGGGTTCGCGTGACGTCGGCCTTCAAGACCCGGTTGAGGTCTTGAAGGCCGACGTTGTCGTGTGGGGTGGGTGCGGATGTCGATGCAGCCGAGCGGGCCGAGTGAGGTCCCGGCGGAGACGGTGCGGGTGGCGCGGGCCGCGTTCCCGAAGGGCAGTCTGGCGATCCGGGTCCGGGACGAGCTTGGGCCCCTCTTCGGCGACGAGGAGTTCGCGGACCTGTTCCCGACGCGGGGGAAACCTGCCTGGTCACCGGGCCGGTTAGCACTGGTGCTGGTGCTGCAGTTCGTGGAGGGGCTCACCGACCGGCAGGCCGCGGAGGCGGTCCGGGCGAGGATCGACTTCAAATACGCGCTGGGACTGGACCTGGATGATCCGGGCTTCGATTTCTCGGTGCTCTCGGAGTTCCGGGACCGCTTGGTGGAGGCGGAGGCCGGGCGGCGGGTGCTGGACGGCATCCTGGCGGCAGCCAGGGAAAAGGGGCTGCTGAAGTCAGCCGGCCGGGCCAGGACCGATTCCACTCATGTGCAGTCTGCGGCCCGTCAGCTGTGCTGGTTGGAACTGGTCGCCGAGACCCTGCGGGCGGCGCTCAACGAGATCGCCCGGGCCGCTCCCGACTGGCTGCGAGGTGTGGCGGAGCCGGACTGGTTCCGGCACTACGCAACGAGGGCCGAGGACTCACGTTTCCCCAAGTCCCGCGCCAAGCGGGACGAGGTGGGCCTGCGGATCGGGACGGACGGGACACGACTGCTCGAAGCCGTCTTCGCGCCCGGGGCACCCGAAGAACTGCGGATGCTTGAACAGGTGCAGACCCTGCGCCAGATCTGGGTCCAGCACTTCCACCAGGTGGAGGGCGAGGTGAAACGGCGGGACCCAAAAGACCGCCCGCCGGGCGCGACGCGCCTGGTCACACCTTATGACGCCGAAGCACGCGGCAGTGAGCCTTTTTCAACCTCGGTTCGAGTGGGTCAGGTGCAGGGTGAGGACGGCTTTGACGAGGTCGGTGATGCGGGTGGTGCTGCAGCGTAGTTTCCGCAGCAGCCGCCAGGACTTCAGGGTGGCGACGGCTTGTTCTCCCAGGGCGCGGATCTTCGCGTGGGAGCGGTTGTGGGCCTGTTGGCCGGCTGACAGCGTCTCCCACCGTCCCCAGTAGGGCACGCGGACGGTGCCGCCGGCTCCGCGATAGGCCTTGTCGGCCCAGCAGGGGATGTTCGCGCTGGTCAGTGCGTCGATGATCCCGTGGGTGCGGGCGGCGCGTATGTCGTGGACGGCTCCGGGCAGGGCTGGTGACGCCCACAGCAAGCGTCCGAACGGATCGGCGAGGACCTGGACGTTCATGCCGTGCCGGTGGTGCTTGCCGGAATAGTACGGCCGGTCGGCGGCGATCCGGTCGATCGGCAGCAGTGAGCCTTTTCCAACCTCGCGCTGACGCCTGATGAAGGCCGAGGATGGCCTGGACGGCTGTGATGCGGTTGGTGCCGCAGCGGAGCTTCCGCAGGAGTCGCCAGCCCTTCAGGGTGGCCATGGCCTGCTCGCCGAGGCAGCGGATCTTGGCGTGTGTGCTGTTGTGCCGCCGTTGCCACGGCTTGAGGCGACGGCCGCGGGAGGGCACCCGGGCCGGACGGCCGGCGCCTTGGTATGCCTTGTCCGCCCAGCACTTGGGTTCGGCAGCGGCGAGAGCCTCGACAATCCTGTGGGTGCGGGCGGCCGGGCAGCGAGACGTCCGGTCAGGGTGCTACTGGACAGGTCGCGGGTACATCAGGCCGACCGGGGCACGCTGGTGCGGTGGGAGCTTGCGGCGGCGGTCGCCCTCGCGGGTGACGATGAGCATGGTGACCCACTCCACCAGGGCGGTGGGGCAGGTCGATTGCGGCGGGACAGGGAACCAACGAGAGTCCGCCGCCGGGCTCAATGGCCGCCCGCGCAAGGCGCCCGGCTGGACTCCCCAGCCGGGCGCATGCGCGGACTTGTCGCCGTGGGATCGGCCTGTTCGGAGGCGGGCTTTCCCGGGTGGGGCGTCAGCTATCCGCGGGGCGCTCAAGTGCCACCTTGGGCAGCCGCCGGGCGAGGGGGGCGGGCAGCCACCAGGCCCGCTTGCCGAGCAGTTGCATGACGGCCGGGACGATCAGGCAGCGGATGACCACCGCGTCCATCAGGATCGCCACGGCGAGACCCAGCCCGAACTGCTGGAGCATCCGGTCGGGGCTCAGCATGAAGGCGCCGAACACCACGATCATGATGGCCCCGGCCGCCGTGATGACCTTGCCGGTGGAGGCCAGTCCTTCCCGCACGGCGAGGGAGTGGTCCTTCGTACGCTCCCACTCCTCATGGATCCGCGAGACCAGGAACACCTCGTAGTCCATGGACAGCCCGAACACGATCGCGAAGATCAGCACGGGGAGGAAGGCTTCGATCGGCCCCGGCTGCACCCCGAACCAGCCCTCCTGGAACACCAGCGTCATCGCGCCGAGCGCGGCGGATATCGAGAGCAGGTTCAGCAGGGCTGCCTTGATGGGGATCAGCACCGACCGGAAGACCAGCATCAGCAGCAGCGAGGACAGCCCGACGACGACGGCGACGAACAGCGGCAGCCGCTGCGAGACCGTTTCCGCGAAGTCCTGGGAGGCGGCGGTGGAACCGCCGACCAGAATCTCGGCACCGGTGTCGCGCTCCAGCTCCGGGGCCACGTCATCGCGCAGGTGATGCACGAGCTCGGTGGTGCCCTCGTCCTGCGGCGCCGTCTTCGGGTAGACGATCACGGTGGACAGGGCGCCGTCCTCGGAGGGCAGCGCGGGGCTGGCCGCGGCCACGCCCTCGGCCTGGGCCAGCTCGGACTGGACGGCCTGGCCGGCGGCCTCGTCTCCTTGTGCCACGACGACCAGCGGACCGTTGAAGCCCAGGCCGAAGCCCTCGGCGAGCAGGTCGTACGCCTTCCTGGAGGTCGAGGTCGTCGGGTCGTTGCCCGCGTCGGCGAAGCCGAGGCGCATGCCCAGCGCCGGTGCGGACAGGGCCAGCAGGGCGAGGACGGCGACCAGCAGCGCCGGCAGCGGACGGCGTTGTACGGCTTGGGCCAGGGCCCGCCAGCGGCGGCCTTCGGCCTTGCCCTTGGCCTCGTTCTTGGCCGCGTGCCGCAGTACGTGGTGCTGGATGCGCTTGCCGAAGAGCGCCAGCAGTGCGGGCAGCAGCACCAGCGAGGCGGCCATGGTGGTCAGCACGGTCAGTGCCAGGGCGAGGGCCACGCCCTGCAGCGAGCCGAGGCCGAGCGCGACCAGGCCCAGCAGGGCGATGATCACGGTGCAGCCGGCGAAGAAGACCGTGCGGCCGGCGGCGTCCAGGGCCTTACGGCCGGCTTCGGCCGGGTCGGCGCCGTCGGTGAGCTCGTGCCGGTAGCGGTAGAAGATCAGCAGGGCGTAGTCGACGCCGACGCCGAGTCCGACGAGCATCGTGATGGGCGGCGTGAAGTCGGCGATGGTGAAGACGTGCGAGGCGAGAACGATCAGGCCGAGGGCGCCGCCGACCGCGAAGAGGGCGGTGATCAGCGGCACGGCGGCCGCGACCACGGAGCCGAAGAGCAGCCCGAGGATGACCAGGGCGGCGACGATGCCGGCCAATTCGGCGGTTGGGCTCCCCTTGTCCTCGGCGCCGCGCACGGCATCGCCGCCGAGCTCGACCTGGAGCCCGTCCGCCTCGATCCCCTTGGCTGTGTCGATGATCGCGGTGACGTCCTCCTTGGGCACGGTCTCGGCCTTGCCGTCGAGAGTCACGGTGGCGTAGCCGATCGTGCCGTCCTCGGACAGGGCGGAGGCATCGGCGTACGGGCTGCGTACATCGGCGACGCTCGGCAGCCCCGCCACCTCGGCCAGCATCTCCTCGACGGCGGCCTCGCGGCCGTCGATGCCCTGGCCGTCCTTCAGCACGATCTCGACGCTGTCGCCGGCCTGGGCGGATCCGTGGTTCTTCAACAGGTCGGTGGCGGCCTGGGAATCGGTGCCCGGCAGGGAGAAGTCGTTCTTGTACGCGGAGCCCGCGGCTTGCGAGCCCAGCGTGACGGCGGCCAGGACGGCCACCCAGAGCAGCAGGGCGGCCCAGCGGTGACGCTGCGCCCAGCCGGCCAGGGCTCCGAATCGGCCGCCGGGCGGCCGCTCGGGCCGACCCGGTGCGGACGGGGCAACGGACGCGGCCGAGCCGCGGGTGAGAGACATGGTGCCTACCTGGGATTCGGGCGGGAGTTGCCTGGTGTGAAAACCACGCCCACCACGGCGCCGCACAGCGTGGGCGTGCCGACCACCAAGGCCGGGGCCCCGGCGGCCGCGACCAGCGGAACTCCGGTGGCAGCCCCGACGAGCGCGCCGACAACAGCGGCGAAGGCCCGCGCGGGGAAGGTGGGCGAATTCATGCCCATGAGCGTGCACGCGCGGCGGGGCCGGGGTCGTCAGTCTCCGGCCCACATTGGTCCTACCTCAGCGGATGGAGGCCGCCGCTGCGTCGTACCCCAGGGGTGCCGCGGGGGCCGCGGCCGACGGTACGCCGGGTGGACCGCCTGCCCCGCGGCCGTGCTATCCCGCCTGCCAGCCCGGGCTGACCATCCCGGACTCGTACGCCACCACCACGACCTGCGACCTGTCCCGCGCCCCCAGCTTCGACATGATCCGGCTGACATGCGTCTTCGCCGTCGACGGCGACAGCACCAGCCGCGCCGCGATCTCGTCGTTCGTACATCCCGCGGCCACCAGCCGCATGACCTCGCGCTCCCGGTCGGTGAGGGCATCGAGCCGGGGGTCCGGCTTCGGCCCCTGCACCCGGCCCGCGAACTCGGCGATGAGCCGCCGCGTGACCGACGGGCTGATCAGGGCATCGCCCCGGGCGGCGACCCGCACCGCCTGCGGCAGTTCAGCCGGCTCCGTGTCCTTCACCAGAAAGCCCGTCGCCCCGGCGCGCAGTGCCCCGTACACGTAGTCGTCCAGATCGAAGGTCGTCAAGATGACCACCTTCACCGACGCCAGCCGCTCATCCCCGGTGATCACCCGCGAGGCTTCCAGACCGTCCATCCCTGGCATCCGGATGTCCATCAGGACCACGTCCGGCCGCAGCTCACGGCAGGCCGAGACCGCGGCTTGCCCCTCCCCAACCTCCCCCACCACCTCGATGTCGTCCTCGGCCTCCAGGATCGACCGGAACCCGCCCCGGACGAGCCGCTGGTCATCCGCCAGCAGGACCCTGATCATCGGTCTCTCCGCTCCATCGGCTCTCCTGTGATCCCGTACGGCAACTGGGCCCGCACCGCGAATCCGCCCTCCGGCCGCGGGCCCGCGGTCAGTTCGCCGCCCACTGCCCGCGCCCGCTCCGTCATGCCGGCGATCCCGCTGCCGCCACCCGCCGAGGTGGAGCGGGCCGCCGAGCCCCGGCCGTCATCCTCGACGGCCAGGGTCAGCCCCCCGTTCCCGTAGGCGAGCCGGATCGTGACCCGTCCGGCGCCGCTGTGCCTGGCGGCGTTGGTCAACGACTCCTGCACGATCCGGTACGCGGCCAGGTCGACCGGGGCGGGCAGCGAGCGCTCAACCCCGGTCCGCACGATCCGCGCCGCGAGCCCCGCCAGCTTCGCCGAGGCCACCAGCTCGTCTGCCCGGGCCAGCCCCGGCGCGGGTGCCGTGGGCGCCTCCTCGTCGACCCGACGGAGCATGCCGAGGGTGGCCCGGAGCTCCCGCAGGGTCTCCCGGCTGCCCGCCTTGATCGCGTCGAGCGCATCCTCGGCCAGGGCGGGGTTCTCCTTCAGCCGGTGCAGTGCCGCACCCGCCTGCACGTTGATCATCGAGACGTTGTGCCCGATCACATCGTGCAGCTCGCGGGCAATGCGCAGCCGTTCCTCGGTGGCCCGCAGCCGCGCCTCCTCCTCGGCGTAGGCCACCCGGCTGTGCCGCACGCTGCCGAGGGCCACGACGGCTACCAGCCAGCCGGTGAGCATGAACACCACCGTGCCGCTGATATCGCCGCCGCCCGCCAGAGTGCCCGCGGCCACGACAATCACCATGGCAGCCGCCATGGCGATGGCCGCCCGCAGCCGGCCCAGGGCCGCCACGGCGTACAACGCCACGATCGGAACCACGATCAGCGGGCCGTCGATGTCGCTCAGCAGGTAGTAGGCGCCCGTGGCCAGCACCGTGAACCAGCCCACTGCCACCGGATACCGGCGCCGGAACAGCAGCGCTCCGCACACCGCCATGATCAGCAGCCAGGAAGCGATCAGCAGGGGCAGCGAGTCCCCGCCGTTCCTCAGCCGTTGCCCCTCGGCGCCGAGCGCCACCAGCACGAACACCCCGCCGGCCAGCGCGGCGTCAGCGCGGGCGCCACGAGGCAGCCGGAAACGGGTCTGGTCGAAAGGCGGCACGCGTTCATTCTGCCCGCGAGGCCGATCGGAGGAGGAACGCCGTGGGAGAGCCCCGGTCGTCAGCGGCCACCAGGGCCGGTATGAGATGCGGGAGATCGTCAACGCCCTGCTGTATCAGTCCCGTACCGGCTGCCAGTGGGACCTGCTCCCGCACGCCCCCCCCCCGCCGGCGCGGTGAAGTACTACTTCTGTACCTGGCGCGATGACGGAACCGACCAGACCGCCGGCCGTGAAGCTGCCGGACCATCCGGCCCACCGGCAGATCGTGGCAGTGTTCGCCGCGGCCCTGGCGTGGTCAGCGGCGGACCGGCGGCCGCCAGTCGGTCAGGTAGCCGGCGCGGGTTGCCGACGCGGCCTGTTCGTCGGTGAGCTGGGGCCGGTTCTCCGGGGCGGAAACCAGCGCGCCCGGACCGGCGTTGCGGTACTCGGCGAACCGCTGGCTCTGCCAGGGGTACTCCTCCCGCATGTTGGTGTAGGGCTCGGCGGCGTCGACGCCGGGCCCGATCCAGGTGTCGCGGACCACGAGTGAGGGCCAGGCCGTGACGTCGGAGCTGGGGACCCAGGGGCGGGCCAGCTTGTAGGCGCCGTCCTCGGCGCCGCTGGTGATCCGGCAGCGGACGGCGAGGTAGCCGTACGGCGTGCTCCTGGCGGTGGAGGGGGCGAAGACCATGCCCTTGGGGGTGAAGTCCACGTCCCTGGCCAGGGTGTGGAAGCGGCACCGTTCGAAGACCGCGGTGGCGCGGCCGAAGACGAAGTCGACGTCGCCCTCGACGTAGCAGTCGGAGAAGTACTGGCGAGCGGTGACCGGCAGGGAGAGCGTGTCGGCGTACAGGGTGTCCTGGTGCCCGAGGAAGCGGCAGCGCTCGAACGCCGAACGGTCGCCCATCACCTTCAGGGCCACCGCCTGGGTGCCGGTGAACTCCGGGTGGTCGGCGCGCAGCCAGTCGTTGGCGAACGTGATGTCGCGGGCGGTGAAGTCCGCGGCCCGCACGGTGGTGGTGGCGCTGCCGCTGGTGCCGTAGGTCGCTCCGCCACCGCCGGGAATCGGCGTGCCGGCCGCGTTGTCGAAGACGATGACCACCTCCCGCGGTCCCCGGCCCGCGCCCAGGAGCGTGAGGCCGGCCCGCGCGGCGTCCACGTTCACGGTCTCGCGGTAGACGCCGGGCGCCAGGACCAGGGAGTACCCCGGGCCCGCGGCAGCGTCCACGGCGGTCTGGACTCCGGTGAAGTCACCGGCGCCGCCGGGGTGGACGTACAGGGTGCGTTCGGTCAGCCGGTCGGCGGGGGAACCGTAACCGCCGAACGGCCGGTCACCGCGGCGGTCCCGGCCGTGGGCGGTGGCCGGCGCGGCCAGCCCGAGGGCGGCTCCGGCACCGGCGGCGAACAGGGCGCGCCGGCCGGGGGTGGGAACGTTCGTCATGGGTACTCCTCGACTGTCATGCAGCGGCAACGGAGAGGCCGCGAGCGGCTCTTGGGGCGGGCGGGACTCAGGCGGCAGGCCAGGTGATCCACTCCTCGGGGATCTCCTCGTCGAGACGGCGCGTCTCCCGCGGCCGGAGCACGCCCTGTGCCAGCAGCTGTTCGGCGACGAGCCGGGCGATGGCGATCGCTCCCGGCGGGTTGAAGTGGGTGTTGTCCTGCTCGGTGGCGGTCCAGTTGAAGTACCGTTTGGTCTCCTCGACGCCCAGGCGCTGCCACAGCGCGAGGGACAACGCCTGGATGTCGACCAGCGGAACGTGTTCCCGCCCGGCCAGCGCCCGCATCGCCGCCGGGTACTCACCGTGCGACGGCAGGGCGTTGCCGCCCGCGTCGAACCGTCTGCGCTCGACCGGGGTGAGCAGCACCGGCCGGGCGCCGCGCGCCCGGGCCCCCTGGACGTACCGGGTCAGGTACTCCTGATATGTCGTCCAGGGCTCGGTGTACCGCGTGGGGTCCTCGGCCTTCTCGTCGTTGTGGGCGAACTGCACGAGCAGCAGATCACCGGGCCTGATCGCCGCGAGCACCGCGTCCAGCCGGCCCTCGTCGGCGAAGCTCTTGGAACTGCGCCCGTTCACGGCGTGGTTGGAGACGGTCAGCCGCCTGCCGAGAAAGAACGGCAGGGCCATGCCCCAGCCGGTCTCGGGAGCGGCGTCCGCGTATTTCGGGGCCGCGGTCGAGTCGCCCGCGATCCACAGGGTGGCCCTCGCCTCAGAGGGTGATCCGGTGGCCGCGTGCGCCCGCGGAGCCGCGGCGACGGCGAGGGGCGCACCCGCGAGCGCGCCGATCAGGGTCCGGCGGGCGGCCGTTCCAGGAAGCCGGTGGGCCGGTCCGGAGGACGGGGAGGAACCTTGGCGGTGCTGGTCAGCGGTCACGGTGGGCTCATTCCGGTCGGTGCCGACGGGGGCGGATGGCAAGCGCTTGCCATAACGGACGTGCGTTGCCCTGGCGCCCCGGAGGGGGAGGGGTTCGGTACGACTCTGGGGGCGAGGGGCGGGGCGCGCGGGTGTCGCATATGGCATCTCATATATGACTGCCGTGGTGCGCGTGGGTCCGAAGGTAGAAGGGCGGCAGGAGCACGTCAATCCTTTGGACGCGCCCGTCACGACGGCAATCACCGGCGGGATCAACGGACCGGCGAAACCAACCGCGTTCCCGCAAGCGTCAGGGAGTTGCGAGGGGCGGGAGGCATCGTGGGGTTCGGTGCGGACAAGCGGCAAGCGGATGAAGCGGCACGCAACGTGGCAGAACGGGCCGCCGCTGAGCGGGATTTGGGCTCCCACCTCGAGACGCACACCATCGACGGCAGCATCACCGGTCTCGGTTGCGTCGCCGTTGGCATGGTGCCCGCGCTCCTCGCCGTGGTGGTCGCTCTTCTCGCCGGCCCGTACGGTGCCGCTGTCCAGGCCATGGCCGTGGGTCTGCTCGTGGTCCTCGCGATCACGGGGCCCCTCGTGGTGATCTGGGCCGAAGGCCGCCGGCCCGACAGGAGCACGCGGCTGCACCTCTTCGACCGCGGCCTCGTCGTCACCGGCCCGGGAGGGACCCGGGCCTGTGCCTGGCAGGACATCCGCGTCACCGAACGCGTGAAGACCGGCGGCCCGCCGAACGGCGGTTGGGAAACGGTCCGTTGGATGACGCTCAGCGCTCCCGACGGCACGGAGTTGTGCGCGCTCAACACGGGGTCCGCGGTGGCCAGGTCCGTGCGGCGGGCGTTGGACGGCAGTTACGGCTCCTGATTCCGACCCCGAGTCAGGGACTTCGGATGAGGCCCGCCTCGTGGGCCAGGATGATCGCCTGGGCCCGGTCGCGCAGGCCGAGTTTGGCGAGGATCGCGTTCATGTGCGTCTTCACGGTGGATCTTCCGATCCCCAGGGCGGCCGCGATCTCGGGGTTGGTCAGGCCTCTGGCGACCTGGCGCAGCACCTCGGTCTCACGGGTCGTGAGTGTGTCCAGCCGGGCGTCCCGCTGACTCCGTGGCGCGACCGTGCCGGACTTGAACGCGTCGACGAGCCGGCGGGTGACCGCCGGGGCCAGCAGGGCCTCGCCCGCCGCCACGGTCCGGATGCCGTCCACCAGTTCCTGGGGCTCGCAGTCCTTGAGCAGAAACCCCGAGGCGCCGCCGCGCAGGGCGGCGAAGATGTATTCGTCCCGCTGGAACGTGGTGAGCACCAGCACCCGGGCCGGAGGGTCGAGCGCGGTGAGCTCGCGGGTGGCGCTCAGGCCGTCCATGCCGGGCATCCGGATGTCCATCAGCACCACGTCCGGCGCCAAGTCCCGGGCGAGGTGCAGGGCCTCGGCGCCATCGGCCGCCTCTCCGGCCACGGTCAGATCGGCCTCGGCGTCGATGACCGCCGCGAAGCCCGCCCGGACGACGGCTTGGTCGTCCACCACCAGCACTCGAATGCTCATCTCGGCGTCTCCGTCCTGTCCAGCGTGTCGAGCAGGTCCCGCAGGGCCGACAGGGCGTTTCTCGCCTCGCGCGTCACCTCGGCCAGCGCGGTCACGGCCCGGTCCGCGCCGGTGACGCCCGACTCCGCCCGGCGCACCAGCCGCACCGTGTGCTCAGCCACCGCCCCGCGCACACCCGCGGCGACTCGCCGCCGCTCACCGGCCACCGCCTCGCCGACGCGTGCCGCCACCGTGTCGAGCGCGCGTTGTTCCCAGTGCCCGCCGTCGCCCCGGCGGGCCCGGACCAACAGGCCCAGGATCCAGACCGGCAGCAGCCACGGCACCGCGGCCAGACCCAGCACCGTCAGGAAGACCACGGTGCCGGCGCCGGCCGGCTCCGCCGGGTCCGCCACGACGGCCAGCCCCAGCACCGTGCCGGACGCGCCCCCCACCGCGACCGGAGCCAGCCACGTCAGGCGGGCCGGACCGTGGGCGGCCACGGCGTAGATACAGCACAGTTCCGCTGCCCCGGCCAGCGCGAGGGCGCCCAGCCAGCGCGCGTCCAGCAGGCCGACCGCCGACGCCGCCGACCAGGCCAGGGCCACGGCCAGCACGGCGGCGAGGGCGCGTGCGGGAGCGTGCCGCGCCCACAACACCGGAAGGGCGTGGGCGGCCAGCAGCACGGCGGGGCCGGCCGCGGGGTACAACAGGAGCGGCGGCGCCGCGCAGCCCACGACCGCCGTCGCGTCGAGCGCGGTGACGCGGCGGCCCGGTGCGGGGATGGGAAAGGTGGCCCGCACCGACCAGCCGCCGGGTCCGGCGTCAGCGCTCTCCTCGCCCGGTCCCGCGGTCAGGCGTCCGCCGACGCCCGCGGCCCGCGCCCGCATGCCTGCGATGCCCCGGCCCGTGCCGGGCGTGGGCGAACCGCCGGGGCCGGGTGGGCCGTTGACCACGGAAATGGAGAGCTCGGCGGACCCGTAGCCGAGCCGAACGGTCACCGGGGAACCCGCGGCGTGGCGCATCGCGTTGGTGAGCGACTCCTGCACGATCCGGTAGGCGGCCGCGGCCGTGGCGTCCGCCGGCGCGGTGGGGCGGCCCGTCACGACGAGGGTGACCGGAAGGCCCAGACGCGCCAGGCCGTCGCACAGCGCGGCGACCCGCCGGTGCAGCGGTCCTCGCGGGAACGCGTCGCACGCCGCCTCCGACAGCCGCCCCAGCGTGGCCAGCACCTCCCGGCCCGACTCCGCCGCCCCCGCCAGCGCCTCGTCCGCCAGTTCCGGGCGGCTCCCGGCGAGGCGCAGCGCGGCGGCCCCGCACACCGCGACGGCGCTGAGATGGTGGCCGACCGCGTCGTGCAGCTCGTGGGCGAGACGCTCGCGCTCCGCCGCGGCCGCCACACGCCGTTCGCGCTCAACACCGGCCAGCCGGGCGGCGACCCGGGCCCGCCGGGCCGCCCGGTGCCGCTGCAGCTGGCCGCACACCACGATCAGCAGGTGGAACAACGCGCCCGCCAGCAGGTCGTCGAGCAGCGGCCCCACCGAGCCGGCCCGCGCCGCGGTGACCGACAGTCCCGCGGTCGCGAGGGTCGCGCCCAGCAGCGCGGGACGGCCCGCGCGGCGCACGGACAGCGAGTAGAGGCCGAGCCACACGGCGAGGGGCAGCGCGGGCGCCACGGCGGCCTCGGGAAGCAGCGCCCCGGCGCCGGCGCAGAGCAGCAGCACGGCGGCGAACACGGATACCGGCGCGCGCCGCCGCCACACCAGCACGGACGCCGCCGCGGCCAGGATGAGCAGCCCCAGCACAACGTGCCGGCCGGTGGCACGCTCGCCGTCGGGAGTGAGAGGAAGGGCGGCGAGTTGCCCTGCCAACAGCAGGGCTGGCAGGGCCAGATCGGTCACGCCGGGCCGTCCGCGCGCTGCCGAACAGGTCCGTCGCACTCGCCCAGCCTAGGGTTCCCGGCCTGCCCCCGTTGTCCGCCCACGGGTGGAGATCGGCCCCGACCCGGTGGCCGACCCCGGGGCATACCCGCGCACGACGCGCCCGCGCACGTCTCCGGGATGTGCTGGTCGGCATGACGAACGGCGTGCCGGAAGGCAAGAGGAAACGCGGGGGCATCGACCGGCGGACGGCCGTCAAGGGCGGGCTCGCTGCGGGTGTCGTCCTGGCCACCGGGACGGGCCTGGTCCGCGCGGCGGTGCCCGGCTCACGAGGGGAGGAGAACGGCGTGATCACCGTTCGGGGACAGTCGCCGACGCGGGCGAACATCCCGACAGCCGAGGATCCCAGGGCGTCCGGCGGCGCCCTCCTGGCGCTGCGCACCGCCGAGACTCCGCCGGAGAGCGGGTGGTACGCCACGTACACGGTCGACGCCCCGGCCGCCGGGATCTACCGGCTGGCGGCCGTGGCCACGGCCCCGGTGGAACAGCCGCACGTCGAGGACCCCGGCTCGTACATCAGCCTCACGGTCAACGACGGGCCGCGTACGCCGCTGGCCGCCTCGCAACCGCACTGGTACGAGTCGGCGGCGGCCTGGGGCGACCTGTCCGTCCTGGCGATGGGCGACGTCGAACTCCGCGGCGGGCCCAACGCGCTGACCTTCACCGTCGATCGGCCCACGGTCCTGGCGGAGTACACCGGATACCGGTTCCTGCTCGACGAGTTCACCCTGACGCCGGTGGGCCTCGCGCTGCGGGACGTCTCCATCCAGGACCCCGCGGAGAACCTCGGCCACTACCGCGGCGACGAGCCCGCCGCGTTGCACTTCCGGCTCAACGGCCGGCCCGCGCGGGCGGAAACGGTGTCCTACACCGTCCTCGACTACTTCTCCCAGGAGGTCACCACCGGCACCGTGACGGTCCCCGCCGGTGCGACCACCGCGACGATCCCCGTGCCGCCCGGCCTGCCGCCCGGCAACTACCGGGTGCGGGCGGCGCTGGACACGGCGCCCGGCGCGAGTGTCACCGGCTGCTTCGCGCATCTGCCCCAGCGGCGGGCGGCCGAGGGTCCGGCCAACCGCTTCGGGGTCAACATCGCCTCGTTCGCCCTGGTGCCGCCCACCCGGCTGGACGCCCTGGCCGCAGGCCTGAAGGCGATGGGTGCGGGCTGGGTACGCGACGGCAGCGCCTGGCCCGCCGCCCAGCGCGAGCGCGGCGCGCCGTTCGACAGCCGGCTGTACGGACGCGTCATCCGGACCCTGCGCGATCGCGGCCTGGCCGTGCTGGAGGTCATCTCCCCGCCCCCGGACTGGGCGATGACGGAGACGTCCGTGCCGCTCGCGGCGGATCTGCGGGACGCGTACCGTTACGCGGCGCACCTGGCCGGCCGGAACAACGACACGGTGGCCGACGCCCTTCACCTGTCCAACGAGCCCGACGTCGACGCCACTTCGAGCACCGGCGACCAGCACGCCGCCTTCGTCAAGGCGGCGGCGCTGGGCATCACCGACCAGCCGCACGCGCCGTCCGTGGTGCTGCCGGGCATCGCCGTACGCGGCGTCTTCCAGGAGCTGATGCTGTGGAACGGGGTGGTGCGCTACGCCGACGTCTGGAGCTTCCACGGCTACCCGCCGCCGGGCGAGGAGGATCCCGAGTTTCCCTCGGCGGCGGAGGACCAGTGGGAACTGCGGGAGCTGTACGGGGCCGGCAGTCCGCTGTGGATGACCGAGTGCGGGGCGATGCTGCCGGCGGAGCCCGGTCAGGACCTCACCTTCGAACGGCAGGTCACCCAGGCCCGTTATCTCGTGCTGTCCACGGTCGAGAGCCTGGCGCAGGGGACCACCCGCCAGTTCTGGTTCTGTGGGCCACCGTGCACGGACGACGGCGTCTCGTTCGCGATGCTGAGCCGGGACTTCCAGCCCTGGCCGTCGTTCAGCGCTTTCGCCGCGATGGCCTCGCTGCTGAGCGAGGCGGAGTTCGTCACCACGCTGGAGGAACTGCTGCCCGACGCCGCCGGGTTCGTCTTCCGCGACGGGCGGCGGACGGTGACGGTGGTGTACGCGCCGGGGTCGGGGCAGGTGGTGGAAGTGCCGGTGCCGGGCGGCACGGTGGAACTCCACGACATCATGGGCGCGCGCCGCCGGACGCTCACCCCCACCGACCGGGGAACGGTCAGGGTGCCGACGGGCCCGGATCCCTTCTACCTGGTCTCCGACGCGCCGCCGGCCCTGCCCGCGACGCCCCCACCGGGTGACGGCCGCGACCGCTCCGGCCCGCTGTCAGATCCGTTGTCCCGGCCGTTGTCGGCGGCGGAGCACATCGTGCTGAACCAACGGTTCGCCCCGGAGAACGCGGCGCCGAACAAGGAGGACGGCGATGCCGAGCCGCCGCTCGGCTACCGAATCCCCCACACGGCGCGGATGTCGGTCGATGTCTACAACTTCAACGGCACCGCGCGGACGGTCGCTCTCAAAGGGCGTGCCTTCGGCGGCTGGCTGGTGGAGCCGACGGGGCGGCAGGAGGTGACGGTGCCCGCGATGGGCCGCGTCGGGGTGGAGTTCGACGTCACCGCGGGCGAACTGGTCGGGCGCGGCGTGGATTACCCGTTGGTGTTCGAGGGCGTCCTGGGCGCGGAACGGGTCCCGCCGTCCGTCTCCCTGATCCACCGCGCGACGCCGGGAAGGCCCGGCAGGCCGGTGCCGTTGGCGCCCGTGATCGACAAGGTCTCCCCGAGGGACGGCGCGAACGTCACCGGCCCCGAGGTGCTGCTGCGGGCCCGTGTCACCGACGCGCTGGCGGGAGTGGACCCGGCGAGGATCAACGTGGAAATCGACGGCGAGCGGACGAGCCACAGCTTCGCCCCGGACACCGGCCGGCTGACGGCGTCGCTCTCCCTCGCACCGGGCCGGCACACACTCCGGATCCGCGCCTGGAACACCGCCCACGCGTCGGCCCTGGCGACGGCTGTGGTGACGGTGCGCGGGTGATGACCGCGCGGTCCGGGCAGCGCGGGGTTCACCCGCGCACCAGTCGCTGGAGCAGCCCCCAACTGAACTCGGCGACCACGCTTCGGCGTTCGCCCGACGCGGTCGGGGCGGTGAACGCCAGCCGCCAGCGGGTGGGGGCCGAGCCCTCCATCGGCCGGGCGGGGGCGAAGGCGCGTGCCGCCTCCTCCACCGTGCAGGACCAGGGGAGCAGATCCTCCAACGTCCGCAGCGCGGCTCCCGGCGCGCCCGGCGCGCGGACCAGTGTGCCTCGTGCCAGACGTCGCCGCCGGGCGCGGTGAGGACTTCGAAGCGCAGCTCGGGCCAGAGCGGGACCGGCCATCGGTGGGCCTCGCACTGGATGTCGCCGATCCGCCGGAGGGCCGTCGTCTCCGGTGCTCCGAGCACCGAGCGGTACCGCCGTCGGCCGGGGGAACGCGCCATCGCCTGCCAGCGGCGGTTGGCCTCCCGCATCCGGTTGCGCGCCTGGTGCCGCGGTCGCGGTGATCTCAGCGGAAGAGACTCTTTCCTGCCTCTTGTCGTACACATCCGCGGGGGACGCCCCCGCGCGGCGCTCCACGGCCTCCTCCTAAATGGCGCAGGCCGGGTGCTCCAGTCGGGCCTCCGCCGGGGCGGTCGCACGTGCCGTTCTTGAACGAGTCCGTTCCAGGTCAGGCGTCGGGATTGTCTGCTGGTATTACTTCCTTGAACGAGGCGCCCTCAGGCCGCTCCGGCGGGGACCGGGGGTGCCGGGGTGGTGCCGCTGGGCTCGTTCTCCGGGTCCGGGCCGAGCAGGCGGGGTGGCAGCGCCACGAACGCCGACACGCCGTTGCCGCGCGTCAACGGTCCGCTGGTCGTGGGCAGTTGGGTGTGCCGGACCTCGACCTGGGCGCCCAGCCGGGCGGCGAGCCGGCCCACCACGTAGTGCCCCAGGTAGCCGCTGGGCGCGACCAGGAAGCTCTCCCGGCCCGCCAACCGGGCGTTGGCGCGGGACAGTTCGGCGTCGGTCATGCCCCGGCCGCGGTCGACGACGGCCAGGCAGTACTCGTCGCCGTCGCGCCAGCCGGCCACCTCCACCGGCCGGCCGGGCGGCGTGGCGGCCAGCGCGTTCTCGATCAATTCGGCCAGCAGATGGGACAGTTCGGCCACGCACGCGCCCAGCACCCGGCAGGGATCCATGACGGTCAGCGTGACCCGCCGGTAGTCCTCCACCTCGGAGATGGCCGAGCGCACCACCTCGGCGACCGGCACCGTGCCCGGCCACATCCGGGGCGCGGCGGATTGTTCGCCGGTCAGGATCAGCAGCGACTCGGCGTTGCGCTGCATGCGGGTGGCGAGGTGATCGAGCTCGAAGAGGTCGGCCAGCGCCTCGGGGTCGGTCTCCTGGCTCTCCAGCGCGGTGATCAGCCGCAACTGCCGGTCCAGCAGGCGCTGGTTGCGCTGGCCGAGGTTGGCCAGCGACTCGCTGCTGTTGCGGCGCAACGCGGTCTGCTCGGCGGCCAGTTCGACGGCGGCGCGTTCCACGTCGCGCAGCGCGAAGGCGAGGCGGGTGACCTCCTCGGCGCTGTCCGGCGGCTGCGGCGGGACCGCGGGCAGCAGGCGTTCCGCGGTGTCCGGCTCGGCCTCCTGGATGGCGCGCACGGTCTCCGGCAGCCAGCGGTCGGCGACCTCGTTGGCCTCCCGGGCCAGCACGTCGAGCGGGCGGGTGATGGAGCGGGTGGCGAGCCAGCCCAGCGCGAGGGCGACGGCCAGGACGAACGCGCCCAGCCCGGTGAAGCCGGCCAACTGGCGGCCGGCCTGCCCGCTCAGCTCGCCGGCCCGGTCGCGGGCGTCGCCGCCGACGCCCTGCTGAACGGCGTGCAGGTCGTCCACGACGGTGGTGGCGGCGTTCCACCACGCCTCGGGGTCGGCGCCGAGCGCGGAGCCGTCGGCCGCGTTGATCGCCGCGGCCTCGAAGTCGGCGGTGCGCCGGGCGGCGTCGGTGGTGAACGCGGCGTCCAGGGCGGCCTGTTGGTCGGAGGTCGCGAACTGCCGGTAGTCGCCGAGCGTCGCGACGCGCGCGGCGCGGGCCTCGGTGAACTCGGCGTACTCGTCCGGCCCGGCGAAGCGGTCGGCCGCGAACACGCCGTTCATCAGGCCGCGTTCCAGGGCGAGCGACTCGGTGACGTCGGCGAGCGAACGCAACGCGTCGAGGCAGTAGCCGAGTTGCCGGTCGCTGTGGTGGTGGTCCGCAACCAGCAGGTCGTTGAGGGAGGTGATCGCGTCGGTGTAGAAGTCGAGCGCGTCGGCGCGTTCGATGCTCGCGTCGTCCACGGCGCCGCGGACCGTGCCCAGCCGGGCGAGCGTGTCCCGGGCACGGTCCAGGGCGGCCGCCGCGGCGGGCTCGGCCTCGGGCAGCGCGCGGCGGGCGGCGTCGGCGCGGGCACGGGTGGCGGTCAGTTCGGCGCGGTAGTCGGCGGCGCCGCTGAGCAGGCCGTTGGTGAGGCCACGTTCGCGTTGCAGCTCCCGGACGAGCGTCTGCGCGTCGAGCAGCAGGTCCACCCGCTCGGTGGTGTCCCGCGCCTCGAACCAGTCCCCGGCGCGGTCGGCCACGCTGGTTCCGGTGATCACCAGCAGGAGGCAGGTCGGCACGGCGAGGACGACCGTCACCCGGCCCCTGATGGTGCGCCAGACGGGCAACCGCTTCAGGAAGTCCGGGGCGCCCTGGTCTCGCTGACTCATGTTCAGAAGCTAGGGAGGCGGGGGAAGGCGAGTGGTTACCTGGCCGTAAGGGCTGCGTTGCACTCCGCTCAGTCCGCACAGCGCGAGGCCGTGCAAGGTGAGCCACGGCCGCGTAACTCGGGGGAATTCGCGCGGATACATGGCGCGGCGGCCGGGCGTTCCGCCGGAGCGCTCACAGGCTCCACAGTCCCTTGGCCAGCGTCGTGAAGCCACCGGCCAGCGACAGCAGCAGCACGATGGGCCGGGCCCGCTTCTCCGGCACCAGTTCCAGGAGCGCCTTCCCGATCACGGCGCCGGCCCCGATCCCGGCCGCGATCACCAGCCATTCCGGCGTGGTCAGTCGCGGCACGCCGTTGGCCGCGACGGACAGCGCGTTGACGACGACGCCGTAGAACATCGCGTTCGGAACGAACTGCCGTACGGTCCAGCCCGCGTTCACCGCATACAGCGACACCGCCGGACCGCCCACCCCTGCCGAAGAGTTCATGAATCCGCTCGCCGCGCCCGCGGCCAGCGCCCCCCTGGCACCCCGCAGCGCGGGCGCCCGCGTGCCGCGCATCACCAGCAGCACGGCGGCGCTCACCAACAGCCCCATGCCGATGAGGAGTACGGGCTCGGACAGGCGGGCGGCAACCCAGGACCGGGGCCGGCGCCCTCGGACGGGTGCCCGTGCGGGGCGACCGGCGGGCGGCCGGGGGCCGCCGAAGTCCAGGCTGCCGTACCGTTCCCCGCATGGGAAATCGCGAGGATCTCCTGGCCGGAGCCAGGCGCTGTCTGGAGGAGAAGGGCTGGGCTCGCACCACGGTGCGCGACATCTCGGCCGCCTCGGGCGGCGTGAGCATGGCGGCCATCGGCTACCACTTCGGCTCCCGGGAGGCGCTGCTGAACGCCGCGCTCATCGAGGCGATCGACGAGTGGGGAACGCGGCTCGGCCGCACGCTGGCGTCGTTCGGCAAGAGCGGCGGGAGCGATGAGGACAGCGCGGCGGGCGGCGCCGGGAGCACGCCGGCCGAGCGATACGAGGCGATGTGGGCGGCGATCATCGAGTCGTTCTCGACGGACCGCACCCTGTGGCTCGCCACCCTTGAGGCCCTGATCCAGGCCGAGCACTCCGCGGACCTGCGGCGTTACCTGGCGGGCGGACAGGCCCAGGGCCGCCGGGGCCTGGCGGCCATCCTGCGCGGCACGCCCGAGGACGAGGTCGACGACGCGACGGCCCGCACGCTGGGCGCGGCCCATATGGCGCTGTTCACGGGCGTGTTGACCCAGTGGCTCACCGACCCCGACCAGGCCCCCGGCGCGGCGGAGATCGTCAGCGGACTGCGGGAGCTCACGGGAATCGTCAACGACACAGGCGCCGGGGGCAGTTGAGGCAACGGTCGGCAAAGCCCTCGCGCGCGGGCGCCGCTGTCCGGCCGCCGTTCGTCTCGCGGACGGCACACGCCTGCGACGGTACCGTGACGCGGAATTCCCCTTCCGGCGGTGGCCGGAAAGAGTCGGCCGGGACAGAATGTGCGGCACCCGGCGCGGTGTGCGGTCGGGGTCGGCACGGCAGGGGGTTGTGGGCGATGGTGGTCCCGAGGTCGGGCACGTTCAGCGCGGGAGACCGGCGATGAGGCCGCTGGAGCCCGCGGATCCACGGGCGTTGGGGCAGTACCGGCTGCTGGGCCGGCTGGGCGCCGGTGGCATGGGGCAGGTTTTTCTCGGCCGGACGCCGGACGGGCGCACGGTCACGCTGAAGCTGATCCACCAGCACTTCGCGCAGGAGCCCGAGTTCCGGCGCCGTTTCCGGCAGGAGGTGGCCGCCGCGCAGCGCGTCGCCGGGGAGTGGACCGCGCCGGTGCTCGACTCGGACACCGAGGCGGAGACGCCGTGGCTGGCCACCGGCTTCGTTCCCGGTCCGCCGCTCTCCCGCGTGGTGGACGAACTGCACGGCCCGCTCCCCGAGTTCAGCGTGTGGCGGCTGGCCGAGGGACTGGCCAGGGCGCTCACCGCGATCCACGCGGCCGGGGTGACGCACCGGGACCTGAAGCCGTCGAACGTGCTGCTCACGCTGGACGGCCCGCGCGTCATCGACTTCGGCATCGCCCGCGCCGCCGACTCCAGCGTGGCCACCCGGACCGGGGTGACGGTCGGCTCGCCGGGGTACATGGCGCCGGAGCAGGTGCGCGGCGAACGCTCCACCGAGGCCGCCGACGTCTTCGGGCTGGGTGCCGTGCTCGGCTACGCGGCCACCGGCCGGGGGCCGTTCGGGACCGGGGACTCGGCCGCGCACGCGCTGATGTTCCGGGTGGTGACGGAGCCGCCGGAGCTGGGTGACATGACCGGTCCGCTGCGCGCGCTGGCCGAGCGCTGCCTGGCGAAGGAGCCGGGGGAACGCCCCACCCCCGCAGAGATCGTGGCGGAGGCGGCGGGGCACCAGGACCCGGGGGCCGCCGAGGGGGTGTGGCTGCCGCCGGCGCTGACCGCCCGGCTGGGGAAGGAGGCGGCCGAGCTGCTGGACCTGGAGGGTCCGGCGCCGGCACCGGCGGCTGTGGTGAGTGGCCCGGCGCCGCACCACGCGCCGACCATGACCGCCGCGGTGGGCTCCACACCGCCTCCGCCTCCGGCCCACCCGCACCCCACTCATCCGCAGTCCGGGAGCCGGCCGACGTATGTGCCGCCGCCGGTACCGGCCGGAGGGGCCGGGCGGAACCGCGCCGTTGTGGCCGGTGCGGCGCTCGCGGTGGTGGGCGTGGCGGCGCTGGTCTTCGCCCTGGGCAACGGGGGCGGCGAGGGCGGCGACGACACGGAGGCAGGCGGGAACGGCGGCACCGGCCAGCCGGAGGAGCAGCAGTCGCCCTCCACCGCGCCGGACGAACCCGCCGAGTCCGACCAGCCGGAGGACGGCGCGGACGGCGGCACGGAAACGGAGCAACCGGCCGACGACGCAGGCGGGTTCGACTTCTCCGGCACCTGGGCGGGCCGCGTCGACCACAACAACACCACCTTCGAGGCGGTCGTCGACTACACCGGCGGCGACATCGGTGAGCAGGTCGCCGTCGTCGACTACCCGGATCTGGAGTGCGGCGGCCACTGGACCCTGCGCGCCCGGACGGACAACAGCGTCGACGTGATCGAGCACATCACCTATGGGAGCTGCCTGGACCAGGTCCCGGTCACCCTGACCGCCGTGGACCAGGTCACCGTTCAGTACTTCGTCGAGAGCATCGGCTTCTCCACGGACGCCACCGGCGAGTTGTACCGCGACTGAACGGCGGTGGGCACGTCGGGCGTTGGGGCCGCGGTCAGGCGTTGGGGCCGCGGACCGACTGCCAGACGCGTTCGGGCAGCAGCCGGGCGGCCTCGTCGAGGTCGAAGCCGGGCACCCCGGCCAGCCAGCGGCTGACCGCGACGGACACCGGCCCGATCACCAGCATCTCCGTCAGCGCGGGCGGCAGCGACTGGATGCGCCCGGCGGCGACGTGCGGTGCGAACAGCTCCAGCAGCTCCTGGAGTTTGGGTGCCTTGTCCTCGCGCAGCCGATCGGCCTGGGCCCGCAGATATCCGGCGTAGGGCGAGGCATGAATGATCAGCGCCTCGGTGGGGTGCTCGGCGGACCACCGCAGATAGGCGGAGACCATCGCGTACACGCCGGTCCGGGCGGTGCGGGTGGTGCGCACGGCTTGAATGAGGGTGTTCAACAAATCGTCCTTGCAGCGCAGATACAGCGTGGCCGCCAGCCCCTCGAAGCTGCCGAAGTGGTGGTACAGGCTGCCCACGCTCACGCCCGACGCCTCGATCACCGCGGTCATCGTGAATCCCTGGGTTCCTGTGTCGGCGTACACCTCCAGCGCCGACCGCAGCAGCCGTTCGACCGTGTCACGCCCACGCCGCTGCTTCGGCGACACCCCCGGCTGTCCTGGCACCTCGCCCCACCATTTCCCCAACCGACCCCGGAGCAGGGGACATTGACACGTTATAGAGAGTGACTCTAGAAAGAGGTTATCGAAAGTGAGCCACTGGTCCGACGGGGGGCGTCATGCAGGACTTGGGGGCATCGGATCCGCGCACGCTGGGCCGGTACCGGCTGCGCGCGGAGCTGGGCCGGGGCAGCATGGGCCGTGTGCTGCTGGCCACCGGGCCGCACGGTGAACTGGTCGCGGTCAAGCGGGTGCACGACCACCTGGCGAACGACCAGGAGTTCCGGAAACGTTTCCGCCGGGAGGTGAAGGCGTCCCGCAAGGTCGTGAGCCGCCACACCGCGTCCGTGGTCGACGCCGGGCCCGACACGGACGTTCCCTGGCTGGCCTCCGAGTTCGTGTACGGGCCGTCACTGCGCGAGGCGCTCGACACGGTCCACTCGCTGCCGAGGGAGGCGGTGTTGCGTCTGGCGGCCGGGCTCGCCGCGGCATTGCGCGACATCCACGCGGCCGGCCTCGTGCACCGCGACCTCTCGCCGTCCAACGTGCTCCTCGCCGACGACGGCCCCAGGGTCATCGACTTCGGCATCGTCCGGGCCGTCGAGGGCCAGGGCACCACCCGCCGCCGCGGGCGCGGCACCACCACCGATCTGACCCACACGGGCATGGTGCTCGGCGCGCCCGCGTACATGTCGCCCGAACAGGCGGAGGGGCGCCAACTCACCCCGGCGAGCGACGTGTTCTCCCTCGGAACCGTGCTGTTCGTCGCGTCCGCCGGCACCAACCCGTTCGAGGGTCCGGGCATCCCGCAGACCATGTACAACGTGGTGCACACGACGCCCGACTTCCGTGGGCTTCCGGACCCGGTGCGCCGCGTCATCGAGCCGTGCCTGGCCAAGGACCCCGGCCAACGCCCGTCCTCGGCCGACCTGTTGGCCGACATCGGCACCCTGCCCGAGGCCGGGCGGCCCTGGCCCGCCGCCGTGCACCGCCTCACCGAGCGGCAACGCGCCGAGGTCCGCAGGCGCGTTCCCGGGTCGGACGCGACCACCGTCCGCGTCGAGCCGACCCGGACGCGCACTCTCCCCGCCACGGGACCCGGCGTTCCGCCGCCGCGGCCCCAACCGCCCCGCGCGCCGACCCCGTCCTCCCCGGGCCTGAGCAAGGCCGGTCCCCTCATCGGCGTCGCGGTGCTCGCGGCGGCCCTGATCGTGCCGAGGGTGATCGACGAGGCGAACTCCGACGACGGCGTCACCACCGCCCCCACCACATCGTTCGAAACGGACCTGCCGACCGGGCTGGACGACGGCCTGGACGAGGACCTGACGACGCCGACGGACGACGAGTTCACCGAGCCGTTCCCCGAGGACACCTTCGAGGAGGAGCCCGTCGAGGAGGAGCCCGTCGAGGAGGACACCGAACCGCCCTCCCCCACGCCCGACCCCATCCGGGACGCCGTGGAGGGCGACTGTTTCGACAACTACGGGACCATGGACGACCTCGACCTGTCGCCGGCGTCGTGCGGGGGCGGCTCGTTCGAGGCGGTGCGGGTCCTCCACGGCACCACGGACCTGTCCGAGTGCGACGGCGTTCCGGACAGTTCCTGGGCCGTCTCCTACGGGTCGTACGACCTGGTCATGTGCCTGAGTTACCTGCACCCCAACGGCAGCGCCTACCACACGACGCCCGGCGAGTGCGTGTACGGGCCCAGCGACGGCGGCACCGTCTGGGACGAAGTGGACTGCCAGACGGGCAACTTCACGGTGGTCGCGCGCTACCCGGGCGACAGCGACCTGTCCGACTGCGATCCGTCGGAGCGCTGGGATCACAGCCGGCACTACACGGTGGACACCTGGCCCGAGCTGAACGTGCGGCTGTGCCTGTCGATGAACTACCCCGACGACATCGGCCACGCGCCGATCGACACCTGTCTGGCGATGAGCGGATCCGGATCCGACCTCCACTTCACGTACGCCGACTGCTCGGTCGCCGACGTCTATGTGACCGGGCGCACGAGCACCTACTACGACACCGGGTTCTGCGGCAGCGACGGCTGGTCCACCTGGGAGTCGCCCGAGTTCCCGGAGCTGTCGTACACGGCGTGCTTCCGTTCTCTGTGACGGCGGGCCCGCCGTTTCCGCTTGATCTGTCGGGCCGTTTGGGTCCGATGGGCTGAGACCGGGCGTCGGGTGCGAACGGAAAGCGCGTGCATTCCGGCCCGTGGGCGGGTGTACTGCGGGGCATGGTCGAATACCGCCAGCAGCACACCGACGACTGGCTCCAGCACTTCGTCCGCCGTGGGCACCCGGCGCCGCGGGCGATCGGTGCCGGGATGGAGGGGGTCGTCTACCGGCTCGACGAGGGGCTCGTCGCCAAGGTGTGGAGCGGGCGGCCGCCCGCCGATCTCGGGCTCACCCGGCGGGTCTACGCGGACATCGCCCGGCACCCGCTGCCGTTCGCCACGCCGGAGATCCTGGACATCGAGGAGCGGGACGGGGTCCTCGTCACCTATGAGCGGGAGCTGACCGGTTCGCCGCTCCGTGCCGACTCCGGGATCACGCCGCCGGAGCGCGAACTGCCCGCCCGTGAGCCGCGCGCCCTGCTGGCCGTTCTGCGCGCCCTCGCCACCGTGCCGGGGACCGAGGCCATGCGACGCCTGACCGTTCAGGGCGACGACCGGCCGCTCTGGCAGGGCCATACCCGCTTCCCCGAAGCCCTCGCCGCCCTCGTCCGGCGCGCGGCCGGCCGCCACGGTGACCTGCTCGCCGCCCGCGTTCCCGGCTTCGACGCCCTGGTGGAACGGACCGTCGCCGCCCTGAACTCCCTGCCCGACACCCCGGTGACCGTCATCCACGGGGACCTCGTCCCGCCCAACATCCACGCCGACGACACTGGCCGCCCCACCGCCGTTCTCGACTTCGGCTTCTTCACCACGGCCGGCGACCCCGCGTTCGAGGCGGGCATCACGGCCGCGATCTGGGACATGTACGGCCCGCACGCCGAGGAGCACACGGCGGAGCTGACCCGCCTGTTCGCGGCGGAGCTCGGCCACCCCGTCGAGACCCTGGCCCTGTACCAGGCGGCCTACGCGCTCTCGACCTATGACCTGTTCTCGACGGACGGCAGCGACGGCCACTTCCAGTGGTGCGCCGCGCTGCTCGGCCGGAGAGCGGCGTAGTAAGCCCTTGCTGGTGGGGGTCAACCCCCCTTCACTGAGGGGAGTTGACCCCAGGCAGGGAGAGGTGTCCCCATGGGAACTCGCATGCGCGCCCTGGTAGTCGGAACGGTCGCGGTGGCCGGCCTCGCGCTCGGTGGTGGGGTGGCGGCCGCCGCGCCGGGTGGGGAGGGTGGCGGCTTCCGGGCGATGGACTACTGGTATCTCCACAGCCACTACGCCACCCAGGACGAGTGCGTGGCCGTGGGTGAGCACTACACGTCGCCCACCGGTGGGGCGGACGGCTACGAGTGCTGGGCCGCCGACAACGGTGGCTGGGACCTGTGGCTGATCTTCGCGACCTGAGCGCGGGCGGGCGGCCGGGCCGGGCCGCGCGCTTCAGACCGTGCCGAGGTCCGAGCTCAGCCAGTGTTCCGGGCGCAGGTGGAAGATGACCTGGTCACCGTGATCCTCCCAGGCGAAGTCGACGTAACCGTCGACCTTTTCGGGCGGGAGGTAGCGGGCCGCCACCGTGTGGAGGTCGTCGCGGGTGGCCGGGGTGACGTCGGTGACCGGGCCCTCGACCGTGACGTAGCGGACCGTCGGCTCCAGCCGGTCCACCATGATGGTGAAGCGGCCCGCGGCCTCGATCAGCCGGGCCTTGCGGGAGTGCGCGCCGGTCAGCACCCGGACGTCGGAGCCGGGGGTGTACCGGTACCAGACCGGCACGGTCAGCGGGGCGCGGTCCCCGCCCGCCGCCACGGAGAGGGCCGCGATGTGCGGCTCGGCCAGGAATTGTTCGCGCTCGTCTCGGGTGAGAACCATCGGGTACCTCCCTGGGTCGGTCCGGTGACGACCGTAACAGTGGCCGGGGCGCCGCCCGCCGACGACGAGCCGGGCATGGGCCGCTCACCGGGTACTCAGAGGGTGAGTGAGTAAACCGGCGGATGCCGGGGCGGGGCGCGAGGGCGCACGCTGCGGCGTATGGACCAGAGCACACCGTTCATCCGGTGCATCGAATGCGGCCGACCGCCGGCCGTCGGGGGGCCGGCGCCCGCGCTGTGCCCGTACTGTGCGCTGCCGCTGACGGGGCCGGTGCCCGGCCGGGTGCGGGCCATCGACGCCGAGGTGTCGTGGCTGGAGCGGCGGGTCACCGCGCTGTTGAGCCAACGGGCCGCGCTGATCGCGGGGTTGCGCGCCACTACGCAGGCGCCGGTGTACGCGCCGGGGCCGGTGTACGCGCCCCCGCCCGTCGCCGAGGCGTCCGCGCCCGCCGCCCGCAACGTGCTGCTCGTGCTCGGCGGCGTGCTGCTGACCGTCGCCGCGCTCGCGTTCGCGCTGCTGAGCTGGGGTCACCTGGGGATCGGCGGGCGGGCCGGTGTGATCGGCGCGCTCACGCTCACCGCGCTGGCGCTTCCGGTGCCGCTGCTGCGCCGTTCGCTCAACGCCACCGGCGAGGCCGTCGCGGGCATCGGGCTGGTGCTGCTGCTGCTCGACGCGTATCTGCTGCACCGGGTGGCCCTGCCGGACGCCGATCCCGTGGGCTACACGGCGGTGAGCGCCGCCGTGGTCGCGGGGCTGTGGGCCGGTTACGGGTGGCGGCTGCCGGGCCTCCGCGCGCCGCTGCCCACCGCGCTGGGGATCGCCCAACTCGCGCCGGTACTTTGCGCGTTGGCGATGGACGTAGGGGAGTACGGACTCGCCTGGGTGCTGCTGGGCACGGCGACGGCGGACGTGGCGACGGCGGTGGCGCGGCGGGGCGCGCGCCCGGTGCGGAGGGTGGCGGCCGTTTCCGCGGTGCTGACCGGCGGGCCCGCGCTGCTGCTGGCCCTGTGGCAGTTGGACGCCGCGGACGGGGGCGGCGCGGCGGTGCGCGCGAGCGCGTTGCTGGCTGCGGGGGGCGTGGTGCTGCTGGCCGCCGGGCGGCGTCGGCCGGCGCTGACGGAGCGGCTCGACGTCGTGGCGGGGCTGCTGCTGATCGCGGCGGCCGGGGGCGCGGTCCGCCCGGCGATGCCCGGGACCGGGTGGGAGGTGCTGGGCGTGTTGCTGGCCGCGGTCGCCCTGTTGGCGGGCGCGCTGGCGGCGCGTGCGCGGGGGCTGGCGACGGCGGCCGGGGTGGTGCACGCTGGCGCGCTGCTCTGGGCGTTGCCCGCCGTGCGGGAGGCGGTGCTGGAGCCGCTGGGCTGGGCGGCGCGAGTGGGGGAGGGCGCGCCGGGCGGTGCCGCGCGGGAGGCGGTCGGCCCGGGGGTGGCCTGGTCGGGCGACGGCTCGACGCCGGTGGTCCTGGGGGTGGTGGCGGCCGTGCTCGCGGCGGTGGGCCGGCTGCCCGCGCCGGAGGTGGTTCCGGCCGAGCGCCGGAGCGAACTGGCGGGTGGCGCGGTGGTGTTGGGGGCCATGGCGGCGCTCGCCGGGGTGCTCGCGCTGGGGCTGCCGTACGCGGCGACGCTGGCGCTGCTCGTCGCGCTGGTCCTGGCCCTGCTCGCCCGCGCGGCGCTGGCGGGTGACGCCCCGGCCGGGGCCGCCGCGCTGGCGCTGGCCGGGACGTCGGTCGGCTGGGCGCTGGCCGAGCGCGAGGCGACGCAGGTGGTGCTGGCGGTGCTGGGCGCCGCGTTCGCCGGGGCGGCGTGGCGCGCGGCCCCGGCGGCGCACCGGGCGGTGTCCGCCGCGGCGGCGCTGGGATGCGCGGCGGGGCTGGCGCGCGCGGTGCCCGCGGCGTGGGGGTGGCCGGCCGAGGGGGCGGCGTTCGTGCTGCTCGCGGTGGCGCTGGCCGGGGCGGCGCTGGCGGCCCGGCTGCGGGCGCGGCCGCTGGTGTCGCGGGCCCTGGAGGGCACCGGGTACGCCGTCGCGCTGGCGGCCTTGGTGTGCGCCGGGGGGAGCCCCGCCGCGCTGGCGCTCGCGCTGACCGTGTGCGCCATCGGCGCGGGCGGTGTCGCGCTGCGCGACGACCGGCGGGCCGCCGCGTACGCGGTGCCCGTGCTGCTGGTGGCGGCCCTGTGGGTGCGGCTGTCCGCCTGGCAGGTGACCGTGCCGGAGGCGTACACCGCGCCGGTGGCGGTGGCCGCGCTGGTCATCGGCGCGCTGCGCCGGCGCGCGGCCGCCGGGGTGCCGTCGTGGCAGGCGTACGGGCCGGGGCTGGCCGTCTCGTTCGGGCCCAGCCTGTTGGCGCTCTGGGGCGATCCGCACTGGGTGCGCCCGTTGCTGCTGGGCACCTGGGCGCTGGCCGTGACGCTGGTGGGCGCGCGGTTGCGGCTGCGCGCCCCTCTCCTGTGGGGCGGCGGCGCGCTGGCGCTGGTGGCGGCGAACGAACTCGCCCCCTACGTCGTCCAGGTGGCCGGGCTGGCGCCGCGCTGGCTGCCGCCCGCGCTCGCCGGGCTGCTGCTGCTCGTCGTGGGCGCGACCTATGAACGGCGGCTGGCCGAGGCACGGCGGGTGCGGGCGGCCTGGCGGCGCCTCGCGTGAGGGACCGCGTGTTCACGCGGCCAGGTCCAGGGACAGAGTGGCCACGGCCAGCGCCAGGAACGCGACCGCCAGCCCGAACTGCGGGGAGAAGTCGCTCGCCCGCACATGGGTGTACAGGGCGCAGACGAAGAACAGGACGAGGCCGATCGCCGCGGCCGTGTCCACGAGGGGAACGCCGAGCAGGCCGGCGAGCAGCCCGGCGGCGCCGGCCGTCTTGAGCGTGCCGATGGGGAAGGGGAGCCAGGCCTCGGGCACGTCGGCGCGGGCCATGGCGGGGAGGATCGGCGGGAAGCGGAGCAGGGCGGCGATGCCGGAGAAGGCGTTGGCGGCGATGGTCAGCAGGGTGACGACGACGAAGGCGGTGGACACGGTGCTCCCGGTGGGTGTGGCGGAGAGCCGGGGAAGACCGGCTCGGTCAGCCACGAGAGGGCACCGGGCGCGCCGAGTGTGACACCCGGGGCGGCGCTCCTTGACCTTGTCGCGACGGCAACGTTTCTACTGGCCCCATGCGCATCGGAGAACTGGCCGCCCTGGCCGGGGTCACCACCCGGACCGTTCGGCACTACCACCACATCGGGCTGCTGCCCGAGACGGCGCGGCAGGCCAACGGTTACCGGGAGTACGGGCTGCGGGACGCGGTCCGGCTCAGCCGCATCCGGCGGCTGACGGAGCTCGGGCTGAGCCTGGACGAGGTGGGCGACATCCTCGCCGACGAGGGCGGCGCCGAGCTGCACGAGGTCCTCACCGAGCTGGACGCGGATCTGGCCCGGCAGGAGGAGGCGATCCGGCGGCGCCGGGCGCGGCTCGCCGAGCTGCTGAAGCAGGCCGAGGAGCACGGCGGGCTGCCCGCCGAGGGGCCGGTCTCCCCCGAACTGGCCGATCTCTTCGACGAGATGGCGCGGGAGTCGGCGCTGCGGCCCGGGCCCGAGCCGTCGATGGCGGCGAAGGAACGGGAGCTGCTGGCGCTGCTTGAGGGCACGTCCTCGCCCGCGACGCGCGCCTGGCTGACGGGGCTCGCCAGGTCGATCGCGTCGGGCCCGGCGGCGATGCGGCGCGCGTACGAGGTCTATGAGCGGATGGACGAGCTGGCCGGCGCCGCGGTGGACGATCCCCGGGTCGGCGAGACGGCCCGGGCCATCGTCGAGGCCCTGCCGATCGAGGTGGTGCGGGAGCTCGCCGGGGGCGCGCGTACGGCGCTGACCTCCGGTGAAGAGGAGGGCGCCTTCGCGGAGGCGTACTTCGCCGACCTCGCGCCCGCCCAGGCGGCGGCCGTGCGGGCGGCCATGGAACTGCTGGCGGAGGAGGCCGAGTGAACGGCGGTGGAGTGGTGAACGCGGTGCTGAACGTCGTTCCGGTGTGGCTGCGGCGGCTGACCCGCCATGAGTTCCTGCTGATGCTGAGCGTGCTGCGCTGGATCGCCCGCCGCCCGCCGCACGGCGTGGGGCCGGGCGACACGGCGGTGCCGTACGCGGCGGCGCAGACCGCGATCATGCTGATCATGACCTTCGTCTCGGTCCTGGAGACGGTGGTGCTGGCGATCCTCATCCCCTGGCCGCTGGTGCACGCCATCCTGCTGGGCGTCGGCATCTGGGGCATCTTCTTCGGGGTGGCCCTGCACTGCTCCTGCGTGGTCCGGCCGCATGTCGTCGGCGCGGACGGCTCGTTGCGGCTGCGCTACGGCGCGCTCATCGACATACGCGTGCCGGCCGAGCGCGTCGCCGCCGTCCGCCTGGACCGCCGCTACCCCGGCATGGGGAAGCTGGTGACCAGCGAGAACGGCACGGTGGACCTGCTCATCGCCGGCGAGACGAACCTGACGGCCGAACTCACCGAGCCCGTCATGTTCATCCGCCCGCTGGGCAAGCGGGCCTCGGCCAGCGCGCTGCGCTTCCGCGCCGACGACCCGGACGCGGTGCTGGCGGCGCTGGCGGACCGGCCCGGGCTTGGGGGCACCTCCCTTGGGGGTACCTCCCAGCGTTAGCTGGGGGAGTCAGCTGAGGGAGGGGGAACGGTGAGGCGGGCGGCGCCGCTGCGCCTGGGGTGACGGCCGGGGGGCGGCGTTGTCAGTGGGGGGTGCCATCATCGGGAGCGGTGGCCGGGCGGGCCACGTTCTCGAATCCCAGGGGGAAGCAGCATGGGCTCCGATGCCGTGTCCGAGGCGTTCGCCGCGGCGGACAGTCATGACGTGATCCAGGTCCGCGGGGCCCGGGAGAACAATCTGCGCGATGTCTCCCTGGACATACCCAAGCGCCGGCTCACCGTCTTCACCGGCGTCTCGGGGTCGGGGAAGTCCTCGCTGGTCTTCGGCACGATCGCGGCCGAGTCGCAGCGGCTGATCAACGAGACCTACACGGCGTTCATCCAGTCGTTCATGCCGAGCCTGGGGCGGCCGGACGTGGACGGGCTGCACAACCTCAGCGCGGCCATCGTCGTGGACCAGGAGCGAATGGGGGCCAACTCCCGTTCCACCGTGGGCACCGTGACCGACGCCTACACCATGCTGCGGATCATCTTCAGCAGGCTGGGCACCCCGCACATCGGGACCTCGACCGCGTTCAGCTTCAACAGCGCCGAGGGCGCCTGTCCCGACTGCGAGGGGCTGGGGCAGGCGTCGACCATCGACCTGGACGAGGTGGTGGACCGGGAGCTGTCGCTCAACGAGGGCGCCATCACCGTGCCCGGGTACGCCGTCGGGACGTGGTACTGGGAGGTCATGGCGCAGTCCGGGCTCTACGACCCGGACACCAGGCTGAAGGACTTCACGCCCCAGCAGTGGGAGGACTTCCTGCACAAGCCGGCCACCAAGATCAAGGTCGGCAATCACAACATCACCTACGAGGGGCTGATCCCCAAGATCCAGCGGACCTATCTGTCCAAGGACCGCGACGCGATGCAGGCGCACATCCGGGCGTTCGTCGACCGGGCCGTCGTCTTCGCCGCGTGTCCGGGCTGCGAGGGCACCCGGCTGACGGCCGCCGCGCGGTCCTCCCTGATCAACGGGGTGAACATCGCGCGGTGTTCGGCGATGCAGATCAGCGACCTGGCCGAGTTCGTGCGGAAGCTGGACGCGCCGTCCGTGGCGCCGATGCTGACGAGCCTGCGCGAGTTGCTGGACTCCATGACCGAGATCGGGCTGGGCTATCTCAGCCTGGACCGCGCCTCGTCCACGCTGTCCGGGGGCGAGTCGCAGCGCGTGAGGATGGTCCGGCACCTGGGATCGAGCCTCACCGACGTCACCTATGTCTTCGACGAGCCGACCACCGGGCTGCACCCCCACGACATCCAGCGCATGAACGGGCTGCTGCGGCAGCTTCGCGACAAGGGCAACACCGTGCTGGTCGTCGAGCACAAGCCCGAGGTGATAGCGATAGCGGACCACGTGGTCGACCTGGGCCCGGGCGCGGGCACGGCCGGCGGGCAGATCTGCTACACCGGCGACGTGGCCGGGCTGCGCGCCTCCGGCACGCTGACCGGCCGCCACCTCGAACACCGCGTCCGGCTGCGGGAGTCGCCGCGCCGGCCGGCCGGGTGGCTGTCCATCACCGGCGCCAGCACGCACAACCTGCGGAGCGTCGACGTGGACATCCCCCTGGGCGTGCTGACGGCGGTCACCGGGGTGGCGGGGTCCGGCAAGAGCTCGCTGATCCATGGCTCGCTGCCCGGCCGGGAGGGCGTCGTCGTCGCCGACCAGTCCCCCATCCGCGGCTCCCGCCGGTCCAACCCGGCCACCTACACCGGCCTGCTGGGCCCGATCCGGACGGCCTTCGCCAAGGCCAACGGGGTCAAGGCCGCGCTGTTCAGCGCCAATTCGGAGGGCGCCTGCTCCAACTGCAACGGGATCGGGCTCGTCTACACCGATCTCGCCATGATGGCCGGGGTGGCGTCCGTCTGCGAGCAGTGCGCCGGCAAGCGGTTCACGCCGGAGGTGCTGACGTACAAGCTGCGCGGCAAGGACATCAGCGAGGTGCTGGCGATGTCCGTGGCCGAGGCGCATGAGTTCTTTCCCACCGGGCAGGCGCACTCCGTGCTGGGGCGGCTGATGGACGTGGGACTGAGCTACCTGCGGCTCGGCCAGCCGCTGACCACCCTGTCCGGCGGCGAGCGGCAGCGGCTCAAGCTCGCCATCCACATGGCCGAGAAGGCCGCGACCTATGTGCTGGACGAGCCGACCACCGGGCTGCACCTCGCCGATGTAGACCAGTTGCTGGCGCTGCTGGACCGGCTGGTCGACTCGGGGAACACGGTCATCGTCATCGAGCACCACCAGGCCGTGATGGCGCACGCCGACTGGCTGATCGACCTCGGGCCGGGCGCTGGCCACGACGGCGGCCAGGTCGTCTTCACCGGCACCCCGGCCGAGTTGGTGGAGCGCGGCGACACCCTCACCGCGCGGCATCTGCGGGACTACGTCTCCGAGGGAGCGGGCCGGTGACCGCCGGTGGCGGCGAGGGGCCCCGGCTGCCCCCGGCCCTGCTGACGGCGCTGGCCGGCACCGCCGGCGCCGGATCGGCCGCGGCGCGGCTGGCGGTGGAGGAGGCGCGACGGATGCCGCCGGGCCCGGACCGCGAGCCGCTGATACGCGCGCTGCTCGCCGGCGCCTGCCGGGCGTCCGCGCCGGAGTGGCTGCTGGTGACCGCCGCCGGGGGCGCCCCGGAGACGGCCGCGGCCGCTCTGGCCCACCCGGACTGCCCGGCGGGCCTGCGCGACCGGGCGCTGCGGGACGCGCCCGACGAGCGGCTGGCCGCCCTCGCCGGGTGGCCCGGCGCGGACGTCGTCGGCGAGTTGCGCCGCCGCATGCCGGAACGGCCCACCATGACACCGGAGTTGGTGAAGGCCCCGACGCCCGCGCAGACGGTGCTGCGCTCGCCCGGGCTGCCGGACGACGTCTTCGACGCGGCCGTCGGCCTGCTGCCCGGTCCGCCGGCGGAGCCGCGGCAGGGCCAGCCGATGGAGGACTGGGTGCGCGGCCACCGGGCCGCGCTGCACGCCTGGAAGTCGATGTGGCTGCGGGTGCTCGTCGACCACCCGGACCGCCACGGGCGGCTGCTGTCGCTGCTCGGGGAGGCGCCGGCCGGCGCGGTGGTCCGCGACCTTCTGCTGGGCACGCTGCCCTGGGCCGTGGAGCCGGCGCTGCTGGAGGAGGTCGCGCTCGCGGACCTCGACCGCTTCGCGGGGGCCGTGCTGGCGACCCGGATATGCCGGGCGCTGCTGGCGGGGGCGTCCCGGGACGAGGCCGGTGAGCGGTTCGCCCAGGAGCTGAAGTCCCTGTCGCCGCAGGGGCGTTACCTCCCGGAGGCGCACCTCGGCGAGCTGGGCCTGGACGCCGCGCGGGGCGCGCGGGCCGCCGTCGAGTGGGTCGCCCGGGCGGCGGAGGAGCGCTGGCGGCTCCTGCTGCAGCCGCCGGAGGACCGGCCCTGGCGGATGCCGGAGCGGGACCGCGCGGCCCTGGGCCGCCGGTTCGCCGAGACGGCGCGGGCGGCACTCGCGCTGTGGGAGCCGGACCCGGACCGGCCCGTCCGCCGCGCCCGCCAGGTGCGGTGGGTGCGCGACATGCTGCTGCACCTGCCAAAGGTTTCGCCCGAAGTGCGGGACGGCGCCCGGCTGTTGCTGGCGGACGCGGCCCGGGGCCGGGGTCCCCGGGACGAGGAGACGGTCCAGTTGCTGGCCGCGATCGAGCACCACAGCGCGGCCGGGGTGGGCGACCCGGCCGAGGTGACGGTGGCCGAGTTGGCGGCGCTGCCCGCAGAGACGCTGACCGCGTATCTCGACGCGGTCGGCGGGGACGCGGCGGTGGAGAAGGCGCTGCTGGCCGCGGTGGTGCGGGACGACGGCGACGGGCCGCCGTTCGCCGAGGTGCTGGCGCGGCACTCGGCGCCCTCGGCTGCCCTGGCGCGGCTCGGCGGCGAGGTGCGGCGGCTGCTGGACGAGGAGCCGGCCGCGGTGGCGGCCTGGACGCGCGAGGTGCTGGCCGCGCCGGCCACCACGGCGGAGGCCGTGCGGGCGCTGCCCGCCCGCGCCGCCCTGGCGCACGGCGGCCCGGTGGTGGCCGCCGCCGTGACGGAGGCGCTGGGGGAGGACGCGGCGGCCTGGGAGCGTTTCGCGGCGGGTCCGGCGGCCCGTTCCCGGTCCGGGCTGGGCAAGGTGCTGGACGCGGCACGCGAGGAGGCGGAAGCGAACGAGGCTTGAACGAGAGGGACTTGACCGGACTGGTCGGGTCGTGCGGCTCAGGCCGGCGGGCGGACGGCGATCGCGCTCAGGTGCAGCCCCGCCAGCCGCCACTGGCCGTCGGCCGCCGTGAGGAACTGGCTGATGCGGAAGTGCCCGTCCACGTCCCGGCCCTCGTAGATGCTCTGCTGGCTCTGCACCCCCAGCGCGACGGCCGCGTCGCCGTAGCGGCGGATCTCGACGTTCTCCCAGTCGAACGAGTCGTGCACGAGGGCACCCGACGTATAACGCTCCAGCCACTTCTCCTTGTCGAGGACGAAGCCGCGCGGCCCGACCGCCGAGAAGTCGCTGGTCAGCAGCGCGGCCAGCGCCTCGGTGTCGCCCTTCAGCTCCGCCCGGGCCCACCGCCGGCCGAAGTCCGCGAGCTCCTGGTCATCGCCCATGCCCTGGCTCTCCTTACGGAATCGGGGAGTTCCACCGCCCCTAGGCTCGCGGTCACCGGCCGTCCGCGCATCGGCCGGGAGGAGGTCACCGCGTTACTCCCCGAGTCCCCCTCCCCGGACGCACCGTACGCCGCCGGGAGTACGGGCGCGCCAGCCCTCCGCCGCAGCGGCCGGCGCAGCCACAGCCGCCCGGGCAGCCCGCCCCGTCGGCCGGGTCCGCCCGGTAGGGCTCCAGCGCGGCGGCGGCCCGTTCGTGGTACGGGATCCGGGAGAACTTGGTGACCAGCGCCCACATCGTGCGCTCACCCGCCAGGTCCTTGGGCAGCAGCAGCCCGAGCGACGCGGCGAGCGGCTGCCGCCCGGGGTTGCCGAATCGCGAACAGGAAGTGCGGGGCGTGGCAGGATAGTTACACACAGGAGGGGGCTGACACTGTGGACTGCGAGCTGGCTCTGCGCGGTGAGGTACCGCCGGGCGCACTGGAGGAGCTGAGCCGGGAGCTGTACGACGCCGGGGCCGCGACCCGGGTGGCCCCGCAGTGGGTCGGGCCGCCGCCGCCCGGGCGGCGGGCGGGCGACTTCGTCGAGCAGGCGACCCTCGCGATGAGCACCGCCGGCTCGCTCGTCGCCATCGTGGACGTGGTGCGCCGGTGGCTGATCGAGGGGCGTGCGCGGCGCGCGGCGCAGCACCCCGCGCCGTCCTCGGTGGAGATCCGGATCGGGGACTCCGTCCTGGTCATCACCGAACCGTCGACCGACGCCGAGCTGCGCGCTCTCGATGAGTTCCTCCGGCGGCACGACGGACGGGAGCCGGACGCATGACGACCATCGCGAGACTGCTGGACGTGCGGGGGAATCAGCAGGGCCCGTACACCGACCTCACCTACGAGCTGCGGTCGGGCAGCGGCGCGCTGGAGACCGAGGACAACTCGCGTGTCACGCCGACGCTGATCCACGACTGGTGCGCCTCGATCGACAAGCTGCTGAACCAGGCGGCGGACGACGGCGGCCATCCGGAGCACGAGCTGGCCGATCGCGGGGCGATCGTCTACGAGCACCTCTTCCCGTTCTCCGGCGGGCAGCGCCCCAGCCTGGTGGGGCGGCTGCGGGAGATCACCGGGCCGCTGCTGGTCCGGGAGAACAAGGCCGCCGAAAGCATCCCCTGGGAGCTGCTCCACGACGGCCGGGACTTCCTCGGGCTGACGCACGAGCTCGGGCGGCGCCCGGCCATCCCCGACAAACAGGTCACCGGCCGCGCGGCCGGCACGCCGCGCCGCGCCCTGCTCGTCGGCGACACGCTCGGCGATCTGCCCGCCGCCCGCGACGAGCTGGAGCGCCTCGCGGCCTGGCTGGACGAGCGGGACATCAAGGCCAAGGTGCTGACCGGCGCCGACGCCGGCGCCGCCGACGTCATCAGGGAGCTGGCCGCCGTCCGGGAGCCGTACGACCTCTTCCACTTCTGCGGCCACGCGGCGACCGGCGCCGGCACGGCCGGACTGGTGATGTACCAGCGGGATCTGCTCGACCTCAACGGCCTGCGGACCCTGTCGGCGCGCGGCACGCCCCCCGTGGTGTTCATCAACGGCTGCGCCTCGGCCGGCCGGGCCACCGGGCTGGCGCAGGCGTTCATGGCGATGGGTTCCCAACTGGTCGTCGGCACCCGGGCCGAGGTGGCGGACGGCGGCGCGTGGCGGTTCGCCGAGGAGTTCTACGGGCGGCTGCTGCGCGGGGTGTGCGCGGGCGCGGCCGTACGGGGCGCGCGCGCCCGGCTGCGGGAGGAGTCCATCGCCGCGTGGGCGGCGTTCCTCCTCTACGGCGACCCCGCCACGCGCCTCACCGGGGAGGCGCCGGACCCGACGCTCGACATGACGCCCCGCAGCGGCCCGGGGGAGAACCTGACGCCGGACGCCGCCGCGCTGATGGCCCTGGTGCGGAAGGACGCCGCGCCACGCGGCATCGTCACCTCCATCGATCTGCTGCTCGGCCTGCTCGGCGAGAAGGAGCGCCGCCAGCGCGTCGAGAAGGACATCGGAACGGCCCAACTGGCCACCATCACCGAGGTGTTGCGGATGGTGGTGGAGGTGGGCCTGGGCGGCTCGCCCGACGGCGAGGTCGAGCTGTCCGGCACGGTCACCCGGGTGCTCGTCGAGGCGGAGGGGCGCGCCCTGGGGGACGGACGCCTGGCGGTCACGACGAACGACATCGCCGAGGCGTTCGTCGAGCTGGGCGGCGGGATCTCGGCCCAGTTGCTGGAGATCTACCGCATACCGCTGGAGCGGCTGCTGCTCCCCCGCGACGCGGGGAACGACGCGCCGAACGACCCGGTGCACGACGCGGTCAACGGCCCGGTGAACGGCGCGGTGAACGGCGAGCCCCGGCGGCCCCCGGCCAACGTGGACAACGGCAACGGGAAGCTGCGCGTGGACACCTTCAGCCGGGACGCGGCCAACGCCCTGCGCCTGGCCCGGCTGATCGCCAAGGGCAACGGCGAGATCATCGGCTCGCACACGCTGCTGCTCGCGTTCGGCGCCCTGGACAGCGAGACGCTGCGCCGCGGCCTGGCCGATCAGGGCGCGGCCGGGGAGCGCGCGCTCCAGCAGCTCACGAACATGCTGGTGCCGCGCCCCCGCGAGCTGTCCCCGCGCGTCCGCAAGGCGCTGGAGACCCTGCGGCACGAAGCCACGGCGGACGAGGCGGGCGGCGTCGTGAGCGAGACCGCCCTGCTCGCCGCGCTGCTGGCCGACGAGAAGTCGGGGGCCCACGCCATGCTGCGCAAGCTCGGCGTGGACCCCGCGCGCCTCAGCCAGTTCCTGGATCAGGAAGGCGGTCGGGAGGGCCGGCCCCCAGAAGACTGAGGCCCCGGCGCGCCTTGTCGTCGTCGGGCCGGCGGTCCAGCACCTCCGCCCACTGCCGGCGCGCCTCCTCCGGGTCGCCCAGCCGCAGGCAGGCCAGCGCCAGCGCGTTGCGGGCCTCGGTGTCGCCGGGGCACCAGTGGACCACGGCGGCGAAGCAGTCCCGCGCGGCCGGCAGCCGGTCCTCCCGCGCCGCCGCCAGCCCCTGGTTGAACAGGAACGCCGGGTAGGCGTGCAGCCGGGCGTAGCCGAACAGGGGCGTGCCGCAGCCGCCGCAGTCGGTCGCCTCGTACGCGTTGTCCGTGCGGCACAGCGGCACCGGGCAGGGCACGGTGAACTCCCGTGGCGCTACGCGCCCTTCTTGGGTCGAACGCGCGCCGGTCATACGCGGTCCACCGGCAGCGCGGCGCCCTCGGCGCCCCGGCCGCGGCCCTTGAGCAGCGTCTCGAGCTGTTCCAGGCGGCGCAGTTCATGCGCGGCCTCCTGCTGGACGCGCTGCGGGTCGCGGCTGATCAGCGGCTCCAGGTCGGCCGTGCGGCGGCGGATGTCCTCGACGGTGGCGCGCTGTTCGGCGGTGCCGACGGCGGCGGCGAGCGCCCGCAGCTCCTCGATCCGCTCCAGCACGAGGGACAGCAGTCCGACGGCCCGCTCCAGGTCGCTGACCGGCGCGTCCTTGTAGAGGGCCTTGGAGGCCAGGTTCCGCAGGTGCTCCAGATAGCCGTGCAACGCGCCCACGGCCTCGCCGTAGCTGCGCTGGTCGCCGGCGGCGAAGGCCCGTTCGCCCTGCTCGCGCTGGGTCTCGATGGCGCGGCCCATCTCGTTCGCGTCGTGCGGCACGTCCAACTCCCCGGCGCGGCCGCCGAGATAGCGGTTCGCCTCGTCGCACTGGGCGACGAGCTTGTCGAAGTCCCGCTTGGGCGGCTCCAGTTCGGCGGCGGGCTGGCCCAGGCCGGTGACGATCTCCTCCATCTGGCCGAACTCGTGGACGGCGCGCGCGGTGTCGCCCTCGGCGACCGCGCTCTCGTAACTCTCGCGCGCCTTGGCCATCTTGGCGTGCGAGACGTTGCGTTCGCCGGCTGGCAGATAGGCGAGGGCGTCCCGGAAGCCGCGGTCCAGCTCCTCGACCTGTTCCTGCCCGGGCAGTTCGCGCTCCGGCGGCAGCTCGACCACGCCCTCGAACGGGTGCTCGCCGATGGTGCCGCGCACGGTGATCAGCAGGTTGGCGTCCATCTCCAGGTCGACGTGGATGTCGGTGCCGGCCGGGGTGGAGGAGGGCACGTTCGCGGTGATCACCTTGATCTGCCTGCTCTGCTGATAGAGCCGGAACTCCACGGTGTCGGTGTCGCCCGGGTGGCTGAACGTGAAGTGCGCCTTCAGCGGCAGCGGGCGCATCGCCGGGATCAGCTCCCGGCGGTGGCGCCGCCCGGCCCGGCTGACCTCCAGCAGGATCGGCTTGGCGCAGATCGCGGTGGTGACGGGCGAGCCCAGCGGGCCCGCCGCGCGGTCGTGGGTGAGCGCGCGGCCGACGCTGGCCCGCAGCCCGCCGTTCGCGTCGAACACGTCGAAGCTGAGCAGGCTCTGCGCGCCGGGCGTGACGGGGACGCGGCGGAACGAGAACCCGCCGCCGGGCGTCAGGTCCGCGGTGTCCTCGTAGTCGTCGGCGGTCAACTGCACGTAGCCGCCGGCCAGATCGACGCCGGGGTCCAGTGCCTCCACGGTGCCGCCGACCATGGCCCGGTCCGAGGTGGTGACGGCGGTGCCGCGCAGCGCGACCCGCACGGTTCGCGCCTCGTCGTGCAGCTCCAGGCCGCCCACGGCGGCGGCCCGCACGGCGGCGCCGAGCGCGACCACGGTGTCCACCTTCTCGTAGACGGGCTCGCTGTCGCGGGTGGCCGCGCACAGCCGGGCGGCCACCAGCTCGCGGACCAGCGGCAGATGGGTGGACCCGCCGGCCAGGATGACCTTGTCCACGTCGGCCAGCCGGACGCCGGCCTCCTGCTGGGCCCGCTCCAGCGCCTCCTCGCAGTACTGGAAGGTGCGTTCGACGATGGGCCGGGCGACCTCCTCCAGCTCGCCGCGCTCGATCAGCGTGTCGATGACGACGGGGTCGCCCGCCTGGTCGGTGACCGTGCCGGAGTCCCGCAGCATGTACTCGGTGCGGTCGGTGAGCGCCTTCTTCGCTGCCTCGGCCAGGGACTTCAGCCGCCGGAACCGCAGCCCGTCCTCCGGGTCGCCCGTGACGTCGAGGTCGAGCCGCCAGCCGTCCTCCTTGAGCAGGCCGAGCAGATGGCGGGCGAGCGCGCCGTCGATGTCGTCGCCGCCGAGCATGGTGTTGCCGCTGATGCCCAGCACCCGGAAGTCGCCGGCGGTGCAGCGCACCACGCTGACGTCGAACGTGCCGCCGCCCAGGTCGTAGACGAGGAACGTGCCGTCGCGCACGCCGGATCGCCAGCAGTGGTAGCTGGCGGCGGCGGTCGGCTCGTGCAGCAGGTCGACCACGCGCAGCCCGGCGAGTTCGGCGGCCTCGCGGGTGGCCTCGATCTGCGGCTGGTCGAAGTAGGCGGGCACGGTGACGACGGCCCGGTCGACCACCCAGCGGGCGGCGGCGCTGTCGAATCCGGTGACGTCGCCCTCGATCTGGCGCTTCATCTCGCGCAGGATCTCCGCCGAGACCTGCGCCGGGGTCAGCTCCTGGCCCGCCAGCGACACGGTCCGCCGGGTGCCCATCAGGCGTTTGACGGAGGTGATGGGCTCCGGCTCGCTGCCCACGCGGGCGTACGCCTTGCGGCCGACGACGAGGTCACCGGAGCGCGGGTTGCGCCAGACGGCGCTGGGGGTGGTCTGCGCCTTGGTCGGGTCCTGGTGGATCACGGTGTCGGTGTCGGAGGGGTTCATCACGGCGACCGCGCTGTTGGTCGTTCCCAGGTCGATCCCGACCGCCTTGCTCACCCACTGGGTCATGCCTCAAGCTCCCTGGTCTCTCGCGTCTCTTCCGCCACCGGCTGCTCCGGCTCGGCCGGCTGCTCCGACTGCCCTTGTTCCGCGGCCTGTTCGGGCGCCAGCGGCTCATCGCGGGGGGCGCCCACGACCACCTGGCCGAACCGCACGACCACCCCGCGGTCGCGCACCACCGGGTCCACCGTCTCGATCACGAACTCGGCCGTGTACTCGTCGCTGTGCCGCCAGCGCAGCACGTCCACCTCGTCGGCGACCTCCTCGAACGGCCGGCCCGTGGGGATGCTGGCGACGACCTCGATCTCCGCCAGCTCATCGGCCATCTGCTTGCGGACCACGTCCAGCCGGCGGCGCAGGTTCCGTTTGCCGGCCGCCTCCAGGGGCCCGGCCGCCTCGGCGAGCAGGTACTCCAGCCGCGCCACGTGCACGGCCAGGTCGGCGGCGGCCTTCCGGGTCCGGGCGGTCTCGGCGTCGGCCTCGTTGCGCCGTTCGCTCCGGTCGGACCAGATCCGCTGGAGCACGGCGGCCAGTTCGCGGTCGGGCGGCACCCCCGGCAGCTCGTCGGGCGCCGGGAGCGGGGCGAAGTCGGCCCAGTCCAGCGGCGGTTCGACCGCCGAGGACTCCGTCGGCGGTGCCCCGTCCGGGGTGGTCTCAGCCGAAGAGGACATCGCGCACCTCCAGGGGCGGGCGTTCGGGCAGGCGGAACGGCACGGGCGCCGCCTGAAGCGCCGGGCGCACATCGACGTCGGGCGGGGTGAGCAGCCCCTCCACCAGCAGCCGAACCACCGCCGCCAGGTCGAAGTCGCCGGCCGTGGGCGGCGCGGCGTTCCCGGTCAGCGAGCCGGGGGTGACCGGCGGGCGCCGGTGGCGCCGGGCGAAGTCGTCCCAGCGCTCGGCGCGGTAGTCGGTGTCGGGCGCCTCCAGGAACGCGTGCAGCCGCCGGGTCTCGGGGCGGCCGGTCAGCTCGTCCTTGGCCCACTCGGCGAGCGCGCGTTCCTCGCGCGCCTCGGCGACCAGCGCGAGATCGCGCGCGTGCTCCACCACGGTCTCGTCGTCCGCGGTGACGGGCAGGCCCAGCACATGGAACGGGTTCGGTTTCATTTCCTACAGGTCCCCTAGCGGTAGCGGAGGTGGGGGGCGAGCTGGTGGATCTGCCGGACCAGGTGGTCCGGCGGGTTGAGCTGGAGGGCCTTCCGCAGCAGGCCGAGCGCCGTCACCTGGCGCTGGGCGGCCAGCCGCGGCGGCCCGGTGGCGGCCTGCCGCAGCACGCCGAGGGCGCGGTAGACGAGGATCGACGCCTCCTCCTCGGCGGAGGCCGCGTACGTCGTGGCCCGGTTCAGCTCGCGCTCGACGCCGGCGAAGTCGTCGTCGTCCAGCGCGTCCAGCGCGAGCCGGACATGAATCGCGCACGTCAGCGACCGCACGTCCTCCCGGGCCTCCGGCAGGTGCGCGATCCGCTGCACGGCGACCATCGCCAGGCGCGCCCGGCCCGCCTCCAGTTGGCGCACGGCCTCGTCGACGGCCGCGCCGATGGCCTCGTGGGAGCGCTGATCCTCCAGCAGCTTCTCGGCGTTGGCGTTGTGCGGGTTCCATTCGAGGGCCTTCTCGTACTCCCTGATCGCCGACTCGGCGGTGTCCGCGACGAAGCCGCGGAACATGAAGTGCCGGGAGAGGGCCTGGTTCTCGCGCAGATGGGACTGGCCGGGCCGGGTGGACTCGGCCAGGTCCTCGGCGAACGGGCGGGCGCCGTCCAGGATGGAGCGGATCTGCCGACGGCGGGAATCCTGACCGGACTTGAGGCCGTAGACGCACATCTGCCACTCGTTGCACCATTCGAGCGCGGTCGTCAGCAGCCGGGGCAGCGGCACGCTCAGCTCGGTGAGGGGCCGCACCCGGTCCAGGCCGGTCGCGAAGTCCTTGGTGATCCCGGCGGGCAGCCGCGCCACCGCGTCGGCGTCCTCCAGGGCCTCGGCGCCGTGCTCGATCGTCTCGTGGCACCAGTCGTCGATGGCCCGTTCGGCGAGCGCGGCCATCGCCGCCCAGCGGCTCTTGTCGTCGCCCGCCGACCAGCCGATGCGGGTGCCCTCCAGCGTCTCGCGAACGGCGGCGGCGCCCGCGCGGCAGGCGTCCAGCGCCCCCAGGTGGGTGTCGGCGATGTCGCTCTCGCCCTGCCGCAGCGCCACCGAGCCGTGCTTGCGGTGCAGGCCGAACAGCTCCCGGCACACGGCGTCGCGCAACTCGTCCTCGGCGCCCGGCGCGCCGCCCGTGGCCGCCTGCCCGTCCCAGAACGCGCGGGAGCCGAGCAGCAGCGTCCACAGCGCGGTCGTGGTGGCCAGCAGGTCGGCGGCCCGTTCGGTGTCGGGCGGCAGGGCGAGGGCCTTCTCGCGGTAGACGACGGCCAGTGTGTGGTGCAGGGCCAGGTCGAGCCCGCGGAACTTCAGCCGGTTGGCCCAGGCCGTCGCGACGCTGTCCTCGTCGTCGTCGAGCAGCGCGCCGCGCAGCGCGGGGTCGGCGATGACGGCGCGCTCCAGCGCGGGGTAGCGGCCGGGCCGCTCCCAGGGCACGGGTTCGTCGGGCACGTCGGGGAAGAGCGCGGTCAGCAGGCGGCCGACGCACACCTCCAACTCCAGGGCCTGGGCGGCGTCCTTGGCGTCGCCCGGCCTGACCGTGGGCCTCACCGCAGGTCTCCCTCCTCGCCGGGCGCCGCCTCGGCGGGGCCGCCGGAACCGACGCGGGCCGCGTGCCGCAGCAGGCGCGCCGCCCGCAGCGGGTCGCCGTCGGCCCGCGCGGCGACGGCCCGGTGGCCCAGCAGCCGGATGAACTCGGTGCGGGCCGCGCTGAGTTCGCCGCCGCCCAAGGCGCGGTCCTCCTCGGCCACGGCGCGTGGCCACAGCCTGCCGGCGAGCGCGTACTCGCCGACGACGGCGGCGCAGCGGGCGTGCACGGCGGCGGGCAGGGCGGGCGTGTCCCGTTCCCCGAGCCGGCGCACGGGGGCCGCGAGCGGGTGCGCGCGGCCCGGCCGGCGCGGCCCGCCGGTGGCGAGCCGCGCGCACAGCGCGGGCAGCAGCCGGGAGAGGTCCACCACGGCGGCGAGATCGCACTCGGCGACGGTGGTGGCGAGCGCGTCCAGCGCGGCCTCGGGGTCGTCGTCGGCGCGCCCCGCCGCCCAGGCGACGCGCAGCAGGGCGGCCGTCTCGCCGCCGCCCTCCGGCGCGGTCGCCGGCGCTCGGCCCTGGAGGACATCGGCGAGCAGGGCGCACGCGCGGCCCTCGGGGGTGTCACCGACCGGAACGCGCAACCGCTCGACGGCGGCGGCGCGTTGACCGGTGGCGAGCGCGCGCCCGGCGGTGGCCAACGCCAGCAGCGGGCGGTCGACGAGAGTGGTGAGGGGAACGCCGGGCGCGGCGTCTCCGCCGTCGGCGGCGGGCAGCGCGAGGGCGGCCACGGCGGCGAGGTCGGCCAGCCGCCGCACCTCGGCGTGCGGGTGACGCCGCGCGAGCCGGCCGGTCATGGCGGTGAACGCGTGCCGCCGGGGTGCGTCGGTGCTGAGCAGCGCGGCGCGGGTGAGCGCGGCGGCCAGGCCGGTGACGGCGGCCTCGGGCGGCCGTTCGCCCTGTTCGGCCAGCTCGCGCAGGCGCTCGGCCAGGCCGAGCCAGGTGCCGTCGGGGTCGCCGGCCAGCGCGGTGAGCCCGAGGACCCACTCCGCCCAGGGGTGGCGGGCCACGGCGGGCCACAGCTCGGCGGGCAGCGGGTCGGCGGCGCCGTCGGCGGCGACCGCCGCGGTGGCCAGGGACAGCACGAGGGCGTCCCGGGGCACGCTGCTGCCCGAGCCGACGGCGAGGGCGGCGTCGAAGTCCTTGGCGGCGCGCGCCACGGCGGCGCGCGCGCCGGGCGTGCCGAGCGACCGGCGCAGCCGGAGCACGCCCAGCGCGTAGTGGACCTGCGGCGGCACGCCGGGGCCGAGCGCTTCGAGCCGGGCGACGGCGGCGTCGGTGGCGTCGGTGACGCTCTCCTCGGGCGACGCGGCGACCTCCGCCCAGGCCGCCAGCAGTCGCGCCTTGGCGTCGGTGTGCGGCTCCAGCAGCGCGCGGGCGGGGCGGGGGCGGCCGGTGCCGAGGTGGTGGGCGGCGAGGACCAGCGCGGCGCGGCGGGTGTGGCCCAGCCGCCGGGCCTCGTCCAGCAGCCGTATCCCCTCCTCGGGCTCGGCGGTCAGGGCGCGCACCCCGGACCACAACAGCCGTTCGGCGCGCGGCAGTCGGCGGTACAGCGCGTGCCGCAGCAGCGGCGCCATGCCGGTGGCGCCGGAGCGGCCGAAGGCGTCGCCCAGCGCGGTCCGCAGCGCCTCCAGCCGATCGGGGACGCCGCCGCCGGGCGGCAGCGCGCCGGGGTCGACGGCGGACCGGGTACCGGCGGCCAGTTCGCGGCGGACGGCGGCGAGCCGTTCATAGCCGGCCGGGGGCGTGTCCGGGGGCGCGGTGGCCGCGTGCCGCGGGTCGGCGTCCTGAAGCAGGCAGCGCAGCGCCCAGCCGGCCGCGCCGGGGGGCGCCTCGGCCGCGCGGCGCCGCAGGCCGTCGTGGTGGCCGGTCAGCAGCTCGGCCCAGGCGGCGTGGTACGCCCAGACGCCGCGCTCGGGGTGGTGGTGGGCGGCGGGCACGAGGGTGGCGCGGGCCGCGTCGGCGTCGCCCTCGATCAGGTGCAGCCGGCCCCGGGCGTAGTCGAGCCAGTCGCCGGCCTGGGGCCGGACGGCCAGGGCGGCGAGGGCGGTGGCGGTGAGCGGCGGGCCGCTGTCGGTGTCGGCGTCGAACCAGATGAGGGTGTCGGCCAGTTGGGCGAGCTGGGCGAGTGGGCCGGCGGCCGGGGCCACCCGGCCCCGCGCCAGCGCCCAGCCGGGCGTGCCGGCCGCGTCCCCGGCCTGGACGTGGGCGGCGAGCAGGCCCTGAAGCGCGGTGTCGTCCTGGAGGTCGGCGGCGCAGGCGGCGGTGAAGTGCTCCCGGGCCCGGACCGGGTCCCGCAGGACGAGCAGGTGGTGCAGGCCCCGGGTGCGGTCGCCGCCGGGTAACCGCAGCGCCTCGGCGGCCTCGGCCAGCGCGGCGGCGAGCCGGAGCTGTTCGGGCTCGGTGGCGAACCCGGTGGCCAGCGCCCCGGTGGCCAGCGCGACAACCGAGGGCGGGTGCGGGCCGGGCCGCCGCAGCAGGTCGCCGTAGACGCGCAGCCGCTCCTCGTCGCGGCGACCGGTGCGGGCCAGCTCGTCGGCGAACACGGCGCGGGTCCGTTCGTCCGCGGCCTGCGGCGCCCAGTACAGCGCGGTCAGCAGCTCGGCGGCGGCCAGGTCCTCGCCGCGGGCCTCGCGCGCCCGGATCAGCGGGCGCCACGCCTCCTCAAGGGTGAAGCCCCCGCCGCCGGCCAGCTCCCGGCCGGCCTCGGCCAGCGCCGTGAAGTCGCCCTCCGCCAGCAGGGGCCGGAACGGCGGGCCGGTCATGGACGCGATGAACGGGACCCACAGCGGCGCCGCGAGCCCCGGCCGACCGGCCAGCCGGTCCCGGATCTCGCGCAGCGCGGCCAGGCCCTCCCGGGGGTCGGGCCGGGCCAGGGCGTCGGCCCAGCGGTTGCGCATCCGGCCGGTGGCCGTGAAGCGGTTGCGGAACGTGCGTGCGACCGGCGGCGGCAGCGGTGGTGGCTGAGCCGGCGGCTGTAGCGGTGGCGGCATGGTCATGGCACGGTCACCCCCTGCCCTGCTCACGGCGGCGCAGCCACGCGAACTGGTCCGCCTGGAAGGTGTTCCCGGCCCGCCGGTAGCGGGCCTCGGTCCGGGCGAGCAGCGCCGCGCGCTCCTCGCGGGTGCGCAGCAGCGCGCTGTCCTTGACGAGCAGCCAGGCGGCGGCGAGCCGGTCCGCAGAACGCGCCGGGTCGTCCAGCGCGTCGAGCACGTCGGCGAGCTGGTCCAGCACGGCGAACCGGGCGTCGGGCGCCAGGTCCGGATGGGCGTCCAGGCAGCGTTCCAGAACGCGGCGGGCGCCCCGTCGATCGCCCTCGGCCAGCAGCGCGGCGGCCTCCTCGCGGGCGCGCTCGGCGGGCGGGCGCGGGCGGCCGGACCGGGCGCCGGCCAGCGCGTCGAGCACCTCCCCGGCGTTCCGGAACCGCCGTTCGGGGTCGAACCGCAGCAGGCGCAGCACCAGGTCGTCGACGGCCCGGGACACGGTGTTGTTCAGCTCGGACGGCGGCGCGGGGGTGACCAGTTGCTTCTGCCGGTGGAGCCAGTCGCCGTGCAGGGAGTCGGGCAGCCCGGGCGGCGGCACGAGGTGGCCGAAGGGGTGGCGGCCGGTCAGCCCCTCGTAGATCAGCAGGCCCAGCGAGTACAGGTCGGAGGCGGGCAGGCTCTGGCCCCGGGAGGTCTCCGGCGCCATGTAGTGCAGGGTGCCCGCGACGCCCGCCGCGTACCCGGCCGCCACCATCCGCCCCGCCAAGCCGAAGTCGATGAGCCGCACGGTCAGATCGGTGCCGAGCAGCACGTTGTCCGGCTTGAGGTCGCGGTGCACCAGCGGCGTCGGCAGGGTGTGCAGCCCGCGCAGCGCCACGCAGATCTGCCGCGCCCAGGTGACCATCTGGCCCACGGGCACCCGGGGCAGGGAGCGGAACTGGGCGGCGAGCGTGGTGCCCGGCACATACTCCATGACGAGATACGCGCGCCGGCCGGCGTCCACCGCCAGCCCGCCGTCGTAGACGTGCACGAGGTGCCGGCGGGCCTCGGCGTCGGTGAGGCCGTCCATGGTCCCGGCCAGCAGCAGCACATCGGTGAACAGCTCGCGCGCGGCGGCCTCAGTCATGCCCCCGCGGCGCGAGAGCTTGCAGGCGACGCGGCGCACCGGCCGGCCGAGGATGCGCTGCTCGCTGCGGAAGACGCCGCCGAAGACGCCGCCGCCGATCCACTCGGTCAGCTCGTAACGGCCGTCGATCGTCCGCCCGGTGAACGAGCGCAGGTCGGCGCCGTCGGGGTCGGGGACCGGGGCGCTCACGCCGGCTTCCCCAGGGCGACGGGCGGCAGCTCCGCGCCGTCCGCCGCGGTGAACCGGACGGTGACGTCCGGGGAGTCGTCGCCGAACCCGAGCTCGATGCGGGCGCAGCGCTCGTAGTCGGCGCGCCGGTGGGCCTGGGCGTCCAGGATGGGGGTGTCGATCAGCCGGGTCAGCAGCGTGCGCAGGATGCGGGCGCCCTCCTTGCCCTTGGCGCGGGTGTTGGCGAGGTGGGCCTGCCCGGCGGCGTGGGCGATGAGCGCCTCCGGCACGACCAGCTCCTTGCGGCGCCGGACCCGCCAGAACTCCCTTCGGGATTCGACGAGTTTGCGGCAGATGCCGAGCATGGCCTCCTGGTCCAGCGGGCGGAAGACGACGATCTGCCGGACGCGGGCAAGGAACTCGGGCGTGAACACCGGCTCGTCGTGCGGTTTGCTGCGGACCTTGAGCAGCTCCTCCTTGACGCGGGCGGCCAGCTCCTCGGGGCCGGCGCCGCGCCGGGTCAGCTCGGCGATGGCCTGGTTCCCGGCGTTGGTGGTGAGGATGAAGATGGCCCGGTCGCCGCGCGCCCGCACCCCGCGCCGGTCCTCCACCCAGCCCTCGTCGAAGAGGTTGAGGAACGGCCGCCACACCTCGCCGTGCGCCTTCTCCGCCTCGTCGAGGAGGAAGACGCAATAGGGGTCGGCGTTCAGGTCGTTGATCAGCCGGCCGCCGCTCTCGTAGCCGACGTAGCCCTGCGGGGAGCCGACGATGCCGGAGACGCTGTGCCGCTCGGTGTAGCCGCCCATGGGGTAGGTCTGGAGGCGCTTGGACGTCGAGTAGAACGCGGCGACCGTCTTGGCCAGCTCGGTCTTGCCGACGCCGGTCAGGCCGGCGAAGAGCAGCACCGACGCGGGCCCGCCCTCCACCCCGGCGAGGCCGGCCTTGATGCGGCGCAGCTCGCCGGCGACCGTCTCGACGGCCTCGCGCTGGCCCAGCACCGAGGCGCCCAGGGCTTGTTCGTAGTCGATGTGCTCGCCGCCGGTGCCCGCGATCTGCTCGGCCGGCACGCCGGAGATCTCCGCGACGACGGCCACCACGTCGTCCTCGGCCACGGCCGACCGGTCCTCGCCCGCCTGGGTGCGGCGGTAGTGCAGGTCCTCGGCGGCCCGGCGCAGCACCTTGACGGCGGACAGCGGCAGCCGCTGGCTGAGCACGAAGTCGCCGGCCATCACGACGGCCCGCTCCACGACGCGGTCGTCGACGCCGATGCCGAACTCGGCGGCGATGGCGTCGGCGGCGTCGCGCACCATGTCCCGCGCGACGGTGCCGTCGGGCTCGGTCAGCTCGATGCGGGTGGTCAGCTCGCGCAGCGCGTTGTCGCCGGCGAGCAGGTCCTCGTAGTCCTGCGGCGTCAGCGCGCCCACGAGGTGGACGCGGCGCTCCTTCAACGCGCTGCGCAGCGTGGGCAGATGACTGGTGCCGTTGGGCCCGCGCAGGATGGCGCCGAGCCCGTCCAGGCAGACGACGAGGTCGGTGCGCCCGCCGACGTCGCGGATGATGCCGGTCAGCCGCTCCAGGCTCTCGGTGGGCGGCACGTCCCGGCAGTCCACGCGCAGGAACCGCTTGCGCGCCAGGAACGGGATGTCCCCGGCCGCCGCCCGGCGGGCCAGCTCGCGCAGCAGCGTGGTGGCGCCGACGCCGGGCTCGCCGGTGAGCAGCACGTGGTTGTCCGTGGTGCGGTGCAGGGCGCGGCTGAGCGCGTCGAAGTAGTGGTCCACGTGCCGGGCGGGCGCGATGCCCCGGGTGCGGGCGAGCCAGGTCAGGTCCTCGGCGGGCGGCGCGCCCGGCCCGAGCCGGAACGCGACCTCGCGCGGGGCGGCCGAACGCGCCGCCCGCAGCGCCTGGTCCAGGTGCTCGCGCATGCGGCGCACGTCCAGCCGCAGCGGCTCGCCCTCCAGCACGGACGCCAGCCGCGCGGGCGGGTCGGCCAGCAGCGCCTCCAGCAGATGCGGGGTGTCCACGCGCTCCTGGCCACGGGCGCCGGCGGACCGCTGCGCGCCGCGCAGCAGCGGCAGCAGCGCCTCGCCGAGCCCGTCGCGGTGCAGCGGCGGCGCGGACCGGCCGGAGTCGGACAGCCGGAACGCGGCGGCGAGCAGCTCGGCGGCCTTCGGCAGGCCGAGGTGCGGCGGCATCTGGAGCCGCACCAGGCGCTCGGCCAGGCCCTCGGGCTCGCCGAGCAGGGCGAGGAAGCAGTGCGGGGGCCGCAGCCGGTCGTAGCCGAGGTCGCCCGCGCGGCGCGCCGCCTGCTCCAGCACGGCCCAGGCGTCGGCGGTGAACTCCTCGGACCGCAGCCGCCCGGTCGCCTCGTCCAGCAGGGCACGCGGCGGCTCGCCGGCGGTCCGCACCCGGTCGCGCAGCGCGGAGATCGCGGCCTCGAAGTCGAGGATCCCGAGGAACTGCCGGTCGCCGGGGTCGGGATGGGCGAGCACGGCGGCGACGAGCAGTTCCAGGCTGACGGGCCGGAGCCGTTCGGGACCGGCGGCCAGCTCCTCGGCCAGGGCGTCGAGGGCGGCCAGCGTGGGCGCGGCGAAGCCGGACCGGGCCCCGGTGAAGGCGAACGCCTGCCCCTCCCGGCCGCCCGGGTTGTACACGTCGATGGTCTCCAGCAGATGCCGGGGCAGCGCGCCGTCCTCCAGGGCGAGCGCGAGGGCCGACAGGACACCCCGGTCGCCGGAGTCGACGGCGGCGTACAGGATGTCACCGGGCCGCAGCACACCGGCACACCGCCGGGTGGCGGCCAGCAGGACGTTCACCGTGCGCTCGTCCCCCAGGCGCTGAGGCGTGAAGATCCCGTCGACGAAGAGCAATGACACGTATCCCCCTGGCTCCACTGCGGGCTGGGCAGGACAACTCCTTGTTTGGGGACACAGTTTGGCACCCACGCGGTTGCACCAGGGGCGGAACGGACGCGATAGGGTGGTCGGTTTTGCGTCGGCGCGGACGAACGGCGCCACTGCCGGCCGCGCCGGGCCACGACCGGTGCGACCAGCAGGCCGGAGGCGAACCAGTTCCGGCAGAAGGTCTTGAACCTCCGGGCCGAGAGCGCGAGTTCGATTCTCGTCGCCCGCTCCGTGAAGCGGCCCGGCGCCTATCGATCGGCTGTTCCGGGATGGACCACCCAGCGCATCGTTTGCCCGGTGATCTCCTCGATCATGTCGAAGTCGCCGTCGTAGTGGAGGATCGTGAGCCCGTGCCGTTGCGCGACGGCGGCGATCAGCAGATCAGAGAGTGAGAGAGCCCGATGAAAGCCCCGGCGCAGCGCCTCGCGCTGGAGCCATAGAACCCGTTCGTGCTCCTCATCGTTGCAGGGCGCGTAGTCGAAACCACGGAGGCTGGTACGGATGCGCGAGGCATCCAGTTTGGTGCGAGCACTGAAGATCATCTCGTACTCGACGACCGCACACGTGCTCAGAAGACCGCGATCGTTCAGATCGTCCAGCACGGCCCCCACGGCGGGCTGCCCCCACCGAGCAAGGGCCGACTTGTCCACCAGGAAGACGCTCACGCCGCGTCGCTCTCACCGTCCCGAGGGCGGGTCCCAACAGGACCCGTGCTCTCCACGATCTCAGTGAAATCGAATTCGCCAGACTTCACGGCGTCCGCGAACTCCTGGCGCAAGCGACGTTTCACCGCGTCCTCCATGGCCGCACGAACGGCCGCCGCTTTGGTCTTGGCGCCGTACAGCCGCATGGCTTCCTCAACGATCTCGTCGTCGAGATCAATGACGGTGCGAGACATGGGCACTCCCTTCGACGGCACAACCAAATGATATCGCCATGTGCAGTCTAGGCGATATCTCCAGCGGCACACAGCCTGCCGCTCGGTGGCCGGCTGGGCGTCTGGCGAGAACGGCGGCTTCGCGGAGTGGCCCCAGGGCGCGACCAGAGCATTGCGGTCCCGACGTACGACGACTGCCCTGGCGCGCAGCCTCGCGGGGCCAGTCCCTCCAGACCTACCTCCTTGCCCTCGTCACCCGGGAAGCCACCCAGCCCACGCACGCTTGCCGGGATCGCGCGGCGCGCCGAGCAGTACGCGACCAGTGAGGTCGACAACGATGATGTGCTCGCGCTCGTCGACGAAGGACGAGCCGCACGTTGATCGTCGTTGACTCCTCAGCCGTCACTCATGTTCCTGACCGACAGCGGGGCCATCGGCCGGCAGATCCGCGCCCGCGTCGCCCAGGAAGACACCCTGCACGCTCCCCACCTCCTGGACACCGACGTCGCATCCGCGCTCCTCGGCATGGCGCGTGGCGCGAAGAACGGCATCCCCAAGCTCAACAAGGCCGTGCCGGACGAGCACTTCAAGACGTACAGCGCCCCGCGCGTCGACCGTCATGAGGCAATGCCCCTGGTCTCCATGGAAGTCGACGCCCGGCCGCAAACGCCTCGCATTCGCCACCGGCGAGATCTTCACCATGACCGAGCGCACCGTGCTGTGGACCGCCCGCCACATCGACCCACGCCTGCGCAGGTGGACACCACACTGACCTCCGTCGCGCGGGCCCGGTGCGCGGCCGCCGCTCGGCGGTGAGCTCGCCGTTTGGCTGCCGGAGCTCACCGACCGAAGGCGGTACGGTCCGGACTACGACGTGGCGGGCAGCGCGAGCCGGGCCGCGGATGTGCCAAGGCCCCGGGGGCCGCCCAGCGGCCAGGGCCAGCCGGCGTGCCGCCGCAGGTCCTCCTCGCGGTAACGCCGCACGTTCCGGTGCCAGTTGAGGATTCCGGCCATCCAGTTCTCCAGGTCCCGGACATAGCCGTCCAGCGCCCGGCGTGCCTCCTCGGACAGCTCGAAGTCCTCGTACAGCACCGGGAATTCATGCCGGGCAACGTGACGGAACTGGTTCATGCGCGAATTGATCAGATCCGCCACGATCGACAGCCCGGTCCGGTAGCCGCAGTCGAAGAAGTCCTGGACGACCAGCACCCCGTTGTGGATCTCGCCGTCGAACTCGATCTCCTTCTGGTACGAGAAGACGTCGTTGACCAGACAGGCCCAGTCCGAGGCGGCGCTCTCCAGGGAGCACACCGGCCCGGTGCGGTAGATCTCCGGCGGCACGGCCGGGCCGTGGCCTGCCCGGCACAGGCTCATCGTCAGGTCCGAGCCGAACGTCCGGCGCCGCATCTCCAAATAGTCCACCGGCTCGGGGATGCGGTTCTGCGCCTCGTTGGCCAGCTCCCACAGCCAGCCCTCCATCATGTCCACCAGCGCCCGGCGCAGGAACGCACGGCTTTCCGGTGGCATCGGCCCGGCGGTCCGCGGCCACAGGTCGGCCAGGCCGCGCTCCAGCGGGGTGACCGGGGCGGGCACCGCCCGAGGGTCCTCGACCGGCAGGAACTCCACGAGCCGTTCCGTGCAGGCCTTGGCGCCCAGCAGGTCCCGGGTGCGGCCGAAGGCGAACGGGTAGAAGTCGTCGCCGTAGGTGCCCCAGGCCAGCCAGGCCGCGGACAGGTCCAGCTCGTCGGCCGTGGCGTCCGGGTCGAGGCCCGCCGAGCACAGCGCCAGGTCGTAGTCGTCCACCTTCTCCGGGGTCCAGGGCGGCCCCTCGGCGATGCCGACGCGGTGCGTCCACGCGACCAGCCGCCGCCGCGCGCCGTCCAGATGGGGGCTGAGCCGGAGCGTGAACGGCATGTCGATGTCGGGGATCACCGCCGGACCCACCCGCTGGTGCGGGACATGGGTGAAGCGCCGCACCCGGGCGGCCTCGGCCCGACGGGTGGTGGTGACCGGCGCCAGGGCGGTGGCGGAGGTGCCGAGCCCGGTGGGCAGCAGGGGTGAACGGCCTTGTGCCGCGCCCTCGTTCATATAGCGGCTGGAGCGCATGTGCCACTCGTGGCCGCCGGACTGCCAGTCCTGGAGCCCCTTCACATAGGTGAGCACCGCCGCGCAGGACTCCGGGTCCAGCCCGTATTCGGCGAACAGCGGGCCCAGTTCGGTGAGGGCCGTGTGCTCGAACTGCTGGAGCCGCGCGGTGAGCAGGTCGTTGACGGCCTCGGCGGCCTCCTGAGTGGTGCAGTCGAGGAAGGTCTCCAGTACCAGCACACCATTGCTCAGCTCGCCCTCGTCGCCGATCTCGCGCTCATAGGAGAACAGGTCGTTCCGCAGGTGAACGGCGTCGGCGAACGTGTCGCGCAGCACGCGCAGCGGCCGGCTGTCCGCCACGGCCGCCGGCACCTCGGCCCGGCCGGCGAACTCCACGAGGCCGGCCGACCAGGGCGCGCCGCCCACCTTGCGCCGCATCTCGATGTACTCGACGGGGTTGGCCACCCGGCCGATGTTGATGTTGGACAGCTCCCAGAGCGACTCGTTGAGCAGGTTCTCGGTGCTCTCGGCGAACCGCCGCCGCCAGTCCGCCGACATCGCGGGCACGGTCCGCGCCCACAGGTCGGCCAGCCCCGCCTCGACCGGATTGGCCGGCTCGGGGACGGGGGCGGCCGGGTCCAGCGGCATGAACGCGGGCAGCCGGTCCAGATACGCCTTGCCGCCCACGCGGTCCTGGGTGCGCTTGAACGTCTCCAGGAAGTGGTCGTCGAAGAAGAAGACCCAGACGTACCAGTCGGTGACCAGGCACAGGTCGTCGGCCGACGCGTCGGGGTGGGTGTAGGCACAGAGCAACGGGTAATCGTGCGCGTCCAGATCCTCCCGGGTCCAGATGCCGGACCCCTCCAGCATCCCCATCTCCCGGGCCCACCGCGGGGAATGCTCCCGGGCCTGCTCCAGGTGGGGGTTCAGCCGCGCGGGGTACGGCATGTAGAACGCGGGCAGTTGAAACGGCTGAGTCATGGATACGTCTCCCGGCGTCTCGCGAGGCAGGCCCAAGCCCTACCCCAGCGTGATGGGAGACAGCGCGACGAGGGGGGAACGGCCGTTCAAACCGCCGGTTCGAGGGAATTTTCGTACGTGCGACCGGGGCCGACCGCCGGGTCCTGCCCGGCCCTCGCGCCGGACAGGACTCCGTCAGTCCCTACCTCTCACACGAGACCCGGGAGTTCGTGGGGTAGAACAGGCCGTCCGGGTTCCACTTCCACAGCCACACATGGAGGGTGTAGTACGGCACGTTCTCGTTGGGTGGGTCGAATTCCCGGCCGAAAAGGGTGGCGGGCGTCTCGGACGCGTACTCCACCGCCACCAGTTGGCGGAAGCCGCCGGGGAGCGGGGCGTAGACCAGGAGGTTGGGCTCGGCCACCGCCAAGTCCTCCTGTCCGGCGGCCACTTCGTGCAGATAGTGGTAGCCCGTCCCGGGCACGCACTCGGTGGCCAGCGCGTAGCCGTCCGCCTCGGCCCGTTCCAGGTCGTGGTAGTTCGCCGTCGCGGCCTTCACTGTGATCAGCTCCCGCTTGAGCGCCTTCCGCTCCTCCCAGCCATCGTCGGCCAGGGCCCCGGCCGGGGTCAGGGCGAGGACGACCGCGGCGGCGGCGGTGATGCTGGTGCGAACGCTTATGCGCATGACGGCTCCGTATCTTCGCGTGCGGAAGGTGGGGTTACGCCTTGATCGTTCTCCGGGGTCCGGGGCGCGGCCATCCGGCAGCGGCCAAGCGGGGGAGCAGTGGGTGACGGCGCGAACTCTTGACGGGTGCCGTGCGCGCTCGTACTGTCGCGGCCGACTGATTGAAACGAATCATTGAAACGAATCAATAGCGAGCGAACCGAAGGGCGTCGATGATGACACCTCACAGACAACGGACCCGGCACCGGAGGTGGCTTGGAGCGCCGGTCGCCGGGCTGCTGACGGCCGGGCTGCTGGTCACCGCCGGCGGCGGCAGCGCCCAGGCCGGCGAGGCGTCCGAGCGGGGCGGGGGCAACGCCGGCGGCGGCGTCCAGCTCGAACAGCTCGACCGCGGCCTGGTGGCCGTCGCCACCGACGAGGGGACCTTCCTGAGCTGGCGGCTCCTGGGCTCGGAGGTCACCGGCGCCACCGAAACGGGCGTCGCCGGGGCCGACTTCCACGTCTACCGGGACGGCGAGCGTCTGGCCACCGTCACCGACTCCACCAACTACCTGGACGCCGACGCCGGTCCGGACGCCGAGTACCGCGTCGCGGCCGTCGTGGACGGCGTGGAGGTGGACCTCTCCGACCCGGTCTCCGCCTGGACCGAGGGCTACTACGAGCTGCCGCTGAACAAGCCCGCGGACGGCGTCACCCCGGCCGGCGAGACCTACACGTACTCCGCCAACGACGTGAGCGTCGGCGACATGGACGGCGACGGCCAGTACGAGTACGTCGTCAAGTGGTACCCGTCCAACGCCAAGGATGTCTCCCAGGTCGGCTACACCGGCAACGTCTACCTCGACACGTACGAGCTCGACGGCACCCTGCTGCACCGCGTCGACCTCGGCCCCAACATCCGCGCGGGCGCGCACTACACGCAGTTCCTCGTCTACGACTTCGACGGCGACGGCCGCTCGGAGATGATGTTCAAGACGGCGCCCGGCACCAGGATCACCCGCTACGCGGCGGACGGCGGCGTCGTGTCCGAGGAGTACGTCACGATGCCGCGCGCGGACGTCCGCGCCGGGTACTCCCACCAGGACGACTACCGGCTGAGCGCCGAGGGCTACTACGAGCACGTCGTGGACATGTTCCTCGGCTGGCACGAGCACCCCGAGGTCGTCGCCGGGAACTGGCCGGCCACGCTGGAGGAGGCGTTCGGCATCGAGCCGGCCTACGACTACCCGCTCTCCCGGGCGCACGCCGAGGCGCTGACCGACTACTTCATGGATGTCTACGCGCCCAGCCGCAGCACCCGCAACAACCTGCGCGCGTTCGAGGGCTTCATCCTGGACGGCCCCGAGTACCTGACCGTCCTGGACGGCGGGTCCGGCGAGGAGCTGGAGACCATCCGGTACAAGCCGGGGGCGCACGACGACGGGCTGATGTGGGGCGACTACGCGATGGCCCGCATCGAGCCGGGCAACCGGGTGGACCGTTTCCTCTCCGGCGTCGCCTACCTCGACGGCACGCACCCGTCGGCCGTGTTCGCGCGCGGCTACTACACCCGTTCCACGCTGGTGGCCTACCGCTGGGACGGCGAGCGGCTGCGCGAGGACTGGTACGTGGACAGCGGCTGGGCGCCGATGTCCAACCCGTTCAACGACTCCCCGCACGGCGTGGACGGCACCGACCCGGAGTTCGGCACGCTCACCACGCAGGGCTTCCACTCGCTCAGCGCGGCGGATGTGGACGGCGACGGGCGGCAGGAGATCGTCTACGGCTCGGCGACGATCGACGACGACGGCAGCCTGCTGTACAGCTCGTTCGCCGAGATGCCGGAGGGCAGCGCCACGCCGGGCGTGGACGCGCGGCTCGGGCACGGCGACGCGATGCATGTGACGGACATCGACCCGGCGCGGCCGGGCCTGGAGATCTACACCGTGCACGAGGGCGGCCGTTACGCCCCGCTGGGCTACGCGCTGCGCGACGCGGCGACCGGCGAGGTGCTGTACGGCGGTTACACCGGTGTGGACACCGGGCGCGGCATGATCGGCGACGTGGTGCCGGGCGAGCCGGGCATCGAGACCTGGGCCAACCACCCGGAGGGCGGCACCAACCCGCTGGGCATCGGGCTGTGGACGGCGGACGGGCGGCGGATCGCGGAGACCACGCCGGGCACCAACCAGAGCATCCGGTGGGCCGGCGACATGACGACCCAGATCATCGGCGGCGCAGGCCACTTGGAGCAGGACACCGTCATCCAGGACTGGGAGCGCGGCACGCTGCTGACCGCCGAGGGCACCCGGACCAACAACCACTCCAAGGGCAACCCGTCGCTGGTCGCCGACGTCCTGGGCGACTGGCGCGAGGAACTGGTCGTGCCGACGGACGCGGGGACCGGGCTGCGGGTGTACGTCAGCACCGAGCTGACGGAGCACAAGCTGTACACGCTGATGCACGACCCGCAGTACCGGGCCGAGGTGGCGCGGCAGCAGACCACGTACAACCAGCCGTCGTACACCGGCTTCTACCTCGCCTCGGACATGGACTTCGCCGAGGTGCCGGTGCCGGACTACTGGGCGCCGGGGGCCGTGGACGCGCTGCGCGATCGGGTGGCCGAGCACGTGGACGGCTCGGCGGCCCGGCGGCTGACGGCGGCGCTGGACGAGGCCGAACGCGAACTGGCGCGCGGCGATGTGCGGGACGCCCGGCGCGCGGTGGAGCGGTTCCTGGACGGGCTCGACGCGCGCGGCGTCTCGGACGAGGCGCGCGCGGTGCTCACGTACCACGGTGAGTCGCTGCTGGCGATGCTGCGGTAGCGCTCGCGGGCGTGCGGTGGCGGCCCGTCGTTCCTTCCCGGCCGGGAAGGGGCGGCGGGCCGTTCGCTGTCGCGAAGGCGAACCCGGATGATCTCACCGGGGCCGGGGGCCGGGGCCGCGGCCGAGGAGTTCGGCCAGGCCGCGCCGGGTGGCGGCGATCACCACGCGGTCGGAGGGCTTGAGCACATAGCCGGGGTGCAGGTCCCACAGCAGGCCGGTGGGTGCCGGGCCGTCGTCCTCCCGGCCGGCCGCCATGGCCAGATCGGGGCGGCGGTCGCCCGGCGCGGCCAGGTCAAGGGCGAGCAGGCGCCAGGCGCCGGGCCGGTTGACCTCGGCGACGGTCCGGCCCGCGAACCGCGGGTAGTTGGCCATCTCCAGCGCGGCGAACAGCAGCACCTTGCGTTCCACGGGGATCGCGCCGAGGATCTGCCGTCCCATCATGGCCACGGCGAAGGCGGGCGCGGCGAGCGAGGAAACGCTGCGGCTGCGGGTGAGGGCGCCGGGGTGGGCGGTGCGCAGGGTGCGGTAGACGGCGGTGGCGAAGTCGTCGTCGTACAGCCGCAGCGCGACGCGCAGGTCGCGCTTGACGGTGCGGGCGTAGAGCGTCGCCTCCAGGTTGGTGGTGTCGGAGCTGGTGAGGGCGAGGAGGGCCTGCGCGCGGTCGATCTTGGCGGCCTCCAGCACGCCTTCCTGGGTGACGTCGCCGATGACGACCGGAACGCGCAGCCGCCGCGCGAGCGGGATGCCGCGGGCCTCGGGGTCCTCCTCCACGCACACCACGGGGATGCCCAGCTCCCGCAGGCGGGTCAGCACCCGGCTGCCGATCTTGCCCAGGCCCAGCAGGACGACGTGTCCGGCCAGTCCGCGCGGCGGGCGGTGCGGCGCCGAGCCGCCGCGGAACGCGCCCAGCGCCTCCAGCGCGCCGGCCACCAGGATGGGCAGCAGGGCCAGTCCGACGAGCCCGGTGAGGAGTTGCAGGGCCTGGCGGGAGGTGGGCTCGCCGACGGCCGGGTCGTTGATGGCGAACAGGTCCAGCAGCGTGAGATGGATGGCGCGCGGCGCGGGGTCGCCGGTGATCAGCGAGGCGGTGGCGGCCAGCGCGCAGACGGCGACGGTGAAGCCGGCGAGGGCCCAGCGCAGGCGGCGCGAGAAGATTTCGCCGAGCAGCGTGCCGCGGCCCCGCATGCGGCGCGGGGAGACCGGAGGGCTGGTGTGGGTGACGGTCTGGAGCACCATGGCGCCGCGGCCGGTGGCGGCCCGGACGGTGTCGTCGTCGGGCAGGAGCAACGGGCCGCCGGGGCCGCTGGCGTCCGAACCGTCGTCGGCGCCCGGGTCGTTGCTGGTCGCGGACAGCAGCGCGAGGGTGCACAGGCCGGGGTCGGCGAGCTCGCCGCTGCCGGACGGGGTGCGTTCGACGGCGCGCAGCAGCAGGCCGTCGGCCTGCACGACCTTGCTGGTGCCGGCGATGGCGCTGGCGGCCAGCGCGGGTGCCGCGGTGTCGGCGTCGGACAGCACGGTGGTGGCGGCGTCGACGGCCGCCAGGTCGAGGCCGGGGCGGGCCAGGGCGGCGGCCTGGTCGAGGAGTTGGGCCAGGTGCTGGCCGAGCTTGCGGTTGTAGAGGCGGATGACCAGCCGGACCCCGGGGTTGACGCGGCGGGCGGCGAGCGCGCCCCGGATGTTGGCCTCGTCGTCCTCGTGGACGAGGGCGACCGCGGTGGCGGTGCCGGCGCCGGCCCGGCGCAGCACCTCCTCGGTGGCCTCGGGGGCGGTCAGCTCCCGGATGGGGATGGGGAGTTCGCCGGATTCGCCGGCGTTCGTGGGCGCGCCGGGGCGGGTCATCACGGCGGTGATCCGGCTCAGGAGCGCGGCGGCGCGTGCCCGGCCGGGGGCGCCGGAGCTGACGTCGTCGGTGGGCGTGGGCGGGACGACGAGCGTGACGCGTTCCCGGTAGACGTCGTGGAGCTCGGCGGCGAGCCGGGCGGCCAGGGCGTCGTCTCCGCAGACGATCATGTGTGCAGCCACAGGGTCTTAGACTGCGCGACCCCCGCCGGGGGTTGCACTGAAACGCGCGGCGCGGTGCAGGAGGTGGAGGAGGTCGCGCACGCCCCCGGGCAGCCCAGGCAGTCTGCTTCCGCGCCGGATTGTGGTGGTGAGCAGTCGGCGGGTGCGGGTCGAGGCGATGTCCGGCACGGCCGGGAGCAGCGCCGTCGCCACGTCCTCGGCCTCACTCCAGGCGCGCAGTTCCAGCAGGCAGGCCAGCAGCCGCACGGCGAACAGCCCCCGGTAGCCGGTGTTGCCACCTCCGGCGGCGCGGCGCAGCAGCGGGACGGCCTGCCGCAACTCGCCCCGGGCGTGGTGGAGTCCGCCCTGCTGGCCGTCGATCTCCTGACCGGTGAGCCACCACGACCATGGGGGGGTCGGGGCGCCGACCACCGCCCCAGGCGAGGAGCGCCCGGGCGTCTGAGAACGCGGCGGCCGTCTCGGCGTCGCTCCCGGCCGCGGCGGCGCGCAGCCGGAAGACGGCCTCGGCGCGGGGTGGCAGGGGGCGCGCGTCCAGCACGGCGCGGGCGAGGGAGAGCGCGTGCCGGGGGCGGCCCAGCCATTCGTCCTGGAGGGCGGTGTTCTGGAGGGTGAGCAGTTGGATGGGCCGGTCCCCGGCGCGGTCGGCGAGGTCGAGCGCCAGCCGGGCGGCCCGGCGCGCGGCGGGGTGCCGTTCGGCGTCGAAGAGCAGCCAGCCGGTGATCTCCGCCAACTCGCCGGTGGCGGCGAGGACCTCGCGATCTTCCGTCGGGTGGGCGCGCAGCCCGGCGAGGACGCCGGCGAGCGCGCCGGCGGCCAGGTCGGCGACGGGCGCCGGCCCGGGTCCGTTGTCGAGCAGGACGAGCCGTCGCGAGAGCGCGCGGATGTCCCCGGTCGGCGCCTCGTTCTGTCGCACCGTCCTATTGTGTGGGCCCCGGCCGCCGCGCGGAACGGCGCCGGAGTCGGCGGCGTCTTCCCGGTCGTGAACCGACGCCGACCGGTTGCGACGGCAAAGGGGGAGCCATGCCGCGCACGCTCTACGAGGAGACGTCGCGGAATCCGTTCGCGAGCCGGATACGGCTCGGCGAGCATGATCTGGTGGTCGGCGGGCGGCGCACGCCGCTGGCCGAGCTCAACCTGACGGCCATGGCCGACGCGTATCTGCGCGGGCAGTGGCTGGGCGGCGGCGGGACGGAACGGCCGCTGGCGTGGCTGCGCCAGGAGCGCGGCGTGGTGCCGGTCATCCGTGTCACGGGGGCGGCGCAGCCGCTCCGGCCGCGCAACGCGGCCGAGTTCGCCCGCGCTGGGCGAGTTGGCGGTGCGGCACAGCGGCGGTCCGGCGGCCGTGTACGCGGCCGCGGCGCGCGCGGCGCACGAGGACGTGCCGCTGTGGATCGCGCGCCGCACGGCGCCCGGCCCGCTCGGCGCGGTGGTGGTCACGGTGGACCGGCGGCTGGTGCGGGCGGACGTGTGGGGGACGGGCTGCCCGCCGTGCGGCTGCGCGGGTCGCACTCGCTGACGGTGGCGGCGCTGCGGGTGCCCGTTCCCCCGCTGGCGGTGACGGTCGGCGGCGAGCCGGCGACGCTGTCGGTCGTCCGCAGCGCGCTCAAGTCGCGGCGCGCCGTGAAGCTGCGGACGCGGTGGGGCGACTGGGAGCTGCGGCGGCAGGACTACCGCCGTTCGGTGCTGCTGTGCGACGGGCGGCGAGTGGCGCTGCTCGGGCGGCCCGACCGGTCGGAGCTGCGGGGGCGGGTGGTACTGCCGCTGGCACGGGTGGAGTTGGCGAGCGCGGACCCGCTCGATGTGGTGCTGGCGCACTTCTTCGCCGTCGTCTGCGGACTGGGCGACGGCTGGGGCGGCGGAGGCGACGGCGGCGGCGGGGACGGCGGTGGCGGGGACGGCGGCGGTGGTGGCGGTGGAGGAGGCGGGGAATAGGGGGTCCGCGCAGGAGATGCAATTAACATTGCATCGACCATTGCCCATGCAGTAGAACTTGCCGCATGGTAAGACACTCGGCCACCCTGGCCATCGACGAGACCCTGCGCGCCCGGCGCGCCGCCGGGCAGCCGCTGCTGCATCTGGCGTTCGGCGAGGCCGGCCTCCCCGTGCCCGACTCGGTCGCGGCCGTCCTCGCCGCGGCGGCCGGGCGCAACGGCTACGGCCCGGTGGCCGGCTCCCCGCAGGCGCGTCAGGCCGCCGCCGGCTGGTTCACCCGTCGGGGGCTGGCGACCGAACCCGAACGAGTGGTGTTCGCGCCCGGCAGCAAGGCACTGTTGTTCGCGCTCCTCGCCGCGCTGCCCGGCGACGTGGTGCTTCCCCGCCCGGCCTGGGTCAGCTACGCCGCCCAGAGCGCGCTGGCCGGCAAGCGCGTGATCGGCGTGCCCGTGCCGCCCGAGGCGGGCGGCGTGCCCGACCCCGAGCGACTGGCCCGGGTGTTCGCCGAGACCCGGCCCGGCGTGCTGATCCTCACCGTCCCCGACAACCCCACCGGCACCGTCGCCCGCCCCGACCACCTGCGCGCCGTCTGCGACCTCGCGGAACGCCACGGGCTGGCCGTCATCGCCGACGAGATCTACGGCGAGCTGATCCACGGCGGCGGACCCGCCCCCGAGAGCCCGGCCGCGCTGCTGCCCGAACGCACCGTGGTGACCACCGGGCTGAGCAAGTCCCTGGCCCTGGGCGGCTGGCGCATCGGCTTCGCCCGGCTGCCCGCCGGCCCCTGGGGCGGCCGGCTACTGGCCGAACTCACCGGCGTGGCGAGCGAGGTGTGGTCCAGCCTCGCCGCGCCCATGCAGGCGGTGGCCACCCATGTGCTGGCCGACCCGCCCGAGGTCACCGCCCACATCGCCGCCGCCGCGCGCCTGCACGCCACCGTCGCCCGGGCCGTGCACGCCGAGTTCACCGCGGCCGGCGCGCTCGCCCGCCGCCCCGAGGCGGGCTTCTACCTCTACCCCGACTTCGAGCCGCTGCGCCCCGCCCTCGCCGCCACCGGCATCGACGGCGCCGCCACGCTCGCCGACGCGCTGCTGGAGCGGCACGGCGTCGGCGTGCTGCCGGGCGACGCGTTCGGCGACGACCCCCGGGCCCTGCGTTTCCGGGTCGCCACCAGCCTGCTCTACGGCGACACCGAAGCCGAACGGTGGGCCGCGCTGCGCGCCGCCGACCCGCTCGCCCTGCCCTGGCTGGCCGGCTCCCTGACCCGGCTGCGCGCCGCCCTCATCGCCCTGAAGAGTGCTCCGGGTGGTACACGCTGAACCGTTCCAGCAGCTCCTCCTCGCGCAGCAGCGCCGAGCGCACGTCCTGCCCGCGCACCCGCGCCACGTCCGCCGCCAGCACCTGCACCAGCGAGGTGAACGCGGTCAGCGACCGCAGCACCGAGGGCCCCGACGCCTCCACGTAGAAGACGTGCTCGGCCGAGGCCGCCAGCGGGGAGGCCGGGTTGTCGGTCAGCGCCACGCACCGCGCGCCCCGCTCGCGCGCCCAGGCCGCCGCCCGCACCGTGTCGGCGGCGTAGCGGTGGATGGACAGCGCCACGAAGCAGTCGCCCTCCCGCACCCGCCGCAGCTCGTCGGTGAGCCCGCCCGCCGCGGCGGCCAGCGTGGCGACCTCCTCACGCACCATCCCCAGCAGATAGCCCAGCAACTGGGCCGGGGCATGGCACTTGCGCAGCCCCAGCACATGCACCCGCGGCGCCTCGGCCAGCGACCGCACCGCCGCCTGGAACGTGTCCGGGTCGATGCGGGCGAAGGTGCGCGTGATGTTGGCCCGGTCCAGCGCGACCGCCCGGTCCATCAGATCGCCGCCGCCCTCCCCGCCCAACTGCTCCAGCGTGCTGTACCGGCGCAGCAACTGGGCCTGCTCGCGCAGCCGCTCCCGGCACAGCCGGGTCAGGCCCGGATAGCCCTCCAGCCCCAGGCTGGTGGCGAACCGCACCACGGTGGCCTCGTTCACCCCGACGGCCGAGGCCAGCTCGGAAACGGTCATGAACGCCACACCCTCCGGATCGGCCATCACCCGCTCCGCCAGCAGCCGTTGGGAACGGGTCAGCGCGTCCCGGCGCTCCTGGAGCAGGGCCAGGAGCGCGTCGAAGGTGGACGGCGGCGGGGACTGCGGTGCGGAGGCCATGAGGTGGATTCTGCCCGCCCGGCGCGGGACCGCCGGGGGGCGGGCCGTGACCTGAGGGGGCCGAGGCGCGTTGGCACTCAAGGATGCCCGCCGGTGAGGAGTGATCAGATGTCGATTCCGACGCCGTGTGGCGTCCTGCCCCTCGCGTTCCCCCTCGACGTTCCGCTCGATGTCCCCCTCGACGCGATCTTCGGCGCCGCGCTGAACGGCGCGGCCGATCCCCGCACTCGCATCCGGGGCTTCGCCTCGCCCCTGACGCGGATGCTCCTGAGCAGCGACGGCCTGACGACGACGCTCCTGGAGTCGCTGGCAGGCGAATCGTTGCATCTGCACTGTCTCGCGCAGTTACGAGCCCCCGCCCATGAGACCGGGGACGGCGTGCCCGCGCTGCTCCGGATCGACAGGGGCGGGGAGGTCCTGGTGCGGTATTCCGCCACCACCCGGCACGACGGGCAGGCGCTCTCGGTGAACCACGTCGTCGCCCGGGTCGGGCTCTCCCCAGCCCTGGAGCCCTGCCTCACCAGCACGTCGATCCCCCTTGGCCCGGCGCTGCACGCGGCCGGTACCGGACACCGCCGCACCCTGCTGGACGCGGGCCGCCGCCACTGGCACGGCGAGGGCGGCCTGAGCCGGCCGGCCTGCTACAAGACCTATCTGCTCTGGCACGGCGACGACCCGCTGGCACTGATCAACGAACTGTTCAATCCCGGCGCCGTGCCGGCCCTGTGAGGTGGCACATCCATGCGGCGGCTGCGTACCCAGGTGGCGATCATCGGCGCCGGACCGGCCGGTCTCGTCCTGGCCGACCTGCTGCACCGCGCCGGCGTCGACTTCCTTGTCGTGGAACGGCGTTCGCGCGAGCACGTGGAGACCCGGCCGCGCGCCGGGCTGCTGGAACACCGCGTCGTCGAGACGCTGCGCCGCCACGGGCTGGCCGGCCGACTGCTGGCCGAGGGCGTCCGGCACGGCTGGTGCGACTTCCGCTGCCTGGGACGTTCGGTCCGGGTGGACTACGGCGCGCTCTCCGGCGGCCTGCGGCACTGGGTCTACCCCCAGCAGCTCCTGGTCCGCGACCTGATCGCCCAGCTCGAACGGGCCGGCCGCGCGCCCCTGTTCGGCACGGCCGTGCGCGCCCTGTCCGAGGTCACCGGCCCCCGGCCGCGCGTGCTGTGCGACGGGCTGGAGATCGCGTGCGACCACGTGATCGGCGCCGACGGCTTCCGGGGCGTCTCGCGCGCCGCGCTGCCCCCCGGCCACCGCGTGCTGCACCGGCGCTACCCCTACGACTGGCTGACCGTGCAGGCCGAGGTGGACCGGCCCGTGGCGGGCGTGGTCTACGCGGTGTCACCGGACGGCTTCGCGGGGATGATGCCGCGCACCTCCCGGCTCGCCCGGTTCTATCTCCAGTGCGCGCCCGGCGACACGCCCGAGCGCTGGCCCGCCGGGCGCGTTCGCGAGCAGTTGGCCGCCCGCCTCGGCGAGGAGCTGCCGCGCATCGGCGACCTCCTGGAGGTGCGGGTGCTGCGGATGCGCGGCAGCGTGACGGAGCCGCCCCGGCACGGGCGGCTGCTGCTCGCCGGGGACGCGGCGCACCTGCTCACGCCGTCGGGCGCCAAGGGGATGAACCTGGCCATCGCCGACGCCGTGGACCTCGCCGACGCCCTCGTCCGCCACCACCGCGACGGCGACGACGCCGCCCTCGACGGCTACGCGCGGCGGCGACTGGCGGAGGTGTGGCGCGTACAGGAGTTCTCCGACCGGCTGCTGCGGCTGCTGCACCTGCCCGCCGACGCGGGCGACGACCCGCGTTTCGCCCTCCGGCTGCGGCTGGCCGCGTTTCAGCGCCTCGCCGAGCCGGGGCCGCACGCCACCGCGTTCGCGCACGCGTACGTCGGGTCCGGCGCGGAAGGCACGGAAGGGGGTGCGGCATGGCGGTGCTGACGGAGCTGGGCGGCCAGGTCCGCGCGCTCTACGGCTTCTCGCGCGGCACCCAGGCGACGCTCAGCGTGGCGCAGCCGCTGCTGGGCGCGCTGCTGGCGGACAGCACCCCGCCCGCGGGCAAGCTGGCGCTGTGCCTGCTGGTCTGCCTCGCCGGGTACTTCGCGGTCTTCGCCGCGAACGACCTCATCGACGCGCGCCTGGACCGGGAGCGGTTCGCCTATCTGCGCGCGTACCAGGGCTTCGACATCGACTGCGCGGGGGGGCGGCACCCGCTGGCCCAGGGCCAGCTGAGCCCGGTGACGGGCGCGGCCTGGGTAGCCGTGCTGGGCACGGCCGCGCTGGTCCTGGGCGCGCTGCTGAGCTGGGTGTGCGCGGTGCTGCTGGCCGTCGCCGCGCTGCTGGAGGGCGCGTACTGCGCGCTGGCGCGCGTGACGCCGTTCAAGTTCCTGCTGACCGGGGTGGTGGTGGCGCTCGGCGGCTGTCTCGGCTGGTTCGCGATGACGGCCGAGGCGGACCGGCCAGTGCTGTGGCTGTTCTGCCTGTGGCTGGCGACCTGGGAGATCGGCGGACGGAACATCGTGAACGACTGGGCCGACGTGGAGGAGGACGTTCACCTGGGGGTGCGCACGGTGCCCGTCGTCTGGGGCCACCGGGTCAGCGGCGCGCTGACGTTCGGCTCGCTGCTGGTGGCGACGGTGGCGGGGGCCGGGCTGATGGCGATCGCCTGGCCCTCCCTGTGCTGGCCGGGCATGGCCGCGATGCTGCTGATCGGCTGCTCGGCGCTGCTGGTCCCGGGCGTGCGCCTGCTGCGCGACCCGGCCCCGGGCAACGCGATGGCCCTGTTCAACCGGGCCAGCCTCTACCCCGCGGCCGCGCTCTGCGTCATGGCGTCGTGCGTGTTCACGCGGTGGATGCTGGAGGTCTAGGGCCTGTATCGAGTTCCCGGTCGGATCAGCCCGCGGCGTCAGACGCGGTGCCCCCCCCCAGGCCCTTGGGGGCCTGGGAGGTACCCCCAGCAAGGCACCGGATCGCAGCTCATACCCGGCCGTATTCGCGCGATTCGGCTGGGGGCACCTCCCAGACGGAGTCTGGGGGAGCGGCGAGGTGCCGTGACTGGCGGCGCGGGCCCGGGCGGGAACTCGATACAGGCCCTAGGACCGCCGCTAGCCGAGAAGCGCGGCCACCACGGTGAGCACCGGGACGGACAGCAGCGTGGAGAGCAGGATCGACTCGCGGGCGAGCCGGGCGCCGATGTCGTAGCGGGCGGCGTAGTTGAAGAGGTTCTGCGCGGCGGGCAGGGCGGCGATCACCACGACGTTGAGCTGGTCGGTGGCGTCCAGCCGGAAGAGCCCGGCCGCGACCAGCCAGGCGATCGCCGGCTGGGCGAGGGACTTCAGGCCCGCCGACAGCAGCACCGGGCCGCGTTCGGCGCCGCGGCCGGGGAAGCTGCTGCCGCGCAGCGAGATGCCGAACGCCAGCAGCACGGCGGGCACCGCCATGTTGCCGATGAGGATGGCCGGTTCGAGGAGGGCGCCGGGCGGGGACCAGCCGGAGGCGGAGACCGCGACGCCGCCGAGCGAGCCGAAGACCACCGGGTTGCGGAAGGGGGTCGTGAGGCGCTGCCGGAGCGTGCGCCGGGCGGCGTCCGCGCCGGCCTGGTCGAGGATGGTCAACGCGACGGGCGTCAGGACCAGTTGCTGGAAGAGCAGCACGGGCGCGACGAGCGAGGCGTCACCGAGTACATAGACGGCGATCGGGATGCCGAGGTTGCCCGCGTTGACATAGGCGGAGCACAGCGCGCCGATCGTGGTCCGGCCCACGCCCCACCGGCGGACCGCGCCGACCGCGATGAACACCGCGGCGGACAGGAACGTGGCCAGCGCGGTGGCCAGCAGCGACGGCGAGAAGATCACCGTCAGATCGGCCCGGGCGAGGGTCACGAACAGCAGCGCGGGGGTGGCCACGTGGAAGGCGAGGCGGGTCAGCACCTCCCGTCCGTTCTCGCCGAGGGAGCCGCGCCGGCCGAGGAGGTAGCCGGTCGCGATGACGGTGGCGATGATCGCGAAGCCGGTGATCACACCGTCCACGCCGCCACCCTTCGCATAATCGAACTCTCGGACGTATCCGGCGCGAGGTCAACGGGTTCTCGGATGGCGAGACATGCCGCGCGGCCACCCGGCGAGGGAACCCCAGGGGGATAAAGTCCCATTTCGTGACTTTTCTTCCGTGGCGGTCCGGCTCCCTCGCCCTGGCCGCGCTCACCGTCGTCTCCCTGCTGCTCGGCGGCCCCGCACGGGCGGCGACCGACGCGCCGAACGCGTCGGCGGACGTTCAGGGCGACGCGCTGGCGCGCACGCTGGTCGCACGCACCACCGCGGACGGCGCCATGCGCCACCTGGCGGCGTTCCAGCACATCGCCGACGAGGCCGGGGGCAACCGCGCCGCCGGCACCCCCGGCCATGACCGGTCCGCCCGGTACGCCGGCGCGCTCCTGACCGCGGCCGGCTACCGCGTCACCTACCAGCGCTTCACGTTCCCCTACCGCGAGCCGGTCACCGAGCGGCTGACCGTGCTCGGCGACCAGCCGCGCGACATCCCCGTGAACGCGCTGACCTACACCGCGAACACGCCCGAAGGCGGCCTGACCGCTGGCCTCGCCCCGGCCGGCACCGGCTGCGCCGCCGACGACTTCGACCCCGCCGCCCACACCGGCCGCATCGCGCTGATCGAACGCGGCACCTGCACCTTCGCCGCCAAACAGGCGAACGCAGCCGCGGCCGGCGCGGTGGGCGCGCTCGTCTTCAACAACGCGCCCGGCGAGCTGTCCGGCACCCTCGGCGGCCCGGATCCCGACGCCATCCCCACCGGCGGCATCACCCGCGACGCCGGCCGCGAACTCGCCGCCGAGCTGGCCGCCGGCCGCCCGGTGACCGTCCGTCTGGAGCTGGCGGAGCTGGCCGAGGAGCGCACCACGACCAACGTCCTCGCCGAGACCCGCGGCGGCGATCCCTCCCGCGTGGTGCTGGCCGGCGCCCACCTGGACTCGGTCCCCGAGGGGCCCGGGATCAACGACAACGGCTCCGGCGCGGCCGGCGTGCTGGAGACGGCGCTGCGGCTGGCCGAGGCCGACCCGGCCGGCCGCCACCCGCACAAGGTGCGGTTCGCGCTGTGGTCCGCCGAGGAGTTCGGCCTGCTCGGCGCCCGGCACCATGTGAACGGCCTCTCCCCGGCCGCCCGCGAGGACATCGCCCTCTATCTCAACTTCGACATGATCGGCTCGCCCAACCACGGGCTGTTCGTCCACGACGGCGACCCGGCCATCGCCGCCGACCTCACCGCGTTCCTGACGGAACGCGGCCACACCCCGCGCGGCACCCCGTTCGACGGCCGCAGCGACTACGCCCCGTTCGTCGAGGCGGGCATCCCCTCCGGCGGCCTGTTCACCGGCGCGGAGGGCATCAAGTCCCCGGAAGAGGCGGAGCGTTGGGGCGGCACCGCGGGCGTCGCCTACGACCCCTGCTACCACGCCGCCTGCGACGACCTCGGCAACATCGGCCGGACGGCCCTCGGCCTCGGCGTCAAGGCGATCGCACACGCCGTCGGCCGTTACGCCTGGGGGGTGCCCGATTCGTCACCATGACATGAGGCTGCGACACAAGCGTCCCGCCCGGTAGGCTCTCCGTGTGATCTTCAAGCGCATCGGCAACGGACGACCGTACCCTGACCACGGCCGGGACCACACCCGGCAGTGGGCAGACGTCGCGCCGCGCCCGGTCCGCCTCGACCAACTGATCACCACCAAACAGCAGCTCGACCTGGAGACACTGCTCGCCGAGGACTCGACCTTCTACGGAGACCTGTTCGCCCACGTCGTGAAGTGGCAGGGCGACCTCTATCTGGAGGACGGCCTGCACCGCGCGGTTCGCGCGGCGCTCCAGCAGCGCCAAGTGCTGCACGCCCGGGTCCTGGAGCTCGAGTAGGCCCGGGCCGTTGCCCCGTTCGGGGCCCGACCGGCATTTCAACTGATCATTTGGTAGGCGGCCGACGCTCACCTGACTACGCTGCGTCCATGAGCATGTTGACGCCCCCGGGCATGGGCGGCAAGAAGTTCCGCGTGACGGGCGACCGGTACCCCAGGATGCGGCCCCGCCGGCGCCGCGGCAGGCTGGTGTTCCTGCTCGTGGCCGCGGTCACCGTGCTCTCCCTGATCGGCTACGGCACGCTTCAGCTCATCGATGTGTTCTCCGGGGACGACGACGGCGGACGCGCCCCGCGCGCCCAGTCCGGCGCCCGCCCCGACCAGGACTGCGCGCCCCCGGCCCGCGACACGCGCACGAACGAGCCGAGCGCGCCCCCGGAGCCCGCCGCCATCACCGTCAACGTCTACAACGCCACCGACCGCACCGGCCTGGCCCAGGAGACCGCCGACGCGCTGGCCGAGCGAGGCTTCACCATCGGCAAGGTGGAGAACGCCCCGCGCGAGCTCGACGGCCAAGTCACCTCCCCCGGGCTGCTCCTGGGCGCCACGGCGGCCGAGGAGTCCGGCGCGCTGTCCGTCCTGGCCACCCAGCTCGACGGCGCGGAAAACGGCGAGCCGCTGGCCCTGGAGGAGGGCGCGGACCCCGCCACGGTCGTCGACCTGGTGATCGGCGACGGCTTCACCGAACTCACCGCCGCCGACGAGGCCCAGCGCCGCCTGGACGGACTCGCGTCGCCCGCTGCGGACGCCTCCGCCCCCGCCTGCTGAGCCCGCGCGGAACGCGCGGACCGGCCGTCAGTCCACCGTTCCGTACATGCGGTCGCCCGCGTCGCCGAGGCCGGGCACGATGAACCCGGAGTCGTTCAGCCCCTCGTCGAGGGCGCCCGTCACGACCGTCACCGGCGCCCCGGCCAGCTCGCCCTCCAGCCGCTCCACACCCTCGGGGGCGGCCAGCAGGCAGATCACGGTCACGTCGTCGGCACCGCGCCGCATCAGCTCCCGCACGGCCGCCACCAGCGTGCCGCCCGTCGCCAGCATGGGATCGAGGACATAGACCTGCCGCCCGGACAGGTCCTCCGGCATGCGATTCGCATAGGTGGACGCCTCGAGCGTCGCCTCGTCGCGGATCATCCCGAGGAAGCCGACCTCCGCCGTCGGCAGCAACCGGACCATCCCGTCGAGCATGCCCAGACCGGCCCGTATGATCGGCACGACCAGCGGACGGGGATGGGACAGTCGCACGCCCGTGGTGGCCGCGACCGGGGTCCTGATGTCGACCAGCTCGGTGCGGACGTCACGGGTCGCCTCATAGGCCAGCAATGTGACCAGCTCATCGGCCAGCCGCCGGAACGTCGGGGAGTCGGTACGCGCGTCGCGCAGTGTGGTCAGCTTGTGCGCCACCAGCGGGTGGTCGACGACATGGGTCCGCATGGGTTCGACAGTATCGAACGGGACCGACACTCCAGCACTGACCGGCCGGTTTACCGTTGTGGATCGCAGGTGGACAAAGAACGGCGGCGACGTGGAGAGTGGTGCGAGGAGGGAGGAGAAGGCATATGCCGCACCGGGTCGGGGACCCGCCACGCCACGCCCGAACCGTCCGTCGGCGCGCGGAACAGCGCCCCCGGACATTCCGTTGGTGAACTGTCGAGTTACCCGACAGCGCACCCCTTTTCTGCCACGATGCAGGTGGCACTGCCGAACCGAGTGGGGAGAGTCACGGTGTACTTCACCGCACTGCTCGCGCGGACCGATGATGGTTGGGAAGCGAGTGATACAGAGCTCGATGACGTGGAGAGCCTCGACGAGCTGGCCGAGTTGGCCCGCGAGGCCACTCCCGATGACGAGACCGTTCTCGTCTGCATCGAGCAGGAAGGCGCCTGGTTCGGCCTCGTCCGCGTGGACGGCGAGGACGACCCACGGGTCTTCGTCTCGGACGCCGCACGGGCGCTGCGCAGCGCGTACGGCGAAATCCTGCTGACCGATGAATTGCTGGGCCGGGAGCCGGAGGACCCCGACGTCCTGGACCAGCTCGTGGACCTCGACGGCACGGAGGACGGTGCCGTCGACGAGGAAGAAGAGGACGACAACGAGCCCGGCTCCCCGGACGCGGTGCCGCGCGGTCCGGTCGGGGACGCCGACATCCTGACCGATCTGGGAATCGACGCCGACACCGTGCTCAAGCTCACACCGGACGACGCGCTCAGCGAAATCGCCGACGCGCTGGGCTGCTCCGAGGTGCTGGAGGCGGTCAGGTGACGACCGCTTGATGGGCAACGGGTCACTGGCGACCACCGGAGACCCGCTGCGCGACCCGTGGCGGCCGGCGATGCGCGAGGCGCTCGCGCAGGCGGCCGCCGCGACCGGAACGGGGGACGTGCCGGTCGGCGCACTGCTGCTCGGCCCCGGCGGCCCGGCGGGTCCGGTGCTGGGCCGGGGCCGCAACGAACGCGAGGCCACCGGCGATCCGACGGCGCACGCGGAGGTGCTGGCGCTGCGCGAGGCGGCCCGGCAGCTCGGAAGCTGGCGGCTGACCGGCTGCACGCTCGTGGTCACCCTGGAGCCGTGCACGATGTGCGCGGGCGCCAGCGTGCTCGCCCGCGTGGAGCGGGTGGTCTACGGCGCCACCGACCCCAAGGCGGGCGCGGCCGGCTCCCTCTGGGACGTCGTGCGCGACCGCCGTCTCAACCACCGCCCCGAGGTGATCGCCTCGGTCCTCGCGGACGACTGCGGCCGGCTCCTGACCGACTTCTTCCGCGCCCGCTGACCCCCGTCCGCTTTCCGGTTTTCTCCCGGCGTGGACCGTGGGATAGGCTTCCTCCCGGTAGCGTGTCCGAGCGGCCTAAGGAGCTCGCCTCGAAAGCGAGTGTGGGGGCAACTCCACCGAGGGTTCAAATCCCTCCGCTACCGCTCGTGAGCAGGACAGACGAGAGGGCGGGCCCCACGCGCGGGGCCCGCCCTCTCGCATGCGCGTCAGGAGGGTGTGTGGACAAGGTCGTCTCGGTCGTCACCGCCGTCCACGCGCCGGGCGCCGGCTTCCTCGCGGAGACCTACCGGTCGCTCGCCGCACAGGAGTTGCCCGCCGGGTGGCAGTGGCGGTGGGTGATTTAGGGCCTGTATCGAGTTCCCGCCCGGGCCCGCGACGCCAGTCACGGCACCTCGCCGCTCCCCCAGACTCCGTCTGGGAGGTGCCCCCAGCCGAATCGCGCGAATACGGCCGGGTATGAGCTGCGATCCGGTGCCTTGCTGGGGGTACCTCCCAGGCCCCCAAGGGCCTGGGGGGGCACCGCGTCTGACGCCGCGGGCTGATCCGACCGGGAACTCGATACAGGCCCTAGGAGGACGGCGAAACGGACACGGTCGAACCGCTGCTCCCCGTTGACTCCCGCGTCGGCTTCGGCCAGGGCGGCCCCGGCGGCCCCGGCGTGACGCGGACCATGGCGCTCGCGCGGGTGACGGGGGAGTACGTCCGGGTCCTGGACGCGGACGACCTGCTGCCGCCGGGCGCGCTGGCCCGGGACATCGCCGTGCTGAACGAGCACCCCGAGATCGGCTGGACCACGTCCCGCGGCCTCGACCTGCTCCCGGACGGCACAACGGTCGGCTTCGACGACGACCCCCCGAACGGCCCGATCGACCGCGGCGCGGTCCTGGAGTACTGGAAGGCGAACGACCACCGCCCGCCTGTGCTGCCCGGAACGCTGTGCGTGCGGCGGGAGTTGCTGCTGGCCCTGGGCGGCTGGATGGCCCTCCCGGCCTCGGAGGACACGGGCCTGATCCCCTGGCCCTCAACGCCGTGGCCCTGGGCTGGTTCACCCGCGAGCCCGGCCTGCTCTACCGCAAATGGCCCGGCCAGGTCACCGGCCAGCCACCCCACCACGCCGAGGCGGAACGGTCGGCACGGATGGCGATCGCGGAGGCGCGGGCGCGTGCGCTACTGGGGTTGGGCGGGTGGCGGTGGTGAGGCGGGGGGCGAGGCGTCCGCCTTGGCCTGCCAGTGGGCGAGGTTGCCGCGGGTGATGATGATGTCGGGGTGGTTGTCGGGCCAGGCATCGACGAAGGCGTCGGCCGCCACACGGGCCACCGCCTCCCGCTCCTCCATGGCGAGGCTGTCGCTTGTGGCGCGCTGGACGAGCGCGTGGATGCGGACGGCTCGGCCGGGGTCGTGGTCGTGGTCGTGGTCGATCAGGCTCAGTCGGTGCAGGGCGCGCAGGGCCGCGACCGCCTGCGCCGGGTCGTCGATTCCCAGGTGTTCCAGGACAGGTCGGCTGGTCAGCACCGACTGCGGGATGCCGTTCGGCGAGAGCATCGCGGCGATCTCCAGCATGGGCCGGGCCAGCCCGGTCGGCCGCATCGCGTTGGCGCGCTCGATCGACAGCGACCAGGTCGCGGCCACCGGCGCGTTCTGCTCGTCGGGCAGCAGCTCCGACTCCGGCACCAGGTCCGCCAGCGCCCGGGTGCGGTCCGCCAGCAGGCGCCGGTACGAACCCTCCCCTTCAATCGGCAGCCCTGCGTCCACGACATACGCCGCGGCCTGGGACAGCGCGAGCGGAAGGAAGCCCAAGTCGCGGGCGAGCGCCCGGACATGAGCCGGGTCTTCCGTTCGGCCGTGCGCGGACAGGACCGCGGTGAGGTAGCCCGCCGCCTCGTCCTCGGTGAACAGGCCGATGTGCGCCATCCGCCGCCCGCGCCCGGCCAGCGCCGCCTCCCGGCGGCGGGTGGTCGTCACCGTCCGGCCATGGGGGCTGGCCGGCGGCCACAGCCCCTTCATATCTGCCGATGAGGAGACATCGTCCAGCACGATCAGCCACCGCACCGCGCGGTCCCCGGTCGGCTCCAGCCACGCGAGGAACGCCTCGGCCGCGCGGTCCGGATGCCGCGGGTCCACGCCCAGGATCTCCACGGCCGCCCGGGCATAGGCGGAAACGACGGCATCGCGCGTCGTCGCCGTCACCCACACCAGCAGGTCCACCTCACCCGCCCGCCAGGCGCCCCGCGCGGCGTGGGCGGCGAGCTGCGTCTTGCCCACGCCGCCCAGGCCCGCCAGCACCTGCTCGTCCGCCGCCGCCCGGAGCCGGTCCACGGCCTCCCGGTGCTGGAAGCAGTCGGCCTCGGTCGGAATCACTCCCACCAGCAACGGCCAGGCCACCGACCGCCGCGCCCCGCCCCCATTGATGGTGACATCCCCGTTCACCACCCCGGCCGCCAACGCACCCGCGCTCGCCCGCAGTTCGGCGCTCCCACCGGAGGCGAATCCCCGCTCCCCGGCCGGTACACCTTCCGCCATCACGCCCTCCCCGCCCACGAACGTCACCGCCCCAAAACCGTAATGCCCAGTGCGCCCGAGACGTCACCGGTTGGCCGCGAGGTCGGCGGTCGGCGGTACCGCTCGAAACGCCGGGGGTGTGCCGACGTCGCCACACGGCTACGGTGGACCAGCGCGCGACTACTCTGGGGGATTCATGGTCGACATTGCGCCACCTGACGTCATCGGTTTTCCGCCCTTCGACGACCGTGTGCCATATCTCGGCCGGCTGGAGGACAAAGAGCGGACGGCGCTGCTCGGCCTGGGCCGGAAGACCACCTACAAGGCGCGGACCGAGGTCATCCGCCAGCATGACCCGTCCACGCACGTGCTGCTCATCCTCCGGGGCCGGCTGATGGTGACCGCGGTCGCCGCCCGGGGGTATGTGGCTCTGCTCGCGCTGCGCCGGCCGGGTGACATCGTCGGCGAGTCCGCCGCCCTGTCGCACGAACCGCGCTCCGCGACCGTCACCACGCTGGAGAGCGCGGAGTGCCTGCTCGTCAGCCGCGAGTCGTTCCATGAGTATCTGGAGAACCACCCGGCCGCACACCACCAGTTGACCGGCTTGTTGATCGACCGGGTCCGGGCCGGCGACCGCAGGGCGCTTCAGTTCGCCTCGCTGACCGTGCGGGAACGGCTCGCGGTGCTGCTGCTCGACCTCATGCGTTCGCACAGCCGCCGGACGGAGTGCGGGCTGCTGCTGACCGTCCCGCTGAGCCAGCAGGAGCTGGCCGGCTCGGTCGGGGCCTCCCGGGAGGCGATCGCCCGGCTGTTGACCAAGCTGCGCGAGGACGGCGTGGTGGTCACGGCCCGGCGCAAGATCTGGGTGGTGCAGCCGGACGTGCTGCGCCGGATCGCGGCGGGAAGCTGACCTTCCCGAGCCGTTGTGCGTCATCGGTCACAGTCCGTCTGTGTACGTCGTCCTACGACGAAACCGGCCCCTGCAGCAGGCTGCTCCTCCTACCCGGTAACACCGAACGAGGGGCCGCCATGACCGAACCGCTGCATCAGACCATCCTGTTGGCCGACATCGAGGGATCGGGCCGGAGTGACGACGTCGTCCGGCGGGTGAAACGGCACCACATGTACGAGGTGGTGCAGTGCACGCTCGACGCCGCCGGGGTGAGCCGGACCGACCAGCGCCTGGAGGACCGGGGTGACGGGGTTCTGGCACTGGTGAGCGCGGCCGTGCCCAAGGCCGCGCTGCTGCGCGCCATGCTCACCGAGATCCCGGCCCGGCTGCACGACTACAACCGCATCGCGGCAGACAGCTCCCGGGTGCGGCTGCGCACCGTACTGGCGGCCGGAGAGGTCGCGTTGGACGAGATTCCCGGCGCTCTCGGCGGCGTCATCGGCTGGGACCTGGACCAGGCGTTCCGGCTCCTGGACAGCGAGCCGCTGCGCGCCGAGCTGCGCCGCCGGCGGGACAGCGGCGGCACGGGCGAGGACGCGGTGATCTGCGTCTCGGAGGCGGTGTTCGGGGGCGTGGTGCGCCACGACCACCACGGCATCCGCCGCGCCGCGTTCCACCCGTTCACGGTGGAGGGCAAGGAGGGTCCCGTCCGCGGCTGGCTGTACGGGGAGCCGACGAGGGAGCGCGAGCCGGCCGGGAACGAGGAGCACGGCGGGCACGCCGGTCCCGCCAGTCGGCCCGGCGGCGCCCGGCCACCGGCGGGCGCGGTGTTCAACGGGCCCTATGTGGCCGGGAATCAGTACGGCGTCTCCGGCGGCCAGGTCGGCGGCGACGTCGTCATGGGGAACAAGATCGTCGGCGACGGGACCGGCGGTGAGCGGCCGTGAGCGCCGAGCCCGTGCCCGTGCCCGAGGCGCGGCAGCCGGACGCCAACGGGGCACCCGCGCCCGGCAACGCGGAGGAGCAGCCCGCCGCCGACGCCCCCCGACCGCAGCAGGACACGGACCGGTCCGCCGACGCGGAACCGGCGGAGGGCGAACACCCCACCGAGGCGTGGGCGGCGGCACGTGAACTCCGGGACTACGCGCCGCCCTCGTTTGGCGGCGGCCTGGTGGCCGGGAATCAGCACGGCGTCTCCGGCGGCCGGGTCCACGGCCATGTGGTCATGGGAAACGCCTACTTCGGCGCGCCCGTGGCGGAACGGCTCCAGGGCTCCGGGGAAGTGCTCGGCGGGGACGTGGACCGGCTCGCCGACGTGTTCCACGAGAGCCCGGCCTTCGTGGCCGCCCTGGAGGAGTTGCGCGCGTCGCGCGTGGTGATCCTGCGCGGCGAGCACGACTCCGGTCGCGGCACCGCCGCGCTGATGCTGCTGCGCCATGTGGGAGCCGCGCGTATCCGTGCGGTGGATCCGGAGGACGGGCCGGCCGTGCTCGTCAAGGAGGCCGAGGCGGCGGACGGTTACGTGGTCGCCGATCTGCCGACCAGCCGCAGCCGGCCGCTGGGCGAGCACCATCTGCTGCGCTGCCGGGAACGCCTGCGCAAGCGCGACGCGTACCTGGTGGTCACCGTGGAGAACTCCGCGGTGCTGCGGGACGTGCGCCCGGTGGCCTGGCGGCCCCCCGCGGCCGACGCCGTCCTGCGCTCCCATCTGCGCGCCTACCTGGACACCGGTGATGCCGCCGAAGTGGAGGGCGTCGTCGACGCGTTGCTGGACGTGGCGCAGGTGCGGGCCTTCCTCGCCGTGGAGGCCCGCCCGGTGGCGCAGATCGCCGGCTTCGCGGCCGAGGTCGCCCGTTACCACCGGGGCGAGATCGACGCCGAGCGGCTGGACCAGTTCGGTCAGGAGTCGCTGCTGGGTCAGGTCCGGGAGTGGCTCGGCGCTCCCGAGGACTCCGTCACGCTCCGGGACAAGGCGTTCCTGCTGGCGCTGGCCGTCTGCGACGAGGGCCCGTACGCCACCGCCGCCGAGTTCGGGGACCGGCTCTGTCACCGGATGCAGCGGGTGGAGTCCCCGGAGGAGGATCCGGGTCTCACCATCTTCAGCACCTCTCCGGCCGAGCGCATGAAGCTGGCCCGCGCCAGGTGCTACAAGGAGAACGAGCAGACGCCCTGGGGCCCGCTCCCCCAGTCCCTGGCCCGGTTCGAGGACCCGCGCACGGCGGAGCTGCTGCTCCGCGAGGCGTGGGCCGGTCATCCGGCGGTGCGCGCCCCGATGTCCGGCTGGCTGACCGACCTGGCCCGGCACGCCGACCCGTTCGTGCGGACGCGCGCCGCGGCCACCGCGGCGACGCTGGCCGTTCACGACTTCTCCTCCACGATGCACGGGCTGCTGCTCGACTGGGCGTCCAGCCGCGACTACCGGCTGTGCGTCCAGGCGGCCAACGCGCTGGCGCTGGCCGCGGACGCCGGGACCCCGGCGGTACACCGGGTCCTGCGGGACTGGAGCACGGACAGCCACCCGCGCCGCCGTTGGACGGCTCTGCGCGCGTACGGCCTCGTCGGGCCGCTGGCTCCGGCGCAGACCCTGGACAGCCTGGCCGACCTGGTCACCCGCCCCGTGCCCGGGGCCGGGGAACCGGACGGACCGTCGGCGGCCGAGCTGGCCGCCGTGGTGGACGCGGCCGAACTGCTGCTGCTCGACACGCCCGGCAGCATCGTGCTGCGGCGGTTGACGGACTGGTGCGACGCCGACCCGCCGGCCCTGCGCGCGGTCGCCCACCAGACGCTGCTGGCCGCCGCGGCCCGCCGGGAGGTCCCCTTCGACGACCCCGCGAGCTGGCCGTTGCTGCTGCGCTTGTACGACGACGCGGAGCCCGGTTCGCCGGTCACCGACGCCTTCACCGCGCTGTGGCGGCGGGTGCTCGGGGACCGCCGGATCACCGCGGCCGCGCAGCAGCGCCTGCGTGAGTGGGTGCTGACCTCGGAGGACGAGGCCGGTGTGGAAACCGTGCTGGCCGGGCTGCTCCCCCAACTGGTCGCGTCCGATTCCGATCGCGACCGGCTCTGCCACCTGCTGCGTGTCATGCCCGGCCGGGACGGCGGCCCGCCGCCTCCCGTGGCCCACCGCCTGCTCGGAGGGCTGACCGCCCGCTCGGAGACCTGACCTCCGCCAACCACCCATCGAGAACAGCGCGACCCATGTGTCCAGCGCAGTTAGGAGCCACCATGGCGGGTTACCGCTACGCACCCCAGTGGGATCAGCACGCCCGGCGCGACACCGACCTCGTTGACCCGGTGGTGACGGTGCGGCCGCTCTCCCGGTTCGAGTTCATCGGCCGCACGCCCGAACACCAGGTGGACTACGCCCTGGTGTTCACCGGCGCGCACGGCGGCTACGAGGTTTTCATCCCGCCGCGACGGCCCACGCGTGGCGAACTGAGCGGCGGCCGTTTCCTCTCGGTGCACGAGGTGGACATGGGCATCCACCACTTCAAGCGGGAGTTCCCTCTGCCATCCGACAACGACGCGTTCACCTTCCTGGGCGAACTCGACGTCTCGTGGCGGGTCGTGGCCCCGGACCGGACGGTCGCCAGTCAGGTGCGCGACGTGCCGGCGCACGTGACCCCCCGGCTGGAGGAGCGGCTGCGGGTGATCACGCGCCGGTTCGCCATCGAGGACAGCGCGGGTGCCGAGACCGCGGTGCGCGACAACCTCACCCGCGCGCAACTGGCCGAGGACCTGGGGCTGCACATGACCTATGGGGTCCGGCTGACGCTGGACGAGGCCGCCCGCAACCACCAGGCGGCACTGCGCGACCTGGCCTACCAGTCACAGCTCGCACCCAGGGAGATCGACCTGGAACGGCTCCGGGAGACGGGACGGCAGGAACTGGAGGAGCTGAAGCAGCGGCACCGCCACCAGATCGAACGGGCCGACCTCGCGCACGAACAGGAGATGCTGGCCGAGAAGGCGCGTTATTACGCCTGGTACCTGGAGCAGCGCGGCGTTGTCCCCTGGGCGCTCGAACTGGCTCAGCGGCCCCATGACCTGCCGCAGATCCGGCAGTTGATGAGCAAGGAGCAAGAGGCCCGCATCGCGCAGCAGTTGGACCTGCTCGACCGGGTGGAGCAGAGCGGGCACTGGGAGAGTCACCAACTGGCCGAACCGGTACGGGAGACCCTGCGCGCCATCCGGGAGCTCTTCGCGGCCCCGGACGCCGCGCCGCCCGCCGTGCCGCCGTCCCTGCCTCCGGGCGGCGGCGACGGCCCGGCGGGGGCGGCCCAGGAGTCGGCGAGTGACGCGCCATGAGCGATCCCGATCCACCGCCCCGGAGCTTTCCCCAGCCACTGGCGGAGCAACTGCTCGCCGAGATCCGGGTGGAGATAGGCCGCGCCGACAGCAAGGCGGCCATGCTCGTCGCCGCGCTCGGGGCGGCCGCGGCACTGTTCGGCGGGACGGTGGCGCAGAGCGGCTGGACCCCCGGGGCGCTGCCGGTGGCCGGGCAGGTCCTGTGGTGGTGCGGAACGCTGTCCCTGGGCCTGTCCCTGGCCGCGTTCCTGCTGGCCGTGGCGCCTCGGTACGGGCGGCGGCGGTGGGAAGCGGGCGACCCGCTCACCTATTTCGGGGACGTCCTCCGCGCCGCCCGGCAGGGAGAACTGCCGGCGGCGCTGGCCGAGACGGATGAGTCGGCGGAGCGCAGGCTCGTTCGCGCGCTCGCCATCAACAGCCGGATTGCCGCCCTGAAGCTGCGCTGGGTGCGGCTCGGGCTGACGGCGTTCGCCGCCGGGGGGCTCCTGCTGCCGATGGCGCTGCTCAGCCGGTGACCGGGGGCCGGCGGAAGCCCGGAAGACGGCGGAAGTCAGCGGAACGGAAGAGAAGTTCGGAAGAGTAAGGAAAGGAAGAAGAATGCCGGACCAGCAACGGGATGACGGCATGCCGCCGCGCTACCCGGGAACAGACGTACCACCGGCCTACCCCCAGCAGCCGCACACACCCGCCGCGGCCCCGCCCGCCTACCCCGGCGACGTCCCCGCGGCCCCGTCGGCACCGCCCGCACCACCCCCGCCCAGCTACCCGGGCGAACGGCCGCCCGCGCTGTCCGCGCCGCCGCCCGCACCGCCCGTGCCACCGCGGCCGCCCGCGGCGCCACCACCGACCCGCGTCTTCGACCCGGCCCGCGACCTCGCGCTGCACGACGGGCGCCACGTCATCTCCGGCATCCAGCGCGGGACGGACAGCACGGCCATCACGCAACTGCTGGCGCTGCTCCCGCACTTCGTGTGCAGCCTGGCCATCGTCGGTGCGCTGACCGCGGCGCTGTTCGGCGGCGCGTCCGGCACCGTGGCGACCATCGCCTGGGTGCTCTCCGGCGCTCTGGTGTTCCACCGCCCCACCGAGCGGCTGATGGCGCGCCGCCTGTTCCGGCTGCGACCGCCGACCGATCAGGAGTTCTCCTACCTTGCTCCCATCTGGGTGGAGATCGCCAAGCGGGCCCGGGTGGACCACACGGTCTACGAGTTGTGGATCGAGGAGAGCGACGAGATCAACGCGGTGGCGGCGGCGGGCCACATCGTCGGGCTGACCAAGCGCTCGTTCACCGAACTGCCGCCCGGCCAACTGGCCGGCGTGCTGGCGCACGAGCTGGGCCACCACACCGGTGGGCACTCCTGGGCCCGCCTGATGGGCCAGTGGTACGCCCTGCCGACGCGCGTCACCTGGGCCGTGCTGCGCGAGATCACGCGGGCGGTGCTCCTCGTCTCCCGCAAGCTGTTCTGCATGGGCGGGGTCTTCGTGATCACGGTCATCGGGTTCACGGTGATCGCCGCCGTGCTGAGCATGCCGTTGATCTTCGTGCCGATGCTGCTCAGCCCTTATGTGCTCGCGGCGGTGGACCGGGCCGCGGAGCTCCGCGCGGACCGCAAGGCGGCGGAGCTGGGCTTCGCGCTGACCCTGATCGAAGTGCTGCGGCAGAGCGATCTGGTGGAGGCGGACCGGCGCGGCCGGACCGCGGAAAAGTTGCTGAGCACGCACCCCAGCAGTGAGACGCGTATCCGCAGGCTCCAGGAGTACGTTCGCCAGGCGGGCTGACACCGCCCTCCGGCGGGCGCCCTGTTCGGCTATCGTCCGTGCTGGTGTCCCGCCGGACGGCGGGGAAGGAAGCGAAACGGACGGAGGCGGGGCGATGACGCTGGCGCAGGCGAGGAAGATCGCTCTCTATCTGCTGCTCGCCGCCGTCCTCTATGCCGTGCTGACCTTTCCCGACCGGTCGGGTGAGTTCGCGCAGCTCGCCTTCACGGCTCTCTCCGGTGCCGCCGACGCCGTCGGTGATCTGTTGACCGGGCGCTGACCAACACGTCGTTATCGGGTGCTTGCACACGGTGGATCCGTCTTGTGATGCTATGAGTGCTTTTGCCCGTGGTGACGGCCGTGAAGGGGTGGTCGGCAGTGGCGGCGACACAGAGCCGGGGTGCCGGCGCCCGGGCGCTGACGCAGGCTCTGTTCGAGCGGCTGGCCGGCTGTGCCCCGGGGAGTGCCGAGCACGCGCGGGTGCGCGGTGCGCTGATCGAGGCCAATCTGCCGCTCGTCCGCTATGTCGCCCTGCGCTTCCGGGGCCGGAACGAGCCCATGGAGGACATCGTCCAGGTCGGCACCATCGGGCTGATCCACGCCATCGACCGCTTCGACAGCGCACGCGGTGTGCAGTTCCCCACGTTCGCCATGCCGACCATCGTCGGCGAGATCCGCCGGTACTTCCGGGACAGCGTGCGCACCGTTCATGTGCCGCGGCGGCTGCACGAGCTGTGGGCGCGGGTGCGGAGGGCGGCCGAGGAGCTCACGGTGGCACTGGGGCGCACGCCGACCTCGGCGGAGATCGCCGAACGGCTGGAACTGCCCGAGGAGGAGGTGCTGGCCAGCTTCGACGCGGGCCGCGCCTACCGGGTGTCGTCGCTGGAGTCGGCCGGCGAACGCGACGACGGGATGCCCGGGCTGATCGACCGGCTCGGCTACGAGGATCCGGAACTGGCCGGCGTCGAGCACCGGGCGCTGGTGCGGCATCTGCTGGTGCAACTACCGGAAAGGGAACGGCGGATCCTGCTGATGCGGTATTACCGCGATCTGACGCAGGCCCAGATCTCTGCCGAGCTGGGCGTTTCGCAGATGCACATCTCCCGGCTGCTGTCCCGGAGCTTCACCCGGCTGCGCGCCGCAAATCCGCTCGACGTCTAAGTCCGAAGAGGGACCCAACTCCGGGAACTCCCACATCGGCTGTGCCGTTTTATCGACATGAAGCTACGTCGCGTTGATGACATGTGACATTCTGTGGGAACCGCGTTTGCCGTGGCGGCAGGACCGGTATCCACGAGAGGGCGCCTTCTCTCGTCGGATGTCACATCCGGAAGCGCGCCGCCGCGACCCGTCCACGACCTCAAGGGGGTGGCATGTCCGTAGAACTGGGCAGCTCGAAGGTGCTCACCACGACCGGCACGCCGCACGTACCCGCGCCGCACCTACCCTCGTTGCCGCAGGAAGCTCCCGCGGAGACCGACAACCTCGACACCCGCACGCTCTCGCGCTCCCTGTTCCAGCGGCTGGCCGCGCTCGACGCGGACAGCCCCGAGCGGGGCTACGTGCGCGATACCCTCATCGAGCTCAACCTCCCGCTGGTTCGCTACGCGGCGGCCCGGTTCCGCAGCCGGAACGAGCCCATGGAGGACATCGTCCAGGTCGGCACCATCGGACTCATCAAGGCGATCGACCGCTTCGACTGCGAACGGGGCGTGGAGTTCCCGACGTTCGCGATGCCGACGGTCGTCGGTGAGATCAAGCGGTTCTTCCGCGACACCTCGTGGTCGGTGCGCGTCCCGCGCCGCCTCCAGGAGTTGCGGCTGGCGCTGACCAAGGCGAGCGACGAGCTGTCCCAGCGCCTGGACCGTTCCCCCACCGTTCCCGAACTGGCCGCCTGCCTGGGCGTGTCGGAGGACGAGGTCGTCGACGGGCTCGCCGTGGGCAACGCCTACACGGCCAGCTCGCTGGACTCGCCGTCCCCCGAGGAGGATGGCGGCGAGGGCTCGCTGGCCGACCGCCTCGGGTACGAGGACAGCGCCCTGGAGGGCGTCGAGTACCGCGAGTCGCTCAAGCCGCTGCTCGCCCGGCTGCCCGCCCGCGAGCGGCGCATCATCATGCTCCGCTTCTTCGGGAACATGACGCAGTCGCAGATCGGCGAGGAGGTCGGCATCTCACAGATGCACGTCTCCCGGCTGCTGACGCGCACGCTGGCACAGCTCCGCGAGGGGCTCACCGCCGAGGAGTGAGGGGACCGGACCGGCGGACGGCCCCCGCCGGTCCGGGCGAGTTCAGCGGATCGTCCCGGTGGCGGCCAGGACGCGTCGCCCGGACGCGTTCAGCCGAGGGCCAGCCAGGCCACCACGGCGAGCACCACGATCGCGACCACGACACCCACGATCAGACCGACGCGCGGGCCCGGTGCGGGCGTGCCCGGCGTGGCCTGCCGCGTGGCGGCGTCGTCGTTGACGAACGCGCGGAACATCTGCGTGCTGCCGGCCGGGTCGTGATCCTGGGGACCCTGCGGAGGCTGGGGTGCGTGAGGGTTGTGCGCCATGCCTGCCGACCCTAGCGAACCGGGCCCCGGGAGGGACACCCCGGTCCCACGCCTGCTTCGAAACGGGTCCGCTCCTACGGGGTCAGCCGCAGCACGGTCAGCCCGCCCGGCGTGCGCACCTCCAGCGAGGCGATGTCGGCGCGCCGCAGCGGCGTTCCCACCGACAGCGACGCCTCGTCCTTGGGCAGCGCGTACCAGCGCGCCAGTTCCTCGACGTTCCCGTCGGGGCCGACCGCGACCAGCAGATAGTCGCCGCCGCGGCCTCCGTCGTACGCGCAGTGCATGTCCACCCGGGTGCCGCCGTCGTCCTCGACCAGGCTGACCGTCGCGCTCACCGGGTACGCGCCGACCGGCGTCATCGGGGATCCGGCCGGCCCGTCCTCGCCGCCGCCGTTCACAAAAGTGAACATCAGCGCCAGGCAGGCGGCCAGCGCCACCGTGCCGGCCGAGACCGCGACCAGCACCCGCCGCCGGCGGCGTTCCCGGCGCACCCGGGCCAGCAGTTCCGGCAGCAGGTCGGCGGGCGGCGGCGGTCCGGCCGTCGACTCCGTCTGGGCGAGCAGCCCGGGCAGTCCGGCCAGCTCCCGCACGGCGCGCGAGCAGTCGTCGCAGCCGCGCATGTGTTCCTCGAACGCGGCCCGGTCCTGCGGCGAGAGCGCGCCCAGCACATAGGCTCCGTCGAACGTGCGGAACGGATCCCCGCTCATCGGGTCACGCCCTTCTCCTCAAGCACCAGGCGCAGGGCGCGGAGCGCGTAGTGGGTACGGGACTTGACCGTTCCCTCGGCCACGCCGAGCCGGGTCGCCGCCTCGGCGACCGACAGACCCTGGAAGTAGCACAGGACCAGCACCTCGCGGTGCCGCTCGGAGAGTTCGCCGAGCGCGTCGGCGACCACCCAGCCCTGGACGGCGCGTTCGGTGTCGTCCGGCACCGCCCGTTCCGGGGGCTCGTCGGTGCTGATCTCGGCCCGCGCCGCCGCCGAGCGCCAGTTGTCGATGACGATGCGCCGGGCGACGGTGAACAGCCAGGACCGCGCCGACCGCGCCGACTGGTCGAGCACCCCGGGGTGGCGCCACGCGCGCAGCAGCGTCTCCTGCGTGACGTCCTCGGCCCGGGCCCGGTCCCCGCCGGTGAGCTGGAGGGCGAACGACCACAGCGCCGCGGCGTGCTCGTCGTGCAGCGCGCGCATGAGCTCGTCCTCGGCCCCCTCAGCCACGCGCGCCCGCCCTGCCGCCGAAGCGGAGGGCGAGCAGGGCGGCACCGAACACCACACAGCCCACCTCGGTCACCACGCCCCACACCTCCTCGTCCGTACGGAACTGCTCCTCGACGCCGAAGAACCCGACCGTCAGCGACAGCACGTACGCCAGCAGCGTCGCGACGCCGAAGCCGACCGCGAGCAGTTCCGGCAGCCAGTGCCCGCGCCAGGCCAGCACGGCCACCGCGATGACGGCGCCGGCCCCGACGTTGACCAGGAACATCGGCCCGACCTCGTCGTCGTAACGCGCCCAGTCCTGCCACACGACCAGGTGCACCCACGCCGAGCCGAGCAGGCCCAGCGCCACCAGTACCCGCAATCCCCAGCCGACCATGGTTCGCTCCCTCGTGTCACGTTCTCGTTCATCACACGAGACGGGGCTCCGTCCGGTTCATCCCGCGATCGGCTTCGTCCCGCGATCGGCGAATCCGGCCGGGGAGTGAACCGGCGGCGGCGCCGTTCCGTGTGCAGGGGTATGACTGCGACCTCACACAGCCGCCGCGCCCTGCTCGCCGCCTCGGCCGCCTCCGCGGGCGCCCTGGCCCTGGCCGCGTGCGGCGACGACAGCTCCGACTCCCCGGGCGGCTCGGGCTCCGACAACTCCGGGAACGCGGAGAGTTCCGGGGGTTCCGGGGACTCCGAGGGCTCCGGCTCCGCCGAGCCCGGCACGCTCGCCGCGCTGGCCGACGTCCCCGTGGGCGAGGCCACCCCCGCCACCACCCCCGACGGCGAGAACGCGCTGATCTTCCGCGCCGACGAGACGACGGTCGTCGCGTTCAGCGCCGTCTGCACCCACCAGGGCTGCGGCGTCGAGCCCGACGGCGCCGAGTTCCACTGCCCCTGCCACAACTCCGTCTTCGACGCCGCCACCGGCGAGGTCATCAGCGGCCCGGCCAACGCGCCGCTGCCCGCCATCCGGGTGAGAATCGAGGGCGACCAGATCGTCACGGAATAGCCGCGCCGCGCGGCGGGGTTCTGGCCCGCATGGAAACGACTACCGCGCACCCTCTCGCCCAGGACCTCGGCCGCGTCGGCATCTGGAGCAGTGCGCTGCGCTCGGAGGATCCGGCCCGCCGCACCGAGATCGCCGACGCCGCCGCCGAGCTGGATGAGCTGGGCTACGGCACGCTCTGGCTGGGCGGCAGCCCCGGCGTCGCCCAGGCCGTGCCGGTGCTGGCGGCCACCTCCCGGCTCACGGTGGCCACCGGCATCCTCAGCATCTGGCAGCACGAACCGGCCGATGTGGCAAGGGCGTTCAACGAGACGAACGCGGCGCACGGCGGCCGGTTCGTGCTGGGCCTCGGGGTCAGCCACAGCGCCCTGACCGACCGCTACCGGCGGCCGTACTCGGCGATGGTCGACTACCTCACCGCGCTGGACGAGGCCCCCGACCCGGTGCCGGCCGACCGCCGCGTGCTGGCCGCGCTCGGGCCGCGGATGCTGAAGCTGGCCCGGGACCGGGCGGCCGGGGCGCACCCCTATCTGGTCACGCCCGAGCACACCGGCGTGGCCCGGGACGTGCTGAGCGACACGGTGGTCCTGGCGCCCGAGCTGAAGGTCGTTCTCGACACGGACCTCGACCGCGCCCGCGCGACCGCCCGCGCGTATCTGTCGTTCTACCTCGGCCTGCCCAACTACACGAACAACCTCCGCCGCCTCGGCTTCGACGACCAGGACTTCACCGGCGGCGGCAGCGACAAGCTGCTGACGGCGGTGTTCGCGCTGGGCGACGCGGACGCTGTCCGGCGGCGGGCCGACGCGTATCTGGCCGCCGGCGCGGACCACTTGGCGCTTCAGGTGGTCACCGGGGATCCGCTCAACGACATCCCGCTGCCCGCGTACCGCGCGCTCGCCGACGCGTTTGAACTGGGCGGCCAGGGCGGCTGACCGGACGCGGCGGCCATGGCCGGCACCATCCACCGGTTCCGGGGGCTCGTAGGGTAGGAGGCGTGCGACCAGGTGAACTGCTCGGTTCGGGCCGGAGCGCCGATGTGTACGCGTTCGGCCCGGGCCGCGTGCTGCGCCGGTACCGCGACGGCTTCGACGCCACCGGCGAGGCGGACCTCATGGCGCGCCTCGCCGCCCACGGCTACCCCGTTCCCGAGGTCCACCGCGGCGCCGAGCCCACCCCGGCCGATCTGGTGCTGGAGCGGCTGACCGGTCCGACGATGGCGGAGGCGCTGTTCAGCGGCGCGGAGCCGCCGGAACGCGCCGGCGCCACCCTCGCGCGCCTGCTGCGCGACCTGCACGCCCTGCCCGGCCGGATCGTGCACCTTGACCTGCACCCCGAGAACGTGCTGCTCACTCCGCGCGGCCCGGTCGTGATCGACTGGCGCAACGCCGAGGTGGGCCCGCCCGGCCTCGACGACGCCATGACCGCGCTGATCCTCGCCGAGGCGGCGGTCGGCCCGTACCCGCTGGCCGAACGGGTGCTCCCCGCGCTCCTCGACGGCGCGGACGCCACCCTGCCCGACCATCTGGACGAGGCCCGCGCGCGCCGCGCCGCCAACCCCACCCTGTCCGCCGAGGAAGTGGCCCGGCTCGCAACGGCGGTCTCACTGATACACCGTCTGTTCACCGGAGAACCTCAAATTTCGCTCTGAGTCCTGTCCTCCGGCATTTCACCCGGGTGGCGCTCGGGCATGGTGAGGGTGAACGCTGACCACGCGGTACGGAATCTCCCCTCCGGAGTCTGGCCATGACAGGAAAACCCTCCGCCACCATCCCGGAAGTCGGCACGATGGTCCGCGACCTCTCACGCGACAAGGTCGGCCGCGTCATGGCCCACCTCTACGGCGCCATCTGGCTCCGCCCGCCCGGCGGCGGCCAGGAGTGGACGGCCCGCCCGGAGGACATCACCCCCGTGACCGCCAGCGAATCCCTGCGGGGCCGCGTCGCCGAACTGAACCGCCGCGCCCGCAACGTCTTCTGACCCGCGCCCCCCGCTTGTGCTCCCCGGGTGAATGTCGACATCACCACCATCGCCGACCGCCCCGACCTGCGAGAACAGCTCTGGATACCGGACACCTGGCCCGAGTTCGTCCTGCACGACCCCATCGGCTGGGCACACTTCCCCCGACTCGCCGACATCTCCCGGAGTTCACCCTCGCCGCGGTGAACGAGGACGGCGAGGTGGTGGCCCGTGGGCACAGCGTTCCGTTCGCCCTGCACACCCCGCGGCGCGGCGCGCTGCCGCCCACCGGCTGGGACCAGGTGCTGCTGTGGGCGTTCTCCGACCGGCGCCGCGGCGCCGAGCCGGACACGGTCAGCGCGATCGACATCACCATTCACGCCGAGTACCTCGGCCGGGGCCTGTCCTCCCGCATGGTCGCCGCCCTCCGGGGCAACGCCCGCGCCCGCGGCTTCGCCGAACTGGTCGCGCCCGTCCGCCCCAACGCCAAGCACCACGAGCCGGCCACGCCCATGGCCGAGTACGCGTTCCGCACCCGGGACGACGGGCTGCCGACCGACCCGTGGCTGCGCACCCACCTCCGCGCGGGCGGCCTGATCGACTCGGTGGCGCCCGCGTCCATGGTGGTCACCGGCTCCCTCGGCCAGTGGCGGGAGTGGACCGGGCAGCCGTTCGACACCGACGGCTGGGTCGACGGGCCCGGCGAGCTGATGCCCGTGCGCTGTGTGCCGGACCACGACTACGCCATCTACGTCGAACCGAACGTCTGGGTCCGGCACGCCCTGCGGTGAACGTCACCGGCCGCCCAGCCGGGCGGCGCGGCGCAGCACCTCCCGGAGCATGGCGGGGGTCAGCCGGCCCGTGGACGTGTTGCGCCGACTGGGGTGGTAGCAGCCGAGCAGCCTCAGCTCCGGCCCGCCGTCCGCGTGTTCCACGGCGGCCTCGGCTCCGTGCCCGAACACCGGGCGCGGGCGCGGCGGGCGCCACCCCGCGCTGTCGAGCGCGGGCAGCAGCGCCTGCCAGGCGAACCCGCCCAGCGCGACGGCCACCCGCAACGTCGGCCGCAGCAGCTCCAGTTCGCGCACGAGCCAGGGGCGGCAGGTGTCCCGTTCCCCGGTGGTGGGCCGATTCCCCGGCGGGGCGCAGTGCACCGGGGCGGTGACACGCGCGCCGAGCAGCTCCCGCGCGTCCGGCCGGTCGGCGAGCCCGACGGCGTGCAGGGCCGGAAAGAGCACGTCCCCCGACGGGTCACCGGTGAACATCCGCCCGGTGCGGTTCCCCCCGTGCGCGGCCGGCGCGAGGCCGACCACCAGCACCGCGGCGTCCGCCGGCCCGAACCCGGGCACGGGCCGCCCCCAGTACTCCTGATCCCGGAAGGCCGCCCGCTTGACCCGCGCGACCTCCTCCCGCCAGGCCACCAGCCGCGGACACGCCGTACAGCGGACGACGGCCTCCGCCAGTTCCCCGACACTCCGGGCACGCGCCGCGCCGACCACCGGATACATGCACAAAATGGTGCACCATGACCCACCGCATCACCTACCGCCGCATCTACGAGGCGCCCTCCCCCGACGACGGCAAACGCATCCTGGTCGACCGCGTCTGGCCACGCGGCATGCGCAAGGAGGATGCCCACCTGGACGAATGGCTCCGCGACATCGCCCCGTCCACCGACCTCCGTCGCTGGTACGCGCACAGCACCACGCGCTTCCCCGAATTCCGCCGCCGGTACCTGGCCGAACTGTCCGACGAATCCCACCACCCCGCCGCCTCCCACCTCCGCGCCCTCGCGTCCCACTCCCCGCTCACGCTGCTGACGGCCACGAAGGACACCTCCCACAGCCAGGCGGCGATCCTGGCGGACTGGCTGTCGGAGCGGTGAAGCCGGCGTTCCCTGCCGTACGACACGAAAAGCCCCCGCCGGATAACCGACAGGGGCTTTGACCTGCGCGCTCGGCAGGATTCGAACCTGCAACCTTCTGATCCGTAGTCAGATGCTCTATCCGTTAAGCTACGAGCGCTCGGCCCGGGGGCCTGTTGCGGGGACAACACTACATGACCCGCCGCCGGGGGCGAAATCAGATTGCGGTGGGGGCTCTGACCTGCGGAAACAGCGAAAAGCCCTGGTCCCGTCGGGGGGCCAGGGCGTCGCTCGGTGATCTTGCCGGAGGTGGCGGAGGCTCCGGGATTTGAACCCGGGATGGGGGGTTACCCCAAACCGCATTAGCAGTGCGGCGCCATAGACCAGACTAGGCGAAGCCTCCTCGCACAGCAGCGCTGGCGCTGTGTGCGTGCGAGCAAATGATGCCACAGCCCGAACGGCCGCAGCCAATCGGATTCCACCCTATGGGGGTGTCGCCGTCGCGTCGAGTTGCGCAACGTGACGGCCCGAGGAGCGTTAGCAGTGGGAGCGAAGGTGCGACCGGCGCCTTCGGCCCTTTGGAACATGGAGAGCACCCGCATGCTGCACAAGAGCCTCGCCGCCGCACTCGTCCTGGCCGCCTCGGCCGTCGCTCCGGCCGCTGCCGCGCCCGCTCCCGAGCCGTACCGTCTGCTGATCACCGTCTCCGGCAGCGGGTCGGCGGACGGCACCCATGAGCTGACCTGCCGGCCGGCCGGCGGCGACCACGCGGACCCGGCCGGGGCGTGCGACGCGATCGCGGCGGCGGAGCAGCCGTTCGTGGCCGCGGACGCCAAGGCGCTGTGCACCTACATGTACGGCGGTCCGGCCACCGCGACGATCGAAGGGACCTGGGCAGGGGAACCCGTCCGGGCGACCTTCAGCCGGGAGAACGGATGCGAGATCGCGCGCTGGGACGCGCTGGTCCCCGCGCTGCCCGCGGTCGGGGCCTGAGCTGCTGTTTTCGAACGCACCGCCGCGCCCGTTGCGCCTGCCCGTAGACTCCCCCTAATGAAGGCACGGGGGACGTGCACCTGAACACGTGGGTCAAGGGAGGAACCGACGTCGTGAGCAGCAGGCCAGCGAGGGGCGCTGCTCGCCTCGCCGCCATACTCGACGCGCTGCCCGACGCGCTGTTGCTCGTCAACGGCAACGGCACCGTCGTCAACGCCAACGCCATCGCCGTGGAGACGCTGGAGGCTCCGGGCGCCCCTCTCGTCGGCCGTGGGCTGCTCGATATCGTGCCGGAGTTCGACCCGCGCCGTATCCCCGGTTCGATGCGCCGGCCCGAGGAGGATCCCAGCGTCCGCACCCGGCCGACGCGGATGATCGCGCGGCGCACCGACGGCACCGAGTTGCCGGTCGAGGTGACCAGCGCCGGGCTCAACGCGGGTCATACGCCCTACCGGTCCGCGATCGAGGCGGCCTTCGCCGACGACTACTCCGGTGAGGAGCTTCTGGTGCTGGTGGTCCGCGACCTGTCCGACGCGCTGGACACCGAGGCCGAACTGGTGCGCCAGCAGCGGCAGACCGAGATGATCCTGCGGGCCGCCTCCGAGGGCGTGGTCGGTGTGGACACCGCGGGCCGCATCGTGCTGGTGAACCCGGCCGCGGCGCAGATCCTGGGGCACCGGGCCAGTCAGCTCGGCGGTCAGGAGCTGCACGCGCTGGCCCAGCATTCGCGGGCGGACGGGACGCCGTTGGCGTTCGAGGAGACCCCGCTGCACGACACCCTGACCTCCGGCCGCAAGCACCGGGTGCGCGGCCAGGTGCTGTGGACGAAGGACGGCCGCGCGGTGCCGGTGGACCTGACCACCGCGCCGGTGCGGGACGGCGATCAGTTGGTGGGCGCGGTGCTGGCGTTCACCGACCGCCGGGCGTACGACGCGCTGGCCGCGCGGAACGAGCAGCTCACCTCGGTGTTGCGGGAGGGGCTGCGGGGGCCGCTGGAGCAGTTGAAGGGGGAGCTGTCGGCGCTGGCGTCGGATCCGGCCGGGCAGTTGTGGCCGGAGGCCAACCAGGTACTGCACCATCTGGCCGCCGGGTACGCGCGGATGACGACCCTCGTGGACAACGTGCTCAGCTATCAGCGGCTGGACGAGGGCCGGGAGAAGCTGTCGCTGAAACGGGTGTCGCTGGACACGGTGGTGACGGCGGGCGTCGAGGGCGCGACGGAGCTGATCGGGCCGGGCCGGGCGCAGTTCGCGGTGCACGCGCCGCCGATCGAGGCGGAGGTCGACCCGGACCGGATGGCGCAGGCGCTGGCGCATCTGGTGGCGGACGTCGCCGGGGTCGACGCGACCGGGCAGGCGGCGGGCGCGTCCGGGGCCGGGGACTCGACGATCGTGGTGGCCGCGGCGCAGCGCGGCGATGTGGTGCGGATCGAGGTGCGCGGGCCGTTCTCCGGTGGTGATCCGGTGCACGAGCCGATCGTGCGCGGGATCGTCCGGCAGCACGGTGGTGTGCTTCAGACGCACGAGGTGGGCGGTTCGTCGGCCTATGTGCTGGAGGTGCCGGTCGCCGCGGGCGGTGGCAACGCGCCGCCGGCGAAGCCGCGGGACGCGACGGGCGACACGACGGTGATGCCCGTTCCGGCGCAGCCGGTGCGGGGCACGGGCAAGGCGCCGATGGCCATCGAGCCGGCGCCGTCGGGCGAGGCGCCGACCGGGCGGCGGCGCAGGCAGGCGCCGGCCGCCGAGGACGCGCCGGAGCAGGAGCCCGAGCCGGACACGGGCAACGGGCGGCGGCGCCGGGCGCTGGCCGCCGTGGAGGAGACGCCCGCGCCGGCCGCCGTGCCGCCGGCCGAGGGGCCGACCGGGCGGCGTCGGCGGGCCCGCCCCGCGGCCGAGGAGACCCCGGCGCTCGCGCCCGCGGTGCCCCAGCAGTCGCTTCCGCAACAGCACCAGTCCCAGTCCCAGCCCCAACAACAGCCCCAGCCCCAACAACAGCTCCAACCCCAGCAACAGCCTCAGCCGCAGCAGCCCGAGCCGACCGGAGCCGCCGCGCTCGAACCGGCCGTGGCGCAGCAGCCCGCGGCCCAGCACGGCCCCATGCACGGACCGATGCAGGGACCCATGCACGGGCCGCAGCCGCAGCCCCAGCCTCCGCAGCAGGGGCAGCCGCAGCCGGAGGACTCGGACGAGCCGCCTGTTGTCGAGCACTCGGTCGTGGCGGCCAGCCCGATCCTGGACGGCAGCGTGCCGGTCTCACCGCCGCCGCGGCAGCCGCGCGCGTTGCCGATGCCGGGCAGCGACCGGGCGAAGGCCGACCACCGGTCCTCCGGGGTGAGTGTGCAGACGCTGGGCCAGGGCGTTCCGGTCGGGCCGCACCTGCCGGCGCCGGCGCTGCCCGCCCCCGCGCAGCCCGTTCAGCCGGCGCGGCGCCGGAAGCTGGCGACGCCGCCGGCCGACGACCCGCGGCTCGCGCCCGTGCCGGGCGCGCCGGAGCGGGAGGAGACCCAGGGCCGGGGTCGGCAGTTCGCGATCAGCGCCCCGGCGGCGGGCGCGGCCGAGGGGCCGGAGCCGCTGGACGGGCCGAACGGCGCGGTGGAGGTGACCGGGCGCGGCGCGGTCGGGCGCGCTCCGGCGCCCGCCGACGACGAGTTGCCGCCGGAGCCGCTGGACAATCCGCGCCGGTTGCTGGTGTGGCCGGAGCCCGATGTGTCCACGCAGCAGGCGCTGACCGACCGGGGTTACCGGCCGGTGATCGTGCACTCGCGCGAGGAGGTGGACGCGCAGATCGCGGCGTATCCGGCCGCGTTGTTCGTCGACCCGCTGACGGGGCCGATCACGCGGACGGCGTTGCAGTCGCTGCGTTCCGCCGCGGTGGCGGCCGAGGTGCCGGTGCTGGTGACGGCCGGGCTGGGCCAGGCCAGCCGGGAGGCCGCGTACGGCGCGGACCCGGCGGTGCTGCTGAAGGCGCTGGCGCCGCGCGACTCCGAGCAGCATCCGCCGCGGGTGCTGCTGGTGGAGGAGCAGCAGGCCATCGCGAACGCGCTGACCGCCTCGCTGGAGCGGCGCGGGATGCAGACCGCGCACGCCACGACGGACGCGGAGGCGATGGAGGTCGCGGCCCAGATCCGGCCGAACCTGGTGGTCATGGATCTCAACCAGGTCCGCCGACGGCGGGCCGGGATCATCGACTGGCTGCGGGTGAACGGCCTGCTGAACCGCACCCCGTTCGTCGTCTACACGGCCGCCGAGATGGACCCGAGCCAGCTTCCGCTGCTGGCCTCCGGGGAGACGGTGCTGTTCCTGGCGGAGCGTTCGACGAACCCGGAGGTGCAGGCCCGGATCGTGGATCTGCTGACCAAGATCGGGGCGCACTAGGCCGGTGGGGAGCCCGGCTGGTCCAGGGTGGTGACATCGAGTTCGCCCTGGGCGTAACGGGCGCGGAGCACCTTCTTGTCGAACTTGCCCACGCTCGTCTTCGGCACGGCCTCGACGCGGGTCCAGTGTTCGGGGAGCTGCCAGCGTTCGACGCGTTCGCCGAGGAAGTCGCACAGCTCGCGGTAGGTGGGGCACTCGGCACCGCCCTCGCCGGCCAGGACGACGGCGGCCAGCGGGCGTTCGCCCCACCGCTCGTCGGGCACGGCGACGACGGCGGCCTCGGTGACGGCGGGGTGCGCCATGAGGTGGTTCTCCAGGGCGACCGAGGAGATCCACTCGCCGCCGGACTTGATCACGTCCTTGGCGCGGTCGGTGAGGGTGAGGTACCCGTCGGGCGAGATGACGCCGACGTCGCCGGTGCGCAGCCAGCCGTCCGGGCTGAACCGGTCGGCGGGGCGCTGGGGTTCGCCGTCCGCGCCGCCGTGGTAGGCGGCGGCGACCCAGGGTCCGGTGACCTCCAGCTCGCCGGCGGAGGAGCCGTCCCACGGGAGGAAGCTGCCGTCGGGACCGGCGAGCCGGGCCTCGACTCCGGCGGGGAAACGGCCCTGGGAGACGCGGTAGGGCCATTCCTCCTCGGGGGTGAGGCCGGCGGGCGGCAGCGAGGTGGTGCCCAGCGGCGAGGTCTCGGTCATGCCCCAGGCGTGCAGGACGCGGACGCCGTGCCGTTCCTCGAAGGCCCGCATCAGCGCGGGCGGGCAGGCGGAGCCGCCGATGGTGACGCGGGCGAGGGAGGAGATGTCGCGGGGGCGTTCGGCGAGCTCGGCGAGGAGGCCCTGCCAGATGGTGGGCACCGCGGCGGCGTGGGTGGGGCGTTCGGCCGCGATCATCTCGGCGAGCGGGGCGGGCTGGAGGAAGCGGTCGGGCAGCAGCAGGCCGGTGCCGGTGAGGAAGACGGCGTGGGGTATGCCCCAGGAGTTCACATGGAACATGGGCACCACCGGCATGGACGTGTCGGCCTCGGTCAGGCTCATCGACTCGGCCATGCACGCCTGCATGGAGTGCAGGTAGATCGAACGGTGCGAGTAGGCCGTTCCCTTGGGGTCGCCGGTGGTGCCGGAGGTGTAGCAGAGGGCGGCGGCGGTGCGTTCGTCCAGGTCGGGCCAGTCGTAGTCGGTGGGGCGGCCCTCCAGCAGCGCCTCGTAGTCGTGGACGGCGGCGCGGGTGCCGGCGAGGGCGGCGATGTCGCCGGGGCCGACGACGACGATGTGGCTCACGTGCGGGAGGTGGGGAAGCAGCGGCGCGAGCAGCGGCAACAGGGTGCCGTTGACGAGGATGACGCGGTCGGCGGCGTGGTTGATGATCCAGGTGAGCTGGTCGGGCGGCAGCCGCAGGTTGAGGGTGTGGAGCACGGAGCCCATGGCGGGGATCGCGAAGTACGCCTCGACGTGCTCGGCGTTGTTCCACATGAGCGTGCCCACGACATCCGCGCGGCCGACGCCGAGGTCGTCGCGCAGGGCGTGGGCGAGTTGGGCGGAACGGCTGCCGGTCTCGGCGAACGTGCGGCGCCGGGGCGCCGCGGCGTCGCCGGTCCAGGTCGTGATCCGGGAGCGCGCGTGGATGGTCGTGCCGTGCCGCAGCATGCGGCTGACCAGAAGCGGGACGTCCTGCATCGTGCCGAGCACCGGGGCCTCCTGCGGTCCGCGCGGTCGCGCGCGAGCGGTGGGTGTCCGGTGATTGTGCGGGCGGCGGGGCCGCCGGGGCATTAGTACGGAGCTACCAATTACGCGGCCATCGCCTGGCTGTCCCGGTGTGCGACCTCGGCCAGCTCCTCGTCCTCGCGCAGCTTGGCGAGGGCGCGGGAGACGGCGCTCTTGACGGTGCCGACGGAGACGCCGAGCACCTCGGCCGTCGACGCCTCGCTGAGGTCCTCGTAATACCTGAGGACGACCATGGCGCGCTGGCGGGCGGGGAGCTTGACGACGGCGCGCCACATGGCGTCGCGGATCGCCTGCTGCTCCGCCGGGTCGGGCTCCGGCAGCGGGTCGGGCTCGGGCAGCTCGTCCACGGCGTACTCGTCGACGCGGCGCTTGCGCCACAGCGAGGTGCGGGTGTTGAGCAGGGCGCGGCGGACGTAACCGTCCAGGGCCCGGTGGTCCTCGATCCGCTCCCAGGCCAGGTAGGTCTTGGTGAGCGCCGTCTGGAGCAGGTCCTCGGCGTCGCTGGGGTTGGACGTCAGCGAACGGGCCGCGCGCAGCAGCACCGGGCCGCGGGCCTGCACATACGAGGTGAAGGTCGGCGGGGTCACCGTCTGGGCCGTCCTGGGCGTGGTCATGCCTTACAAATTAGGAGACATCACCCCCCGAACGGATCGGCCACAGGTCGCGATGACGCATCCCCCCCAGGGTGTAGAAGGGGTGCTGGCGCCACCTCCCAGAGGTGGAGGGGACCGCTCCTTTCCCTCAGGGGCGGTCAGGGATTCCCCTGGTGATCATCCGCCAGGACGGCGACCGGGGCGGCGACGAGGTTGCGGTCGATGAGGAGTTCCCGGCCGCCGTGGGTCTCGGGCACGTCGCCGGCGTACTGGTGGATGCGGCGGTCCGGCTGCCAGGCGGCGGGGTCGAGGGCGGGCTCGGCGTGCAGGGTGGGCTCGGTACTCCAGCGGGCGTACCACAGCACCTCGGGCAGGTCGGGGGTGCCGGCGAGGCGGGCGTTCTCCAGGTGGGCGATGCCGGAGGTGGCGCTGGAGTAGTAGCCGGGGATGAAGCCGGCGGCGTCGAGGCGGTGGGTGAACCCCTGGACGAACGCGAGGGTGGTGGCGGCGCAGCCGGGGTCCTGGTGGTCGTAGTCCTCCATGTCCAGGTAGATGGGGCTGCCGGGGGCGAGGCCGAGGGCCTGGGCGGCGGCGATGGCGTCCTGGGCCTCGGCGGCGCCCTGTTCGCGGGGGCGTTCGGCGTCGATGGGAACGCGGTTGGTGCCGGGCAGGCGGGTGCAGGGCGACTGGGAGCCGACGTAGAGGGGGAGCAGGCGCCAGCCGAGGTCATGGACGGCGGTGACCCAGTCGGGGGTGAGGTGGGGCTGGCCGGGGCAGCCGCGGCCCCGGCCGCCGATGTAGACGCCGACGGCGCGGTAGGGGGAGGCGAGCCAGGCGCGCATGGTGTCGAGGTCGGGGGCGTCGCAGGTGTCGAACGCGGGGCCGCGGTAGATCTCGGCGCCGGCGGCGGCGAGGTCGCCGGTGGTGGGCGGGGGTGCGGGGGTGTCGGCGAGCGCGGGGGTGGAGGGGAGGAGGGTGAGGAGGATCAGCAGGGTGGGCAGGGTGAGCAGCGGGAGGAACCGCGACGGGCGGTTTTGCCGCGACGGGGCGCGGCCGGTGTGATGGACATACCGCATGGCACGAGTGAAGGCCGGGCGCGGGGCGCGGGCGGCGGTGACACTCCCGGGGGCGGAGGCGTTCATCCGCACGGCGGTGCGGGCGTTCCGGTCCGTTCCGTTCGGAATGAACGAACCGCGCGGCCGCTCCCGAGGGAGAGCGACCGCGCGGCGGCGTGACGTTCCTGCTGACTCTGCCGGCCGGAGTCGCTTGTGCTGGACAGCGCCCCGGCTGGGCCCGGCCGGCTAGTCGACGAGGAAGAAGTTGAAGGCGGTGTCGGACTGGTCGATGTAGGCGAAGGCGGGGCCGATCACGTTCGCGACGTTGCTCTCGTTGGAGTTGCCGAGACCGACGGCGGACTGCTGGGTGGTGGTCGAGTTCCCCAGGTTGTCGTCGCCGACGCCGCTGCCGAGGCTGCCGACGTTTCCGCTGGCCAGTGCGGCCTGGTCGGCGGCCTGGGCGACGCCGGCGGCGACGCCGAGCAGCAGCGGGACGGCGGCAAGGGTGGTGACGGCGCGAACGATGCGGGTGTGTGCCATGGGTCAATTCCTCCGTGGAATCACGTGCTTGGGGTGTACTCGGCAGTCGGCCGGGCTGCCTCGAATGGAGTACGACGTCGCGGCATCAGAATTGCCCACCTGACACCTCAGCACCACTCAGCGCAGTCGTATTCGCCCGCACGCGTGACCTCGGGGGATTAAACTCGTTCAGCCTGCGGCGGTCAGCTCTTCGATTCGCTTGGCGAAGTCGGCCGCCGGCAGCGGTAGTTCGATTTCGTCGACGAACTGCACGGCGTCCGGCACGTAGTGCACCACCGCCGCGGCGACCTCCGTGAGGTAGGCGCGGTCCCCGCACAGCCGGGCCAGCACCCGCAGCACCAGCGCGGGGCTGCTGCCGTCCTCGGCCTCTTCCTCCTCTTCGGCGGCCTGCGCGTGGCCCTGGGGGTCGGCCTGCCGGTGCCACAGCTCGGCCTCCCAAGTCTCGCCGAGGGTCATGTGGTGCAGGTAGAGGCAGTAGGCGGCGGCGCCGTCCCCGGCGCCGGCGGCGAACTGCCACCAGAAGCGGGCGCTGTCCTCCCGCCCGGCCAACTGGAGCACGCAGCCGAGAACGCGCGCGCCCTCCGGCTCCGGAACGCGCCCCCCGAGGAAGCCGGCCATGTGCTGGAGCGCGCCGTCCTGTTCGACGACGGTGCGGCAGAGGATCGCCAGGTACTGGGCGATCTCGGCGTCGGCTTCGTGGGTCTCGGTGTTGTGGGCCTCGGCGCTGTGGGCCTCGGCGCCGGGCTGGCCCGGCCGGGCGACGCGGTCAGCGATCCGCGCGGCGCGCTCGGCGATCCGGGCCGCGATGCGGGCCTCGGCCGCCGCGATCTCCTGGTCGCTGTAGTTGAGGGGGCGGTCGGCGAGGACGGCCCGGGCCAGCGCCTGCTCAATCGACCGGACGGCCATCCTCGTTCCTCCCCTCTTCGTCCTCGATGCCCGGAACGTCCCGCAGGCCGAGCGCCTCCTTGAGCCGGTGCCGCGCGTACCGCGCGGTGGACCGGACGCCGGGCACGCTGATGCCCAGGATGTCGGCGGTCTCGGCGGTGCTGTAACCGATGCAGTAACGCAGCACGATGACATCGTGCTGGCGCTCGGGCAGCTCTCGGATGGCCTGGTAGATGGAGAGGCTCTCCTCCAGCTCCCCTATGGGGTCGACCGCCGAGTGCAGGGCGTGCGTCTCGAACGCGGCGGTGTCCATCACGACCGGCCGGCGGCCCCGGGCCCGGGCGGCGTCGATCGTCCGGTGCTTCAGGAGGGTCCAGGCGTATCCGGCGGGGCTGTCCAGCCGGAGCACGGTCGGCCACTCGGCGGCGAGCTGCTCGAAGGCACGGTCCACGGCCTCCTCCGCGTCGGACCGGGCACCCAGGTAGAGCTCGGCCCACCGGACGTACGCGGGCCGGTAGAGCTGGTGAAAGGCGCGGAAGTCCGCGGGCAGCGGCGACAGCGGAGCCACACCGGTTTGCCGCGCGGGCAAGGAGTCGGTCACCGGACCTTCGGGTCCTCTCGTCGAGTCTTCGTGAATGGGGTGCCTCTGCCCCTTATAGCGACCGGCGGCTGCCGATCGTGCATGGCGGACGACAGGAATCTTACGGAACGAAGCTTTTCAGTTACGAATTGGATCAACGTCGGGTCAGCGGGCACCCGCATAAGGCCAGTTGAGCGGCAACGCCCGCCCCCGCCGAACACCGCACCCAGGCTGGCAAAGTCCCCGTCGGATCACGGTAAACCGCCCGGGCCTGAGGCGTCGTCATCCGCACACAGCCGTACCCCCGTCAGATCACGGCTATCCACGGCGCCATGCCTAGCGCGCCGGCCCGGGCGCCCGATGCCGTGATGTTCATACGTCCAGCGTAACCAGGCCGACGACCCCGCCGACGCCGGATAACGGTCACCACGGCCACGACGCGGAACCACGCACTCGGCGCGCTGTCGCTGCCCGGGGGCGCGCAAGGCGTTCCACGCGCCCGTGCGGGCTCGGACCTCAGTAGCCGATGACTCGCCAGCGCTCGACCCACCGCAGCCAGCCCCCGCCCGTTCCGCGTATCTGCACGCGGTCGGCCTCCACCTGCCAGACGGTGCCGTAGAGGGTGGCCTCGGGGAGGTCCGCCCTGACGATGTCGTAGACCTCCAGGTCGTCCTCGACCGGCCGGGACCACGCGTGAGCACAGTGCTCGCAGAGGTACCCGACCACGTCACGCCCCGCCACGGACGCCGGCACACCCGGACGGACCGCCTCCACGTGGCACCGAGGGCACGGATCGGCGGTGTGCGCACCCACTGATCGGGACATTGCCCGATCGTGCGGCACGGCGGCGGAGCACGGCAACCCATCCGTCGCCAAGGCCGGCGAGCCAGGGGGAGTCCGGTGGAAGGGGGGTGGGGTCAAAGCTGCACGAAGTCCGGGGGCCGACAGGGCTCGCGGACCTCTTCTGAGCCACCCCCCTTGGCCGCCACACCCCGCGTTCGAGGCATCGGACCGGCCCAACACGCGGCAGGGCAGCGCTCACTGCTGACACAGGCGGGTGAGGGCGTTGGACAGCGGCCGGCCGACCGCCGGGAACGCCGACGGCCCCTGACCGTTCCTGCTGGTCAGGGGCCGTTCTCACTGTTCGGCGAGCGGAGGCGGTGGGATTTGAACCCACGGTGACGTTGCCGCCACGACGGTTTTCAAGACCGTTCCCTTCGGCCGCTCGGGCACGCCTCCCGGGTGCGCGGGGGCCGCGCACCCGGACAGCCTAGCGGCTGTTCATTGGTCGCCCACGCGTTCGCCGAGGACGATCGTCGTGGTCTGTTCCTGGCCGTCGCGTTCATAGGTGACCTCGACCGAGTCGCCGGGGGCGTAGGTCCAGATCTGGCTGATCAGCGTGGGGCTGCTGTCGATCAGCGTGTCGCCGAAGCGTGTGATCACGTCGCCGGGCTCCAGGCCCGCCTGGTCGGCCGGGCCGTTCGGGGTGATCGGCTCGGTGCCGTCGTTCGTGGCCTCGACGATCTGGGCGCCCTCCGTCTCGCCCGTCGCCGGCTCCACGGAGGCGCCGATGATCGGGTAGACCGGCTCGCCCGTCTCTATCAGGTCGGAGGCGACCTGCACGGCCTGGTTGATCGGGATGGCGAAGCCGAGGCCGATGCTGCCGACCTCGCCCATGCCGTTGCTGGAGCCGCGTATCGCCGAGTTGATCCCGATGACGGCGCCGTCGGCGTTGAGCAGCGGGCCGCCGGAGTTGCCCGGGTTGATCGAGGCGTCCGTCTGGAGGGCGTTCATGTAGGAGGCGCTGCTGCCCTGCGCGTCGCTGGAGGCGACCGGGCGGTCCTTGGCGCTGACGATGCCGGTCGTGACGGTGCCGGACAGGCCGAAGGGCGCGCCGATCGCGATGGTGGCGTCGCCGACGGCGACCTCGTCGGAGTCGCCCATCGCCAGCGGCTCGAGGTCGCGGCCGTTCAGGTCGGTCAGGCGCAGCACGGCCACGTCGTAGCCCTCGGCGCGGCCGACGACCTCGGCCTCGTACGTCTCGCCGTCGGAGAACGTGGCGGTGAGCGTGCCGCCGTCGGCGGCGGTGGCCACCACGTGGTTGTTGGTGAGGATGTGGCCTTCCTCGTCGTAGACGAAGCCGGTGCCGCCGGAGCCGCCCTCGGTGCCGCTGGCCGCCTCGATCGTGACGACGCTGGGCAGGGCCTCCTCCGCTATCCCGGCGACCGACTCCGGCGGGCGGGCGACGGTGTCGCCGTCGTCCGTCTCGTCGCTGACGATCGACGAGCCGCCGTCGCTCTCGTCCGCCACCACGTAGCCGACTCCGCCGCCGATGCCGCCCGCGATGATCGTGGCCGCGACGACTCCGGCGAACAGGCCGGTGCGGCGCTTGGCCGGCGGGGGCGGTGGCGGGGGGAACGCCGACCAGGGAGCCGGCGGCTGGGTGCCGTCGGCGGGCGGCTGGGCGGCCGGCTCGGGCATGAGCGGCGGCGGAGCGCCGTGCGCCATGGGCGGCGGGCCCTGGGGAATCGGGGCGGGAGCCGGAACCGGGGGACCCGCGGGCGGTGGCGCGGCGGCCGCCGGGGGCGACGGCGGAGGAGGCTCGACCGGCGGCGGTGCGGCCGCGGGTGGGGTGGCCGGCGGGCCCGCCTGCGGCTCAGGCGCACCGGCGGCTGGCACTTCCGGCTTGCCGGCGCCTTCGTTCTCGGTGCTCACAGCTTTCTCCTCAGGTGCACGACAGATGTGCGAGCAGTCTTTCCCATGGTCTGTCAGACGGACATAAACCCCGCCGGTGCTTCGCCCGCGTGGCACGATGTCGCGGTGACCGCCGACCGCCACCACCGCATCAAGGTCATCGCGCACCGGGGGGCCTCCGAGGATGCCCCGGAGCACAGCCTGGCCGCCTACCGTCAGGCCATCTCGGATGGCGCGGACGGGCTGGAGTGCGATGTGCGGCTCACGGCCGACGGGCATCTCGTCTGTGTACACGACCGCCGTGTCAACCGTACCTCCAACGGTCGGGGAGCCGTCTCGGCGCTGGAGCTGGCGCAACTCGCGGAGCTGGACTTCGGCTCGTGGAAGTCGCCGGCGGGCCGCACCGAGACGCCGGACTCGGCCGATCCGGAACGCACCACCGTCCTCACCCTGGAACGGCTGCTCCAACTGGTGGCCGACGCCGGGCGGCCGGTGGACCTGGCCATCGAGACCAAGCACCCCACGCGCTGGGCGGGTCAGGTGGAGGAACGGCTGCTGCGGCTGCTGGAACGGCATCCGCTGCCGGGCCGGGTGCGGGTCATGAGCTTCTCCGCGCGCTCGCTGCGCCGAATTCAGCTCGCCGCGCCGGAGGTGCCCACCGTTTTTCTGATGAATTTCCTGCTGCCGCGGCACCGCGCCGGCCGGCTGCCGCCGGGCAACCGGATCGCCGGGCCGGGCATCCGCATCCTGCGCCGCGACCCCGGCTATGTGGAACGGGCGCACCGGGCGGGGCACGACGTATACGTGTGGACCGTGGACGATCCGGCGGACGTCGAGCTGTGCGCGAAGCTGGGCGTGGACGCGGTGATCACCAACCGGCCGCGTACGGTGCGTGACCAGCTCGACCGCCTCGGCTGACGGGAGCTGACCGAAAGGGCCCCGGCTTTCACCCGGCGTGCCCCGGCGCATCCGCTTCGTATCCGATCATTACGACTGCGTCAACAGATGTCGCATGGCCGGTTTCCGTCGGATGCCCCGAGGGCACCAATCCTGTGGCGTGGGGCATAAGGAGGTCTCGGGGGTGGCTTTGGTGGTCACACAGCAGGTACCGACGTCGTCGATGTCGGTGCCCCACGGCCCATCAGGCGTGGGGACGGCACGGCGACGATTGCGCGCGGATTTGCGCGAAAGCGGGGCGTCGGAATCCGTTATCGAGGATGCGGTATTGATCCTTTCCGAACTGCTCAGCAATTCATGCCGGCATGCCCGGCCGCTCAATCAGAACCAGGAGATTCATGCCTCCTGGAGTCAGGACAGCGACGGCGCCGTGACGATCGCGGTCACGGACGGTGGCGGCCCGACCCGGCCGCGGCCCGCGTCGCCCTCCGTCACCGCCCGCGGCGGACGCGGGCTGACGATCATCACCTCCCTCGCCCGGGCCTGGGGCGTGCGGGAGGCGGCCACGGGTGCGGTGACCGTCTGGGCGGTCCTTCCGGCCCTGGGCGGCTAGGCTGCGGCGCACAGTCGTACGCTCATCCATCCAGGAGATCCGCACACCATGGCCAAAAAGCGCCGCCCCCGTCCTCAGCCAAGCGCCTCGGCCACGGGGCGGCCCACCGACGGCGACGTCCCCGTCGTCGGCGCCCGGGAGCCGTGCCCGTGCGGTTCCGGCCGCCGCTACAAGGCCTGTCACGGCCGGGCCGCCGCCCAGGCCGCCACCGAGCTGGTCCGCCGCCCGTTCGAGGGGCTGCCGAGCGAGTGCGACTGGGTCGCGCTGCGCGAGCTGGTCCCCGCCGCCACCGTGCCGCTGGTGCTGGCCGACGGCCTGCCGGAGGACGTTCCCTCTCTGACCCTGGGCACCGTGCTGCCGATGGCCTGGCCTGCGCTGCGCCGGGACAACGGGGAGGTGCTGCTCGGCCTGCAGAACGACACCGCCACCGGCGATCTCAGCCGCGACCTCGCCGACGTGCTGACGCGGGCGCTGACGACCACGCCGGGCAATCCGGTGTCGGCCGGCCGCCCCGCGCCCGACGGGCCCCGGCTCCAGGACCTGCTGGACCTGACCGCGCCCTTCGAGCCGCAGGTGCACGAGGGCTTCGACTTCTGGCTGGACGACGCCGAGAAGGCCACCGGCGACGTGGCCGCCTCGCTGGAGCGGGCCAACGCCGCCGCCACGCCCACCGCCCGGCTCACCGGGGTGGACGCCGCCTACTGGTGCAAGACGCCGGAGAAGAACCATCTGCGCTGGGTGATGCCGCACCCGGAGGAGCAGTTGCTGGACGCGCTGGCCCGGCTGCACGCCGCGGGCGCCTCGTCGCTGGGCGAGGGCACCCGGCTGGTGGGCTCGTTCCGGGCGCACGGGCTGACCGTTCCGGTGTGGGACCTGCCCACCGCGCAGGGCGCGGACGAGTGCGAGAAGCCGACCGCGGCGTTCCAGGAGCGGCTGGCCGAGGCGCTGGCCGTGACCGCGCCGCTCTCCGCCGACGAGCGGCGCGCGCGCAACGGCCTCACCAACCGTCAGATCACCCTGAACTGAGGTCCGATCGGGAGAGCCGACACCCCCGCACGGGGTAGTGATTCCGGTCACAACTCCCCCCATCCGACGCGAGTTCGGGCGATTGAGCGGCCTCGCGGGATTTGCGAATCCCCGATGAGTTGTTACCTTCTGAGGTGGGCCCGGTCGCTGGTGCATCCCCCGTCGCCAGCGATCGGGTCCTTTCATGTCGCCGTCGTCCGCGTGCGCGGCCGTTCATCGCACCTCAGTGCATGAGCCAGCCCCCGGGATCCGGCGCGGACAGCCCCGCGTCGGCCAGCACGTCCAGCAGGTCGCCGGCGCGCGGCAGCGCCACCTCCCCGTCGCGCGGCTCCGGCTCGCGCGCCCAGCCGACCCGGCCCGGGCCCGTTCGCGAGGGCGGCAACGGAATGTAGCCGCCCGTCCCGTGGAAGCGCAGCGAGCTGGGCACCCGGTCCAGGGCGGCCAGCAGCTCGCCCAGCTCGGGCAGTTCATAGGGCTCGACCAGCAGCATCCAGCGCGTCGGCCCGGCCACCACAGGGCCCGGCCGCACCCCGCGCCGGTCGAGCTCGGCCAGCGCCCGCGCGCCGGCCACCGCGGGCAGGCTCATCGCGCACGGCGCCCGGCCGCCGGTGGCCAGGATGATGGCCGCGCGCGGGCGCGCCGTCCACCACCAGTGGACCATCGGGCCGTCGGTCGTGGCCGCCAGCACATCGGGGTCGAGGGGATGCGCCCCCGGCACCACGCAGTCCGCGCGGGGGCAGCAGCAGCCGCCGTCCGGCCGGGCCTCGGCACCGGGCACGACCGGCCACCCCCACTGCCGCGCGTAGACCAGGGCGGCGCCGCGCAGCGCGGATCCCTGGTGACCGTTGCCGTTTCCGTTCTTGCGTCGCTCTCCGAGGATCTCGCGCATCAGCGCTCGTCCCTTCCCGTCGCGGGTCAGTTGCACCACGTGGAACACAGATCACCGTATGCAGCGGGTCGCGCTAGCGAGGAGCGGCGGGCACCGGGGCCTGGCCGCCAGTCGGTAGGACGTCAATTCTCAACGATCCGTTCCGATATGTACCCAGCCCGCCCGGCTCGATCCTCCGCCGGGCCCGTTCAGTCGACCGCGAGTTGACCGACCGAGCGCCTCTTTTCCGCCAATTTCCGCCAAACTCGTCCCGGCCCGGCCTGTCGGACCCGGAACCCGCCCGCTACCTGGGCATCATCCAACACGGCAGGACAATACTGGACAGCCGTCCGCTCCACCCGTTCCCGCGGAAAGTCCCATAGCGACGCACATCACATGGGGGTTCGCCTCGCACATGAGTACCTCACCCCCATCGAAAGTGGCTGGAATCCACCACACCCTGCCCACCGTGCCGCAGACTTCCCCGCCCGGCGACGACATCTCCCCCACGCGCCCGGGCGGCGTCCACGACCGGCTCGCCTCCTGGATCTCCGACCTCACCACGCTGCACGCCCTCACCGAACGCCTGGCCCGCGCCCGCACGCTCGCCGACGCGCTGAACGAAACGCTCCGGGCCGGCGCCGGGCTCATCGGCGCCCGCCGGGGGCTGGTCTCCCTCCGCCCCGCCGACGGCCTCGGCCCGGAACGGCTCGCCGGGCTCGGCCTCTGCCACGCCGACCTCGGCCACCTGGAGACCGTGCCGCGCGGCTTCGAACTCCCGCCGGACGCGGCCGGCCGCCCCACCGAGATCGTGCACCGCGACATCGCCCGCGAGACGGCCGACCCCCGGCACCGCGAGGTCGCGGCGAAGCTCGGCTTCGCCGCCAGCTACGCCGTGCCGCTCACCGCCGAGGCACCCGGCCACCTCGGCTGTGCGGTCTGGCTGTACGACCAGCCGGGCCAGCCCGACCACCGCCAGCGGCGGCTCCTCGCGCACTATCTGCGCGGCGCCGGCCAGCACATCGCCAACCGGCTGGAGTTGTGCCGCGCCCGCGCCACCGTCCGATCCGTCCACGAGGGGCTGCTGCCCACCCGGCTGCCGCGGCTGCCCGGCGTCTCGCTCGCGGTGCGCCACCGCAGCGGGCCGCGCGGCGGCGGCGACTTCTACGACGCGCTCGCCCTGCCGGACGCCGCCCTCGGCCTGGCCGTCGGAGGCACCACCGGCACCGGGCCCACCGCGCTGGCCGCCATGGGCCGGCTGCGCGCGGGCCTGCGCGCGTACGCCGTGATGGAGGGCGAGGACCCGGTCGCGGTGCTGTCCGACCTGGAGCTGCTGCTGCGGCTGACCGAGCCGGGCCGGTCGGCCACCGCGCTGTTCGGCTACGCCGAGCCCGCCGCCCGCCGCATCGTCCTCGCCTCCGCCGGACACCCGCCGCCGCTGGTCGTCGGCGCCGGCCGCGCCGTCTTCGCCGAGACCACCCTGTCCGCGCCGCTCAACATGCTGGCCTGCTGGGAGGCGCCGAGTGTGCACCTCAGCGTGGCCGAGGGAGAAACGGTCCTGCTCTACAGCGACGGCCTGTTGCACCGCACCGGCGAACCGCTCGACCGCGCCTTCGCCCGCCTCCAGGCCGCCGCCGCCTCCGCCGGCGCCGCCGCCCGCGCCGACCCCGGCGCCCTCGCGGACCACATCCTGGCCGCGCTGCTGCCCGACCTCGACGGGCCCGGCAGCGCCGACAACACCGAGGACGTCGTTCTCCTCGCCGCGCGTTTCGGGTGACCGCGGGCGCTGTCGCCCGGCGTTCCGCCCGACCTACGATGGAGCGAACCCGGAAGCGAGGAGGCGCGTCGTGGCCGACGAGCAGCAGGCGCAGGAGCAGGAAGCCGCCGAGAAGCAGAGCGAGGAGCGCAAGAACGGCGTGACGCGCCAGGTCTCCGACGAGCTCGCGGAGAACATGAAGCAGGGCTGGGCGGACACCGAACGGCGCGACCTGTCGCCCATTCCGCAGGCCGATCACACCGCCCGCCGCCGCGCCGAGCTGTCCGCCCGTTTCCCCGGCGAGCGCATCGTCGTGCCGGCCGGCCGGCTCAAGACCCGGTCGAACGACACCGAGTACCCGTTCCGCGCCTCCGTCGAGTACGCCTACCTGACCGGCGACCAGACCGAGGACGGCGTCCTCGTCCTGGAGCCCACGGGCGACACCGGCCACGACGCCGCGCTCTACCTGCTGCCGCGCTCCGACCGGGAGAACGGCGAGTTCTGGCTGAGCGGCCAGGGCGAGCTGTGGGTCGGCCGGCGCAACAGCCTGACCGAGGCCGAGCAGCTCTACGGCCTCCCGGTCAAGGACGTCCGCACGGTGACCGACGTGCTCCGGCAGGCCACCGGCCCGGTGCGCGTGGTGCGCGGCCACGACGCGACGGTCGAGGAGGCGCTGACCGACAAGATCACCGCGGAACGGGACGCTGAGCTGCGCGTATTCCTGTCCGAAATGCGGCTGATCAAGGACGAGTTCGAGATCGCCGAGCTGACCCGCGCCTGCGAGTCGACCGCGCGCGGCTTCGAGGACGTCGTGCGGGTGCTGGACAAGGCGCAGGCCACCTCCGAGCGCTACATCGAGGGAACGTTCTTCCTGCGCGCCCGCGTCGAAGGCAACGACGTCGGCTACGGCTCGATCTGCGCCGCCGGCCCGCACGCCACCACCCTGCACTGGGTGCGCAACGACGGCCCGGTCCGCGCGGGCGACCTGCTCCTGCTGGACGCCGGGGTGGAGACCACCGAGCTCTACACGGCGGATGTCACCCGCACGCTGCCGATCAACGGCCGGTTCGACGCGCTTCAGCGCCGTGTCTACGACGCCGTGTACGAGGCGCAGGAGGCCGGGATCGCGGCCGTCCGGCCGGGCGCGAAGTACCGCGACTTCCACGAGGCGGCGCAGCGCGTGCTGACCGAGCGGCTGGTCGAGTGGGGCCTGCTGGAGGGGCCGGTGGAACGCGTTCTGGAGCTGGGTCTCCAGCGCCGCTGGACGCTGCACGGCACCGGCCACATGCTCGGCATGGACGTGCACGACTGCGCCGTGGCGCGCCGCGAGACGTATGTCGAGGGAACGCTGGAGCCGGGCATGTGCCTGACGGTGGAGCCGGGGCTGTACTTCCAGCCCGACGACCTGACGGTGCCGGAGGAGTACCGCGGCATCGGGGTGCGGATCGAGGACGACATCCTGGTCACCGAGGACGGCAACCGGAACCTGTCGGCCGCCCTGCCGCGCACCGCCGACGACGTCGAGGAGTGGATGGCGCGCCTGCGCGGGTGAGTGGCGGGACGCGGCGCTGACGGGCAGGTGTCAAGGGGGCGAATCCGGGTACAGCCTGGGCACGCGGATGTGCGCAACCGCGTTGTTTGAGGCAACTTCTGCCGGAAGGGGACCGTGTGTCCGACCAGTCGACGGATCCTGACGGGCATAGTCCCGGACCACCTCGCCAGCATCCTGCGTGCCGCGGCACCGGGCGGGGTGGTGTCCGTTGAGTGCCGCTCTCGGCCTGCTCGCCGTGCTCGTCCTGACCGCCGGCACAGGCTATTTCGTCGCCCAGGAGTTCGCCTATGTGGCCGCCGACCGGCTGGCCCTGCGGCGGGACGCGGCGGCGGGCGACAGGCGGGCCGCCCGCGCCCTGAAGGTGCAGGAGCGGCTGTCGTTCATGCTCTCCGGCGCCCAACTGGGCATCACCGTCACGGGCCTGGTCGTCGGCTTCCTGGCCGAGCCGGCGCTGGCCGCGCTGCTGGACCCGGCGCTCGGCGCGGCCGGGGTGCCGGACGCGGCGGTGTCGGGCGTGGCGCTGGTGGTGGCGTTCGCGCTGGCCACGGGGATTCAGATGGTGCTGGGCGAGCTTGGCCCGAAGAATCTGGCGCTGGCCGTGCCCGAGCGGCTGGCCAAGGGCCTGGCCGCCTCAACGCTGCTGTATCTGCGGGCCGCCGGGCCGCTGATCCGGATCTTCGACGCCTCGGCGAACCGGCTGCTGCGCCGGGTGGGCATCGAGCCGGTCGAGGAGTTGCACCACGGGGCGACGCTGGAGGAGCTGGGGCATCTCATCGGCGCCTCGCACGAGCAGGGGCGGCTGCCGCACGCGACGGCCGAACTGCTCGATCACGCGCTGGAGTTCTCCGAACGGATCCTCGCCGGGGTGATGGTGCCGCGCGTCGAGGTGAACTCGGTGCGGGCCACGGCGCCGGCCGCCGAGGTCGTCGATCTCATCGGCGCGCACGGGCACTCGCACTATCTGGTGGTGGGCGAGCGGATCGACGACATCGTCGGGGTCGTCGGGGTGCGCGAGTTGATGCGGATGTCGCCGGAGCGGATCGCGCGGCGCACGGCGGGCGCGCTGGCGCGGCGGGCGCTGCTGCTGCCGGACACGCTGCCGCTGCCGGGCGCGGTGGAGCAGATGCAGGCCGCGGACGAGGAGTTCGCGGTGGTGCTGGACGAGTACGGCGGGGTGGCCGGGATCGTGACGCTGGAGGACATCGCCGAGGAGTTGGTCGGCGAAATCGCCGACGAGAGCGATCAGGTGGAGGAGCTGGCCGTGCCGGACGGCAGCGGCTGGCTGGTGGACGCCGGGCGGCGGGTGGACGAGGTGGCGGAGGCGACCGGGGTGCCGCTGCCGGAGGACGACGCGTTCGAGACGGTGGCCGGGCTGGTGATCGACCGCTGCGGGCGGTTCCCACAGGCCGGGGATGTGATCGTGGTGGAGCTGGCCGATCAGGCGCTGGCCAAGCTGGAGGTGCTGTCGCTGGACCGGCGGGTGCCGGCCCGGATCCGGCTGGAGCGTGCCGAACGGACCCGCGTCGCCGAACGGCCCGGGCGGGGATCCGTCCGCCAGCGCGAGGGGCAGCCCTCATGACCGGCGCGCGGGCCGCCGGGTCCGGGGAGGCGGCGCGGTGAGCCCGGGGCCGGCGATCCTGGTCACCGTGGCGCTGCTCATCGGCAGCGGGTTCTTCGTGGCCGCCGAGTTCGCGCTGGTGGCGGCGAAGCACCACCGGCTGGAGCAGGCGCGGACCGAGGGCGCGCGCGGCGCGCGGGCGGCGCTGGCGGGCATGCACGAGCTGTCGCTGATGCTGGCCGGGTCCCAACTGGGCATCACCGCCTGCACGCTGGGCCTGGGCAGCATCTCGGAGCCCGCGATAGCGCACCAGGTGGATCCGCTGCTGCACGAGGCGGGGCTGCCCGGAGGGCTGAGCTATGGCATCGCGTTCGTGGTGGCGATGACGGTCGTCGTCTTCCTGCACATGGTGGTGGGCGAGATGGCGCCGAAGTCGTGGGCGATCTCGCACCCGGAGCGTTCGGCGATGCTGCTGGCGCCGCCGTTCCGCGCCCTGGTGCGGGTGGTGCGCCCGTTGATCCGCTGGCTGAACGGGATCAGCAACGCGCTGGTGCGGCTGTGCCGGGTGACGCCCCGGGAGGAGCTGACACCGGTGCACGACCGTGAGCAACTGGCCCACCTGGTCGCCGAGTCGCAGCGGCTCGGGCTGATCAGCGAGACGGACTCGGGGCTGATCACGCGGTCGCTCACCGAGCCGCAGGCGCCGGTCGGCGCGATCGTGGTGCCGGCCGAGCAGATCATCGCAGTGGGCGGGGACGCGGGCACGGAACAGATCCTGGCCACCGCGGCGGCCAGCGACCACACGCGGCTGCTGGTGCGCGACGGGCCGCGCGTGGTCGGTTCGGTGCACGCCCGGGACGCCATGGTGGCCCGCGCCCGGGGCCGCCGGGTGACGGCCCGGGAGCTGGCGCGCCCGGTGCCGGAGCTGACCGCGGACGACACGGTGGCGCACGCGGTGGAGCAGCTCCGGCAGCGCCGGGCGTCCCTGGCGGTGGTGCGGGGGGCGGACGGCCGGGTGACCGGGCTGATCAGTCTGGACGATCTGCTGGTGCGGCTGATGGGGCCGGCGGCCGGATCAGCTCGATGACGCTGCTGAAGCTGTCCTCCCCATGGCCGGCGGCGACGGTCCGGTCCACCAGCGCCAGGACGGAGTCCAGGGCGCTGGTGTCCAGGCCGTGGGCGCGGCTGACCTCGGCGATGTGCCGGATCGCGGCCGCGTCCATGCGGAGGTTGCCCGCCGCACCGAGGTGCTCGCCGGTGCCGATGGCCGAGGCGAAGCCGGCGGCGATGGCGGGCAGCAGGGTGGCGACCTCGGTGGCGTAGGACAGGAAGTCCTCGGGGGAGATGCCCTCCGCGCCGGCCAGGGCGAAGGCGTGCACGAGGCCGGCCGCTCCGGTGAAGAAGGCGTCGAGCATGGCGAGGTCGTGGGCGGCGGCCAGGCCGGGGTCGGTGCCCAGGTGGCGGACCTTGCCGCCGAGTGCGGCGAGGGTGTCGCGGTGTGCCTCGAACGTCTTGGGCGGGCCGCTGGTGAGGATCAGCGCGTCGGGGGTGCCGACGACGGGGACGGGCACCATGACGGCGCCGTCGAGGAAGGCGATGCCGTGCTTCTCGGCCCAGGCGGCGAGTTCGCGGCCCTGCTCGGGGGTGCCGTTGGTCAGGTTGACCAGGGTGCGGCCGGCCAACGTGGTGGCGAGCGGGTCGAGCACCTGGCGGGCCGCCGTGTCGTCGACGACGCAGATGACGGTCAACGGGGCGGCGGTGACGGCCTCTTCGGGGGTGGCCGCGACGCGGGCGCCGCGCGCGGCCAGCGGCTCGGCGCGGGCGGCGGTGCGGTTCCAGACGGTGACATCGTGGCCGGCCGTGAGGAACGCCCCGGCGAGCGCGGTGCCCATGGCACCGAGCCCGAGGACGGCGACGGATGCCATTTCATGCCTCCTTGGCGAGCAGGGTCACCATGGCGGCGGCGTCCTTGCCGCCCTGGCCGGCCGCGACGGCGCGGTGCAGCAACTCGCCCATCGGGACCATCAGATCGGGGCGGATGCCCTGGGCCTCGCTGGCGTCGAGGATGTTGACGTAGGCGGCGGCCTGCATCGCCAGGTTGGAGTTGGCGGCGTCGCCGGGAGCGCCCTCCTCGGTCTGGCGGGCGATCTCGGGCAGGCTGGTCAGCATGGCGTTCAGCCAGGGCAGCAGCCGGGTGGTGGTGAACTCGGTGGCGCTGATGCCCTCGGAGCCGGTGAGCGCGAGAGCTTGCAGGGCGCCGCCGAACAGCCCGTACATGCCGCTGAGCAGCGCCAGGTCGACGAGCGCGGCCAGCCCGGGATCGGTGCCCAGGAAGTCGGCGACGCCGAACCGTTCGAGGGTGGCCTGGTGGGTGTCGAACGCCTCCCGCGCGCCGCTGTAGAGGATGCTCGCGCCGGGGTGGCCGATCATCGGCGGGGTGGCCATGATGCCGCCGTCGAGGAAGGCGATACCGTGCTTCTCGGCCCAGGCGGCGAGTTCGCGGCCCTGCTCGGGGGTGCCGTTGGTCAGGTTGACCAGGGTGCGGCCGGTGAGCGAGGCGGCGACGGGGTCGAGCGTTTCATGGACGGAGGCGTGGTCCAGCAGGCAGGCGATCACCAACGGGCTGGCGGTGATGGCCTCTTCGAGGCCGGCGGTGCGGGCGCCCCGGGCGGCCAGCGGCTCGGCGCGGGCGGCGGTGCGGTTCCAGACGGTGACATCGTGGCCGCCGGACAGCAGTGCGTCGGCCAGCGCGGTGCCCATGGCGCCGAGCCCGAGCAGGGTGACGGCGGGCGCGGCGGGCGTGCGGTCGGTCATCTGAGGGTCTCCCGAGACATACGTGTCGCTGAGGTGGTTGAACGAGGGGAACGCGGGCCCGCGCCACCGCAAGACTTACTCAGCGCTGTACGCTCGACAAGTACCGACTAATTTGTCAGGTACCAACTTATGGGTCAGTAATGGGGGAAGGGGCGGTCACCATGCCACAACGGCCCTATAGCTGCGGAATTGACGCGGCCATCGACGTCGTCGGCGGGAAGTGGAAGGTGCTGATTCTCTGGGCGCTGCACGACGGGGAGCGGCGCTTCGGGGAGCTGCGGCGCTCGATTCCCGGGGTCAGCGAGAAGGTGCTGATCCAGCAGTTGCGGGAGTTGGAGGCGGACGAGATCGTGCACCGCGAGGTGTTCCGGGAGGTGCCGCCGCGCGTGGAGTACTCGCTCACGGAGTTCGGCGTGTCGCTCAACCGCGCGCTCGGCCCGCTCGGCGCCTGGGGCAAGGAGCACAAGCAGCGGATCGAGGGCATCCGGGACCGGCAGGAGGCGGCGGCCGAGGCGAAGAAGACCCCGGCGCCGTGCGACGACGCCGGGGAATGCGTGGATGTGGTGGCTGTGGCGGACGGGGTGGGAGCGGGCGCTACTCCACGGTCACGGACTCGATGACGACGTCCTCGACGGGACGGTCGTTGGGGTCGGTCTCGGTGGTGGCGATCGCGTCCACGACGGCGCGGCTCTCGTCGTCGGCGACCTCGCCGAAGATGGTGTGCATCCCGTTGAGGTGGGTGGTCGGCGCGACGGTGATGAAGAACTGCGAACCGTTGGTGCTCGGCCCGGAGTTGGCCATGGCCAGCAGGTAGGGGTCGTCGAAGGTCAGCTCGGGGTCGATCTCGTCCTCGAACTGGTAGCCCGGGCCGCCCATGCCAGTGCCCTCCGGGTCGCCGCCCTGAATCATGAAGCCGTCGATCACGCGGTGGAAGATCGTGCCGTCGTACAGCGGCTCGCCGTCCTCCTGGCCGGTCCACTGGAGGGAGCCGTCGGCCAGGCCCACGAAGTTCGTCACGGTCAGCGGCGCGGACTCCGGGAACAGCGTGACCGTGATGTCGCCCTCGCTGGTGTGGATCGTGGCCTCGGTGACGTCCGTGACCTCCGCGCCCGAGGGGCCGGCCGGCACCTCCTCGGCGGGGGTCTCGGTGGTGGGCTGCTCCTCGGCGTCCGGCGGAGTGGAACCGCCGTCCGCGTCGCCCTCGTCGGAGTCCGAACCGCAGGCCGTCAGCAGCCCGAGGCAGAGCAGCGCCGTCGCCAGTCGGCGAGGAGAGCGGATCATGTCAGGTGCCTTCCGTGTGCCCGTACGCGGATGGTGAGCGCGCTCATCATGCACCACGCACGCCCCGGGCGTCTCCCCCGTGTCCACCCGTCGGAACGGCGGGCGGACACGGGAGAGTTGACCTGCTCACCTCCCGGCGAGCAGCTCGGCCCAGGCGGGATCCGTGGCTATGTCCCGGAGCTGGTCCACGCTCAGCGGGGTGCCCTCGCGCGTCGGCACGGTGTCCTCGTGGTTGGTGTTCTGCTGGGAGAGGCTGAGAGCGGTGCCGTCCGGCCAGACGGCGGTCACCGTCCACAGGCCCCACGAGCTGGCCTCGTCCGGCGGATATGAGCAGGTCTCGACCGCCACGCCGCCGTCGGCCCCGGTCACCACGCACTCCGGCCCCAGCGACTCGAAGACGGCGGTGTCGTCGTCGGGCATCATGTCGTAGGCGGCGTAGGCGGTGATGTCCATCGCCACCGGGCCCGCGCCGTCGTCGAGCTCCGTGTAGGCCGCTCCCGGCTCCTCGGTGTCGCCGACCTGGGTGACCGTCTGGCCCTCCGGGACCAGGTCCCGAAGGACCGCGACCAGGTCTGCGGAGGGTATGTCGCTGTAGTCCTCCGCCCAGTCGCCGGTGATGCCGCCGTCCTCCGGCGGCGGGCCGTGCTCCGCGGTGGCCGCCTCGAACGCGTCCTGCCAGACCTGGGCGTACGCGATGTCGCCGAGCTCGGACCAGTCCAGCGGCGGAGGGGTGCCGTCGCGGCCGTCGCGGCTCACCATCACGGACACCTGCCACATGCCCGGCGCCTCGGCGCTCCAGGTGCCGGGGCCCTCCAGCCAGACCTCCCAGGAGTGGAACGGCTCCTCCTCGGTGCCGCTGGTGCCGCCGCCCAGATCGGGGGCGTCGCCCACGGGATACGTCTCGGTGAGGGTGGAGAACCTCAGACCGTCCGGCTGCTCCCGCTCCTGGCAGCCGGGGATCCCCACACAGCCGGCCATCTCACGCCAGTCCTCGCCCCCGTAACGCGTCAGCGACACGGTCACCTCGAACGGGCCGGAGCCGTCGTCGGCCGTCACGGACACGATCGGGTCGCCGCTGACCTCGGGCCCGTCCACGTAGGGCTCACTGATCTCCCACTCGGACGGGAGCAGGCCGGTCAAAGCGTCGATCATGTCCTCGTCGGTCAGCTCCGGCGTGTCCGCGATCGCGGGAGGTCCGCCGTCGTCTCCGCCCCCGCCCGGCAACTGCACGGCGGCCACCCCGATCGCCGCCACGGCGGTGGCGGCGCCGGCCACCGCGCCGACCCGGCGCCGCCACAGCCGGGCCCTGCCGCGCCGCAGTCCCCCCGCGACCAGCGCCTCGGTGTCGGTGTGGAACGCGGTGCCGGCCTGCCGCAGCATCGCGCCGAGCTCCCGCTCGTAGTCGGGCTCGACGTCCCCGTACCCGTAACCGTTTCTGTCGTTCATGTCGTTCGTGGTCATGGCTGGTATCCCTTCCACCGGGCCCTATGCGGCGGTGAGTTCGGCGAAGCCCGCGTTCCCCAGCCGGGTACGGAGCTTGGCCAGCGCGCGGCTGGTCCGGGTGCGGACGGCGTTGGAGCTGACACGCATCGCGTCCGCGGTCTGCTCGACGCTCAGGTCCTCCCAGTACCGGAGCACCAGCACGGTGCGGTCCTTGGGCGGCAGGCCGTCGAGCGCCTGGAGGAGGGTGATCCGCAGCGACGAGTCACCCATCTCCACGGGTAGTTCGGGAAGCTGATCGGCGGGGCGCTCGGTGCTGCTGCGCCGCCGTCGGTAGGTGAGATAGGCGCGGACGAGCACGGTCCGCGCGTAGGCATCCGGGTTGTCGATGCAGCGGCGCCGGTGCCACACGGTGTACATGCGGCCGAGCGTCTCCTGCACGAGATCCTCGGCGAGATGGGTGTCCCCGCCCGTGAGCAGGCACGCCGAGCGGTAGAGCGCCGGGCTCCTGCTGACTGCGAACTCGCGGTACGCGTCCTGATCGCGCCGCCTCATCTGCCCCCCTGGTGTTTCTCGGCGTCCGTGCACTTATCTCGACGCGCCGGGCCCGCCGATATGTTGCACCCGGCGGTGCCGCCCCGTGACGGCACCGCCGGGAGACTGGATCAGGCGGCGAACAGAGCCCGCCACTGGTCAGCGGTGGCGATCTCCGTCAGCTCCTCGACGCTCAGCGGCGCGTCGGCGCGGACCGGCTCGGTCTCCCAGTCCGGCGAGTTGACCGCGGAGACGCTCAGCGAGGAGCCGTCCGGGTAGACGACGTCGACCCAGTTGAGCACGTACGGGTCGTCCTCACCGGCCGGCCACTCGCAGGCGCTGACGGTGGTGCCGTCCGGCAGGGTGGTGTCCTCGCAGGTCGGCTCGGACGCCTCGGCCTCGGCCTCCTCGGCGACGAGCTCGTCCTCGGTCACCAGCTCAAGCTCCTCGTAGGAGGCCACCAGCTCGGAGTCCTCCGACGCCATGCCCTCTTCCTCGGTGCCCTCGGTGGCCTCCCAGGCGGTGATCTCCACCAGGCCCGGGCCCTCGCCGTCGTCCACCTGGAGGGTGGCGTAACCGGGGTCCTCGTCCGTGCCGTCGGTGATCTCCAGGCCCTCCGGAGCCAACTCACGGAAGACGGCCCGCAGATCGGCGGACGGAATGTCGCTGACCGGCAGGTCGCCGTCGTCCGGCGGACCGTACTGCGCGTCCGCCTCGTCGAGCACGTCCTGCCACAGCGGGCTCTGCACGACCTCGGCGAGCTGGTCGAGGTCCAGCGGCGGCGCGTAGGAGGCCGGGTCCTCAAGGCCCAGCAGGTCCTTGCTCTCCGACAGCACGACCGCGCGCCCACCGGGCTGCTCCAGCCCGGAGCCGCCCGGGCTCTCCAGCCACGCCTGCCAGGTGATGTCGTGGTAGGGCTCGTCGCCCTCCTCGTCCGAGCCCGCGTACGCGTCCTCGGTCGTCACCAGGGAGAGGATCGACCCGTCGGGCAGGACGGTGTCCTCGCAGGTGAAGCCCTCCGTCGGCTCGCCCCAGCCCTGGCAGCCCGCGATGTCGTGCCAGTCCTCGGTCGCCCAGCGGTACACGTCCAGGGAGAGCGAGACTTCGCCCGCGCCGTCATCCGCCGTCAGATAGGCGTACGGCGCGTCGGTGGTCTCCAGTCCCTCCCCGTCGGACCCGGTGATCGCCAGGTCCGCCGGGAGCTGGGCGGTCAGCGCGTCGATCGTCTCCTGGGCGGTCACCGGCACCTCAGCGGCCGGTGCCTCACCCACGGTCCCCGGCGTCTGCCCGACGGCGGCCTGAGTCGGTGCCGCGGCGGCCATCGTCGCGGCGGCGGCCGTCGCGATCGCCGCGGCCAGCAGCACCCGGCGCCGCCCACGCGGCTTCGTCATGGTGTCCCCGTTCGTCATTGCCAATCCCCTTCGTCGGCTCGCGCCCCGCAGGGCGCTTCGGCGAGCCGCGATCCCCCGCGTCTCTCGCCCTTCACTTCACTCGACGCGCCGGGGCTCAAGGGATGTTGCAGACTTTTTTCGAGTGACTTCGGAGAACTTCCGAGGGGACCTCCGGGGGGGACCTCCGGGGACGCCAACTCACCCCTCAGACCAGCGCCTTGGGCAGCGCCGCGAGGATCGCGTCCACCGTCTCCTCCGGCGTCCACTCCGAGGTGTCGAGCCACAGCCCGAGGCGGGGCGTCCGGGCGCGCAGCGACTCGTCGAGCGCGGCGACGGTCCACGGCCCATAGCCGTTCTTCTCCCGCCCCGCCTCCCGGGCGGCGACGGCCTCGGGGCGCGGCGCGAGCACGACGACGTACAGCGGCCGGGTGCGCACGAGTCCGGTGAACGCGGTCAGGTCGTCCTCCAGCACGATGTCCTGCACGACCGCGGTGACCCGGCCGAGGCGTACAGATCCGCGGCGGACGCGGCGAGCCGGTACCGCAGCCGAAGCTGCGCCCCGGCCTCGGCCGCCGCCTCGGCGGGCGCCCCGGGCAGCATCTCCTCGCGCCCGGAGACGATCATGCGGCGGAACGTGTCGCCGCGCACATGGGCGGCCCGCGGCAGCCGGGCGGCCAGCGCCTGGGCGACCGTGGACTTGCCGGCCGCCATCACGCCGGTGATCAGCACGACCGCGCCGTCGAGTGTGCCGTTGGTCGTCATCGTTCGGGCTCCTCACCACGCGGTGGTCCGGGCAGGCCAAAGCGCCCCCGGTCGCGGTGGACCGGGGGCGTCGGCAGGCGGGTCAGGCCTGCGTGGCCGGCTTCGGCTCGTCCACCGGCCGGGAGCTGGTGACGTCGCCGGGGGCGGCCTGGATGGTCTTGGCCGTCACCGGCTGCTGCGGCTCGGGCTCCTCGCCCTTGGGCGGAGCCGCCGCCGCGGAGGCGTTCTCGGCCTTCATGGCCGCGGTCTCGCTCTTGAGGATGCGTGCCGACTTCCCCAGCGAGCGTGCGATGTCGGGCAGCCGCTTGGCCCCGAAGACCAGCAGCACCACGATGAGGAGGAGAACAAGCTCTCGCGCCCCGATCTGACCCATGACTTCCACCTCCATGGAGACGTACACAAAACGTCCCGCGCCAGCCGCAACGGTAGCGCGCCTGAGGTAAAGATTGCACAAATCGCAAGACAATACCTCTACGCAGCCCGTATTAACAAAACGCATAAGGCACTTCACGCCCATATCCCCCCGGACCGCCGACCCACTCCCCGCCCACCACCCCCTGTGGCATGATCCGGTGCTCGGCGTAACGGCACGGGGAGACCGGACACACAGGCCTGACAGGGGGACGCGAACATGCGGCTGCGAAGCGCGCGAAAGGTACGGAACGCACTCGTCGGAACGGTCGCCGTCTGCGCGCTCGCGGCATGCGGCGGCGGCGGTGACGACAACGACGGCGACGGCGGCAGCACGAGCGGGGACACCAAGGACAGCGGAGCCGAGGAGGGCGCGGGCGGCGGTGACGACGGCGCCCCGGAGGACACCCCGCCCGCCCTCCAGCTCACCGTGCCCGCCGCGTACGACACCTCCCGGGGCTGGCAGACCGACGGGATCGGCACCACACTGGCCCTGCCCCGCTCCGGCGCCGTCGCCACCTTCACCGGGGACGGCATCGCCGAGGGAACGTTCACCGTGCGGGACGTGACCAACGGCGAGCCCCTGTGGACCAGCGCCCCCGTGACGGCCGTCGGCGAGAGCTCGCTGGGCTCGTTCACGCTCACCTCGGGCGGCGCGGAGTACCTGGTGGCCTGGTCGGCCGGCGCCGCCGGGGCGGACGCCGTCGACCGGGGCGACGACACCGTCTCGATCGACATCTTCGCCGTCGAGGGCGCCTCCGGCGACGCCGTCGAGCCGCTGCACGTCGACGTGCCCGGCGAGGGCAGCGTCAGCGACGGCGGCACCGCGCTGCTGGTCGAGCTGGGCGACGGCAAGGTCGTCTCCGTGGACCCGGCCACCGGCGAGACCGCCGAGCACGACCCCGAGACCCTGGCCCCGCCCGCCTCCTGCAAGGACTGCTCGCCCGGCGGCGAGATCTTCGCCATGACCGCGAACGGCCCGCTGGCGACGGACAGTTGGTCCTACGACGGCCTCTGGGTCCCCGGCGGCTGGGCCAGCGGGGACCTGACGCCCGCCGACGCCCGCTCCGACTCGTCCCCGACCGGCATCTTCATCGGCGACAACCTGCTGCTCACCCAGTGGGAGCGGGAGGGCGACGACGCCGACATCTGGGTCGCGCTGGACACCGCCACCGGCGAGACGATCTCCACCGTCACCTGCCAGCCGGACGACGGCTGGGGCGGCAGCGGCGGCGACGGGGAGCCCGCGCTCTCCGGGGACGCCCGTTACCTCGTGAACGACCAGGTCGTCCTGGACCTCCAGGAGGGCACCGGCGTCTGCTACCTGCCGACCGAGGAGACGAACGAGATCACGTTCACCTCGGTGAGCTCGACGGGCACCGCCTGGGGAACGGCCCATGTCAGCGACGGCTGGTCCACCACCGAGGAGCCGGTCGCGGTCGAGGTCGCCAGCGGTGAGTACGAGTCGCTGGCCGACGGCCCGGTCTACCCCTTCGACGACTTCGGCGGCATGGGGCTCTTCCTGGACGAGGAGAGCAACACGGTGGTGGTCTACCCGCACGCCGAGTGAACGGGCGGCCGGTCGAAACGAAAGGTCAGGACGCCCGCAGCAGGGCGCCCTCGCGCCACTTCAGCACCTTGTCGAACGTCACGACCGCGCCGCCGCTGCCCGGCTGGTTGTCGAACCGGACCCGGTCGGCCAGCGCCTCGATCAGCCGCATCCCGCGCCCGTCCTGCTGGAGCTCGCGGGGCTCGGGCCGGGCGAGGAAGGCGTCCGCCGGGAAGCCGGGCCCGGAGTCGGTGACCTCGATGCGGCACACGTCCCCGTGGATGGAGGCGGTGACCTGGTAGTTCTCGGAGTGGCCGCCGCCGTGCCGGACCGCGTTGGAACAGGCCTCGGACAGGGCGACACACAGTTCGTGGGAGATGTCCGCGTCCACCCCCGCCGCCTCCATGGCGCCGAGCAGAAGCCGCCGCGCGAGCGGGACGCTGGCCGCTTCGCGCCGCAGTTGGAGAGACCACCAGATGCTCATGTTCCAGCCTCCTGGCCGCGGCTCGACATATCCGTAGGTATTGCCTACCGGTCCGCGCCGTAAGCGCGGAACGCCCAAGCTCCCCCATTCAGCGGACGTATCGGGACATACCAGCCGATACGTCATCGCTTCCGGACACCTCACCAATCGCTTATCGAACGGGTGCCCAGGAGTCCCCCCACTATGCCTTCGATGAGATGATGACCCGGCCATGCGTGCCGGAGCCGATCTGCGACTGCTGCGAGCCGCGGTCTTCGCCGCGGCCTGCGCCGCGCTGGCCGCCACCGGGCACCTCGCCGCCACCGGCTCCGGAAGCGGCACGCTGCCGCCCGCGACCCTGGCCGCCGGCTGGGCCGTGGCCTTCGCCGCCGCCGTGCCGCTGGCTGGGCGCGAACGCCGCTCGGCACCCGCCATCGCCGCCGCCCTCGCCGCCGGACAGCTCGCGCTCCACGTGCTCTTCTGCCTGGGCCAGCACCGGCCCGGCCCGGCCGGGAGCGGCCAGCACGGGACCGACCCGATCGCGCTGGCCCGCCGGCTGCTGTGCAACGACCACGGGCTCACGCTCACCGAGGGCAGCGCGCTGCGGATCATCGACGCCGCCGGGCTCCACCACCCGGGCCCGGGCACCACCCCGCACGCGGCCGAGGCCCCGTGCCTGGGTGACGCGTTCGCCTCGCTCGCCTCCGCGCCGATGCTGCTGGGCCACCTGCTCGCCGCCCTCGCCACCGGCTGGCTGCTGCGCCGTGGCGAGGCCGCGCTGTGGCGGCTCATCCGGCTCTCCGCACGCCTCACCGCCGACCTTCTGCCCTGCCTGCCGGCGCTGCGCCGTGCGCTGCGGCTGCTGCGCACGCTGTGCGGCGCGGCTCCGCTGCCCGCGCGGGCGCACCGCCCGGCGCACACGGGCCATCACACGCTCCCCGCCCCGCACGGCATCGTCCTCGCCAACGCGACGACCCCGCGCGGGCCGCCCGCGCGCCCGGCGCACCACTTCACCCTCGCGGCCTGAACGCACTCCCGGGAACGACGAGTGCGCTCTTCCCGCGCGCTCGTTCACCCCTCTTCTCACCACAACGAACTGTGGAGTGCACTCACATGAATCGCACGCGTCTCGCCGTGTCCGCCGCCGTCTCCGCCGCTGCCGTTCTCACGCTCGCCGGGCCGGCCGCCGCCCACGTCACCGTCGACCCCAACGAGGCGGAACAGGGCGGCTACACCACGCTCAACGTCAGGGTGCCCAACGAGCGCGACAACGCCTCGACCATCGGCCTGGAGATCCACCTCGACCCCGAGCACCCGATCGCCTCCGTGCGGACGCAGCCCGTGCCCGGCTGGGACGTGGAGGTCGAGACCGCCGAGCTGGCGGAGCCCGTCGAGGTGCACGGCAGCGAGATCACCGAGGCCCCCAGCGTCATCCGCTGGACCGGCGGGGAGATTCCGCCAGGGACCTTCCAGCAGTTCCCGCTGTCCGTCGGGCCGCTGCCCGAGGACACCGACCAGCTGTTCTTCAAGGCGATCCAGACGTACGACAACGACGAGGTCGTCCGCTGGATCGAGGAGCCGGTGGAGGGCGAGGCCGAGCCCGAACACCCGGCCGCCGTGCTCAGCCTGGCCCCGGCGGAGGGCGGCGGCCACGGCGGTGACGACGCCGCCTCCGGCGACACCGAGGAAACGGACACCACGGCGGAGACCACCGAGAACGCCGCCAGTGAGACCACCGCCGACGCCGACTCGGACGCCTCCGACACCACCGCCCGCGTCCTCGCGGGCGTCGGCATCGCCGTCGGCGTGGCCGGCGTCGCGTTCGGCGTCCTCGCCGGCCGCCGCCGCACCCCCTCCTCGGACGCCTGATACCCGACCGCCCCCCAGCGCCGCGGGGCGGCCACACCCCGCCCCGCGGCACCTCTCGAACTCACGCACACCAGGAACGTTTCGCATGCACCTGCGCAAGATCAGCACCGCCGCCGTCGCCGCCGCCACCGCGCTCACCCTCGCGGCCTGCGGCAGCGAGAACGACTCCGGCGACACCGGCGACGACCCCGTCGCCGAGGTCTCCGGCGCCCAGGCCGAGGACGAGGGCACCGTCCTCGACCAACCCTTCGACAAGCCCGAGCTGCTCCTCACCGACACGAACGGCGAGCCCTACGACTTCGTCGAGGAGACCGCCCGCCGCGCCACGCTGCTGTACTTCGGCTACACCCACTGCCCGGACATCTGCCCGCTCACCATGAGCAACATCGCCGTCGCCACCGCCGGCCTCACCGAGGAGCAGCGCGCCGATCTGCGCGTCGTCTTCGTCACCACCGACCCGGAGCGCGACACCCCCGAGGAGCTGGGCTCCTGGCTGGCCAACCACGACCCCGAATTCACCGGCCTGACCGGCGACTTCGAGACCATCCAGGAGGCCGCCCTGGCCCTCGGCGTGGCCATCGAGCCGTCCTACGAGGACGACAACGGCGACATCGTCTCCACCCACGGCACCCAGGTCCTCGCCTTCCTGCCGACCGACGACAAGGCCCACGTCGTCTACACCGAGGGCGTCACCGCGCAGACCTTCGAACGGGATCTGCCCGGACTGATCGCCGGGGAACTGCCGTGATCCGCCGGGGAATCCCGGCCGTGGCCGCCGCACTCGCCCTCGCCCTCGGCGGCTGCGGGGACGACGGCGGCGGCGAGCCCGAACTCGAAGCCGGCGGCGCCTTCATCCCCGAGCCCGTCACCGCCGACATGGCGGGCGGCTTCCTGACCGTCACCAACACCGGCGACGCCGACGACACCCTCGTCTCCGTCACCAGCGACCTGACCGGGACCGTCGAGTTCCACGAGACCGTGGACAACGCCATGCACCAGGTCGAGTCCCTGCCCATCCCCGCCGGCGGCGAGCTCAGCCTCGGCCGCGGCGGCACCCACCTCATGCTCATCGACCTCTCCCGCAAGCCCACCGAAGGCGAGACCGTTTCCCTCCAACTGCACTTCGAGACATCGGACCCGATCACCCTCGACGTGCCGGTCGAAGCCGCCACCCACACCGGGGAGTGACACCGCAGCCATGACGACCACCATCCCCCGTTCGCCGGCCACGCTGCTCCTGCTCGTCGCCGCGGCGCTCGCCACGCTGCTGCTGGCCGCGTCGCCCGCCGCCGCACACGCCGAACTCACCGGCAGCACCCCCGGGGACGGGGAGGTGGTGGCCACCGCGCCCGACCAGGTCAGCCTCACGTTCTCCGAGTCGGTCTCGCTGGCCGACGACGCTGTCCGCGTGCTCGACCCGCGGGGCGAACGCGCCGACACCGGGCAGCTCGTCGACGAGGGCGGCAACACGCACTCCCTCACCCTCCGGCCCGACCTCGCCGACGGCACCTACACCGTGGCCTGGCAGGCGGTCTCGGCCGACAGCCACCCCGTCGCGGGCGCCTTCACGTTCTCCATCGGCGCCCCCTCCGAGACCACCGTGGAGGTGTCCACCGACACCGGCGACCAGGGCGCCGTCGGCCTGCTCTACGACATCGCCCGCTACGCCTCCTACACCGGCTTCCTCCTCCTCGCGGGTTCGGCCGCGTTCGCCCTGCGCTGCTGGCCGGACGCCACCGGGCGGCGTGCGGTCCAGCGCGTCACGCTCACCGGCTGGACGACGCTCACCGCCGCGACCATCGCGCTGTTGCTGCTGCGCACCCCCTACACCGGCTCCGGCGAACTGGCCGACGCGCTCGACCTCGACGGCCTCGGCGACGTCATCGACACCAGGATCGGCACCGCGCTGGTCACCCGGCTGCTGCTGCTCGCCGCCGCCGGGCTGTTCATCGCCGTGCTGTTCGGCCCCTACGCCCGGCTGCGCGCCACCCCCGAAGGCGACCCCGGGGCCGACCTCGACGAGGACACCGCGAGCCGCGTCAAGGACCTCGCCTTCGGCCTGGCCCTGGGCGGCACGATCCTCGCCATCGGCACCGCCGCCACCTGGTCCATGTCCGAACACGCCGCCACCGGGCGGCAGACGGGCCTGGCCATCCCCGCCGACATCCTCCACCTGCTGGCCGTCGCCGCCTGGCTGGGCGGCCTGACCACGCTGCTGGTCCTGCTGCGCACCGAGCCCGCGCTCCCGCGTGAGGCCGTCCGCCGCTTCTCCGCCGTCGCCCTGACCTCCGTCACGGTGCTGGCCGCCACCGGGCTCTACCAGTCCTGGCGGCAGGTCGGCCTCTCCTGGTCGGCCCTCACCGGCACCGACTACGGCCGGCTGCTCCTCCTCAAGGTCGCGCTGGTCGCCACGCTCCTGCTGGCCGCCCGCATATCGCGCCGCTGGACGGGGCTCCTCACGGACGACCCCGAGCCCGCGAAGGAAACGGAAACGGCCGAGGATCCGGCGCCCGAGCCCCTGACCGACGACCCCGAACGCGCCCGGCAGCTCGCCCGCCAGCGCACCGCCGTCGCCGAGGCCCGCCGCCGCCAGGCCCGGGACGCCGACCCCCGGCGGTCCGGCCTGCGCCGCTCGGTCCTCACCGAAACGGCCATCGCCGCCGTCCTCCTCGCCGTCACCACCGCGCTCACCGCCACCACACCCGCCCGCACCGCCGACAGCGAGACCCCGGCGGCCGCGACCGAGGACACAGCCGGACCGGAGATCTCGGGGAACGCGCAGGGCACCCTGTCGATCCCCTTCGACACCGGCGGCGAGTGGGGCCAGGGCACCGCCGAGGTGGACGTCACACCCGCCCGCACCGGGAGCAACACCGTTCAGATCCGTCTCTTCGACACCGAGGGCCTGCCCACCGGCGCCGTCGAGATCCGCGTCGCGTTCACCCTGCCCGCCGAGGAACTGGGGCCGCTGCGCCACGAACCGCTGCACGTCGGCGTCGGCCACTGGACCGTCACGGACGTCCAACTCCCCCGCCCCGGCGAGTGGGAGATGGCCCTCACCATCCGCACCTCGGACATCGACCAGGTGACCGAGACCACCACCCTCCGCGTCGAGTGACCCATCGATCGAACTGAACGAGCCATGACTGAACGCACCCACCTCTCCCGCCGCCGCCTGCTCACCGCCGCCGGCACGGCGGGCGCCGCCGGGCTGGCCGTCGGCACCACCACCGGCGCCCTCGCCCACTCCGCCGCCACCGACGACCCCGGCCCGGCCCTGACCACCCTCGGCAGCACCGCCGTCCCCTTCCACGGCGACCACCAGCCGGGCATCACCACGCCGATGCAGGCGCACGGCCACCTCGCCGCGTTCGACCTCGTGCCCGGGGCCGACCGCCGCGCCGCCGCCGCGCTGCTGCGCCGCTGGTCCACGCTGGCCGCCGAGCTGATGGCCGGCGGCCGGCCCGAGACGGACACCGGCGTCTCCCACGACGCCGGGCCGGCCTCCCTCTCCGTCACCTTCGGCTTCGGCCACAGCTTCTTCGACGCCACCGGCCTCACCACCGCCCGGCCCGCCGCGCTGGAGCCGCTGCCCGCGTTCTCCGCCGACGAGCTGGACCCGGCCCGGTCGAACGGCGACCTGTGGATCCAGATCGGCGCCGACGACGCGCTCGTCGCGTTCCACGCGCTGCGCACGCTCCAGCGCGCCGCCGCCGAGACGGCCGCCGTGCGCTGGCAGATGACCGGCTTCAACCGCAGCCCGGGCGCGACCGCCCGCCCGATGACCGCGCGCAATCTGATGGGCCAGGTCGACGGCACCAACAACCCCCGGCCGGAGGACGACGACTTCGAGGCCCGCGTCTTCGTGCCCGCCAACGGCGAGCCGGCCTGGATGGCGCGCGGCTCCTACGCCGTCGTGCGCCGGATCCGGATGCTCCTGGACGACTGGGAGAACCGTTCCCTCGACGAGCAGGAACGGGTCATCGGCCGCCGCAAGTCCGACGGCGCGCCGCTCACCGGCGGCGAGGAGACGACCCCCGTCGATCTCGCGGCCACCCATCCGGACGGCACCGGCGTCATCGCCGCCAACGCCCACGTCCGGGTCACCGCGCCGGAGAGCAACGGCGGCGCGGCGATGCTGCGGCGCCCGTTCTCCTACTCGGACGGCTTCCGCGACGACGGCGCCCCGGACGCCGGGCTGCTGTTCATCGCCTGGCAGGCCGACCCGCTGCGCGGCTTCGTTCCCGTGCAGCGGAAGCTCGACCGGGGCGACGCGCTGTCGGAGTTCATCCGCCACGAGGCGAGCGCGCTGTTCGCCGTGCCGGGTGGGGCGCGGGAGGGCGAGTACGTCGGTCAAGCCCTGCTCGAAGGGTGAGCGTCGCACGCGCAGCCGCCCAGCCGCGCGTGACCGGCAAAGCCGCACTTTCGCTGCGCGGGCGGAGAAGCGCCGTTCGGACACTGAGACCAGCGGGCACGGCGCGCAGCGACGGGGCTACCGTTACGGCATGACAGCAGCGAGCCGTTATACGTATCTCGGTCCCGAGGGCACCTTCACCGAAGCCGCGCTCCGCACCCTGCCCGAGGCGGCCACCCGTGAGCTGGTACCGATGATCTCGGTGCCCGCCGCCCTGGACGCCGTGCGCAACGGCGAGGCGGGCGGCGCGCTGGTCCCCATCGAGAACTCGGTGGAGGGCGGCGTCTCGGCGACCGTGGACGAACTGGCCTCCGGCGAGCCGCTGATGATCTACCGCGAGGTGCACCTGCCGATCGCGTTCGCGCTGCTGGTGCGACCGGGCACGACGATCGACAACATCAAGACGGTGACTGGCCACCCGGTGGCCCAGCCGCAGGTGCGGGGCTGGCTGGAGCGTTTCCTGCCGGAGGCGCAGTGGGAGTCGGCGGCCTCCAACGCGGACGGTGCGCGGCTGGTGCAGGAGGGGCGGTTCGACGCGGCGTTCGCGGGCGAGTTCGCGGCGCCGACCTACGGCCTGGAGCCGCTGGTGACCGACATCCACGACGCGCACAACGCCACCACGCGTTTCGTGCTCGTCGGCCGCCCGGCACGGCCGGCCGCCCCGACGGGCGCGGACAAGACGTCGGTGGTGCTGTGGCTGCGCATGGACCGGCCGGGCGCGCTGCTGGAGGTGCTCCAGGAGTTCGCGACCTGTGGGGTGAACCTGATGCGCATCGAGTCGCGGCCCACCGGCCGGGGCATCGGCCAGTACAGCTTCTCGGTGGACTGCGAGGGGCACATCTCCGACCGCCGGGTGGGGGAGGCGCTGATGGGTCTGAAGCGGCTGTGCCAGGACGTGCGGTACCTGGGGTCCTATCCCCGGGCGGACCATGTGGAGCCGTCGGTGATGCCGGGCACGGCGGACGAGGATTTCCTGCTGGCGGCCGACTGGCTGACCCGCTGCCTGGACGGCCGGACGGGCCCGCTGCGCGGCTGAGGGCCCGACCTGTGGACTCTCCGCAAAGTTATCCACAGAGCACCCTGTGTGCCTGTGCATAAGTCGACATGACCAATGAGGCAACATCGACATATGCCCCACCTCCCACCGAAGACACCCAAGCAGGAATGGATCACCTTTCGTCATCTCAATTCCCGCGGGTAACTCGGGAGCGTGAGGCAAATTCCCTCGTAAGTGAGTGTGGGCGGCGGTCGAATGGGGAATTCTCCGCCGCATGACAGGACCGCCGGGTAATCCACTGCGTCATCCACAGGGCCCCCGGCGGCCTGTGGATAACTCTGTGGAGACCGCCCCTGACCTGTGGATTTCCCTCGACGTGCCTTTCCGGGCAAAACGGGCTAAATACCCCAGCGTTCTTTTTCGATGCAACGGCGGTCCACCACCCCGGTAGCCTGGCCCCGTGATTGACCTTCGCCTGCTTCGTGAGGACCCCGACCGAGTGCGCGCGTCCCAGCGCGCCCGCGGAGAGGACGTCGGCCTCGTCGACGCCCTGCTCTCCGCCGACGAGGCGCGCCGGTCGTCCGGTTCCCGGTTCGACGCGCTGCGCGCCGAGCAGAAGCAGCTCGGGAAGCAGATCTCGCGCGCCACCGGCGAGGAGAAGGCCGAGCTACTGAAGCGCACCGGCGAGCTGGCCGCCGCCGTGAAGGCGGCCGACGCCGAGCGCGACGAGGCCGCCGCGGAGGCGGGGGCCCTGCTGCTGAAGCTGGGCAATCTGGTGCACCCGGACGTCCCGGTCGGCGGCGAGGAGGACTTCACCGTCCGCGAGACGCACGGGATCATCCGAGACTTCGAGGCCGAGGGCTTCGAGCCGCGCGACCATCTGGAGCTGGGCCAGGCGCTGGGCGCGATCGACACCGAGCGCGGCGCCAAGGTCTCCGGCTCGCGCTTCGCCTATCTGACGGGCGTCGGCGCGCTGCTGGAGCTGGCCCTGGTCAACGCGGCGATCGCGCAGGCCACGGCCGCCGGCTTCATCCCGATGATGACGCCCGCGCTGGTCAAGCCGCAGGCGATGGAGGGCACCGGCTTCCTGGGCCAGGCCGCGCAGGACGTCTACCACCTGGAGAAGGACGACTACTACCTGGTGGGCACCTCGGAGGTGCCGCTCGCCGGGTACCACATGGACGAGATCCTGGACGGCGGCCAACTGCCGCTGCGCTACGCCGGGTTCTCGCCCTGCTTCCGCCGCGAGGCCGGCTCGCACGGCAAGGACACCCGGGGCATCTTCCGCGTCCACCAGTTCGACAAGGTCGAGATGTTCTCCTATGTCGCGCCGGAGGACGCCGAGGCCGAGCTGGAGCGGCTGCTCGGCTGGGAGAAGCAGTGGCTCACGTCGCTGGAGCTGCCGTTCCGCGTGATCGACGTGGCCAGCGGCGACCTGGGCGCCTCCGCCTCGCGCAAGTACGACTGCGAGGTGTGGATGCCCACCCAGGGCCGGTACCGCGAGCTGACCTCCACGTCCAACTGCGGGGAGTTCCAGGCCCGGCGCCTGTCGATCCGCATGCGGGACAAGGAGAAGGGCGTCCGGCCGCTGGCCACGCTCAACGGGACCCTGTGCGCGGTGCAGCGCACCATGGTCCTCCTCCTGGAGAACCACCAGCAGGCGGACGGCTCCGTCCGCGTGCCGGAGGTGCTGCGCCCCTACCTCGGCGGCCGGGACTTTCTGGAGCCGGTGAACGCCGCGTGAGCGGCGACGGCATAGCGCCGCCCGCGCTGCCGCACCGGTTCCCCTACCGGCTGGTCGCCACGGATCTGGACGGCACGCTGCTGCGCGGCGACGAGACGATCTCGCCGCGCACCCGGGCCGCGCTCGCCGCCGCGCAGGCGGCGGGCGCGCACCACATCGTGGTGACCGGCCGCAGCGTGGCGTGGACGCGGCACATTCTGGACGACCTGGGGTACCGGGGGCTCGCCGTCTGCGGGCAGGGCGCGCAGCTCTATCACGCGGGCGAGCACCGGCTGCTGACCTCCGTGACGCTGGACCGGGCGCTGGCCCGGGGCGTGGTGGCGCGGCTGGAGGCGGAGCTCGGCCCGCTGGCCCTCGCGGCGAACCGGGACGGCCTGGACGGCGACATCGCGATGGACGAGCGCTTCCGCGCGGCGGTGGGCGACGCGTACCGGGGTCGCGGCGAGGACAACCCGTATCCCACGGACGCGCCCGACCGCACCGCGCTCTTCGAACAGCCGCTGATCAAGCTCTACATCCAGCGCACGGGCCTGTCCGACGACGAGCTCGCGGCGGCGGCCCGGTCGCTGGTGGGCGAGCTGGTGGAGGTCGTGGTCTCCGGCGAGAACCTGGTCGAGGTGCTGCCGCTGGGCCTGACGAAGGCCACCGGCCTGGCGCTGGCCGCGCGGCGCCTGAAGGTGACGGCCGGCGAGACGATCGCGTTCGGTGACATGCCCAACGACATACCCATGCTCAAGTGGGCCGCGCACGGGGTGGCCATGGGCGGGGCGCATCCGGATCTGCTGGCCGTCGCCGACGAGGTGACCGCGGGGAACGACGCCGACGGGATCGCCGAGGTGCTGGAGCCACTGCTGCGGCCCGCTGATTCGTAACGCCGCGGCCCGCAAAGTTATCCACAGGTTGTGCACAGGGGGTAGACCCCCGGTGATCAGGCATTTATGGATGAGCAACGGTCGCTGTCCACAGGCGTGTTGGCTTGTGGAGACGTCAACGCCTCACTCGTCCGGGTGATTTGAAACGACCCGTGGGGGTGGTGTCAGGTACACCCCCGACCGGTGCTCTGGGCGGCTGTGGCGCCGGCCCGGGACCGGGGATAGTAGGGCCATGACCGAGATGACGACGCTGCCGGCGGTGACGGCCGGTGCACCCGCACGGACCCGGCGCTCCGGGCGTTTCGAGCGATTCGGGCGTGAACTGCGCTATCTGACCGCCGGATTGCCGGTAGGCATCGCCGCCTACACGGTCATCGTCGCGGGGTTCTCAGTGGGCCTGGGCAGTCTGGCCCTGGTGATCGGGGTGCCCGTGCTGGCCTGGACGCTAAGCGTGGCGCGGTGGTTCGCGGCGGGGGAACGGCGGCAGGTGGAGACGGCGACGGGCCGCGCGATGCCCGCGCCGCACTACCGGGTGGCCGGGCCGGGCGCCACGCTGGGCCAGTGGTGGCGGGCGCTGGGCGATCCGCAGTCCTGGCGGGACCTGCTGCACGCGTTCCTCGCGTTCCCGCTGCGGGTGACGACGTTCTGCCTCGCCCTGACCTGGACGGTGGGCGGCCTCGGCGAGCTGCTGTACGGCACGTGGGCGTGGTCGCTGCCCCGCGACGAGGGCGAAACGGGCGTGCTGGACCTGGCGTTCGGCATCTCCTCGGAGGCCGCCGACATCGCGTTCAACACGGGCGTCGGCATCGTGCTGCTGGCGACCGCCGTCCCCATGGTGCGTGGACTCGTGGCGCTCCAGGCCGCGTTGGCCCGCGCACTGCTTACCCCTTCGGGTGACGGCGGGAGTTCGACGCATAACCCTGCGTGACAGCAGGGAAGAGACGGGGCATGTGGGGATTCCGATGGCGCCGGGAAGCGAGAGTCCGAACGTGGCGGCGGGGCACCATCGTGCTCCCGGCCGGCGTGCCGCCACCGTCACCGCCGCCCGAGCTGGCCGCCGACGAGGTGGCCCTGGGCGAGTGTTCGTGGAGCGGCGTCGCCGTGTGGGACAAGCCGGGCGGCGGCAGCGTCATCGGCTTCTGCGAGCCGTTCACACCGCTCAAGGTGTCCGGGCGGACCGGCCGCTTCCTCAAGATCGAGACCCTGGAGGGCGAGCCCCTCACGGGCTACGCGCTGTGCGCCGTGATCCGGGTGGATCCTCCCGAGAATGGGTCGGGAAAGCTGTAAGGACCCCGCCCCCGCCGGACATCACTGGGTATGGAATCGGAAGCACAGGCTGACGAGTTCGACCGGCTCTTCCGGTCAACCTTTCGCCGGGTACTGGCCTACTGCCTGCGCCGAACCAGTGAGACGGCCGCGCACGACGCGGTTTCCGAGGTGTACGCGGTGGCGTGGCGGAAACGCCGCCACGTTCCGGACGAGGAGCACGACGCGGCCCTGTGGCTGCTCGGCATCGCCCGGAACGTTCTCGCCAACCAGGCGCGTGGGCAACGGCGTTGGGCGCGCCTAATACGACGCGCCGCGCAGCAGCCCGCCGAGCCGCCGCCGTCCGTGTCCACGGACGGGGCGCCCGACCTCGCATCCGCGCTGGCGGCCCTGTCGGCCGCCGATCAGGAAATCCTGCGGCTCACCTACTGGGACGAGCTGCCGCACCGCGACATCGCCGTGGTGCTCGGGATCTCCGTGGGCGCCGTCGCCACCCGCCTGCATCGCGCCAGGGAACGGCTGCGGGCCGCCCTGGCCACCCAGTCCAAGGAGAAGCAACATGCCCGACGTTGAGCGCTCGGATGATGAACTGGCGGAAATCTTCCGCGAGTCGGACCCGGTCGCGCACCGCGCCCTGCCCGACGCCGATGGCCCGCTGGCCCTGCGGATCCGCACGCGGATACACATCGGTCGGCGGCGGCGTGTGGTGCTGATCCCGGCCGTGGCCGCCTGCGCGATGGCCGCGACGGCGGGAGGGTACGCCTGGATCGACGCCGACGGAACGGCGACGGTCCCGCAGCGGCAGGGCCACGCCGTTCAGGACACGGCGGAGGTGACGGCCGCCGCCGCGCCGATCGCGCTCGGCTGCGGAGACCACGGAGACGCGCTGGCCGTCAACGTCGCCTACGACACCCCCGAGGACCGGTGCCGCGACCTGTGGACGAACGCCCCCGAGGAGCTGGTCACCTGCGCGCCGAGCGCGATGGACTACGCGGTCATGGTCCTCCCCGGCGGCCCGGAGGAGTGCGCGGCGAACGACGCGACGGTGTGGGAGGGGCCCACCGACGAGCAGCGGGGACTGTCCCTCGTCGCCGCCGACCTGGCCGCGACGCTGGACGAGGAGGGGCAGTGCCTGACCCCGGAAGAGGTCGCGGAGATCACCGCCGGCCTGCTTGAGGAGCACGGTGTGGACGACTGGACCGTCGAGACGGGGGACGTCATCGTGCGGGCCACGCCGGGTGAGGAGATCGTGGTCGATCTGGAGTGCGTCAACTCCGTGACGTGGAACGCGGAGGAGCACGCGATCGAGCTGGCGTGAACGGAGCCGCAGGCACCCGGCGTCCCGGGTGCCTGCGGTGACGGTCAACGGGCGGTCGTGTACTCCACGAACGCGGCCCAGGCGTCCGTGGTGACCGTGAACGGGCGGCGGGTGGTGTCCTTGGAGTCGCGAACGTGCACGGAGTGTGCGCAAGCGGCGACCTCGACACACTCGCCGCCATCGCCTGCGCTGTAGCTGGACTTGTGCCAGTCGAAGGCGACCTCCACGCAGTCGCCGCCATCGCCGGTGCTGTAGCTGCTCTTGAACCAGGTCAGTTCGCTGTTCACAGTTCTCCTGCCAGCTTCTCGATGAAACGTGCCGACTCCTGGGGGGAGAGGGCCTGCGCTCGCAGGATCCCATACCGCTCGTTCATGAGCGCCACTCGCTTCTTGTCGGAGATCAGCTCATTGCCGTTCTGGTGCTCGACATAGGCGTAGTTGCGGTGCTCCTTGCTGGTCAGCAGGGTCAGGTAGCCGTGCAGCCCTACGTGCTCCTCGCGGTCGGTGGGCATCACCTGGACGGTGATGAAGTGTTTCCTGGCGCAGTCCGCCAGATGCAACAACTGCTCCTTGAGCACGGCCTTTCCGCCCACCGGCCGCAGGAGCACCGACTCCTCGATGATGAAGCCGAGGAACGGCTCGGGCACCCGCTTCAGCAGCTCCTGCCGCTCCAACCGGGCCGCGACCTGCTTCTCGATCTCCTCCTCGCTCAGCGCCGGGGTGTACATCTTGAACATGGCGCGGGCGTAGGCCTCGGTTTGCAGCAATCCCGGGATGGCCAGCGGCGCATAGGAGTTGAGGGCGTAGCAGCCGCGCTCCAACGCGGCGTAGTCCCGGAAGAACTCGCGGTACTTCTCGGCCGCCATATAGTCGGAGACGGACGTCAGCAGGCCGTTGGCCTGAAGTACCCGGTCCAGGCTGTGGATGAGCTCGGTGTCGGGGATCCGCTCGCCGCGCTCCACGGCGCCGATCATCGATGCCGAGATGGCACACGGCTCGGCGACCTGCTCTCTCGTCATCTTGTGGAACTCCCGCAGCGTCCGGCACTGTCGGCCGAACGACAGCCGCAGGGCGGAGATCTCCTGCTCGGCCATGTGTCAACCACCCACTTTCACGCACGTTTGGAATGCACACAGGGGGGCGCCAGCTCACCCACTGTGATGGCATCACTACTGGTCACCGTAGCCGTCCGCCGGGATGGTTGGAGCATGAACTGGGAAAACACCACACCTGAGTGGGTACCGACCCGCGGCTGCACGATGCGCAAGACGGGCCTCTTCTTCGACGCGGTCCGGATCCCCGGCGCGTTCGGCTCGAAGGTGGCCGCCACGCTGGGCGCCTCGAACGGGGGCGAAGCGGGGCCGGTGATCGGGGAGTTGCTGGGCAAGCGGTGGCTGTACTTCGTGCTGCCGGTGGGCACCGTCTCCGAGTTCCAGTGGCCCCTGGAGGTCGAGCGGTACAGCCGGATGACGCCCAACGCGGTCTCGTTCATCGGCATCCCGGCGCTGGAGGGCGACACCTGGCCGCTCTTCTGGTTCTCGCGCCCGACCGCCGACCAGCCGTACGTCGACCCGGCCCTCCTGCACGCGGCGGTGCTCGCCCAGGCGGAGGCGGACACGCATGCCTGACGAGCGGGGCGTTCCTTCCCGGATGGTGATCGTCGCCCAGGTGATAACGGGCTGCGGTCTGGTGGGCGCACTGGCGCTGGCGGTGATCGCGCGATGAACGTGACGCCGGGCAGCGTGGTGCTGTCCGTGGAGATAGACGCGGGTACGGTGCAGCGCGGCGACCAGGTGATGATCGGCGGCCAGCAGTTCACGGTGCGCGACATGCACACGCTGGCCTCGAGCCGCAAACGGCTGGAGTTCGCGACGGGCGAGACGTTCACGATGGCCCCCACCACGATCCTCTGGGCCGCCCGCCGGGTCCCGCCACGCCTCCTGCTGCGCCGGCGGCGACGCTGACTCACGGCGGAGGGCGCCCTCCGCCGTGAGTCAGCGCAGGCCGAGCAGCATGACGTTGTACGTTTCCGAACCCCCCGACGGGCGGGCCTCGCCGATCTCGCGGTACCCCCATGCCCGGTAGGCCGCCCGGGCCGCCGTGCTGTCCGGGTGGACGTTGAGCAGCACGCGTTCGGCCTCGACGCCGTCGAGCAGCGTCTCGTGCAGCCGGCGCGCGATGCCCTGGCCGCGCCACGGTCGGCACACGGCGAGTTCCATGAGACCGAAGGTCCGGTGCCCGTCCTCGCGGCGCATGTCGTCGGGGACGGGCTCGGTCAGTTCGTCCCACCAGGCCGTGCTCGGGTCGAGGAGGTAGCCGTAGGCGATGCCCACCGGCTCGCCGTCGGCGGTACGAGCCAGGGCGGCCCGGAAGCCGCCCCGGCGAGTCCCCGAGTGGAAGCGCCGGAATGCGGCCGCCACGTCTGCGGCGGTCTCGTGGTACGGCGGTTCCGCGAACACCTCGGCGTAGACGAGCCGGAACGCGTCCTCGGCCCGAGCCGCGGACGGCCCGTCCATGCGCTCCATCATCATGCGGCGGCGGACGGCAGAACGTACGCGCGGGCGAAGTGGGTCTTGATGGTGGCGGCGTGGAGGTGCCCGGCCAGAGCCCTGTCGCCTTCGACGCCCATGACGACGTGGATGTGGACGAAGCCGTTTCGGATCTCGCCGGTGCCGGTCATCTCGGCGGGCAGCGGGTAGGTGGTGATGGTGTCCTTCAGGGCATCGTCGGCGGGCATGGTGGAGATGGTGAAGTCCTCGGCGGCTCCGACGAGGGAGACGATCGCGCCGTCGGTGATGCCGGCCTCGGCGACCTGGCGGTTGAGGGAGGCGACCAGTTCGTCGTCGCGGACTTCGAAGGTGATCATCCGGGGCTCCATCCGATCAACGGGCTCAGCTCCCGCAGCATGACCGATGAGCACCATCTGGCGCCAGCGTCACGGGGGTTGAGGGCTTCCGTGGCGAAGCGCTGAGCAAGGTACCGGGCCCGGTGGGGGTAGGCGGCCGGATCGCGGGCGATGGACCCGGCGGTGGTCCAGTCGTCCCCGCAGGTGCGCGCCGTTACCGCCGTCATGTACAGGTGCCGCACTTCCTCGTCGTGGGCCAGGACGCGGGTCACCTCGGCGGCCTTCTCCGCGCCGGGGAGTTTGGCGAGGATGCCCGCGGAGTTCACCCGAAGGATCGCGGTGTCGCCGCTGGTCATCCAGCGCTGCAGGTGGGACACACAGGGCTTGTCGTCGCCGGCCAGCGAGGCGATGACGATGTCCGTGTTGTGCGTGGTCTGGACTTGCGCCAGGGGTCCGGGATCGCGGCTCGCGACGCTGGCGATCATCTCCGAAGCCAGGCTCCCGTGGGCTGCGGTCAGCGCGGCCAGGTCAGGAAGGATCTCCGGTTCACACGGGCGAGCGTAGCTTCGGCCTGTAACTGTTCAAGGGGAAGGCCGAGGACACGCGAGAGGTGGGTGAGCCAGAACGGGCCGGGAATCACCTTGCCCGACTCCCAGCGCTTGACCGCGTCTCTGCCCGGCGCCCCGCTCGCATCGCGTGCCGAAGCACACAGTTCGTCGGCGAGTCGCGCCTGCGTCAGGTTCTTGTCCCGGCGCCGGTCCCGAATCAGGTCGCCAAGAGGCACATGCCGATGATGCCCCCCTGCATGCCCCTCCGGGCAGGGCGCCGCCGGGGTGAAGTTGGAGCATTGCCCGGCTCCTCGCAGACCAGGAAGGCACAGACGTGACGATCACCGACACGACGAAGACCGTGTACGACCTCATCACCCCGGAACTGAGGGCCGACCTCATCACCATGGTCCGCGAGGACTCCTGGCCGGAGATGACCGACGACCAGGGCCGGCGCGGCGTCAACCAGGTGGCGGCCTTCCTCGCCGTCGCCGCGAACACCACGGAGAGGGCCACGCCCAGCCTTCGCGTGGACATCTTCTGGCACGCGTTCGTTCTCCACACCAAGCACTACGCCGAGTTCTGCGAGGCGCTCGGCGGCGGGTTCATCCATCACGTCCCCGACCGCGACAGCGGCCACAACCCCGCCGAGGGCCGGGCCGCGATGCGTCGAACGGCCGAGATGATCCGATCGGCCGGCTTCGACGTGGACCCGGAGTTCTGGCCGATCGACGGCGCGGCCGACTGTACCCAGAGCTACGCGGGCTGCTCCGACAGCCCCGTCGCCAAGTAGCTCCGACACAAGCGGAGCAACTGACCCACCAGAGCTTCAGCCGCCCGGTATCGTGCCGGGCGGCTGTCGCCGTGAACGAGAACGGACAGGTAGTGACTGACGCTCGCAGCAACGCATGGGACACCTACGCGCAGAGCAAGCCCCAGCGGCGGAAGACCAACGCCAAGGGCGAGACCACGTGGTTCAACTGGACCCAGTACCCGGACCACGGCCCCAGGGCCGACGTGCTCAACCTCAACCCGGGAGACAGCGCGCTCGACCTCGGGTGCGGGTCTGGAGGAAACGCCGCTCATCTCGCAACACTCGGCATGAAGGCCGTCGGGATCGACCTCTCCGCCAGGCAGCTCGACAAGGCGCGCGAGCGGTGGCCGGGCGTGGACGGGATGGAACTCCACCAGGCCGACGCCCTCGCCTACCTCGGGGACACATTCACGATCTTCGATGCGGTCTACAGCGTGTTCGGCGCTGTCTGGTTCACCGACCCCGGCCTGCTGCTGCCGATCGTTCACGCGAATCTCAAGCCAGGCGGAGTGTTCGCCTTCTCCCAGCGCCCGCCGGTTGAAGGGTGCTACGGCTGCCAGGCGTCATACATCCCGCGCGGGCCCGAACAGGACCCCGCTGTCGTCAAGCGGTGGGACTACGAACCCGATGCCTGGGCGCTGATTCTCAAGGAACACGGCTTCGTGGACGTGTCAGCGTCCGTGCTTGCCCCTCCCTCAGGAAGTCGGCGCACAGGCACCATGTTCGTCCGGGGCCTCCAAGGAGGCTGAACGAGGGCGCCACGGACACCATCCAGTTCGTTGTCGAATGCTGAGTGACACCACGCGGCTTCCCGTGCCGCAAGAAGGGCGCCCCCGGCGGGCGCCCTTCGCCATGGGGCTAGATTCGTAGCTGTCCATGTTTTCGCTGTAGCCAGGTTGGAGTCTCCGTGACGTTCCGCTTGCTGGTCACCGGTGGAGGCACGGGAGGGCATACCTATCCCGCCCTCACAGCCGTACGCACGCTGCGGGCACGGCTCGCCACCATGAGCCGGTCGCTGGACGTGCTGTGGGTGGGGAAGGCGGACAGCCTTGAGGAGCGCGTGGCGAAGCAGGAGGGGATCGCCTTCGCCACGGTGGCGACGGGCAAGATCCGGCGCTCCGGCAATCCTTTGAAGATGATCTCGCCCGCCAACCTGGCGGACATGGGACGGGTCCCGCTGGGCGTCGCCCAGGCCCGGTCGGTCATCAGGAAGTTCGACCCCGACGTGGTGCTGGCCACAGGCGGGTACGTCGCCGTGCCCGTGGGCACGGCGGCGACGCGACTGTGCCGACGTCCGCTGGTGGTGCACGAGCAGACGGTGCGACTCGGCCTGGCCAACCGGGTGTTGGCGGGCGGCGCCGCGCGAGTGGCGGTCTCCTCGGAATCCACCCTGCCGCTGTTGCCGGAGACCGCCCGGGCGAAGGCCGTCGTCACGGGCAACCCCGTGCGTCCCGAAGTGCTCGCCGGACAGCCCGACAAGGCCGTCCGGGCACTGGACCTGCTCGGATTCGACCCACGGCTGTCCACCGTCTACGTCACCGGTGGCGCTCAGGGGTCGCAGCAGATCAACGGCATCGTGCGCGACACCCTGCCGTGGCTGCTGAGGCATGCGAACGTGATCCATCAGTGCGGGCCGGACAACGAGGCCGCGCTGCGGCAGGAGACCGGCCGGCTTCCCGGTGAGCTGGCCGGGCGCTACCACCTGACCGGCTACGTCGGCCCGGAGCTGCCGGACGTGCTCGCGCTGGCCGAGCTGGTGATCTCCCGCAGCGGAGCCGGCACGCTGGCCGAGCTGACCGCGCTGGGCAAGACTTCGGTGCTCGTTCCGCTGGCGTCATCCGCCGGTAACGAGCAGGCGCACAACGCGCGTTATCTGGAGGACGTGGGGGCCGCCGTCGCCCTGACGGGCGAGGTGACCGCGGAACGCCTGCGCGAGGCGGTGGCGCCGTTGCTGACGGACCCGCACCGCCGGGAGGCGATGGCGGCCCGGGCCCGCGAACACGGCCGCCCGGACGCGGCCGAGCGCCTGGTCGACGTGGTGCTGTCCGCTGCCCGTGACCACCGTTCGGCTTAGGGGAGGTGGCGCCACGCGCCGGCTACGACCAACTGGACGCAACGAACGAATACTTCGGCCGGGCGGCCCCACGGGTCGGGAACGTCGCGGTCGCCGAGGAACAGCGCCAGCCGGGGCAGGGCGCGCATGTCGGCGCGGGTCCGGAGGGCCGCCAGGTTGGCGCGGTCCTCCGGCGGGCGCCCTTCGCCGTGGGTGCCCCGCGCCCTGGACAGATAGGTGACGGTCCGCCAGGTTGGCTCGTATGAACGCAGACGAGCTGTACGACGCAGCCTCGCGCATGATGTTCCCGCACCGGGAGCCGGGGGATGTGGACGAGGCCGAGGCGGAGCGGCTGTACCGGTTGGCCGCCGAGGCCGGTGACGCGCGCGCGTTGGAGCGGGTGGGCTTGTTCGCCGAGAAGCGGGGGGACCTGACCACGGCCGAACGGTTCTACCGGCAGGCCTCCGCCGAGGGGCTGGCACTGGCGGACTTCCGGATCGGGCGGCTGTACGAGGATTTCCTCGGCGACCGGAACACCGCGCGGCAGTGGTACAAGAAGGCCAGCCGCGCCGGTGAATGGCGGGCCACCAAGCGGCTGAAGAACATGCGCTGACGATCTCAGGCTGCCAACGCGGCGCCCAGCCGGCGGATGACCTCGGCCTCGGCGTCGTTGACCGCGTCGCCGGACGGCGCGTGTTCGGTGATGGCCGCGCCGACGATCTCGTCCACGTTGTCGATCAGATCGATCAGGCGCTGTGGCCGCACGCCGTCCGGCTCGGGGTAGCAGGTGGAGCCGAACACCGTGGGCTCCAGCACGTCGAGATCCACGTGGACGTACACCGGGCCGCGCAGACCGTCGAGCACCCGCTCCAGGTCCTCGACGCCGTACCTGCGCAGTCCGGTCTTCGCGAGGTACTCGTGCTCGGACGCGTCACCCGCGCGCTCCCCGGCAATGATCACCTGCTCGGGCGCCAGCGGCCGATCGGGCGTGAGGCCGGCCGGGCCGTCGCCCAGCAACGCGCGCACCACCATGCCGTGGAAGGCGCCCGACGGCAGGGTCACCGGGCTGTACACGTCCGGGTGCGCGTCGATCCACAGCACCGTCAGCCGGTCACCGTAACGGGCGTGCGCCGCGGCGATCGGCGCGATGTCGACCGCGCAGTCACCCCCAACGGTGATCACCCGGCCCTCGATCCCGGCCAGTGCCTCTCGCGTCAACCGCTGGTTCTCGACGAGGACATCGAGCGCCCGTATGCCCGCGGCCTTCTCCCCGCCGTTTTCCAGCACCGGCACCGTCACCACCGCCTGTGCCGGGACGAGTTCGGCGGCGCGACGAGCACCGGCCATCAGCCGCGGCGCCTTGCTCGACGCGGAGCCTTGCCATTGGGGCACGCAGAGAACAGTCGTCATACGGCGACCCTACGAGCCGCTCGGTCACGAGGAAACGGTGGCGGCGGGCGGGGTCCATCGGCGGTTGCGGGGCACGGTGCTGGAGATGCCGTAGTCCTTCTTGAGGTGTTCGGGGATGGCGTAGTGCATGACGCGTCCGCGAGTGAGGGAGGACAGCTCGAAGATGGTGGTGAGGTGGCCGAGGCGGTCCAGGGCCCGGGCGCCGAGCGGGGAGCGGTCCTCGATGGTCTCCAGGACGCCGAGGAGGTGGGGGACGGCCTTGACGACAGTGTCCCACGCGGTGCGGGGCACCTGGAGCCAGTCGGCGCAGGCGTCGCCGATGAGATGGCGGATCAGGGCGGAGACGATCGGGTCGAAGAAGGTGCCGGGCACGACCTCCTCGTAGAGGTCGATGAGCTGCCGGGTCAGGTGCGCGCCCTCCGCGGACGGCCCCATGTGCCGGATCATGTACAGGTCGAGGAACTGGCGGGCCTCGTCAAGCGACTTGGGGACGGCGTCCTGGTCGACGCCGAGCATGGCGCCGACCACGCGCCAGGCGTAGTAGTAGGCTTCCGCGCCTTCCGTGGACATGTGGATGCCGAGGCGGTGCAGGCTGTCCAGGACGAGCAGGGAGAAGAACATCTGCCCGCCGATCATGTCCTCCTGGCAGATCGGCGTTCCCAGTGCTGCGGTGTCCCACCGGTTCTCGCGCCGGAGGTGGTGGCGGATGGAGGCGTGCAGCAGGCGGACCTTCTGGGCGGCGGGGATAAAGCGACTGCCGGCCTCGAAGGCGCCGGGCTGCATCAGGTGGACGGTGAACTGGCCGGTCTCCGCCATCCGTTTGGAGGGGTACTCCAGCCCGTGGGTGGCCGACAGGAGCTTCGCCACGTGGGGGACGACATAGCAGGCGGGCATGGAGGCGAAGGACAGGGCGGTGGAGATGTGCACGTTGTTGTCGATGAAGAACAGCCGGGCCTTCTCCATCTCTCCCCAGTCGACCCAGGCGGGCGGGGCGCCGGTGGCCCGAAGGTACTCGCGGGCGACATCGGGCAGCCCGTCCGGCAGGGGAGCGCCGACGGTCGAGACGTAGCGCATCAGGGTGTTGAACGTGCCCACCTCCCCGCGTTCGAAAAGTGCGGCGACGGTGGCGTCGGCGAGGTCGTCGCCGGGCTGCCGCAGGGCATCCATCGATGCCTGGGTGTAGGTCATGGCAGGGCTCCTTGTCAGGACAGGCGCACGGTCGCCGAATGCGCCAGTTCGGTCAGGGCGGCGGCGGCGTGCGCCGGCGCGTCCAGCTCATGGAGAGCGTCGAGGGCCTGTTCGACACGGGCGGTGATCATGTCCTCGACGCGGTCGGGCACCTTCAGCCGGCTCATCACCTCGCGCACCGCGTGCAGACCGTCCCCGTCCACGCCGCGTCGGCCCAGGAGGGTGCGCAGTCGCGCCCGCTCCTCGTCGTCGGCCATGCGCCAGGTTTCCGCCAGCAGGACCGTCGGGCGATGGCCGCTCACATCGTCGGCGTTGGCCTTCCCGGTCCGGCCCGGGTCACCGAACAGGCCCAGCAGGTCGTCGCGCAACTGGAACGCCTCCCCCAGCGGCAGCCCGTAGGCGGAGTAGCCCTCGCGCAGCCGCCCGCCGGCCCCCGCCAGGGCGCCGCCGATCAACAGGGGCTGCTCGACGGTGTACTTGGCCGTCTTGTACCGGATCACTTTCAGCGACACCTCGGTGTCCGGGGTGGCGCCGGTCCGCAGAATCTCCAGGCACTCGCCCGCGATGAGCTCCCGCGCCAGCACCGACCACAGCGGCCGGGCCCGGGCCAGATAGGCCGCGGGCAGACCGGAGGCGGTGAACGCCTCCCCGGCCAGCGACATCAGCAGATCCCCGACCAGCATCGCCAGCGATCTGGCGGCGGCCACGGCACGCGGGCGGCGGCGTACGGCACCGCGCAGCGCGATATGGGCCGTGGGCCGGCCATGGCGCAACGGGCTGTCGTCGATGAGGTCGTCGTGCACGACCGCGGCGGCATGGACCAGTTCCATGGAGGCCGCCGCCCGCACCAGGGCGTCATGGTCCGGCTGCCCTGCCGCGCGCCAGCCCCAGTAGCAGAACGCCGCACGCAGCCGCTTGCCGTCCGCGACCGCGGCTTCCAGTTGTTCGGCCACCGGGCCGAGGGCCGGGTCGATCGCCGCGAGTTGCTCGGCCTCCCGCGCGACCAACCGGCGCAGTACCTCGTCGACACGGATCTTGAACGCGGCCGGCTCCCACCGTTCAGTCGTCATCGGCGGCCTGCCGAGCCACGACGTGCCGGGCGAGAACCTCCAGGTGGGCCGGGGGCACAGCCGCATACCGGTCCCGCACCAGGCGGCCACGCGCCGTCAGATCGCGCTTGGCCTCCACGGCCAGCTCCGGGATGTCCGAGCGGCACAGCAGCCCTCGCACCGCTCCCAAGGCGGATCCCAGCGTGCTCACCGCCAGGTCCGCCAGTCCGGCCACCAGTAGCACCGCCTGCTCGTCGAGGCCCTCGCGGCGTCCGGCTTCTTGGGTCATGCCTGTCTCCCCCCACAACACCTCTACTCGGCACGGCAGTTCACCTGCCGCATCCCAGCGTCGCCTCGCATCGGACAAGAACAGGAAGGAACTCACCATCGAGTGAAGGACCGCTTACGCGTTCGAATCGACTCCGGAGCACTGAAACCATCGTGAAACCACGTTGAGTGCGCCGTGCCGCAACCTCTGCGGCATGACGACAACGACTTCCCACTCGCTCGCCATCGCGGCCAAGGGGCTGCGCAAGGCCTACGGGGACAAGACGGTGCTCGACGGCATCGACCTGGCGGTGCCGGCCGGTACGGTCTTCTCCCTGCTCGGCCCGCACGGCGCCGGCAAGACCACCGCCGTCAAGATCCTCTCCACCCTCATCACCGCCGACGCCGGGGACCTGCGGGTCGGCGGACACGACCTCGCCACGGACCCGGGTGCCGTGCGCGCCGCGATCGGCGTGACGGGGCAGTTCTCCGCGGTCGACGGGCTGATCACCGGCGAGGAAAACATGCTCCTCATGGCCGACCTGCACCACCTGTCCAAGCGGGAGGGACGCGGCGTCGCCGCCGAGTTGCTGGAGCGCTTCGACCTGACCGACGCGGCGAAGAAGCCGGCCTCCACCTACTCCGGCGGCATGAAGCGCCGCCTGGACATCGCCATGACCCTGGTCGGCAACCCGCGGATCATCTTCCTCGACGAGCCCACCACCGGCCTGGACCCGCGCAGCCGCCACAACATGTGGGGCATCATCCGCGAACTCCTCTCCGACGGGGTGACCGTCTTCCTCACCACCCAGTACCTGGAGGAGGCCGACGAGCTCGCCGACCGCATCGCGGTGCTCAACGACGGCAAGATCGCCGCCGAGGGCACCGCCGAGGAGCTGAAGCGGCTCATCCCGGGCGGACATGTCCGGCTCCGCTTCACCGACCCGGCCGCGTACCAGTCCGCCGCGGTCGCCCTGCGCGACGCCACCCGCGACGACGAGTCGCTGTCGTTGCAGATCCCCAGCGACGGCACCCAGCGCGAACTGCGCGCCATCCTCGACTGGCTGGACTCCACCGGCGTCGAGGCGGACGAGCTGACCGTGCACACCCCGGACCTCGACGACGTGTTCTTCGCCCTGACCGGCGGCACCAACGTCCCCAACCAGCCCAAGGAGAACGCCCGATGAGCACCCTCTCCCTCGCCGTCCGCGACTCGTCCACGATGCTGCGCCGCAACCTGCTGCACGCCCGGCGCTACCCGTCGATGACGCTGAACCTGCTGCTCACGCCGATCATGCTGCTGCTGCTCTTCGTCTACATCTTCGGAGATGTGATGAGCGCGGGCATCGGCGGCGGCGACGCGAACCGTTCCGACTACATCGCCTATGTCGTTCCGGGCCTCCTGCTGATGACCATCGGGAGCACCGTGATCGGGGCCGCGATCTCCGTGGCCATGGATATGACCGAGGGTCTCATCGCCCGTTTCCGCACGATGGCGGTCTACCGAGGCTCCCTGCTCATCGGGCACGTCGTCGGCAGCGTGCTGCAAGTGCTCGCCAGCCTGGTCCTCGTGGGCGCCGTCGCCGTGGCCATCGGCTTCCGCACCACGGATGCCACCCCCCTGGAGTGGCTGGCGGCGTTCGGGCTGATCACGCTGTTCGTCCTGACGCTCACCTGGGTCGCGGTCGGCATGGGCATGGCCAGCCCGACTCCCGAGGCGGCCAGCAACATGGCCATGCCGCTGATCCTCCTCCCGCTCATCTCCAGCGCCTTCATCCCGGCCGACATGATGCCGGGCTGGTTCCAGCCGATCGCCGAGTACCAGCCGTTCACCCCGGCCACCGAGACCCTGCGCGGCCTGCTGCTCGGCACCGAGATCGGCAACGACGGGTGGATCGCGCTCGCCTGGTGCGTCGGCCTGACCGTACTCGGCTACCGCTGGTCGACGGCACTGTTCAACCGCGACCCGAAGTAACCGCCATGACAGCGCGGGCCGCCTCCCGCAACTCGTCGCGCTCCAGGGCGGCGTACTCCGACACCGCGTCGGCGTACGCCGCCCTGTCGGCGTCCTCGGCCGCCTTCCGGGCCCGGGCCGCCGACATCGTCGGCTGGAAGTCGCGCAGCACTCGCAGCCGTTCGGCCAGCGCGATCATCCGAACGGCACCCGCGTCGCCGGACGCGAGCCCCGCCACGCCCAGCGCGTGCAGCGCCGTCCCGAACAAGGGGAGCTCCATGGGCGAGCCGGCCGGACCGGAGAGCAGGGTCACCAGCCCCTGCCGCAACCGGTCGACCACCTCCGCGACCAGTCCGAGACGGCCGGCATGCGCGTGCGCCGTCACCGCCGTCGACTGGATCTGGAGCGTCCACCGGTCGAGGAAGGGGTCGCCGCTGTGCGGCGAGCCGACCGCGGGCACTCCCTGCACGGCGCCGCGCCACAGGCCGAGCCCGACCTCCGTCAGCCCGCGGGCGAGCGCGATCTCGGCGCGCCCGCCGAGGCCGGGACCGTGGTAGTCGTCCTGCTGCGAGGGGTTGTCGCCCTCCGCCTGCCGCAGCCAGTACTCGGCCTCGTCGGGGTCGCCGCGCTGCAGGCAGGCGAGGGCGAGGCCGCCGCGGACGCCGATGGAGTCGTGGTCGTCGCCGAGCCGCGGCAGCACATCGAGCGCCGCCCTGAGGTGTTCATACGCGGCCTCGCCCCGCTCCGTCCGCAAGTACAGCTCGCTCAGCCGGGCGTGCCCCATGACCTGGAGCAACGGGTTGTCCACCGGCCCCAGTGCGGCGATGATCCGCCGAGCCGAGGCGAGCGCGCGGTCGATGTCGTGCTCGTGCTCCCAGACGTAGGTGGCGATGCACTCGGCGACGCCGGCGAGCAGGGGCTGCTCGCTGTCGCAGAGCTTCCGCAGCACTTCGTAGTCGGGGGGCAGCATCTCGGGGACCGCGCCCAGCACAACGGCCATGGCGCGCAGCAGCGTGTCCGGCGGGGCCGGTGGCAGCCGGCGGAGGGTGACGAGGTGGCGCGAGGCGTGCGGGCCGTAGCCCATGAACAGGCTCGCCGTGCACAACACCGCGGCGGCGCGGGCGACTTCGACGTACTCGGGCTCGGGGTGGTAGTGGGACAGCAGCGGGCCGGTGTCCTCGGCGAGGGCGGCGAGGCGGGGGTAGCTGGAGCCGGTGGACCGCAGGGCGGCGAGGACGGCGGTGAGGGCGGCGGTGGTGGCGCCGTCGTCAACGGCCAGGGCGTGCCGCAGGGCCAGTACGAGGTTGTCCTGCTCGGCCCTGCTCCGCTCCCAGGCGGCCAGTGGTTCCGAGCCGAAGACCCAGTCGTGGAGGGCGGCCCCGAAGTCCCGCGCCCAGGCGAGGAACCGGCCGGTGGTCTCCTCGTCCTCGCCCGCCTCCGCGCGCCGGGCCGCGCTGAACTCCCGTACGGTCTCCAGCATCCGGAACCGCACGCCGACCGGGGTGTCGGCGACGGTAAGCAGCGAATGACCGGCCAACTGCTCCAGCAGAAACAGCGCGTCCTCGCCCAGCACGTGTTCCGCGGCTTCGCCGGAGAAGCCGCCGGGGAAGACGGACAGCGTGCGCAGCGCCGCCCTGGCGTCCTCGGCCAGCAGGTTCCAGCTCCACTCGACGACCGCGTGCAGCGTGCGGTGGCGTTCCGGCGCGTCCCGCGCCCCGCCGCGCAGCAGCGCGAAGCGGTCGCCGAGGCGGCGGGCGATCTCCGGCACCGACAGCACCCGCACCCGCGCCGCGGCCAGCTCCACGGCGAGCGGCAGCCCGTCGAGGTGGCGGCACAGCCCGGCCACCGCGTCCGGCGGCAGCTCCACGCCGGGCCGGGCGGCGCGGGCCCGCTGGGTGAACAGTTCGATGGAGGTGTCGAGACCGAGCTCCGGCAGCGCGTACACCGCCTCCGACGTGAGGCCGAGGGGGGCCCGGCTGGTGGCGAGCACCCGCAGGTCCTTCGAGGAACTCACCAAGGCCTGTACGAGGTCGGCGGCGCCCCGGATGACCTGCTCGCAGTTGTCCAGCGCCAGCAGCGCGGGCCCGGAGCCGAGCACGCCGAGGATGCCGGACACCGGGTCGGCCGGGGCGTTGCCGCTCATGGCGCCGGCCCGCCCCTCGCCCGCGCCGAGCGCGGAGGCCACCTCACCGGCCACGTCCTCGTCCGCGGTGACGCCAGCGAGCGGCACGAAATGGACCACCCGCTGCTCGGCCCGGCGGCTGACGGCGTGCGCGAGCCGGGTCTTGCCGAGGCCGCCGGGGCCGACGACGGTGACGGCGCGGGAGGCGCGCAGCAGCCGTTCCACCGCCGCGATGTCCTCGTCCCGGCCGAGCAGCGGGTTTGGCTCGTGCGGCACGCCGTGCCTGACCACGGGCGGCTCGCCGCGCAGCAGCTCCCGCTGAACGGCCTTGAGCCCGGCGCCCGGATCCGTGCCGAGCTCGTCGCGCAGCTCACGGCGGTACGCCTCGTACCGCGCCAGCGCGGCGGACGGGCCCGCCGTCGCCGCCTCGCCGCGCAGCAGCTCGGCGAGCACTTCCTCGTCGCGCGGATGGTCACCGGCGGCCTGGGCCAGCGGCCCGACCGCCTCCGCGTGCCGTCCGAGGCGGGCGAGCGCGAGCGCCCGGGCGCGCAGCAGCATGCCGCGGACGGGGGCGCGCTCGGCGCGCAACGCGGCCACGGGGTCATCGGTGTCGCCGGCCTCGTCGGGAGTGCCCTCCCACAGCGCGAGCCCGGCCTCGGCCGCGGCCAGCGATCCGGCGTGGTCCCCGGCCCTGGCCCGGTCCGCGCTGACGGCCGCGTGCCGCAGCAGGGCGGAGCTGTCGACCTGGTCCTCGGGGAGGGCGAGCCGGTATCCGGTCGGCGTGCTCGCGATGACGCCGGCGCCCAGTTGGGCCCGCGCCCGGGACACGAGGACCTGCACCGCCTTGCCCGGCCGCTCCGGCAACTCCTCCGGCCACAGCCCCGCCACAAGCCGCTCGGTGCTGCACCCCGTGCGCAAGTCGCCCGCGAGCAGCGCGAGAAGACCGCGGAGCCGGGGCGCGGTGACCTCCTGTCCGCGGTAGGCGACGCGCGGCAGCAGGGTCAGGTCGGTGGTCACCCGTGCAGAGTAGCCACTGAGATACTCCCGCCATGGATGCCGGGGTAGTGGAGAGCGCGGGCTGGGTGCTGCGTTCCGCCGAAACGGCCGATGTCGAGGTGATCGCGGAGCTGCGGGCCACGGTCATGCGGCCGGATCTGGAGCGCCTGGGGCGTTACGACGAGCACCGGGTGCGGCAGCGGCTGCGGGACTCGTTCTCCCCGCTGCACACGTCGGTCATCATGGTCGACGGCGAGCTCGGCGGCTGCGTTACGGTCCGGCCCGCCGACGGCAGGCAGTGGCTGGAGCACTTCTACCTCGCCCCGCGTCATCAGGGCCGCGGGCTCGGGTCCGCCGTGCTGCGCTCGGTGCTGGAGCGGACCGACGCGCGGGGCGAGACCGTGGCGTTGAACGTCCTCCGGGGCAGCGCCGCCCGCCGGCTCTACGAGCGGCACGGGTTCGTCCTGGAGTCCGAGGACCCGATCGACGTCTTCATGGTGCGCCCGCCTCAGGCGGGACCCGGGGTGACCAGGCCGGACTGATAGGCGAACACGACGAGTTGAGCGCGGTCGCGGGCGTTGAGCTTGGTCATGGCCCGGTTGATGTGGGTCTTCGCGGTGAGCGGGCTGATCACCATGCGGGCCGCGATCTGGTCGTTGGCCGGGCCCTGCGCGACCTGCTGCGAAGGCCGTGGGAGACGGCGGCGGCGGGTGCACCGAATGCCGTAACCGTATGACCATCCGAGCCGTTGAACATACGCGCGGAGGCGACTGGAGTACGTGGCGTTCGAGAGTGCGTGAAGTGGCGGTGGCCGGCGCCGGCGAGGAGACCGGGTCGGCAGTGCAGTGATGTGACGTGTTGAGCAGATCTCCGCTCCTGGGCCCTGGATACGGGCGTGCACTGTCCTACTCGTTCGAGACCGGAAGGGGTCTCTTCGTCATGCACGACGAACAAGTACTGATGGAGTCGCGCACGCTGCGCGGCCGTTACACAGAGTGCGTGGACGCGCTCGACAAAGTGAAGGCGCTCGAACTGCTGCCCGACGGGATGCACCTGACGACGGAGGCGGTGGCGGCGTACTTCGTTGTCCACAGGAAGGTCATCAGCAAGGTCGTCGACAGGCACCGTGACGAGCTCGTGGAGAGCGGTCTGACCGTGCTCGAAGGCTGACCTGCGGAAATTTAAGAGCGACATCTTGTCGCTCTATTCCGGAAGTTATCCACAGCCCCGCTCGGGCCTGGCCCTCTACACCCGCCGCACCGTGCTCAACATCGCGATGCTCCTGCGGGACAGCCCCGTGGCACGGGAGGTGCGGAAGTACCTTCTGGGGGCCGAGGAGCAGTTGAGGCGTCGGAGTGGCGACGTCGATCGGGCGCTCGTGGAAATCGGTGGTGTACTCCGGGAGTTGGGGCCAGTTATCCACAGGATGTCCGCTCGACTGGAATCTGTGGAAAGGCGTGTGGACAACACGGAGCGTATCGTCTGCGCGATCAGCGAGCGGCTCACCGGTTGATCCCGTCCGGCAGGGCACGGACGTCGGGCGAGCGCCGGGGTATTCCCGACGGTCGTCTGGGGGCCGGGGCCCGGGGGCGGTGACACCGTGTTGTCAGTCAGTTGATACCCGTGGCGTCAGGCGGGACGGAGGTGACCCGACAAGTCCCGGACGGGCGCGTGCCCCCCGCGCCCGTCCGGGAGAGAACATCAGTCGTCGCCCGCCACCTTCAGGCTGCGCAGTCGCTCCCCGGCGTACCACGTGCCGAGCAGTGTCGCGGCGGCGAGCAGGATCACCGCGGTCGGGAGCGCCACGTCGGAGGTGATGTCGGCGCCGTCCGCGGCGATGCGTTCGGCCAGGGCCAGTGACCACTGCTGGATGGACAGCGTGCGGGCGCCGGGGACCAGGCTGCCGAACAGGGCCTCCCAGACCAGGGCGTAGACCAGGCCGAACACCACCGCGTTGCGCGAGACGGTGCCCAGCAGCAGGAAGACGGCGCTGTAGGCGATGGAGGCGACCGCGGCGGCCGCGGTGAACGCGGTGGCGATCTGCTGGCTGTTGCCGTTGAGGATCAGGCCCGCCAGCAGGATGGGCAGCGTGGTGAACGCGACGGTGACGCCGATGGCGACCAGCAGCTTGGTGACGATGATCGTGCGCCGGTTCAGCGGCTTGGACAGCAGGTAGACGATGGAGCCGTCGTCGATCTCCGGGGCGATGGCGCCCGTTCCGGCGATGACGCCGATGAGCGGGACCATCGAGGCGAGGGCGAAGCCGCCCAGGATCTCGGTGGCGGCCCGGTCGTCGACGCCGCCCAGGGCCCGGACGGCGATGGCGATGACGATCAGCAGGGCGGGCAGGGCGCACAGGATCAGCGCGCGGCGGCGGCCGAGCAGGGCCCGGTAGGTGAGCCGGGCGACAGTGTGGTTGTACATCGCTTCAGTCCTTACGCGCTGACCAGGTAGGAGAAGACGCTTTCCAGCGACTCGTCGGACGGTGAGACCGTCAGCAGCCGGATGCCGTGGTCCTTCGCCAGGCGGGGGAGCTGCGTGGTGAAGCGGCCGAAGTCGACGGCCTGGATGCGCAGCGCGTTCTCCCCGGCGTCGAACTCGATCCCCGTGGTGGACCGGTCGGCGATGAGCGCGGCGGCGAGCGCGCGGTCGTCGCTGGAGCGGACCAGATAGCGGTGCGGCCGGTCGGTCATCAGGCGGCGGATCTTGCGGTAGTCGCCGGAGGCGGCGTGCCGGCCCGCCACGATCACCTCGATGTGGGTGGCCAGTTGCTCGACCTCCTCCAGGATGTGCGAGGAGAACAGGACCGTGCGGCCCTCGTCGCCCATCTTCCGCAGCAGGTCCATGAGATGCATGCGCTGGCGGGGGTCCATGCCGTTGAACGGCTCGTCCAGCAGCAGTACGGACGGCTCGTGGACCAGCGCCGACGCCATCTTCACGCGCTGGCGCATGCCCTTGCTGTAGGTGGCGATGCGGCGGTCGGCGGCGCCGGTCATCTCCACCGTCTCCAGCGCGGCGCGGGCGGCGGCCGCCGGGTCGGGCAGGCCGTGCAGCTCCGCGTTGGCGAGGACGAACTCGCCGCCGGTCAAGTAGTCGTACATGCCCTCGCGTTCGGGGACGAGGCCGATGTGGCGGTACGCCTCCGCGTTGCGCCAGATCGTCTCGCCGTCGAGGGTGACGGTGCCCGCGGAGGGCGCGAGGAAGCCGCTCATCATGTGGATGAGGGTGGACTTGCCCGCGCCGTTGGGGCCGAGCAGGCCGGTGACGCCGGGGCCGATGTCCATGCTGATGTCGTTGACCGCGACGACGTTCCCGAACCAGCGGGAGGTCTTGGTGATGTGGATGGTGGTCACAGGCCCGCCTTCCGGTAGCGGCGCGTCAGCAGGACGTAGCACAGGGCGATGAGCGCGGCGGTGACCAGCAGGTAGGCCACGCCGGCCGCGTCGCTCGGCACGATGTTGTCGGGGAACTCGGTCTCGCCGCCGAGGAACTTCGCCTGGAAGCCCTCCATCAGCGAGCCGGGCGAGAAGAGGCCGAGCCAGCCGACCGCGTCCGGGTTGCCCTGCTCGTTGGCGACGACCATGACGGACAGCACCGCGAAGTAGGGGATGGTCAGCACCGCGATGATGGCCGCCACGCCGAAGCCGCGGCGGGGCGTCAGCGAGGCGATGAGCAGGCCGATCGCCGCGTGCAGGACGGCGAAGACCGCGGTGGCGACCAGGCCGCGGCCGAACGCGGTGGTCTGGTCGGCGAAGCCCAGCTCGGCCAGCAGGCCGCCGGCGTAGGCGATGACCAGCGGGAGGGCGATGAAGAGGAACAGCGCGGCGGTCAGCGCGGCGAACTTCGCGATCACGTAGTCGGCGCGCTCGATGGGGCGGGAGAAGTACAGCGGGATGGTCTTGTAGCGCAGGTCGAGCGAGACCATCTGCGGTGCGGCCAGGGCCAGGTAGAGGCCGAAGATCGGCTGCATGAACAGGCCGTAGCTCGTGTAGTCGATCGGCAGCTCGTCCATGCCGACGGTCATCGCGACCGCGACCATCACCACGGCGGGGGCGCACATGATGACGAACAGGCCGATCGGCAGCACCTTGGACCGGGCCGAGCGGCCCAGGCCGAAGGCGCCGCGCAGCGAGTGGACGAACAGCGAGCGCCGGGCGTACATGGCGCCCAGCCGCTGGCCCTCGTAGCGGCGGTAGCCGATGTCGTGGATACGGGCGTCGGTGCCGGTGCTCATCGTGTCCTTCCATTCGCTTCTCCGGTCACGCGGCGAAGGTGCCGGCCGCGCGTCGGCATGCGGCGAGTGGCCGCGTGCCCGTCGCTCATCTACCGGCCTCCGTCATGTGCTCGGGGGAGTCCTGGAAGACCTCGGCGATGCGGTGGCGGCGCTGCTCCATGCGGATCAGGCCGAGGCCGAGGCCGGCGATGGCATCGCGGACCGCGTCGTAGACGGCCTCGTCGGCGGCGTCGACGTAGACCAGGTGGCCCGCGCCGGCGGTGACGTCCAGGCCGCGGTCGGTGAGCGCGGTGCGCAGGGCCTTGGTGCCGTCGGGGTGCGCGTCGGAGTCGGTGACCTCGACGGCCAGGGAGGCGGTGGCCTCGGTGAAGCTGGCGGTGGCCTGGGAACGCAGCAGCTTGCCGCCGTCGATGACGACGATGTGGTCGCTGGTGCGCTCCAACTCGCCCAGGAGGTGAGAGGTCACCAGCACGGATATGCCGAAGTCGGAGTGGATGCGGCGGATGAGGCCGAGCATCTCGTCACGGCCCGCCGGGTCGAGGCCGTTCGTCGGCTCGTCGAGGAGGACCAGCTTCGGGTCGTGCACCAGCGCCTGCGCCAGCTTGACCCGCTGCTTCATGCCCGTCGAGTAGCCGCCGATGGGGCGGTACCGCTCCTCGTACAGGCCGACGTGGCGCAGGGTGTCCGCGGTGCGCTCGCGGGCGGAGGTGCGGGGCAGTCCGGCCATGCGGGCCATGTGGACGACGAACTCGGTGGCCGAGACATCGGGCGGCAGGCAGTCGTGCTCCGGCATATAGCCCACCTGCTCGCGAATGGCACCGCCCTCGTGGGCGGCGTTGCGCCCCAGGACGGTGGCGGTGCCCTCGCTCGCCGGCGCGAGGCCCAGCAGGATCTTGATGAGGGTCGACTTGCCGGCTCCGTTGGCGCCGACAAGGCCCGTCACACCCGGCCCGATGTCCACGGTCAGCCGGTCCAGGGCGGTCACCTTGGGGTACCGCTTGGTCAGGCTCTCGGTCTGAATCACGCTCACCCCGGCGACGCTAGTGCTTTTGTGCATATCGCGCGTCACACTTTGGTAGGGCCGGGCCTGAACTTTGGTAGGGCCTCTCCCCGGTGGCTCCCCTAGGGGTCTATTCGGCGCGGAGGAACGCGCTGGTGGTGACCTGCCCGATCTTGGTGAAACGAGTCTTCCCGCTCGCCAGGTGCTCGTCGGTGGCCTCCTTCACGCCCGGCCACACGCGGTCGTCGTAGTCGTCGATGACGATCACGGCGCCGGGCGCGGCCAGCTCCTCCACCCACTCCAGGTCCGCCTTGACGCCCTTCGCCGAGTGGTCCCCGTCCACGACGATCACGCCGAACTTGCCGCCGGCGAGCGTCGCGTGGATGTCGTCGTCCGTGGAGTACCCGCGCAGCAGCCGCACCCGGTCGGGGAGCACGCCCGCGTAGTGCAGGTTCGCGCGGACGATGTCCTCGCTGATGGGGGTGCCCGAGGCGTCCACGGTGATCTCCATGCCCTCCTGGAGCTGCACCGGGGCGATGGGGTCCACGATCGTGAGGTGGTAGGGGATGCCGGCGCGCAGCATCTGGCGGGCGAGGCAGCCGGCGAACAGCCCGTAGAGCGTGCCGATCTCCAGAATGTCGCCGTTCGGGGGCTTCAGGAGCGGGGTGGTGGCCAGCTTGCCGAGGATGTTGGAGGTGCCGCCCGCGATCCGGCCGACGCCGCGGTTCTCCACCTCCACCAGAGTGCGGTACGCCTGGATCACGGCGCGACGGGCGTGCTTCTCGCCGGTGGCCGCGCCGACCTGCTTGGCGACGGCGCCGAGCTGAGCGGGGCTCGGGTGGCGGTTGAAGCGGCGGCCGTCGCTGCCGAGGAGCAGCTCGATGCTGTGCTGCTGCTCCTTGAGGCGTTGCAGCTCTTCCTTGGCATTGCCCAGTTCCTTGCGCAGTTTGCGGTCGATGCGCTGATCGATGCGCCTGAGGAGAGGGCGAGCGGTTCTGCGGAGGAGACTCATGTTCCGACGCTAGTGCGCTACGAACGTTTAAGCCATCCCCGCATCGGAACGTTGAAACTCCCTCGGGGTTTCTTCATTTCGCGTTCAACTCGCAAGCTGGGCAAGCCCTTCGGTGACCACGCGCTCGAAGACGTCGGGGTCGGCGGCGAACACCGAATCCGGCACGGGCCAGTGCAGCACCAGCTCGTCGAATCCCAGCGATGCCACCGTTCCGGCGTAATCGACGAACGCGGCGACCGAGGACAGCGGGCCGACGCCCAGCGGCGTGAAGCTGGAGTCCAGCAGGACGCGGCTGAGGCCGGCCGGCTCGCGCCCGGCGTCCTCGCACACGCCGTCCAGCCGCTCGGCCTGCCGGGCCAGCCCGGCGAAGAAGTCCGCCGGGGTGCCGCCGAACGTCTTGGGGTCGCCGATGGTCACCCACGCCTGGCCGTGCCGGGCCGCCAGCCGCATGCCGCGCGGGCCGGTGGCGGCGACGGCGAACGGGAGGCGGGGGTGCTGCACACAGCCGGGGATGTTCCGCACCTCGTGCGCGGAGTAGAAGTCGCCCTGGTAGGAGACGCCGCCGCCGCCCTCGCTGAGCAGCCGGTCCAGCAGCCGGACGAACTCGGCGAACCGGTCGGCCCGCTCGCGCGGCGACCAGGCGTCGTGGCCCAGCGCGGTGGCGTCGAAGCCGGTGCCGCCGGAGCCGATGCCCAGCGTGATCCGGCCATTCGACACGTCGTCGAGCGTGATCAGCTCCTTGGCCAGGGTGACCGGGTGCCGGAAGTTGGGCGAGGTGACCATGGTGCCCAGCCGGATCCGGTCGGTGACGGCCGCGGCGGCGGTCAGCGTCGGGAGGGCCCCGAACCAGGCGCGGTCGCGAAAGCTGCGCCAGGACAGATGGTCGTAGGTGTAGGCCGCGTACAGGCCCACCTCCTCGGCGCGCTGCCAGATCCGGCGGCCCTCCTGCGACCACCGGTGCACGGGGAGGATCACGGTGGACAGCCGCAGGGGAAGCTCGGTGGAAACAGCCATGGGCAGCAAGCGTAGGCCCTTTCCGGCCACCGTTGTGCCCGGTCCCGATAAGGACCGGCCAAGACCGGACGTGACGCCCGCAGGATCACATACGAGTACGTTTCCGCCCGGATGTGCGCGCATATGCTGGATGACTGTGCCTCTCTCCCCGCCCCCGCTGCCCCGCCTCATCGCCACCGACCTCGACGGCACCCTGCTCCGCGACGACGGCACCGTCTCGCCGCGCACCGTCGCGGCCCTGGCCGCCGCCGAGGCGGCCGGCGTCCAAGTGATCTTCGTGACCGGCCGCCCGGCGCGCTGGATGAGCGTCGTCAGCGACCATGTGCACGGCCACGGCGTCGCCATCTGCGGCAACGGCGCGGCCGTCGCCGATCTGCACCGCGGCGGCGAGCTGATCGAGACCCGCCCGCTGCCCCGCGAGAACGGGCTCGCCATCGTGCACGCGCTGCGCCGGGCCGCGCCCGGCGTCTCGTTCGCGGTGGAGCGCACCATCGGCATCCACCACGAGCCGGCCTACCCGCCGATGAGCATGGACCCGGCCTCCGAGGTGGCGCCGGTGGAGAAGCTGCTCGGGGCACCCCCGGCGTACACCGGGCACCCGATGCTGAAGCTCCTCGCCCACCACGACCGGCTCGACCCGGACGCGTTCCTCGAACTGGGCCGCGAAGTGGCAGGCGAGCACGGCGAGTTCACGCGGTCCAGCCGGACGGCGCTGCTGGAGGTCAGCGCGCCGGGCGTGAGCAAGGCCAGCACACTGGCGGCGCGCTGCCGCCGTTACGGGATCCGCCCGGACGAAGTGGTCGCGTTCGGGGACATGCCCAACGACCTGGAGATGCTGGGCTGGGCGGGCATCGGGTACGCGATGGCGAACGCGCACCCGGCGGTCCTGGCCGCGGCGCCCCGGGTGACCGCGTCCAACGAGGAGGACGGGGTGGCACTGGTCATCGAACGGCTGCTGGCGGGCTAGATCGTCAGTCGCGGTCGCCGCCCTCGGCGGGGCTGGTGAAGTTGGGGCTGGAGAAGTCCGGGTGGCCGAAGCCGGGGCGCTCGCGAGCGGCCTCGTCTTCCTCGTCGTCCGCCGGGCTCGTGAAGTGCGGACTGGTGAACTCGGGGCTGGCGAACTCCGGTTGGCCGTAGCGCGGCCGGGGCACCGAGCCGCCCGTGGCCCGGCTGGAGAAGTCGGGGCTGGTGAACCTGGGGCTGGAGAACCGCAGCCGCGGCGTCCGGCCCGGCCGGTGGCGGCCCGCGCGTTCCCGCAGGAACGGCGCGATGCCTCGCTCGTACAGCGCGCGCCGCCACTCCTCGTGGGCGCGCGCGAGCTGGTCCGCCGGCGCGGAGGCGCGGATCGAGGTCGCGCCGTTGCGCACGGCCGCCACCAGCAGACCGCCGGCCGCGACCAGCAGCCCGAGGGCCGCCACGACCGCGAACACCCAGCCGACGTTCCGCATGGGCTCGGCCATCGCCGGCTCCGGCTCGGCGAGTCCGAGCGCGTACCCCATCAACAGGAAGACCACGGCGGCGATCGCGGCGAGCACCGGCACCAGGGCGAAGAAGGCGGTCACCAGGCCGGCCCCGGAGGACGCGCCGGTCACCTCGCGGCGCCCGCGGTCCCCCGGCTCGGGCCGGGGGCCGAGCCGGGCCCGCGCCAGCCGTTCGTACTCGGTGGCGGCGGCGGAGGCGATGCGGGGCAGCGCGTCGACGGCGGCCTCGCGCAGCCGCGCGAGCTCGTCGGTGTCGGCGCCGGTGGTGAGGCGGGCGGTGCGCAGCGCCTCGTCAAGGATCCGTTCGAACTCGGCACGGTCCTCGGAGGGCAAAGGGTCAGCGCTGTTCATGGGCGTCACCCCAGGTGCTTCTCTGGCTGAGAGCTCGGTGAGCGGGTCCATGATGGTAAGCGCAACCGGCCGGACGTGACAGAGAATTACCCGAATCTTCGCAGCCTTCGGGGCGATAAGCGACGCTTCGGGACGTTACGCGGCGAGCGGGAGCCGGGCCACCAACAGCTTCCCGGCCATGGTGACGCCGCCGTCCATGGCGATGGCCAGCGAATCGGCGTACACGTGCGGGCCGTCCACGCGGGGCGCGGCGTCGCCGCCCTCGCCGCCCGCGTCGGCGTCCACGCCGTTCTCCCCGGTGAGGTAGGGGATGGGGCTGTGGCCGTGCACCACGCGCTTGCCGCCGTACGTGTCCAGCAGCTCGCGCACGGCCAGCGGGCCGCCCTCGTCGCGAAACGCGAAGCGCTTGGTGAACTTGCGGAAGAGATCCCAGGTCTCCTCCACGTCGTTGCGCTGGAGGGCCTGCCAGATGGCGTCGTTGACGTCGTCGATCGTGCTGCCGTAGTCGAGGTAGGCGGTGGTGTCGGAGTGCAGGAGCAGATGCCCGTCGGCCAAGGCCATCGAGTCCAGCCGCGACATCCACTGGATGTGGTGATCCCGCAGCCGCTCCATGTCCGTGCGCTGCCCGCCGTTGAGGATCCAGGCGGCCTGGAACGAGGCCGTGCCCGCCGCGGAGTCCACCGGGGTGTCGCCGAAGCGGCTCGCGCCCAGCAGCAGCAGCTCGTGATTGCCCAGCAGCGCCTTGCAGTACCCGCCGGCGGCGGCGGCCTCGGCGGACAGCCGCATCACGAGGTCGATCACGCCGACGCCGTCAGGGCCCCGGTCGGTGAAGTCGCCCAGGAACCACAGCCGGGTCTTGCCCGCGGCCCAGCGGTCCTCGGCGTCCGTCAGCCCGGCCTCGCGCAACGCGGCCCGCAGCTCGTCGAGATACCCGTGGACATCGCCCACGACGTAGAGCGGGCCCGCGCCCTCGATCACGGGCAGGTCGGGCACCGTCGGAGAGTAGACGGCATCTTGCTGGTCAGCGCCGTGCCACACACCCGGTCCCTCGCCGGCCCCCTGAGTCATCGACCCCTCCACCACTACGCGCCGCCTCCGCCGTTACGACCTGTCCGACCGGCCAGGTCGCGGTGCCATTCGCCCATCATAGGAATCCCGGTGGCCGGATGTGACCCTCCGGGGGTGCACCGGCTGCCGGAATCTGTCTACCCGAAACTACTGGTCGGCGGCAGGGGGCGTTCGCGGGGCCACCACCGTGGCGCTCGGAACGCGGCGCGGGGAGCGTCCGATTCGCTGGGAGGAGGCCCGCACGATGAGCTCCGTCGGCATCACCTGATGGGCCTCGGCGCGGCCCGACTGCCCCTCGATCGCGTCGATGAGGAGCTGGATGACGGTGGTGCCGATGCGCCCCGGCTTCAGCGACAGGGTGGTGATCGGCGGCTCGGTGCTGGCGTAGACGCTGGACTCGCTGCAGCAGACGACGAGCAGGTCGTCGGGCACGCGCAGGCCGTAACGGCGGGCGGCGGCCAGCAGGTCGGTGCCGTTCGGGTCGAAGAGGCCGTAGACGGCGTCGGGGCGGTCGGGCCGGGCCAGCAGGCGGTCGGCGGCGACCGCTCCGGCGCAGGGGTCGTGCGCGGGGTACGCCTCGTAGACCGGGTCCTGGCCGTGGCGTTCGCACCAGTGGAGATAGGCCGTGGTGGACAGCCGGGTGTACGTGTCGGTGCTGGTGCCGGTCAGCAGCCCGATGCGGCGGGCGCCGGCGGTGGCGAGGTGGTCCAGCAGATTGGTGACGGCGGCCTCGTGGTCGTTGTCCACCCAGGCGGTGACGGGCAGGCTGCCGCCGGGCCGGCCGTCGGAGACGACGGGGATGCCCTGCCGGACCAGCTCGGTGACCACCGGGTCGTGGTCGGAGGGGTCGATGACGACCGTGCCGTCGAGCGCGACGTTGGACCAGACGTCGAAGTCGCGGTGCTGGGAGGCCGCGGGGAGGATGACGAGCGCGTAGCCGCGGGCCAGCGCGGCGGAGGTGGCGGCCCGGGCCATCTCCGCGAAGTAGGCGAACTCGGTGAAGGTGAACGGCTCTTCGCCGTAGGTGGTGACCGTGAGCCCAATCAGGCCGGACTTGCCGGTGCGCAGGGTGCGGGCGGCGGCGGAGGGCCGGTAGCCGAGGCGGTCGGCGACGGAGCGGACGTGGCGGCGGGTGGCGTCGGGCAGCCGGCCCTTGCCGTTGAGAGCGTCGGAGACAGTCGTGATCGAGACACCGGCGGCCGCTGCGACATCCCGGATGCCGGCGCGCCCGCCTGTGCGGCGACCGGCGGACCTGGTCACCTGATGCTTCGCTGCTGTCATGGCGACCTGATGGTAGGCCCGGCCGGGCGCCGGGCAGGCGGAATCAACTCCCGCCGGTGACACGACGTTTCTGCATGATCAATTGTCGCTGCCGCCTGGGATACGAAGATCATCCGAGGCCGGAGAGCGTCAGGGAACCGATGTGCGAGCCACTCGGGCGGATGGCGGTGCCGAATTCAACATCCGCTGCCTCACCCTCACGGGTGTAGCGCGCCAGGGAGTTCGCCAGGGGTGTGCGAATGCCGCGATGCGCCCGCCGGTCCAGGGGATACGCCCGGCCGGACCGTGCTCCTAAAGTGGGCGGGTGACCGCATCTTCTCAGGAACCCGCCGCTCCCCCGGTCTCCGGCCCCCGGCTGCGTGCCGCGCTGGACGGCATCCCGGCCTACTCGCCGGGGCGGCCAGCCGGCCAGGAACCGGGCTCGTTCAAGCTCTCCTCCAACGAAAACCCCTACCCGCCGCTGCCGGGCGTCCTGGAGACGGCCGTGGCCGCGATGAGCTCGCTCAACCGCTACCCGGACATGTCCGCCGCGGCGCTCTTCGAGGCACTGGCCGAGCACTTCGCGGTCCCGGCCGGCCATCTCGCGCTGGGCACCGGCTCGGTGGGCATCGCGCAGCAGTTGATCCAGGCCACGGCCGGGCCCGGGGACGAAGTGATCTACGCCTGGCGCTCGTTCGAGGCGTACCCGATCATCACGCAGATCTCCGGCGCCACCTCGGTGCGGGTGCCGCTGACCGCGACCGAGGAGCACGACCTGCCGGCGATGGCCGACGCGATCACCGACCGGACGCGGCTGATCTTCGTCTGCACGCCCAACAACCCGACGGGGCGCGCGATCCGGCGGGCCGGGCTGACCGCGTTCCTGGACCGGGTGCCGGCGGACGTGCTGGTCGTACTGGACGAGGCGTACCGGGAGTTCGTGCGGGACGAACAGGTGCCGGACGGGCTGGAGCTGTACCGGGAGCGGCCCAACGTGTGCGTGCTGCGCACGTTCTCCAAGGCATACGGGCTGGCCGGGATGCGGGTCGGGTTCGCGGTGGCGCACGAGCCGGTGGCCGCGGCGCTGCGCAAGACGGCGGTCCCGTTCGGGGTGAGCCAGGCCGCGCAGAACGCCGCGATCGCCTCGCTGCGCGCCGAGGACGCGCTCCTCGCCCGGGTGGACGCGCTGGTGGCCGAGCGGGGGCGGGTCGCGGCCCGGCTCGCCGAGCAGGGCTGGACCGTGCCGGAGTCCCAGGCGAACTTCGTGTGGCTGCGGCTGGGGGAGGACACCTCGGCGTTCGCGGCGGCGTGCGAGGCGGCGGGCGTGACGGTCCGGCCGTTCGCGGGCGAGGGGGTCCGGGTCACGGTGGGCGAGACCGAGGCCAACGACATCGTGCTGCGGGTGGCGGGGGAGTTCCGCGCCGCGCGCGGCAACGTGTGAGCCCGCCCCGGCGCCGTCTGAGCCCGCTCCTGGGCCCGCCGAGTCCGGAAATCTGCTGAATGCACCCCCGCCTCGGGGGCGGGGGTGCCGGGGTCCTATCATGGCTTGTGAATGTGAATACGTTCACAAGATAGGACCGCGGGCGAACCGTCCGCGGGCGCAGCGGAGGAGCAGAACATGGATCTCGCTCTCGCGCCGGAGACCCTGGCACGGTGGCAGTTCGGGATCACGACCGTCTACCACTTCCTCTTCGTCCCGCTCACCATCTCCCTGGCGAGCCTGACCGCGGGCCTCCAGACCGCGTGGGTGCGCACCCGCAAGGAGAAGTACCTCAAGGCCACCAAGTTCTGGGGGAAGCTTTTCCTGATCAACATCGCGATGGGCGTGGTCACCGGCATCGTGCAGGAGTTCCAGTTCGGGATGAACTGGTCGGACTACTCGCGCTTCGTCGGTGACGTCTTCGGCGCCCCGCTGGCGTTCGAGGCGCTGATCGCCTTCTTCTTCGAGTCCACCTTCATCGGGCTGTGGATCTTCGGCTGGGACAAGCTGCCGCCCAAGCTGCACCTGGCCACGATCTGGACCGTCGCCGTGGGCACCGTGATCTCCGCCTACTTCATCCTGGCGGCCAACTCCTGGATGCAGCACCCGGTCGGCTACCGGATCAACGAGGAGACCGGCCGCGCCGAGCTCACCGACTTCCTCCACGTGCTGACGCAGAACACGGCCGTCGCCCAGTTCGCCCACACGATCACGGCGGCGTTCCTCACCGGCGGCGCGTTCATGGCCGGCCTCGCCGCCTACCACCTCGCCCGCGGTCGGCACGTCGCCGTCATGCGCACCTCGCTGCGGGTCGGGCTGATCACCATGGTGATCGCCGGGGCGCTGACGGCGTTCAGCGGCGACCGGCTCGCCAAGATCATGTACGAGCAGCAGCCGATGAAGATGGCCGCCGCCGAGGCGCTGTGGGAGACCGAGGCGCCCGCGCCGTTCTCCCTCTTCGCCGTCGGCGACGTCGAGCAGGGCCACAACGTGGTCGCGGTGGAGGTGCCCGGGCTGCTGTCGTTCCTCGCCCACGACAACTTCTCCGAGGCCGTGCCCGGCATCAACGACATGAACGAGCAGTTGGCCGAGCAGTACGGGCCGGGCGACTACCGGCCCAACATCCCGCTCGCCTACTGGAGCTTCCGCTGGATGATCGGCTTCGGCATGGCGTCGGCGACGCTGGGCGCGGTGGGGCTGTGGCTGACCAGACGGCGGTTCTGGCTGGCGCCCGCGCTGCGCACCGGCGAGGACGAGGCGCCGCGCCTGGCCCTCACCCGCACCCGGGCACTGGGCCCCGCGCTCACCGGCTGGTACTGGCGGCTGGCGCTGCTCACCATGCTCTTCCCGCTGATCGCCAACGCGTGGGGCTGGATCTTCACCGAGACCGGGCGGCAGCCCTGGGTGGTCTACGGGCTGCTGCGCACCTCGGCGGCGGTCTCCCCCGGCGTCTCACAGGGCGAGGTCATCACCTCGCTGGTCGTCTTCACCGCGCTCTACGCCACGCTCGCCGTGATCGAGGTGCGGCTGATGATCCGGTACGCCAAGGCCGGCCCGCCCGAGCTGACCGAGGCCGACCTCAACCCCCCGACCCGGATCGGCGGTGGTGGCGGCGCCGCGAAGGACGGCGCCGACGCGGACGCCGACCGGCCGATGGCCTTCTCGTACTGAGCTCGTGACGAGCGGAAGGAGCGTGCGGTGAATCTCCCCGAGATCTGGTTCGTGCTCATCGCGGTCCTGTGGACCGGCTACTTCTTCCTGGAGGGCTTCGACTTCGGCGTCGGCGTGCTCACCGGGACCCTGGCCCGCGACCGCGGTGAACGCCGGGTGCTGATCAACACGATCGGCCCGGTCTGGGACGGCAACGAGGTGTGGCTGATCGCCGCGGGCGGCGCCACGTTCGCGGCCTTCCCCGAGTGGTACGCCACTCTCTTCTCCGGCTTCTACCTGCCGCTGGTGCTCATCCTGGTCTGCCTCATCGTGCGCGGCGTCGCGTTCGAGTACCGGCACAAGCGGCCGGAGGAGCGCTGGCAGCGGAACTGGGAGCACGCCATCTTCACCACCTCGCTGCTGGTGGCGTTCCTGTGGGGCGTCGCGTTCGCCAACATCGTGCGCGGCGTGCCCATCGGGCCCGACCACGAGTACACGGGCGACGTGCTGGACCTGCTCGGGCCGCACGCCCTGCTGGGCGGGGCGGCGGCGGTGGCGCTGTTCACGTTCCACGGCGCGGTGTTCACGGCGCTGAAGACCGTGGGCGACATCCGGCGCCGGGCGCGCCGGGCGGCCGGCGGGCTGGGCGTCGCGGCCGGGGTGCTGGGCGGGGCGTTCCTGCTGTGGACGCAAGCAGACAGCGGCAACGGGCGCAGCCTCGTGGCGCTGGCCGTCGCCGCCGCGGCGCTGCTCGCCGCGCTCGGCGCGAACGCGCGCGGGCGCGAGGGCTGGGCGTTCGTGCTGTCCGGGGTGGTCGTGGTGGCGGCCGTGGCGAGCCTGTTCCTGGCGCTGTTCCCCGACGTCATGCCGTCCTCGCTGGACCCCGCGTGGAACCTGACCGTGGACAACGCTTCCTCCACGCCGTACACCCTGCGCATCATGACGTGGTGCGCGGCCCTGGCCACCCCGCTCGTCGTGCTCTACCAGGGGTGGACGTACTGGGTCTTCCGCAAGCGCATAGGGACGCAGCACATCGCGGAGTTGACGCACTGAACGAGCCAACGCGCCGACGAGCCAACGCACCAGACGGATACGGCGTCTGTCAGGCATGGAAGCGCCGAACCAGTAGAGGGATGTCCACGTGACGTCAGACAGGTCAGCCACCAGGACGAGGGCCGTCGACCCGCGGCTGCTGCGCCATGCCCGTGCCACCCGCGGCTTCCTGACCGCGTCCGTGGCGCTGGGCTTTGTCGGCGCGTGCCTGGTGATCGCCCAGGCGATGCTCATCGCCGGGATCGTCACCGACGCGTTCACCGCCGGGGAGGGGTTGTCCGAGCTGGGCACGCCGCTGCTGCTGCTCGGTGCCACGGCCGTCGGCCGCGCGGGGGTGACGTACCTCACCGAGCTGGCCGCGCACCGGGCCTCGGCCGCGGTCAAGTCGGAGCTGCGGCTGCGGCTGCTGGAGCACGCCACGCGGCTGGGGCCCGGGCGGCTGGACGGGCGATCCACGGGCGAGCTGACGACGCTGGCCACGCGCGGCATCGACGCGCTCGACGGGTACTTCGCGCGGTATCTGCCGCAGTTGGGACTGGCCGCCGTGGTGCCCGTCGCCGTGCTGGCACGCATCGTCACCGACGACTGGATATCGGCCGTCACGATCGCCGTGACGCTGCCGCTGATCCCGTTGTTCATGGCACTGATCGGCTGGGCGACCCAGGCCCACATGGACCGGCAGTGGCGCCAACTCGCCCGGCTCTCGGGGCACTTCCTCGATGTGGTGGGCGGGCTGGCCACGCTGAAGGTGTTCGGGCGGGCCAAGGCCCAGGCCGAGAACATCCGCCGCATCACCGACGACTACCGGCGCAGCACGCTGCGCTCGCTGCGGGTGGCGTTCCTGTCGTCGTTCGCGCTGGAGCTGCTGGCCACCATCTCGGTCGCGCTGGTCGCCGTGTCCATCGGCATGCGGCTGGTCCACGGCGAGCTGGACCTCTACACCGGGCTGGTCGTGCTGCTGCTGGCGCCGGAGGCGTATCTGCCGCTGCGGCAGATCGGCACCCAGTACCACGCCGCGCAGGAGGGGCTGTCGGCGGCCAACGAGGTGTTCGCCGTCCTGGAGACCGAGCCGGTGGCCGGCGGCACGGCACCGGCGCCGGCCGGGGACCGGGCCACGATCACGCTGGAACGGGTGGTCGTTCGCTATCCGGGCCGGGCGGCCGACGCCCTCGCCGAGACCTCCCTGACCATCGCGCCGGGCGAGACAGTCGCCCTGACCGGGCCGTCCGGCGGCGGCAAGTCCACGCTGCTGGCCGCGCTGCTCGGCTTCGTGCGGCCGGCCGAGGGCCGGATCCTGGTCGACGGGCAGGACCTGGCCGGGCTCGACCCGGCCGACTGGCACCGCCAGATCGCCTGGGTCCCCCAGCACCCGCACCTCTTCGCGGGCACCATCGCGGACAACGTGCGGCTGGCCCGCCCGGACGCGGACGACGCGGCGGTCGCGGCGGCACTGCGCGACGCGGCGGCCGGCGACCTGGATCCGGACCGGCTGCTGGGCGAGTCGGGCGCGGGCCTGTCGGCCGGGCAGCGCCAACGGGTCGCCCTGGCCCGGGCGTTCCTCGCCGACCGGCCCATCCTGCTGCTGGACGAACCGACGGCGGCGCTGGACGGGACCACGGAGGCGGCGGTCGTGGAGGCGGTGCGGCGCCTGACGGTGGGCCGCACGGTGGTCCTGGTCACCCACCGCCCGGCCCTGCTGTCGGCGTGTGACCGGATGTTTCACGTGGAACCACAGCCGGCCGCGGTGGAGGAGTCGGTCCCGGTCGCGGCTCCCGCCGCCGTCGAGCCGGAGCCCATCGAGACCGAGCCGGCCGTCGCCCAGCCGGGCGACACCTGGTCGGAGGCCACCGGGAACGGGGGCCCGCTCGGGTGGGTGCGGGCCGCCGGCCGGGCGCGGCGGGCGCGGCTCGGCTGGGCCGCCGTGCTGGGCGCGCTGGCCCTGGGCAGCGGCGTGGGCCTGATGGCCACCTCCGGGTGGCTGATATCCCGGGCCTGGGAGCAGCCGCCCGTGCTGTATCTGATGGTCGCGGTCACCGCCACCCGGGCGTTCGGCATCGGGCGGGCCTTCTTCCGTTACACCGAACGGCTCCTGGGCCATGACGCCGTGCTGCGGATCCTGGCCGGGCTGCGCGTGACGGCGTACCGGCGGCTGGAGCGGCTGGCCCCGGCCGGGCTCGGCCGCACCCGGCGCGGCGATCTGCTCTCGCGTGTGGTCGCGGACATCGACGCGCTCCAGGACTACTTCCTGCGCTGGCTGCTGCCGGTCGCCGCCGCCGCGACCGTGGGCACGGCCGCCGTGCTGTTCACCGGCTGGCTACTGCCCGCCGCCGGCGCGGCGCTCGCCGCCGGGCTGCTCACCGCCGGGGTCGCCGTGCCCGTGCTCACCGGCGCGGTGGCCCGCCGCACCGAGCGGCGGCTCGCCCCGGCGCGCGGCGAACTCGCCACCCGGACGGTCGATCTGCTCACCGGCACCGCCGAACTGACCGTCGCGGGCGCGCTGCCCGCCCGGCACGCGGCGCTGGCCGAGGCCGACGGCGAGCTGACCCGGCTGGCCGCCCGTTCCGCCGCCGCCACCGCGCTGGGCGGCGGGCTGACCTCCCTGATCACCGGCCTGACCGTGGTCGCCGCCGCCTGGGCCGGGGTGCCCGCCGTGGGCGACGGCAGCCTGGAAGGCGTGTGGCTGGCCACGGTCATCCTCGTTCCGCTGGCCGCGTTCGAGGCGGTGGCCGGGCTGCCGCTGGCCGTTCAGCAGCGGCAGCGCGCGGACGAGGCGGCCCGGCGGGTGCGGGAGGTCATGGACGCCCCGGCGCCCGTCACCGAGCCCGCGCACCCGGCCGCCGCGCCCGCCACCCCGTTCCCGCTGGCGCTGCGCGGGCTGACCGCCCGCCACCCCGGCCAGGACCGGCCCGCGCTGCGCGGCCTCGACCTCGACCTGACCCCGGGCCACCGCGTCGCCGTGGTCGGCCCGTCGGGCGCGGGCAAGACGACGCTGGCCCACTGCCTGCTGCGCTTCCTCGACGTGGAGTCCGGCACCTACCGCCTCGGCACGGCGGACGCGACGGCGCTGGACGGCGACACCGTGCGCCGCAGCGTCGGCCTGTGCGCGCAGGACGCGCACATCTTCGACAGCACCCTCCGGGAGAACCTGCGGCTGGCCGCCCCCGGCGCGGACGACGACGCGCTGCGCGCCGCGCTCGGCGCCGCCCGGCTGCTCGACTGGGTCGAGGGGCTGCCGGACGGCCTGGACACGCTGGTCGGCGAGTTCGGCGCGCGGCTGTCCGGCGGCCAGCGGCAGCGCCTGGCGCTGGCCCGGGCGCTGCTGGCCGACTTCCCCGTGCTGGTGTTGGACGAGCCCGCCGAACACCTCGACCTGCCCACCGCCGACGCGCTCACCGCCGACCTGCTGGCCGCGACCGAGGGCCGCACCACGGTGCTGATCACCCACCGGCTGACCGGGCTGGAGAAGGTGGACGAGGTGCTGGTGCTGGACGGCGGCCGGGTGGTGCAGCGCGGCCCCTACGCCGACCTCGCCACCGTCGAGGGCCCGTTCCGCGGCATGCTCGACCGCGAGCAGAACCCGACTTTCGCCCTCGAACGGGACTAATTACCCTCGCTGTCATGCGGCAGATGCCCCGGCTGCTCCGGGCGATGGAGGCCATCGGCGGCGACATCGAACCCCGGGACCTGCCGGGCCGGATCGCCCGGACCGCCGCCGAGCTGGCCGGCACGCGCTTCGCCGCGCTGGCCCTGCTGGACGAGGACGGCGACGGCCTCGGCCGGCTCCACACCCATGGCGGCGACGAGCCGCCGGGCATCCGGACGGAGCTGGCCCGCGTCCTCGGCGGCGGCGCGGAGGACGGCGGCCCCGGGGCGCTGTGTGTGCCGGTGCTCGTGCACGGCGCGCGGTTCGGCGCGCTCCTGCTGGCGGGCCGGCCCGGCGGCCCGTTCACCACCGAGGACCGGCAGATGCTGCGCATCCTGGCGACCGAGGCGGGCATCGCCATCGGCAACGCCCAACTGCACGAGGCCGTGCGCCAGCAGGCCCGCTGGATGGACGGCAGCCTGGAGCTGTCCACCTCGCTGCTGTCGGCCGACGAGGACAACGCCCTGGCCGTCGTCGCCGAACAGGCCCGGCGGCTGGCCCGCGCCACCACCGCCACCGTGCTCGAACCGGCCCCCGACGGCGGCCTGGAGATCGTCGCCGCCTGCGCCGACGACGCCGCCCGCCTGATCGGCACGACCGTGCCCGGGCACAGCCCGGCCGTGCGCCAGGTGCTGGCCGGCGAGCCGGTGTTCATCGACGAGCCCGCCACCGACGCCCGGCTCGTCACCGGCCTGGCCCGGCACGAGGGCCCGGGCATGCTGCTGCCGCTGGCCAGCGACGGCACCACCCTCGGCGCGCTCCTCCTGACCCGCGTCCGGGACGCCCCGCCCTACTCGATGGCGGAGCGCGCCATGGCCACCCAGTTCGCGCAGCAGGCCGCGCTCGCCCTGGTGCTGGCGGGCGCCCGCCGCGACCGGGAACAGCTCGCCGTGCTGGAGGACCGCGACCGCATCGCCCGCGACCTGCACGACCTCGTCATCCAGCGGCTCTTCGCCGTCGGCATGACGCTGGAGAGCACCCGGCGCGCCACGCCCGCCGAGGACGTCCGCGACCGGCTCGACTCCGCCACCGCCGAACTCGACGCCACCATCCAGGAGATCCGCACCACGATCTTCGCGCTCCAGCAGCCGCCCGAGGAGGCGCCGGCCGGCTTGCGCACCCGCGTGCTGCGCGAGACCGGTGCCATCGCCGGGCCGCTGGGCTTCCCGCCGTCGGTCGCGTTCACCGGCCCGGTGGACGCGGTCGTCGGCGAGGGCGTCGCGCGCAACCTGGTGGCCGCGCTGCGCGAGGGCCTGTCCAACGCGGCCCGGCACGCGCGCGCCTCCCGCGTCGAGGTCGAGGTGGACGCCACCGCCCGGCTGCCGGACGGGCGGGACGCCGTGCGGCTGACGGTCGCCGACAACGGCGTCGGCATGCCGGCCGGCGAGACCCGCCGCAGCGGCCTGGACAACCTGGCGCGGCGCGCGGAATCCCTGGGCGGCTCCGCCGAGCTGGGCCCGGGCATCGACGGCGCGGGCACCAAACTCACGTGGCAGGCGCCGCGTTGACGCGTTACGGTCCGGGCATGGCAGGACGCACAGTGGTCATCAGCGGCGGCGGCACCGGCATCGGCCTCGCCACGGCCCAATGTTTCGCGCGGGACGGCGACACACCGGTGCTCATCGGCCGCCGCGCCGATGTGCTGGCCCGGGCGGCGGCCGGCGTCGACGGCGCGGTGGCCCTCCCGGGCGACCTCACCGACGCCGATGACGTGGCACGGATCGCGCGGACCCTCGGCGACCGGTTCGGCACGGTGGACGTGCTGGTCAACAGCGCGGGCGGCAACGGCAGCCGCGAGCCGGGCCCGGGTGACGACAGCCCGCTGGCCGCCGCCGCGCACGCCTGGACGGTGAACTTCCGCGTCAACACCCTCACCGCCGTCCTGCTCACCGAGGCCCTGCGCGACCGCCTCGCCTCCCCCGGCGGCCGGGTGCTCTTCCTCAGCTCGATCGCCGCCTACCGGGGTTCCGGCTCCGGCGCCTACGCGGCCAGCAAGGCGGCGCTGCACCCCTACGCGGCGGACCTCGCCCGCGCGTTGGGCCCACGCGGCGTCACGGTGAACGTGGTGGCGCCGGGCTTCATCGACGAGACGGAGTTCTTCGGCGGCGGCATGCCCGCCGAACGCCGCGAAACGCTGGTCACCGAAACACTCGACGGCCGCGCCGGCACGCCCGGCGATGTCGCCGAGACACTGCACTGGCTGGCCTCCCACGCGGCGGCGCACATCACCTCACAGGTGATCCAGGTCAACGGCGGGGCGGAACGCGGCCACTGAGGGGTGGCCTGCGGCCGGCTGGGCCGAAAGCCGACGGCGGGCCGGGTCGGCTGGGCCAGGAACACGGCAGCGCGGGCACCCATGGCAGGCGAGCCCCCGGAGACTCGGGTCACCGGGAATCGGGCGTGGCCGCCAGGACACAGCCGGGGTCTCCCTCGCCACCGCGAGGGTGCGGGTGCCCGTGGCCAGCGAGCCCCGGCAGACCGGGTCACCGGGGGACGACCGTGGCCGTCAGCCCACCACCGCCGAGGGCTCGGCGGTGCGGGGCCCGGCCCCTGAGGAATGGCCTGCGGCCGACGCGGGCCCGGACCGGGTCGGACAGAAACGCGGCAGCGCGGGCGGCGCCTGTGGCCGACGAGGCCAACGCACTCGCGGCGGCGCGGGACCCGGCGGCCGGCGCCCGCCGTGTGGTCACTGGACCACGGCCGCCGCGGCATCCGTTCGGGCCGGGGTCGGCTGGGCCGGGAGGCGGCGGCGGGCCGGGGGTGGGGTGGCCAGGAGTGCGGCCGTGGCCGCTGCCGTGCCGGCGCAGGTGCCCGTGGCCAGGGAGATCCAGGGGACCGGCGTCACCGGGGTCGTTGGCGGCAGCGCCTCGGTCAGCCGGACCAGCTTCGCGCCCGTGGCGTCGGCCGCCCGTTCGGCGTGGTCGATCAGCGCCCGCGCCACCGCGTTCGCCGTCGTCGCCGCGTCGCGCGGGCTCGGGCCCGTGCCGGTGATCTCGATGACCGGGGCCTCCGGCGAGGTCACCGCCCGCACCCGGGTGCCCGGCTCCGCCGCCCGCCGCACCGCGTCGTCCGCGGCCAGCCGCCCGTACGCCTGGGCGAAGCCCAGCGGGTCGCCGCCCCCGGCGGCGGTCGCCGCCAGCGTGCCGGTCGCGGCGTACTCCCGGTCGGTCAGCAGCGCGTGCGCCGCCCCGGCCAGCAGACCGAGCAGCACGCACAGCGCGGGCAGGTACCTCATCGGCGGCACACCCCTTCGTAGACGTTCATCAGCCGGTCCACGGACCGGTCGATGCCATACCGGGCCACCGCGGCGGGCACCGGCAACCGCCGTGCCCCCAGCGCCAGTTCCGCCGTCAGCGCGTCGGCCAGTTCCGCCGGCCCGGCGCCCACGCGGCGGGCCCCGGGCGCCTGAGAGCGCGGCAGTTCCTCCACCACGGGCGCCGACGCGTGCAGCACCGGCAGCCCGGCGGCCAGCGCCTCCAGCACGGCCAGCCCGAACGTCTCCTCGGTGGACGGCGACACGAACACGTCCAGCGCGGACAGCAGCCCCGGCACATCCGGGCAGCCGCCCGCCAGCACCACCCGCCCGGCCAGCCCCAGCCGGGCCGACAGCACGCGCAGCGCCGCCCTCTCCGGCCCCTCGCCCGCCAGCACCACCCAGACGTCGTCCGGCAGCCGGGCCGCCGCCCGCACCAGCGCGTCGAACCGTTTCCCCGGCACCAGCCGCCCCATCCCGCCCACCACCACCGCGCCGCGCGGCACCCCGAGCGCCGCCCGCGCGGCGTCCCGCGCCGCCGGATCGAAACGGAACCGGTCCGGCTCGATCCCGTTCGGCACCAGATGGATCCGCCGCTCCGGCACCCCCCAGGCGAGCAGCCGCCCCGCGACCGTCGCCGAGACGGCCACGGTCGCCGCGCCCAGCCGTTCCGTCGCCAGGTACAGCGCCCGGGTGCCCGGCGTCAGCGGGCGGCCCTCGATGCGGTGCGCGCCCAGCGAGTGCTCGGTGGCCACCACCGCCCGCACCCCGGCCAGCCGCGCGGCGATCCGCCCGTACACGCAGGCCCGGTAGAGATGGGTGTGCACCACGTCGTAACGCCCCCGGCGGATCAGCCGCACCAGCCGGGGGAGCGCGCCCACGTCGCGATTGCCGCCCATGCCCAGGTGCGTGACGCGCACCCCGTCGGCCGCCAACTGCCGGGCGACCGGCCCGGGGTTGGTGAGCGTGACCACGTCGCAGGCGAGCGGCAGCCGGCGCAGCAGCGCGCGCAACTGCCGTTCGGCACCACCGATGCCCAGCCCGGTGATGATGTGCAGGGCTCTCACCGGGGTTCGCCCACCACGGCCGGAGCGGGCAGCGACGGCACCGGGCGGCGCCGCCACGGGTGCAGCTTCCGCTTCAGCCGCAGCCGCAGCGCGGTGTCCCGTTCGCCGATGTGGATCCGGGGCAGCGCGAACTGGCCGGTCAGCCGCCCGGGGCTGACCGCGCACGCGTAGCCGTAGCCCGCCGCCCGCACGGCCTCGACCGCCCGCTCGTCCACGGCGCCGTACGGGTAGCAGAAGCCGGTCGGCGGCGCGCCGGTGATCTCGGCCAGTCGCGCGCGGCTGTGCGCCACCTCGCGCTCCAGCACCTCGTCGGCGACGCTGGGCAGCGACAGATGCGTCATCCCGTGCGAGCCGATCTCCATCCCGGCCGCGGCCACCGCGCGGATGCCGTCCGCGTTCAGCAGCCGCTTGCGCGGGCCGTCGTCGTCCCACGCGTTGCTGCCGTGCAGCCGGCCGGGCAGCACGAACACGGTGGCCGTGCAGCCGTGGCCGCGCAGCAGCGGCAGCGCGGTGTCCAGGAAGTCGCGGTAGCCGTCGTCGAAGGTCAGCCCGACGAGGCGGGCCGCCCGGCCGACCGCGCGGGCGCGCAGCAGCTCGGCCACGGACACGCCGCGCAGGCCGCGGCGGCGCAGCCAGGCGAGCTGGCTGTGCAGCCGGTCGGGGGTGACGGTGATCCGGTAGGGGTCGGAGGCGGCGTAGCCGACCGAGTGGTACATGAACAGCCACAGCGGTTGGGCGGCGGCAGCGGCGTCAACGGACATGGCGGTGCCTTTGCTTGAGGGTGATGGGGAACGTGCGGGCCTTGAGCAGCAGGGCGGACAGGAACAGCGCCGCCTCCGGCACCCGCAGCGCCAAGGCCGCCGCCGCGAAGACGGCGGGAACCAGGACGCAGCCGAGCGCGAGGGACGGCAGCGGCGTGGAGCCGGGCAGCGCGGCGGCCCAGCCCGCGGCGGCGGCCAGCAGCGCCGCCCCGGCGAGCCGGGCGAAGCGGCCCAGCAGCAGACGGGTGTCGACGGGGATGGTGCGGCCGGCCAGGCCGCGCAGCAGGAGCAGCGCGGTGAGGCTGATCCCGGCCGCGTTGGCGGCGGCGATCCCCGGCGCGCCCCAGGGACCGACGGCGACCAGCCCGCCGGCCGCGGTGACCAGCAGGCCCGGGACCATGGCGGCCAGCGGGAACCAGGTGGGGCGGGCCGCCGAGAAGAACGGCCGGGCCAGCGCGCCGACCAGCGTGTGCCCGAGCAGGCCGAGCGCGTACACCCGCATCACCCCGGCGGTGGCGGCGGTGGCCTCGGGTCCGAACGCCCCGCGCTGGAAGAGGAGTTCGACGATCTGGGGGGCGTAGGCGGCGACGTACGCGGCGCCCAGCAGCACCACGAGCCCGGCCAGCAGCAGATCGCGCTCCACGCGCCGCCGGGCCCGTTCCAGATCGCCGTCGGCCACCGCGCGGGCGACCAGCGGCAGGGTCACGGTGCAGATCATCATGGCCAGGACCATGGGGAGCTGGGCCACTTTCTGCGCGTAGTTCAGGCAGGAGATGGCGCCCGGCGGCAGCCCGGCGGCGAGGAAGCGTTCGACCAGGACCTGGGACTGGCGGGCCAGCGCGAACAGCGCGACCGGCGCGATGACGGCGGCCCCGGCCAGCGCCACCGGCGCGACCGCGGGGCCCCGGGACCGGGACCGGGCGGGCAGGCGGCGCAGGAAGAAGGGCAGTTGGACCAGGACCATCAGGACCCCGCCGACCGCGACCCCGGCCGCCGCAGCCCGCACCCCCCACAGGGCATGCAGGGTCAGCGCGGTGGAGACGATGCCGACGTTGTACGCGAGGTAGATCGCGGCGGGCGGCAGAAAGCTGCGGTGCGCGCGCAGCGCGGCGCTGAAGTAGCCCGCGACACCGAAGGTGAGAAGAGTCACGGCGGTCAGCCGCGTGCAGTCCACCGCCAGCGCCGGATCGGCGAGCCCCGGCGCCAGGGCGCGCACCACCAGTGGCGCACCGGCCGCCAGCGCGCCGGCCGCGGCGGCGAGCGCGAGCAGCAGCCGGGGAAACGTGGCCGCGAACAGCGCCCGCACCCCCGCGTCGCCGCCGCGCGCCAGCGCCAGGCTGAACGCGGGCACCAGCACCATCGCGGTGCCCTCCTCGATGAGGAGCGTCGCGGCGAACTCGGGCACGGTCCAGGACACGAGGAACGCGTCGGTCGCACCGTCGGCGCCGAAGAGCGTGGCGATGATCTGGTCCCGCAGCAGCCCGCACAGCGCCCCGGCGGCGATGAGCACCGCGGTGAGGGAGGCGGCCCGGGCGACGAACCGCTCCCCACCGGGCGCGCCCCGTTCCCCTGCGAGCAGCGCGCTCACGGCGACTCCCGCCGAGCCCCGGGCGCGAACGCCCACCACGCGGCCAGGCCGAACACCACCGCCGTCAGCACGGTGTGCGGGCCACCGATGTCCGCGTACAGGAAGTTGACCGCCTGCCACACCAGCAGCCCGGTGGCGACCAGCCCCACGTCGGGCGAACGGGAACGGCGCAGCCGGACCAGGCAGCCGGCCAGCAGCGCGGCCCAGGAGCCGATCAGCGCGGTGGCGCCGATCAGGCCCTGTTCGCTCAGGACGAGCAGATACATGTTGTGCGGAGAGGTCAGCTCCTGGCGGCGGAACTCCTGCCCGGCGCCGCCCGTGTCGCTGCCCGCCGACAGCCCCAGCGAGGCGTGGCTGTCGCGGTGCGCGGCGAAGCCCTTGGGCCCGGTGCCCGTCCACGGCTCGGCGCGCCACATGGCCAGCGCCACGTCCCACATCGCGTACCGGTCGACCACCGACTGGTCGGGGGTGCCGGTCACCTCCCCGATGCTGCCGAGCCGGTCCCCCACCATCCCCGAGCCGAACGCGGCGCCGCCGACCAGCAGCGCGCCCCCGGCCAGCAGCGCGAGCAGGGTGCGGGGCGCGAGCCGGAAGGCGACGGGCAGCAGAACGGCGAGCACCGCGGCGGCGGTGGCCAGCCAGGCGCCCCGGCTGAAGGAGAACGCCAGCGGCAGCGCGAACAGCGCGGCGCAGCCCAGCAGGACCGGCCGCCACCAGCGCGGCGCCGAGCGGGGCGGCGCCAGGCCGAGGCCCAGCGCGGCGATCAGGCCGTAGGAGACCACGGTGGCCATGCCCATGACGTTGAACGGGCCGAACGTGCCCACCGCGCGGACGTTCTGGCCCAGGTACGAGGCGCCGGTGCCCGTGGCGTACTGCACGACGCCCACCGCGCCCTGGGCGGCGGCCAGCGCGACGACGGCCAGCGCCACCAGCCGGAAGTCGCGGCGGTCGCGCAGCATGAGCAGCACGGCCAGCGGCACCAGCACGAAGACCTGGAGGAAGCGCAGAAAGCCGGTCAGGCTCGCGGCCGGGTCGCCGGAGGCCATCGTGGCGGCGGCGAACGCGACGGCGGGCGCGGCCAGCACGGCGGCGGCCCGGCGCGGCCGCGGGCGGGGGCCGCGCGCCATCAGGGCGGCGCACACCCCGACGAGGACGGCGGAGGCGAGGTCGGCGACCGCGACCTGCCCGCCGCCCAGCGTCCACCGGCCGGTGGGCAGGGCCAGCAGCAGCACGGTGGCGAGGGCGGGCAGCGTGCGAAGGGCCGGGCGGGCGACGGCTGGCGCGTTCATCGCCCGCCGCCGAACCGGAAGCAGGCGGTGGTGGTGCGCAGCACGATCACCACGTCCTGCCACAGCGACCAGGTCTCGATGTAGAGGTTGTCGAAGCGGGTGCGGTCCTCGATGGAGGTGTCGCCGCGCAGCCCGCTGATCTGGGCCAGGCCGGTCAGCCCCACGGGCACCCGGTGGCGGTCGGCGTAGCCGGGGTGGATCCGGCTGAACCGCTCGACGAAGTGCGGGCGTTCGGGCCGGGGGCCGACCAGGCTCATGTCGCCGCGCAGCACGTTCCACAGTTGTGGCAGCTCGTCCAGGGAGCTGCGGCGCAGCAGCCGCCCGACCGGGGAGATCCGGCGGTCGTCGGCGATGCTCCAGCGGGTGGCGGCCTCGCTCTCGTCGGTGGGCCGCAGCGTGCGGAACTTGAGCATGACGAACGGCCGGCCGTCCTCGCCGATCCGCACCTGGCGGAAGAGGACGCCGGGGCCGTCGGACAGCCGGACGGCCAGCGCGCACAGGCCCAGCAGCGGCGCGACGGCGGCCAGCGCGAGGCCGGCGACGGCGATGTCCAGCGCCCGTTTCGCCACCCGGCCGGCGCGGCGGCGCGGCGGCGGGGCGAGGCGGCGGCAGACGAAGCCCCACACATGGCCGACGGGGCGAAGCGCGCCGGGGGCGGCGGCCGGGTCGGCGGCCATCAGCCACACCGTGCAGCCGCGCGCCCAGAACAGCCGGACCAGCGCGTCCTGCGGCGGGCGGGCGAAGACGACGTCGCGGACGCCGCCGCGGCCGACGGCGCCGGAGATGTCGCGCCGTGAGGTGAGCACGGGCAGCGGGCAGAGCTCCGGCAGCCGCTGGGGAACGGGCCCGACCAGCCCGACCGGGCGCATGCCGTATTCGGGGCGCTGGGCCAGCACGGCCGCGACCCGCTGCCCGGCGCGGCCGGTGCCGACCACCAGCACCGGAGCGGGCCGGGCGCGCGCGGCCCGGCGCCGGGCGAGGTGCCCGGCGGCGCGGGCGGCGGCGGCCAGCGCGGTGTGGGCGGCGATCAGCAGGAGGAGCGCGGCCGGGGAACGGGCGCCGGCGAGCAGGATCTCGGCCGCGCACCAGGCGAGGGCGGCGTGGCCGAGCAGCCGGGGGAGTTCGTCCAGGGCGGTGGCCGTGGGCGCGGGCCGGTACAGCCCGGCGGCCCCGTTCAGGCCGAGGAGCAGCGCGGGGGCGAGGAACGGCGCCGGCCCGGCGGGCACGGCCAGGACGACGGCGGCCGCCGCGAGGACGTCCGCGGCCAGCAACGGGGCGCCGGGCCGGGGGCGGCGTGGGGCCCGGGGACCGCGCGGCCGGACCGGGGCGGGCAGCGGGCCCCGGGGCGGGATGACGGAAGCCGGCCGCGCCGGCGCGGTGGCCGCGCCGCTGGCACCCGTCATGCCTGCCGAGGTCATGGCCTGCTGAACTCTCTTGCCTCGGGCGCGGCTTCGGGCCCCGGCGGGCCCTGGCCGAGCAGTTCGCCGTACAGCCGGGCGCAGGCGGCGGCCGTGTCCCGCACGTCGTGCGCGGCGCGGACGTGGGCTGCGGCTTCGCGGCCCAGGGCCGCGCGGCGCTCCGGCTCGGCGAGCAGGGCGGCCAGCGCGTCGCCGAGGGCGACGGGGTCCTCCGGCGGCACCAGACAGTGCGGGGCGTGGCCGGGCGGCAGGCTCTCGCTGGCGCCGCCGACGTCGGTGAGTACCACCGGGCGGCCCACGGCCATCGCCTCCAGCGGTGCCAGGGCCATGGCCTCCCAGCGGGACGGCAGCACGACGACGTCCGCCGCCGCGTACCAGGGCTGGGTGTCCTCGGTGTGCCCGGTGAAGAGGGTGCCGGGGTCGGCGACGGCGCGCAGGGCGGCTCGTTCCGGTCCGTCGCCGACGAACGCGAGCCGGGCGCCGGGATGCCGGGCGGTGACCCGGAGCCAGGCGCGCAGGAGCACGTCCTGGCCCTTCTGGCGCGCCAGCCGGCCCACGCAGACGACGAGCGGCGCGCGTTGCGGAAGGGCGTGCACGGCGGCGAGGGCCGCGCGGGCCTGGCGGCGGGCGACGCCGTCGGCGGCGGGGTAGCGGGCCGGGTCCACACCGTTGGGGATGACGGAGAAGCGGGCGGCGACACCGGCCGCGCCACCGCGCCGTTGCTCGGCCTCGCTGACGCACACGACACGGTCCGCCCAGCGCGCGGCGAACCGCTCCCAGGCCGCGGCGAGCCGGGCGGCGGGCCAGGGCGCCGCCTCGAACGACCAGGCGTGCGGCTGGAAAACGGTGGGCAGCCGCCCGCGCAGCGCCAGCCGCCCGGCGAGCCCGGCCTTGGCGCTGTGCAGATGAACGACATCGGGACGGGCCCGGCGAATGACGCGGGCCGCGCAGGCGATCTCCCACGGCAGATTCGGCCCGGGCACGCGCTCGGCGAGCCACAGCCGCACATCGGCCCCGGCCGCGGCGGCGGACTTTCCGAGCGACCCCCCGGGCGGACAGGCGACAACGGCCCGCATTCCCGCTCCGGTCTGCGCGCGCACGAGATCGGTGACCACACGCGCGACCCCGCCGGCGACCGGCTGGACAAGATGCAGCACTGTGGAATTCGGCACGCGTCGCCGCAGGTCACAGCCCATGACTCACCCTCCAGGCCACGTTTCGGCAGGCGGTGAAAACCATGACAGAAAACAAATCGGAAATCACGCAAACGCGCAAAGACCAGGCACAAAAAGCCATTCTGTTATTTACATATAAAACCCCAGGACCGGAAAGCCCCGCACCCCACCCACCCCACACAGTCGCGGGAGCGCGTAGAAGCTGAGAGAAGGCGCTTGGGGGGCGCTTGGACGGATCAGAGGCTCGTCTTCCCCCCCGGACGGCTTCCCGCTCCGCAGGGACGGCGCGGGCCGTATCGGGCTCGCTCGCCCAATCCGAGAGAAGATCGCCGGGCCGTTGGTCATGCGGTTGGTCACGCAAGGGGCCGGACAACAGAAAAACCCCTGATGATCAGGGGTCTTTCGTGGTGCGCGAGGGGGGAGTTGAACCCCCACGCCCTTGCGGGCACTGGAACCTGAATCCAGCGCGTCTGCCTATTCCGCCACCCGCGCATGTGCACCAGCCGAGAGCATCGTCCGGGCCCTGGGCCCGTCCGGTGCGCTACCGACATCCAAAAGGCTAACACGCGCGAGGGGGTGCCTTCATCCGCCTTCCCCACCCACCCCGGCCGCTCCCCCCGGGCCCTCCGCATTCCCTCCGCACATGCGCGACACTGTTCCTTGCTCCCCCCTACGATCCGGGGGAGGGCCGGTGCCCGGACGGGAACCACCTGGTCGTCTCGCGCGTGGATACGATCAGTAAGCCGTACCACTTCAGCCGCGCCGGGTACATCGGAGAAGGAGGTGCACATGGGAGTACTGAAGCGCTTCGAGCAGCGGCTGGAGGGCCTCGTCAACGGCACCTTCGCCAAAGTCTTCAAGTCCGAGGTCCAGCCGGTGGAGATCGCCGGTGCCCTGCAGCGCGAGTGCGACAACAACGCCACCATCTGGAACCGCGAGCGCACCGTCGTGCCCAACGACTTCATCGTCGAGCTCAGCGCCGGCGACTTCCAGCGGCTCGCGCCCTACGCCGGACAGCTCGGGGACGAGCTCGCCGGGATGGTCAAGGAGTACGCCAAGCAGCAGCGTTACACGTTCATGGGCGAGATCAAGGTCCACCTGGAGAAGTCGGACTCCCTCGACACCGGCCTGTACCGCGTGCGCAGCCGCACCCTCGCCGCCTCCACCTCCGCCGGCCAGCCCGGCGCCATGGGCCAGCCGCCGTACGCGCCCCCCGCCGGACCGCCGTCGCCCACCCCGGCCGGATACCCCGCCCGCCCCCCGGGGGCGCCTCCGATCCCCCCCGCCGCACCGCCCCGCGCGCCGGCCGCCCCCTACGGGCAGCCGGCCTTCGGCCGCGTCCGGCGCTGGGTCGAGATCAACGGCACCCGCCACCAGATCGCCCGGCCCAGCCTCGTGATCGGCCGCAGCACCGAGGCCGATGTGCGCATCGACGACCCCGGGGTGTCCCGCCGGCACTGCGAGATCCAGGCCACGGATCCGGCCACGATCCGCGACCTCGGTTCCACGAACGGCATCGTGGTGGACGGACAGCACACCAAACGCGCTACGCTCCGCGACGGCTCACGGATCGTCGTGGGCAGCACCACAGTCATCTACCGGCAAGCCGAAGGGTAAGCGGGGGGCAATGTCAGAGCTGACCCTCACGGTCATGAGGCTGGGCTTCCTGGCCGTCCTGTGGCTGTTCGTCATCGTGGCCGTCCAGGTGATCCGCAGCGACCTGTTCGGCACCCGGGTCACACAGCGCGCGGTGGCCCGCCGGCCCGAGCCGGCCCAGCCGCAGCGCCGCCCCCAGCAGCCCCCGCAGCGCGGCAGGCAGCGCCGCGGCGCCCCGACGAAACTGGTGATCACCGAAGGTTCTCTGACCGGAACCACTGTCGCCCTCCAGGGCCAGACCATTACGCTCGGCCGGGCACACGACTCGACCATCGTGCTGGACGACGACTACGCCTCCGGCCGTCACGCCCGGATCTACCCCGACCGCGACGGCCAGTGGATCGTCGAGGACCTCGGGTCCACCAACGGCACCTACCTGGACCGGGGCCGCCTGACCGCACCGGTCCCCATCCCGCCCGGCACGCCGATCCGGATCGGCAAGACGGTCATCGAGTTGCGGAAGTAGGGCCGACCAGAATGACGACCGGAGGGTGGGAGAGGCGAGCATGAGCCTGTCACTGAGATTCGCCGCGGGTTCCCACACCGGCATGATCCGGGACCACAACGAGGACTCGGGATACGCCGGTCCACGCCTCCTCGCCATCGCCGACGGCATGGGCGGCCAGGCCGCCGGCGAGGTCGCCAGCTCCGAGGTCATCTCCACGCTCGTCCAGCTCGACGACGACATCCCGGGCTCGGACGTCCTCACCTCGCTCGACGCCTCCGTGCAGCGCGCCAACGAGCAGCTTCGCGCCATGGTCACCGAGGACCCGCGCCTGGACGGCATGGGCACCACCCTGACCGCGCTGCTGTGGACTGGCCAGCGGCTGGGCCTGGTGCACGTCGGCGACTCCCGGGCGTATCTGCTGCGGGACGGCGAGCTCAGCCAGATCACCCAGGACCACACGTGGGTGCAGCGGCTGGTGGACGAGGGCCGGATCACCGAGGAGGAGGCCACCACGCACCCGCAGCGCTCGCTGCTGATGCGCGCGCTGGGCAGCTCCGACCACATCGACGCCGACCTGTCCATCCGCGAGGTCCGCCCCGGCGACCGTTATCTGCTGTGCTCCGACGGCCTGTCCGGCGTGGTCAGCCAGGACACCCTGCGCGACACCCTCAACGCGTTCGCACCGCCGCAGGACACCGTGCGCGAGCTCATCGAGCTGGCGCTGCGCGGCGGCGGCCCGGACAACATCACGTGCATCGTCGCCGACGTGCTGGACATGGACACCCAGGAGAGCGACACCCTGGCCCGGCAGCTCTACGACGCCCCGCAGATCGTCGGCGCCGTCGCCGAGACGCAGAACCAGCGCTTCGGCGAGAACAACCAGACGCCCGCCTCCCGGGCCGCCGAGCTGGCCCGTCCCCCGATGCCCCCCGGCGCCCCGGCGCCCGGCCTGGTCGGCCCGCCGACCGGCGTCTTCGGCTCGTTCGCCGACGACGACTACGTGTCCCAGCGCCCGCGCGGCAAGGCGTGGAAACGCACGGTCCTCATCGTGCTGGCCCTCGCGATCGTGGGCGGCGGCCTCTACGCCGGGTACCGCTGGACCCAGACCCAGTACTACATCGCCGCCAACGGCGACCACGTCGCGCTGTACCAGGGCATCAGCCAGGACCTCGGCCCGCTGAGCCTGAGCAGCGTCGAGCGCGACTTCGAGGACATCAAGCTGGACGACCTGCCCACGTTCCAGCAGGACCAGGTCACGGACTCCATCTCGGCCGGCAGCCGCGCCGAGGCCGAGGACCAGATCGACGAGCTGGCCGCCCAGGCCGAGGCGTGCCGGCTGCTCAGGGAGCAGGACCAGCAGCGCGAGCAGGCCGAGCAGGAGCAGCAGCAGGAACAGGACAACGAGAAGGGCACCGCCAACGGCGGCGCCGGCGAGGAAACCCCCGAGGACTCCGGGGACAACCCGGAGACGCCCTCCCTGTCCGAGGAGCAGCAGCGGCTCGCCCGGCAGTGCGGCACCTGACGACCCCGTAGCGACGACCGACAGAGACCAAGGGCATGAGCGGCACCAGCAACACCACAGTCTCCACCGGCGGCCTCCCCAGCCGCCGGAACACCGAGCTGGCGATGCTCGTGTTCGCCGTGCTCATCCCCGTCTTCGCCTACGCCAACGTCGGCCTCGCCAAGGAGGAGACCCTCCCGGCCGGCATGCTCGGCTACGGCCTGGGCCTCGGCCTGATCGCCGGCGTCGCCCACCTCGTGGTCCGCCGGTACGCGCCCTACGCCGACCCGTTGATGCTGCCCATCGCCACCCTGCTCAACGGCCTGGGCCTGGTCCTCATCTGGCGGCTGGACCAGGAGCCGCAGATCACCGACCCCGAGCTCGGTCAGCAGGGCGCCATGGCCGCCGACCAGCTCATCTGGTCCACCCTCGGGGTCGCCCTCTTCGTGACCGTGCTGCTCTTCCTGAAGGACCACCGGATCCTCCAGCGCTACACCTACATCTCGATGGTCGTGGCGCTGATCCTGCTGGCCTCCCCCATCTTCGTCGGCGAGGAGATCAACGGCGCCCGCATCTGGGTCCAGATCCCCGGCGTCGGCTCGCTCCAGCCCGGCGAGTTCGCCAAGATCATCATCGCCGTGTTCTTCGCCGGCTATCTGATGGTCAAGCGCGACGCCCTCGCCCTGGCCAGCCGCCGCGTGATGGGCATCTACCTGCCGCGCGGCCGGGACCTGGGCCCGATCCTGGTCATCTGGGCGATCAGCCTGCTGATCCTGATCTTCGAGACCGACCTCGGCACCTCGCTGCTGTTCTTCGGCATCTTCGTCGTCATGCTCTATGTGGCCACCGAGCGCACGAGCTGGATCATCTTCGGCCTGCTCCTCTCGGCCAGCGGCGCCGTCTTCGTCGCCAACACCAACGCGCACGTCGGCGAGCGCGTGCACAACTGGCTCAACCCCCTGGAGCTCCAGAACGGCGGCGTCACCGAGACCGCCCAGTCGATGTACGCCTTCGGCTCGGGCGGCCTCTTCGGCTCCGGCCTGGGCCAGGGGTACTCCCGGCTGATCGGCGGCATCGCGACCAAGAGCGACTACATCCTGGCCACCGTCGGCGAGGAGCTGGGCCTGGCCGGCCTGATGGCCGTCATCCTGCTGTACGCCCTGCTCATCGAGCGCGGCATGCGTACCGCGCTGGCCGCCCGCGACCCGTTCGGCAAGCTGCTGGCCATCGGCCTCTCCGGCATCTTCGCGATCCAGGTCTTCGTCGTGGCCGGCGGCGTCACCGGGCTGATCCCGCTGACCGGCATGACGATGCCGTTCCTCGCCCAGGGCGGTTCGTCCGTGATCGCCAACTGGGCCCTTATCGCGCTCCTACTGCGGATCAGCGACACTGCCCGACGACCGGCACCTGCCCCGGCGCCCTCGCCCGACGCGGAACAGACTCAGGTGGTACGACTGTGAACAAACCGATGCGACGAGTGGCCGTCTTCTGCGGCCTGCTCATCCTCGCGCTGCTCCTGCGTGTCAACTGGGTTCAGTTCGTGCAGGCGGACGAGCTCCAGGAGGACAAGAACAACCGCCGGGTCAACATCGAGCGATACGCCCACCCCCGCGGCGACATCATCGTGGACGGCGAGCCGATCACCGGCTCCGAGGAGACCGACGACCCGGACTACCGGTACGAGCGCACGTTCACCGACGGCGAGATGTGGGCGCCGGTCACGGGGTACTCCTCGCAGGCCTATGACACGAGCATGCTCGAGGGCGTCCACGACTCGATACTCACGGGCGACGACGACCGGCTGTTCTTCAACAACACCATCGACATGTTCACCGGCGAGGACCAGCGCGGCGGGAACGTGGTCACCACGCTGAACGCCGACGCCCAGCGCGCCGCGTTCGAGGGCCTGGGCGACAAGAAGGGCGCCGTCGCGGCCATCGACCCGGGGACCGGCGAGATCCTGGCGCTGGTCTCCACCCCGTCCTACGACCCCTCGACCTTCTCGGGCTACGGCGCGGACGACCAGGAGGCGTGGGAGGCCCTGCAGAACGACCCGGACCAGCCCATGCTCAACCGGGCGCTGCGCGAGACGTACCCGCCGGGCTCCACGTTCAAGATCGTCACCGCCGCCGCCGCCCTGGAGAACGGCATCGTGGAGGACGTGGAGGAGGAGACCGACTACGGGGACCCGTACATCCTCCCGGACACGAACAACCAGGAGCTGGGGAACCAGGTCCCGGGCGTCTGCGCCGACGCCAACATCCGCGACGCCATCCGCTACTCGTGCAACAGCGTCTTCGCCGGTCTCAGCAACGACGTGGGCAACGAGGACATGATCGCGATGGCCGAGGAGTTCGGCTACAACCAGGAGCACTTCACCCCGGTCCGGGCCAACGCCAGCGCCTACCCCGAGGACAACCGCCCGCAGAACGCCCAGGCCGGCATCGGCCAGGCGTCGAACCGGGCCACCCCCCTCCAGATGGCCATGGTCGCCGCGGCCGTCGCCAACAACGGCACGCTCATGGCGCCGTACATGGTCGACCAGCTCGTCGCGCCCAACCTGAACGTGATCGAGCAGAGCGAGCCGGACGAGCTGAGCGAGCCGCTCTCCTCGGAGAACGCCCAGCAGCTCCAGTCCGCCATGGAGTACATGGTCGACAACAGCTCGATCGACGTCAGCGGGCTGGAGACCGACGGCGTGCGGATCGGCGGCAAGACCGGTACCGCCCAGCACGGCGAAAACAACTCCGAGACGCCCTACGCCTGGTTCATCTCCTACGCGATGACCGACGAGGGCTCGCCCGTCGCGGTGGCGGTCGTCGTCGAGGACGGCGACGTGCCGCGCGACGACGTCTCCGGCAGCGGCCTCGCCGCCCCGATCGCGGTCGATGTGATGGAGGCGGTCCTGGCCGGCGAGAACGCCGGATGAACAGTTCCCGGGCAACCGCCGCACCCCGATCACACGTCATACACACGACCGGGGGAAGGCCGCCGGTCACGGCGCTGAGCGATACCGGTTGGATATCGGCCGACCACCGCCGTCCGGCTGGCCGACGCCCGCCGGGTACCGTAAGCCAGGGCTTGGACCCTTAGCCCCACGAGCCGGCCAGGGGGTGCGGCCCGGGACCGAACGGAGAGGGCTGGATACATGGAAGAGCCGCGTCGCCTCGGCGGGCGGTACGAACTGGGCCAGGTGCTCGGCCGCGGGGGTATGGCCGAGGTCTACCTCGCCCACGACACGCGCCTCGGCCGCACCGTGGCCGTCAAGACGCTCCGTGCCGACCTCGCCCGTGACCCCACGTTCCAGGCCCGCTTCCGCCGCGAGGCCCAGTCGGCCGCCTCGCTGAACCACCCCGCCATCGTCGCCGTGTACGACACCGGCGAGGACTACGTCGACGGCATCTCCATCCCGTACATCGTGATGGAGTACGTGGACGGCTCCACCCTCCGCGAGCTGCTGCACTCCGGCCGCAAGCTGCTGCCCGAGCGCGCGCTGGAGATGTGCATCGGGATCCTCCAGGCCCTGGAGTACTCCCACCGCAACGGCATCGTCCACCGCGACATCAAGCCGGCCAACGTCATGCTCACCCGGAACGGCCAGGTCAAGGTGATGGACTTCGGCATCGCCCGCGCCATGGGCGACGCCGGCATGACCATGACCCAGACCGCGGCCGTCATCGGCACCGCGCAGTACCTCTCCCCGGAGCAGGCCAAGGGCGAGACGGTCGACGCCCGGTCCGACCTGTACTCCACCGGCTGTCTGCTCTACGAGCTGCTGACCGTCCGGCCCCCGTTCATCGGCGACTCCCCGGTGGCGGTGGCCTACCAGCACGTCCGCGAGGAGCCGCAGCCGCCCAGCGTCTTCGACCCGGAGATCACCCCGGACACCGACGCGATCGTGCTGAAGGCCCTGGTCAAGGACCCGGACTACCGGTACCAGAGCGCCGACGAGATGCGCGCCGACATCGAGGCGGCCCTCGACGGCCGCCCGGTGGGCGCCACCGCGGCCATGGGCGCGGTGCCCTACGGCTACGACGACCGGCCGACCACCGCGCTGCGCGCCGCCGACCCGGCGACCACGATGATGCCGCCGGCCAACGACCCGGACTACGGCTACGACGACTACGGCGGGCGCGCCGACCGCCGCCAGCGGAACCGGCACACCTCCACCATCCTGCTCGTGCTGGCCGGCATCCTCGTGCTGGTCGGCGCGGTCTTCATCGGCCGGGCGCTGTTCGCCAGCGATCCGCCCGCGGACGGCATCGAGGTGCCGAACGTGGCGGGCGAGAGCCTGGAGGAGGCGGAGCGGCAGCTCGTGAACGCCGGCTTCAAGCCGGAGCAGGGCGACAGCCGCCCCTGTGAGCAGGACGCCGAGACGGTCTGCGTGACCGACCCGGCGGCGGGCCAGGAGATCCCGCGCGACAGCGTCGTGCGGATCATCATGTCCGAGGGCCCGGAGTCCGTCGAGGTGCCCGATGTCGTCGGCGACCCCTTCGACGAGGCCGAGGCCGAGCTGGAGAAGCTGGGCTTCGAGGTCAGCCGCGAGGAGCAGGAGAGCGAGGAGGACCAGCCCGACACCGTTCTGGAGCAGAGCGTCGAGGCGGGCGAGCAGGCCGAACCGGGCAGCGAGATCACGCTGACCGTGGCCGTCGAGCCCGAGGGCATCGAGGTGCCCGACGTCGTCGGCGACAACCTCGAGGCGGCCCGGGCGGAGCTGAGGGCGGCGGGCTTCACCGTCACCACGCTGAACCAGACCGACGACTCCCGCCCGGAGAACGAGGTCATCAGCCAGACCCCGCGCGCCGGAGACCGGGCCGAGGCCGGCACCGTGGTGCAGCTCACCATCGCGGTCCGCTCGCAGCCCCAGCAGGTCACGATCCCCAACGACCTGAACAACCAGCCGCTGGCCACCGTGCGGCAGCGGTTGACGGATCTGGGGCTCACCGTGACCGTCAACGGCCCGGACACCGTCACCGCCATCGTCACCGGCACCGACCCCGGCGGCGGCAGCCAGGTCGCGGTCGGCAGCCCGGTCACCGTGACGACGCAGGAGCCGGGCGGCCTCGGCGGCCAGGACGGCGGCGCGGACAATGGCGGCAACGGCAACGGCGGCGGCGACGGCGACGGGGGCACGTTCGGCGACATCTTCGGCGACTGACCCCGCCGCCAAAGCCCCCGGGCCCCGCCCGGGATCAGCCCAGGGAGCCCTCCTCCGCCTCCGGTACCGCTTCGGTGGCGGGAGAGGGCTCCATCAGCCAGTCGGGGTTGGTCTGGCTGTTCCACCACTTCCAGGCCGCCAGCGCGCCGCCCGCGGCCAGCCCCAGCAGCCCCAGCCGGCGCGCCATCCGCCCGGCCCGCGCCCGCCGCTGCCGGCGGCGCACCGCGCACCGGATCTCGCGCGGCGAGATGTCCCCGCGCAGCGCCGCGAGCGCCGCCTGGGAACGGGCCGACGCCTCCTCCCTGGCCGGCCCGGCGGCGGCCCTGGCCCGTTCCATCCCCGGGGCCACGCGCGTCGCGTACCGCACCCGGGCCTGCGCCGCCGCACGGCGGGCGCGCGGCCCGAAGTAGGCGCCCGCCTGCTGCGCGTAGCTCATGGCGTTGTCCTTGGCCGACACGGCGTACGGCGTCACCATCTCCGCGGCGTGCCGCACCCCCGACTTCCCGTTGTGGCTCACTGGATTACTCCCTCACGCTCTCTTGGTGTCGATTTGCCGCTGACCCTTCGTGTTGTCCAGTTACTGGCAAATCATGCGCAAATCATGCCGGGTGGGAGGTGGCGCGGCACGCGGAACGGCCATCCGGGGGCGAGGCGTGTCGCGGGCGCATGGGAGGATCGGGGACCGTCACTGACGTAGACGGAAGGTACATCGTGGCCGAGCAGCTCTATGCCACCCTGAAGACCAACCGAGGCGACATCGAGGTCCGGCTCTTCCCGAACCACGCGCCGAAGACGGTCAAGAACTTTGTCGAGCTCGCGGAGGGCTCCCGCGAGTGGACCAACCCGGCCACGGGTCAGCGGTCCGCCCAGAAGCTGTACGACGGCACGGTCTTCCACCGGGTGATCAGCGGATTCATGATCCAGGGCGGAGACCCGCTGGGCAACGGCACCGGCGGCCCGGGCTACAAGTTCGAGGACGAGATCCACCCGGACCTCGCCTTCACCCGTCCCTACCTGCTGGCCATGGCGAACGCGGGCCCCGGCACCAACGGCTCGCAGTTCTTCATCACCGTCGCCCCCACCACCTGGCTGACGGGAAAGCACACCATCTTCGGCGAGGTGGCCTCCTCCGCCGGACAGCAGGTGGTGGACGCCATCGCCGGCACCGCGACCAACCCCCGGACCGACCGCCCGGTCGAGGACGTGGTGATCGAGTCGGTGGTCATCGAGACCCGTCAGGGCTGACCCGCGGGAACCATTCCGGCCCCCTGTCCGTAGGATCAGGGGGCCGGAAGGCATTGCGCGAGAAGGGACGCCATGGCGGAGCCGCAGGGACAGCCACAGCCCGCAGCCGGGCCGGCCCGCTGCTACCGTCACCCCGATCGGGAGACGGGCATCCGCTGCACCCGCTGCGGCAGGCCCATCTGCCCGGCCTGCATGATCTCCGCCCCCGTGGGCTACCAGTGCCCGGACTGCGTCCAGGGCGCCGCGCGCGCCACCCGGGTCACCCGGCCGCGCACGCTGGCGGGCGGGGCCGTCACCGCGGACACCCGGCTGATCACCATGATCCTCATCGGGATCAACGTGGCGATGTTCGTGGCGACGCTGGCCGGCGGCGACGAGTTCGTCGCGGACTTCGGCATGCTGGGGTACTTCGGCTACACGCCGGACTTGCAGACGATCACCTGGATCGGCGTCGCCGATGGCGAGTGGTACCGGATGCTGACCTCGGCGTTCCTGCATGAGCAGTTCTGGCACATCGCGGTCAACATGCTGAGCCTGTGGTTCCTCGGCCCGGCCCTGGAGGCGGCGCTGGGCCGCGTCCGTTTCCTCGCGCTCTATCTGCTCTCGGCGCTCGCCGGCAGCACGCTGTCGTATGTGCTCGCCGACCCGGACCAGCTCTCGCTGGGCGCCTCGGGGGCGATCTTCGGCCTCTTCGGCGCCACGGCCGTGCTGGCGCGCCGCCTGCGCTACGACATGCGGTCGATTTTGATCCTGCTCGGGTTCAACCTGGTGCTGACCTTCACCTGGTCCGGCATCGCCTGGCAGGCGCACATCGGCGGCCTGGTGGCCGGGGCGGCCATCGGCTTCGGCATGCTCAACGCGCCCCGCGAGCACCGCACCCTGGTCCAGGTCGGCACCTGTGTGGCGCTGGTGGTGGTGATGGCCGTGGCGTGCGCGGCCCGCACGGCGCAGCTTCTCGGCTGAGCCGGGCTCGGCGGCGCTGGCCGCCAGGGCGGGTCGCCGGGGCCGGTAAGGGCAGGTCGGCGGCGAGTTATCCACAGCCGGTGCCGGATCTTGTGCAGGTTGTGGATGAGTGGGCCCACACCCCGCGCCGGACCGCGTTTCCGCAGGCGAACAGGGGTGCGGGACCGCCCGCGACTCGGACGGACGTTCCCGTTCTCGGTCAGTTATCCACAGATCTTGTGATGTTCGGGCGAGCTGTGGATAACGTGCGAGGGCCCGGCCGGGCCTACTTCCACTGGGTGGAGACGACGAACCCGATGGCGATGAAGCCGAAGCCGACCACGATGTTCCAGTTACCCAGGGACTCCACCGGCAGGTCCGCCTGTGTGACGTAATACACCACGATCCAGGCGAGTCCGATCACGAACATCGCCAGCATCAGCGGAGCCACCCACCGACGACCCGACCTCATGTCGATCTTCGTCGCCTGCCTCTTTTCCGGCGGGCTGTAGGTGTCGTCCTTCTTCTTCCGGATCCGTGACTTCGGCACGAGGAGTTCTCCTGTCGATCGCGCTGCCTGTCCGCGCTGGACAGCGCGTAGCTAGGGGATCGTCCGTTAGCGTAGTGCTTTCTCGGCCGATTAAGGAGACCAGGGGTACGGTGAGCATCTTCCGACTCCGCCCGGCCAGGCTGGGCACGGTGGCTGTCTTCGCCCTCGCCGGCCTCATATTCTGGCTCAGTTTCCAGGTGTCCCGGGGCAACAACATCCGCACCGACGACTCCTTGCTTCAGATGTCCGATCTGATCCGGGAGCACGCCCGGGAGAACGAGTCCCTGGAGTCGTCCGCCGCCGCCCTGCGCGCCGAGGTGGACGCCCTCGCGGACCGCGACAACCCGGCCGACCCCGCCGAGCAGCGCCGCCTCGCCGAGCTGGAGGAGGCCGCCGGGCTGACCGAGCTGTCCGGCACCGGGCTCACCGTCACCCTCACCGACGCGCCACCCGACGCGACGGCGCTCATCCCCGACGTTCCCGAGCCCTCGCCCAACGACCTCGTGATCCACCAGCAGGATCTCCAGGCCGTCGTCAATGCGCTGTGGGCGGGGGGCGCCAAGGGCGTTCAGGTCATGGACCAGCGGCTGATCTCCACCAGCGCGGTGCGCTGCGTCGGCAACACCCTGATCCTCCAGGGCCGGCTGTACTCACCGCCGTACACGATCACCGCCGTCGGCGACCGCGACCAGTTGCGCGCCGCCCTCGACGACTCGCCCCAGATCCGCAACTACCAGCAGTACGTGGCGGCCTACGGCCTGGGCTGGGACGTGCGGGAACACTCCTCGGTGACCCTCCCCGGCTACACCGGAAGCGTGGCACTCCAGCACGCGGAGCCCGTCGAATGACTCCGACCCCCTCCGGCCCCTCCCGCCAGCGTCGTACGCTTGGGGCACGCGGCGCGGCGCCCCGCCCGCGCCGACGCGTCTGATGAAGGGGAGAACACAGAAGCCATGTACGGGTGGATCTGGCGGCACCTGCCGGGCAACGTGCTGGTGCGGTCGCTGATCTCGCTGGTCCTGGTGCTGGCCGTGGTGTACCTCCTCTTCCAGTACATCTTCCCCTGGGCCGAGCCCCTGCTTCCGTTCAACGACGTGACCGTGGACGACGGAGGGGAGAACACCGGCTCATGAGCGGCACCCGCATCCTTGTCGTGGACAACTACGACAGCTTCGTCTACAACCTCGTGCAGTACCTGTACCAGCTCGGCGCCGAGTGCGAGGTCCTGCGGAACGACGCCGTGCGGCCGGAGCGGGTCGCCGAGGGCGGCTTCGCCGGCGTGCTGCTGTCCCCCGGCCCCGGCACGCCGGAGCGCGCGGGCGTCAGCATCGACATGGTCCGGCACTGCGCCGGGACCGGCACCCCCGTCTTCGGCGTCTGCCTCGGCATGCAGGCGATGGCGGTGGCCTACGGCGGAGTCGTCGGCCGCGCCCCCGAGCTGCTGCACGGGAAGACCTCCGAGGTGAGCCACGAGGGCGCCGGGGTCTTCGAGGGGCTGCCGGCGCCGTTGACCGTGACCCGCTACCACTCGCTGGCGGCCGAGGAGGACACGCTGCCCGGGGACCTGGAGGTCACCGCCCGGGCCGGCGAGGTCGTCATGGGCCTGCGCCACCGCGAACACCCCGTCGAGGGCGTGCAGTTCCACCCCGAGTCGGTGCTCACCCACGGCGGCCACCGAATGCTGGCCAACTGGCTGGCCCGCTGCGGCGACCCGGGCGCGGTCGCGCGCTCGCACGGGCTCGCCCCCGTCGTGGGGCGCACCGGTCAGCAGGAGCCGGCGGCGTGACCGGTGAGCGTCCGGGCGGGGGGGCGTGGGGGTCGGAAGGCGACGCCTACGCCGAGCCGGACGCGTTCCAGGCCGCGGTCGAGTCGCTGAACGATCCGCTGAGCGACCCGCTGCCCGGCCACTACCCGGAGCAGCCGGGGAACGGGGCCGGGTACTACGCGGCCGAGTACCCGCAGGCGCCGGGCGGGCCGGACCCGTACCAACAGGCGTACGACCCCGAGACGGTGGGGCTGCGGCGGCCCGCCGACCTCAACGCGCAGCAGTGGTCGGCCCCTTACGCGCCCGGCCGCGACTTCGCGGCGGCGCCGGACCCGAACCCGGGCCCTGCCACGCCGCCGCCCACGCCGGGCGGCCGGGCGGCGCGGCGCAGGGCCGCCGCCGCGCAGGGCGAGCCGGGCATGGACCCGGCGGCCACCCAGGCCCGGGAGATCGAGACCCCGCCGCCCGCGCCGGGCGGCCGGGCGGCCCGTCGCCGCGCCGCGCAGAACGGCGCGCCCGCCGAATCACCCGCCGCCGCTCCCGCCGCCGGCGGCCGGGCCGCCCGGCGCAGGGCCGCGCAGAACGGCGCCACCGCCACCGAATCACCCGCCGCCGCTCCCGCCGCCAGCGGCCGGGCCGCGCGCCGCCGAGCCGCGCAGAGCGGCAGTGCCGCCGCCGAGTCGCCCGGCGGCGGCGCGGACGAGGCGGAGCTGAGCGGCGGTCGCGCCGCCCGGCGCAAGGCGGCGAAGGCCGCCGCCAAGGCCGCCAAGCAGACCGGCACCGCCATCAGCAACGTGATAGGCGAACTGTTCATCACCACCGGTGTGTTGCTGCTGCTGTTCGTCGTCTACCAGCTCTGGTGGACGAACGTGGAGGCCCGCGCGCACGCCAACGGCGAGGCCGACCGGCTCACCGAGCAGTGGGACGAGGCGGGCGGCGAGGACCGGGACCCCGGCACGTTCTCGCCCGGCCAGGGCTTCGCCATCCTCTATCTGCCCACGCTCGACGTCCGGGTCCCGATCGCGGAGAGCGTGGACCCGAGTTCCGTGCTGGACAACGGCATGGTCGGGCACTACACGGAGGAGGACCGGCTGCCGACCGCGATGCCCTGGGACCCCGAGGGCAACTTCGGGCTGGCCGGGCACCGCAACACGCATGGCGAGCCGTTCCGTTACATCAACCAACTGAATCCGGGCGACCCCATCGTCGTGGAGACCCAGGACGCCTTCTACACCTACGAGATGACCAGCCGACTGGATTCCACCTCGCCGTCGAACACGGACGTTCTCGACCCGGTCCCCACCCAGGGCGGGTTCACCGAGCCGGGCCGTTACATCACTCTGACCACGTGCACCCCGGAGTTCACCTCCACCTACCGTCTGATTGTCTGGGGCCAGATGGTGGAAGAGCGTCCGCGTAGTGAAGGGAAGCCGGATGCCCTCGTCAACTGACCGGAGGACACCGGCCGTGCCGGAGGAGAACGAGCCCGACACCGCGCGGGAACGGGAGGAGGAGCGGAAGCCGGAGCCGGACGAGACCCCGGGGACGGAGTCCGAACGGGCGGAGCCCGATGAGCCCAAGTCGGTGCCCGATGAGCCCAAGTCGGAGCCCGATGAGCCGGAGGAGACCGAGACCGACGCGGAAGCGGATGAGCCCGAGCCGGAGCCCGAGCCCGTGGTCCGCCCCAGCGTCCGGCGGCGCCGCGTCGCCGCCGCCGTCAGCGTCTTCGGCGAACTCCTCATCACCGCCGGCGTGATCCTCGGCCTCTTCGTCGTCTACTCGCTCTGGTGGACCAACGTCATAGCGAATCAGGAGGCCAAGCGCGACAGCGACGCCGTCCGCGACAGCTGGGCCCAGGGCGAGGACGACGGCGACGACTCCACGGCCCCCGCCGAGTTCGACCCCGAGGACGGCATCGGCTTCCTCCACGTGCCGGCCATGACGGACGCCGACATCCTGGTGAAGGAGGGCATCGACCTCGACATTCTCAACGGCGGCGTCGCCGGGTACTACGACGAGCCGGTCCAGTCGGCCATGCCCTGGGAGGAGGGGAACTTCTCCCTCGCCGCCCACCGGGACGGCCACGGCGCCAAGTTCCACAACATCCACAAGATCGAGGAAGGCGACGCGATCGTCTTCGAGACGAAGAACACCTGGTACATCTACCGCGCCTACGCGATCCTCCCGGAGACCTCCAAGTACAACACCGCGGTCCTGGACCCCATCCCCGAGGAGTCGGGCCGCACCGAGGCCGGGCAGTACATCACGCTCACCACCTGCACCCCCGTCTACACCTCGCAGCACCGCTACGTGGTCTGGGGCGAGCTGGTCCGCACCGAGCACGTGAACGCGGAGCGCACCCCGCCGGAGGAGCTGCGGCAGGCGGACGACTAGGGCCTGTATCGAGTTCCCGGTCGGATCAGCCCGCGGCGTCAGACGCGGTGCCCCCCCAGGCCCTTGGGGGCCTGGGAGGTACCCCCAGCAAGGCACCGGATCGCAGCTCATACCCGGCCGTATTCGCGCGATTCGGCTGGGGGCACCTCCCAGACGGAGTCTGGGGGAGCGGCGAGGTGCCGTGACTGGCGTCGCGGGCCCGGGCGGGAACTCGATACAGGCCCTAGCGGCCGAACGCCCCGTCGAGGACCGCGAGATCGGTCGGCACCAGCGTGGTGGACAGGAGCAGCTCGGTGAGGAGGTTGTCGTTGAGCGCGTTGCCGATGGGCTGCGGCAGATCGCCCTCGACCACCCCGAACACGCCCCCGCGGGAGAGCCGTTCACGCACCCCGGCCACCACGTTCTGCAGGCGCCGCTCCCCCCAGCCGGCGTCCGGTTGCAGCGCCTGGAGCTGAAGGGCCGCCTGCTTCCACGCCAGCGGCTGCGGGCACGCCTCGTGCAGCAGGTAGCGCTGGCCCAGCACGATCAGCGCGAGCCGTTCCTCCGGCTTCAGCGGCCAGCGCTTCGGCGGGCGCGTGGGGTCGTCGGAACGGGTCGGCGGCCTGCCCCCGTCCGGGCCCGTCACAAACAGCTCCAGCAGGTGCTCCCGGCTGCTGGAGCCGCGCACGAAGAGCGGCGTGTACCCCTCGCCGAGGGGAACGGGCTCCTCCTCGTTGAACAGCAGCATCGAGCCGGGCAGCCGGAGCGGGAGCCGGCCGGTGTTCGTCACCCACCACTGGTCGCGGCGGTGCGTCAGGACGCCCTGGAGGCGGCTCACCCGCCCGTCGTCCTCGCCGATGCAGACGTGCACCTCTTTGCGGTTGCGTCCGAACAGGATCTCCCGGCCCTCGCGCGGCCGGAGGGTGAAGTCGCTGCCGATGGCGCGCACATGGATGGTCCCGGCCGGCGCGGGCGGCACGCCGAATGCCAGGCTGGCGCGGTCCGACGGTGGTGCTGTCATGAAGGTACCCACCTCTCTCAGCCATCCCTTCCCCGTGCTTTTGGGCGTCCGGGCCATGGTCTCGCGGCTCCGCCGGGACCGGTCCCCGCCCGGTGCCCGCAAGTCCCGTCCGGCGGCGGCTACAGCGGCGGGAGGGCGCGCACAGCCGCCTCCATGAGCGCGGTGGCGCTCGCGCAGGCGCCCGCCGCGTCGTCCGCGCCGCCCACGACAAGCAGCAGCGACTCCACGGCGTGCTGGCCGTCCGCGTCCGTGTAGGTGCGGTACTCCAGCTTCATCCGGCAGGTCCCCTCGCCCTCGGCCTCGGGCAACACGGCGGCGCGGTGGCCGGCGAGCTGGGTGGGGTCGCCGGCCTCCGGGGTCACCGGTTCGGCGCGGTCGAAGCGCAGGTCGGCCCAGCCGTCGTCGGTGGTGCTGTGCCACATGCAGCTCCAGTCGCCGAACCCGGTCTCCGGCGCGCCGGCGTCCACCCCGGGCAGGGCGGCGGCGAGCGCTTCCGCGCCGGGCAGCGCGCAGGCGTTGTACCGGGCCAGCGAGCCGGCCGGGAACGGGGCCGGGCGGCGCGGAATCGTGCCCGGGTCGTTGAGCACGCCGACGGCGTGGTCGGTGGCGGCGTCGGCCATGGCGCACAGGTCGGGGGAGCCGTCGTCCCAGTGCTGGGCCGAGACGGTGATCCAGTTGTCGTCCGGCAGCAGGAGGATCCGGGTGCACTCGCCGTCCTCCTCGGCCTCCCGCACGACGCCGACGGTGCCGTCCCGCGTCACGCCGGTCCGTGTCTCGGGCAGCGGCGGGTTGCTGAGGTCCACCTTCACGTCGACCTCGGAGCCGTCGGTGGTGACGACCACGTCGCAACGGTCGAAGTTGCCGTAGTCCCAGTCGAGCCGGGCGTTCCCGAAGTCCGCCAGGGCCTTGGGCGAGACCAGGGCGCAGGGGTCGGCGGAGCGCGGGTCGCCGACGCCGTCGTCCCGGGGCGGCTCGTCGTCCAGGAGGGCCGCGCCGAGCCAGGCCAGGCCCCCGGTCACGGCGGCCGCGGCGACGGCGGCCAGGGCGAGGCGGAGGGCGCGCGGTGCGCGCCGGCGGGGCGGTGCGCTCGAAGGGGCGGACGGCGGCGGGGGCGGGTCGGCGGCCGGCCGGTTCACCAGTACGTCCTCCAGCAGCCGACGGGCCCCGGCCGCGTCGGGCCGCCCCTCCGGAAGGGGCGTCAACAGCCGTTCCAGGACGGGCGTCAGCGGCCCGGCCCGTTCCGGCTCCAGCAGCTCGCCGGCCCGCGCGCGGATGTCCAGCACACCGCTGACGTCGTCGGCCGAGCCGTACACCGAGTGCCCCTCGACCGCGGCGAACAGCGCGGCGCCCAGCGAGAAGACGTCGGCCGCCGCGGTGGGCCGGCCGCCGCGGTGCACCTCGGGCGCGGCGTAGGCGGGCGTGAAGAGGTACCGGCCGCTGCGCCCGATGGTGTCGTCGGCGTCGCCGACGACGGAGGCGCCGAAGTCGCCCAGCTTGGCGGTCCAGTCGGAGGTGACCAGGATGTTGCCGGGCTTCACGTCGCGGTGCACCACGTCCTTGGCGTGCACCGCCTGGAGCGCCTCGGCGATCTGCGCGCCGAGGTGCGCCGCGCGCCGCCAGGCGGGCACGCCGTCGGTCTCCGGGACGCGGTTGCCGGGGGCGCCCCGAAGCACGGTGGCCAGGCTGCGCGACTCCACGTACTCCATCACCAGCCAACTGTCGGTGCCCTTGCCGGGCGCCGCGCCGTTCCCGCCGGGATCCTCCTCGACGTCATACAGGATCACGACATTCGGGTGCTGCATATCGGCCAGAATCCGGGCCTCGCGCCGGGCCTGCCGGCGGCCGCGTTCGCCGTCCAGCAGAGCGCGCTTGAGCACGACAGTGCGTGAAAGACGCCTGTCCACGGCCCGCCAGACCTCGCCCTGCCCACCCTCGTCGAACCGCACCTGGAGCACATAACGGCCGCCGACCGTGTCACCGATCTCCACGGCACCCGTAGTACCAGCGCGCCCGAACGGGCTGCCACCGCTTCTACACAATGACCACAATGGACAGGTGGAAAAGGGGGATTGCTCGCGTTTCACGGCCGACGCGACGCGCGACCGTACAGGAAGTGGAGCCTAGGAGAGTCGAACTCCTGACATCCGCCATGCAAAGACGGCGCTCTACCAACTGAGCTAAGGCCCCGCGGCCCGGGAACGGGCCAGGCCCAAGGGTACCCAATCTTCGGGCCGGATACCGACCGGGTATCGCCCCGGGTATGGGTCCCTCCGTAGGATGACGCGCAACTTCGCTCACGTGAAGCGATTCAGGGGAGAACAGGGGAGACACGATGGACGCAGCACAGCAGGAGTCCACCGAAAAGGCCAGAGAACAGCAGACGACCTGGTATGGGGAGCCGTTGGGGTCGCTCTTCCGGCGGCTCATCGCCGATCTCGGGCTCAACCAGGCACGGCTCGCCGTCGTCCTGGGTCTGTCGGCGCCCATGCTGTCACAGCTCATGAGCGGCCAGCGCGCGAAGATCGGCAACCCCGCCGTCGTCCAGCGGGTGCGCGCGCTGCAGGATCTGGCCGGAGAGGTCCGCGGCGGGCGGGTGAGCGCCGCCGAGGCGACCGCCGCCATGGACGAGATCCGGCGCACGTCCGGGGGGAACGTGCTCAGCTCCAGCTCCACCGCGACTCGTTCCGCCTCGATCGGGGTGCCGGCCAACCCGACCAAGCGCGTCGTTCGCGAGATCCAGGCCCTGTTGCGCTCTGTCTCCGACGCGACCGAGATCCAGAGCGCCGCGCGGCTGCTGTCGGACAGCCACCCGGAGCTGGCCGAGTTCCTCCGGGTGTACGGCGTCGCCCGCACCCGGGAGGCCGTCGAGCACTACGAGAACCACCAGGGCTGACCCCCACCGGTTCGTTCGCAAACGCACAGAAAAACGTCTCTCGGGCCCCCGTCCGCCGCGCGCGGTCGGGGGCCCGAGAGGGGTAAGTCGAGTATCGAACCGGTCTTCGAATCAGGCGCCCGTGGAGCCGGACGGCACGGAGTCGGTCTCCTCCGTCCACAGGTCCTGCTCGGCCTTGTCCGCCTGAATCTGGCGGTACACGAGGAGGCCGCCGATAGCCGCCAGGGCGACCAGGAGGAGCTTCTTCACCGCGCTACCTCGTCCTTCTTCAACGTGATCGGACCATCTGGCGCCCGATGATACCCAACCGGCCCCCTGCACAAAGGGCTCGGTCCGGCCGGAAAACTCTCCGGCCGGACCGAGCCCACCGTGGGGCTAACAGGACTTGAACCTGTGGCCTCATCCTTATCAGGGATGCGCTCTAACCATCTGAGCTATAGCCCCGCGTGCACGGAAAGGCTAGCGCATGTGCACCCCGGCTCCCAAATCGCTATTCGTCCTCCGCCAGCGTCACCTCGATGCCGCCGACGAAACCGGCCGACAGGTTGTACATGAAGGCCCCGAGGGTCGCCAGCGCCGTCGCCAGGACGACGTCGATCAGCGCGATGACGGAGGTGAAGATCATGACCCGGGGGAGCGACAGGAACGCCTCCAGGTCGAAGCCGCTGTCGGTGTCCGTCTCCGTGGCCTCGGTGATCGTCTCGCCGATCGTGGAGAAGACACCCATCGCGTCCATCACCATCCACAGGACGGCGACCGCGATGATCGTGCAGATCCCCAGCGCGATGGACAGCAGGAAGCTGACCTTCATCACCGACCAGGGATCGGCCTTGGCGACGCGCAGCCGGGCCTTGCGGGTGCGCGGGATGGTGCGCGCCCCGGTACGCGGGCGGCGCACGGCCTGCCGGGCCTGCTTGCCGCCGCCCTGCGGGGACTGCTGGCCCACCGTGGGCGCGGCCCCGGGCGGGGCCGGGTAGGCCTGCGGGGGGTGGTAGTGCTGTGCGTCCTGCGCCGGGTAGCCCTCGCCCTGCGCGGGTCTGGCACTGGTCATCGTGGTACCCCCACGAGTCGTCTCTTCCGGGGTTCGCCCCTGGGGGCCGCTGCCCCCGGGACCGGTGCCCGGGGCGCCGCCGGTCGGCGGGCCCGCAGGTGAACGATCCGGCGTCTGCCCGTCGTTCCCCGTGCCGCCCCCCGGGGCGCCCCTGGATCCGCTCACGCGTTACTCCTCAATGCCCGGAGCCGGCGCCTCTTCGGGCGACTCGGCCTCGACTTCCTCGGCCTCGCGGCCGGCCTCGGCGTTGCGGGCGATGCCGACGACGGCATCCCGCTTCCCCAGGTTGATCAACTGGACGCCCATGGTGTCACGGCCAGTCTCCCGCACCTCGTTGACCCGCGTGCGGATCACTCCACCGCCCAGGGTGATGGCCAGGATCTCATCAGTGTCCTCGACCACGAGAGCGCCCACCAGGGAACCGCGGTCCTCCACGATCTTGGCCGCCTTGATGCCCAGGCCGCCACGGCCCTGGACCCGGTACTCGTCGACCGGCGTCCGCTTGGCGTACCCGCCGTCCGTGGCGGTAAACACAAACGTCCCGGCGCGCACCACGTTCATCGACAGCAACTCGTCGCCCTCGCGGAAGCTCATGCCCTTCACGCCCGAGGTGGCCCGGCCCATCGGCCGCAGCGCGTCATCGGTCGCCGTGAACCGGATCGACTGCGCCTTCTTGCTGATCAGCAGCAGATCGTCGGCGGCCGAGACCAGCTCGGCACCGATCAGCTCGTCGTCGCGGCCGTCTTCCATCTGACGGAGATTGATCGCGATGACGCCGCCGGAGCGGGGCGAGTCGTAATCCTTCAGCGCGGTCTTCTTCACCAGCCCGGACTTCGTCGCCAGCACCAGGTAGGGCGCCGCCTCGTAGTCGCGGATGGCCAGGATCTCGGCGATCCGCTCATCGGGCTGGAAGGCCAGCAGGTTGGCCACGTGCTGGCCGCGGGCGTCCCGGCCGGCGTCCGGCAGCTCGTACGCCTTGGCCCGGTAGACCCGGCCCTTGTTGGTGAAGAACAGCAGCCAGTGGTGCGTGGTGGAGACGAAGAAGTGGTCGACGATGTCGTCTTCCTTCAGCTTCGTGCCGCGCACGCCCTTGCCGCCGCGCTTCTGGGCGCGGTAGTCGTCGGTCTTGGTCCGCTTGACGTAGCCGCCACGCGTGATCGTGACGACGATGTCCTCCTCGGCGATCAGGTCCTCGATGGACATGTCGCCCTCGAAGGGGATCAGCGCGGTGCGGCGGTCGTCGGCGAACTTCTCGACGATCGCCGTCAGCTCCTCGCCGATGATGGCGCGCTGCCGCTCGGGCGAGGCGAGGATCGCGTTGTACTCCTCGATCTTCGCCTGGAGCTCGTCGTGCTCGGCGGTGATCTTCTGCCGCTCCAGGGCGGCCAGCCGGCGGAGCTGCATCTCCAGGATCGCGTTGGCCTGGATCTCGTCGATCGACAGCAGGCCCATCAGCCCGTCCCGCGCGACGTCCACCGTGGCGCTGCGCCGGATGAGCGCGATGACCTCGTCGATGGCGTCCAGGGCGGCGAGCAGGCCGCGCAGGATGTGGGCGCGCTCCTCGGCCTTCCGCAGCCGGTAGCGGGTGCGGCGGACGATGACGTCGATCTGGTGGGCGACCCAGTTCCGGATGAACGCGTCCAGCGACAGGGTGCGCGGCACGCCGTCGACGAGCGCGAGCATGTTGGCGCCGAAGTTCGTCTGGAGGTCGGTGTGCTTGTACAGGTTGTTCAGGACGACCTTGGCGACGGCGTCCCGCTTGAGCACGATGACCAGGCGCTGCCCGGTGCGCGAGGACGTCTCGTCCCGGACGTCGGCGATGCCGCTGACCCGGCCGTCCTTGACCAGCTCGGCGATCTTCTGCGCCAGGTTGTCCGGGTTGACCTGGTAGGGCAGCTCGGTGACCACGAGGCACTGACGGCCCTGGATCTCCTCCACCTCGACGACCGCGCGCATCGTGATCGAGCCGCGGCCGGTGCGGTACGCCTCCTCGATGCCGCGGCGGCCGACGATCAGCGCGCCGGTGGGGAAGTCGGGGCCCTTGATCCGCTCGATCAGCGCCTCCAACAGCTCCTCGGGGGTGGCCTCGGGGTGCTCCAGGTACCACTGGGCGCCGGACGCCACCTCGCGCAGGTTGTGCGGGGGGATGTTGGTGGCCATGCCGACGGCGATGCCGGCCGAGCCGTTGATCAGCAGGTTCGGGAAGCGGGAGGGCAGGACGGTCGGCTCCTGGTTCCGCCCGTCGTAGTTGTCCTGGAAGTCGACGGTCTCCTCGTCGATGTCCCGGAGCATCTCCATGGCCAGCGGCGCCATCCGGCATTCGGTGTACCGCATGGCGGCGGCCGGGTCGTTGCCGGGGGAGCCGAAGTTGCCGTTGGAGTCCACCAGCGGCATGCGCATCGTCCAGGGCTGGGCGAGCCGCACCAGCGCGTCGTAGATCGACGTGTCGCCGTGCGGGTGGTACGTGCCCATGACGTCGCCGACAACGCGGGCGCACTTGTAGTAGCCGCGCTCGGGGCGGTAGCCGCCGTCGTACATCGCGTACAGCACGCGGCGGTGCACCGGCTTGAGGCCGTCGCGCACGTCCGGCAGCGCGCGGGAGACGATCACGCTCATCGCGTAGTCGAGATACGAGCGCTGCATCTCCGTCTCGAGCGTGACCGGCTCGATGCGCAGGGCGCCGGACGAGTTCAGCAGGGAGTCCTCGCCGGAGGGGGGAGTGGAGTTGTCGTCGGCCATGACGTTGGTCCGATTCCTTTCGAGCCGCTGGTGGGGGTGACCGGGTGGGACCGGCCCGTCAGATGTCCAGGAACCGGACGTCCTTGGCGTTGCGCTGGATGAACGATCGCCGTGCCTCGACGTCCTCGCCCATCAGGATGGAGAAGAGGTCGTCGGCCGCGGCGGCGTCGTCCAGCGTGACCTGGCGCAGCACGCGGTGCGCGCGGTCCATCGTCGTCACCCGCAGCTCCTCGGCGTTCATCTCGCCCAGGCCCTTGAAGCGCTGGATCGAGTCCTCCCTGATCCGCTTGCCGCGCTCGCGGCCGAGCTGGATCAGGCTGTTCCGCTCGCGGTCCGAGTACGCGTACTCGAACTCGTCGCGGCCCCACTTGATCTTGTAGAGCGGGGGCTGGGAGAGGAACACGTGGCCCGCCTCGACGAGCGGGCGCATGAAGCGGAAGAGCAGCGTCAGCAGCAGGGTGTTGATGTGCTGACCGTCGACATCGGCGTCGGCCATCAAGATGATCTTGTGGTAGCGGAGCTTGGAAATGTCGAAGTCCTCGTGGATGCCCGTGCCGAACGCCGAGATCAGCGCCTGGACCTCGGTGTTCTGAAGGACCTTGTCGATACGGGCCTTCTCGACGTTGAGGATCTTGCCGCGGATGGGCAGGATCGCCTGGTACTGCGGATCGCGGCCGGACTTGGCGCTGCCGCCCGCGGAGTCGCCCTCCACGATGAAGATCTCGCACTGGGCCGCGTCGTTGGACTGGCAGTCGCTGAGCTTGCCCGGCAGCGACGCGGTCTCCAGCAGGCCCTTGCGGCGGGTCAGGTCGCGCGCCTTGCGGGCCGCGACGCGAGCCGTGGCCGCCTGGATGCCCTTGCGGATGATGTCGGCGGCCTCGGTCGGGTTCCGGTCGAGCCAGTCCGACAGGTGCTCGTAAACGATCTTCTGGACGAACGTCTTGGCCTCGGTGTTGCCCAGCTTCGTCTTCGTCTGGCCCTCGAACTGCGGCTCGCCCAGCTTGACGGAGATGATCGCGGTCAGACCCTCGCGGATGTCCTCACCCGTGAGGTTGTCGTCCTTCTCGCGCAGCAGCTTCTTCTCACGGGCGTACTTGTTGACGAGCTGCGTCATCGCCGCGCGGAAGCCCTCCTCGTGCGTGCCGCCCTCGTGGGTGTGGATCGTGTTCGCGAAGCTGTAGACACCCTCGCTGTACTGGTTGTTCCACTGCATCGCGATCTCGACGGAGATCTTGCGCTCGGTGTCCTCGGCGTCGATCTCGATCACCGAGGGGTGCACCAGCTCGCCCTTGCGGGAGTTGAGATGGCGCACAAAGTCCGAAATGCCGCCCTCGTAGTGGTACGTCACCGAGCGCGGCTGGTCGTCGGCCTCGGGCGCGGCCGTGTCCGCCCCCGACGTCTGCTTCGCCGACTCCCGCTCGTCGGTCAGCGAGATCGTCAGCCCCTTGTTCAGGAACGCCATCTCCTGGAAACGGCGCGACAGCGTCTCGAACGAGTAGTCCGTCGTCTCGAAGATCTCGCCGTCCGCCCAGAACGTGACCGTGGTCCCCGTCTCGCCGGTGGCCTCGTTCCGCGCGAGCGGCGCGTTCGGCACGCCCAGCGTGTAGTCCTGCGTCCACCGGTACCCGTCCCGGCGCACCTCCACGGCGACCTTCCGCGACAGCGCGTTCACCACGGAGACGCCCACGCCGTGCAGACCGCCGGACACCGCGTAACCGCCGCCGCCGAACTTGCCGCCCGCGTGCAGCACGGTCAGCACGACCTCGACGGCCGGCTTGCCCTCGGAGGGCACCATGTCCACCGGGATACCGCGCCCGTTGTCCACGACCCGGACCCCGCCGTCGGCCAGCAGCGTCACGTTGATCAGGTCGGCGTGGCCGGCCAGGGCCTCGTCCACCGAGTTGTCCACGACCTCGTAGACCAGGTGATGCAGACCACGCTCACCGGTCGACCCGATGTACATGCCCGGCCGCTTTCGGACCGCGTCCAGCCCCTCCAGCACCGTGATCGCACTGGCGTCGTACGAGGGAAGCCCCTCCGCGGGCGCGGCAGGGGTGGGAATGTTCTTGTTGGCATCGCCGGAATCGGCCACGAAGCGCCCTTTCTGGCACAGCACGAGCCAACTCCGGCAAAGGGAGCGGCTGTGTCGTTCGACATGGTCCGCAACGGGGCGGGTCAGTCCAGTCTACCGGTAGCGCCAACCGTGAGGACGGTTTCCCGGGCCCTGAGTCCGCATGTGCCGCCCTGAACTGCCATCCGGTGACTCCCCATATGCGGCCCGGGCCCCTGATCCGCTCACAACGGCGCTCAGCGCTTCCGTCTGTCAACCTCTGCACACGTGACCGGCATCACTCCCGCACCGCCCGTCCCACGGCCCGCGACCGGCTACCCGTACGTATCGCCGGGCCCCCGGCTCCCCGGCGCGCGCAGCCGTCCCCCGCCGCGCCCGGGCGCCGCCGGACCCTGCACCTTGAGCGACTTGACCGTGCCCTGCCCCAGATCCGCGTTCAGCCGCCGCAGCAACTGCGGGGCCAGCAGGCGCAACTGCGTGGCCCACGCCGTGGAGTCACAGCGCACGGTCAGCACCCGCGCGTCCTCGTCGTACCCCTCCGGCGCGCAGTGCTGCGCCACCTCCGGCCCCACCAACTCCGGCCAGCGGCCCAGCACACCACCCACCGCGAGCGGCATCTCCCAGCCCCGCTCCACGGTCAGCCGCTCCACCGCCGCCCCGAGCGGCAGCGGATCACGGCCACCGGGCCGCGCCCCCGACCGCAGGCCCCCGCGCCGCGCCTGCCGGCGCTGCTGCGCCATCGCGCCGCGCGCCCGCGCCTGCTCCTTGGCCGCCCGCAGCGCCACCCGCGCCAGATCAACGCCCGACGGCTCCGGCACTTCGGCCGCCGCGTTCTCCTCACTCACGCTCGACCCGTCCCTCCGTCACGGCGAACCGCGCGCCCGACAGCACGTCCGGCACGTCCTGCGGCACCGCCGCCGTCACCAGCACCTGCTCACCCGGGGCCACCAGCTCCGCCAGCCGCTCCCGCCGCCGGGCGTCCAGCTCCGCGAACACGTCGTCCAGCACCAGCACCGGCTCCGGACCCTCTTCCTTCAGCAAGTCGTAGGAGGCCAGCCGCAGCGCCAGCGCCAGCGACCACGACTCCCCGTGGCTCGCGTACCCCTTCGCGGGCAACTGCCCCAGCCGCAGCACAAGATCGTCCCGGTGCGGGCCGACCAGCGTCACCCCGCGCTCGATCTCCTGCGGCCTGACCTCGTTCAACGCGCCCAGCAGCAGCTCGTACAGCTCCTCGCGCGAGGCCACCTCGGCCGCCGCCCCCCGGTACTCAAGCCCCACCGGGCCGCCGCCGGGCGCCACCGCCTCATACGCCTTGTCCGCCAACGGCCGCAGCGCGTCCACCAGCAGCAGCCGCTGCGCCAGCAACTCCGCGCCGGACCGCGCCAGATGCTGATCCCATACGTCCAGCGTGGACAGATCGACGCCCCGGCCGCCGTGCCGACGGGCCATCGCGGCCGATTTCAACAGGGAGTTGCGCTGCTTGAGCACTCGCTCGTAATCCGCGCGCACCCCCGCCAGCCGCGGGGCGCGCGCCGTGACCAGCTCATCCAGGAACCGCCGGCGCTCCCCCGGGTCGCCCTTCACCAGGTGCAGGTCCTCCGGCGCGAACAGCACCGTCCGCACCACGCCCAGCAGATCCCGGGGGCGCACCTGGGACGACCGATTGAGCCGCGCCCGGTTCGCCCTGCCCGGGTTCAGCTCCAGCTCGACCAACTGCCGCCGTTCGCCCTCGACGACCGCGGCCCTGATCACCGCACGGTCCGCGCCCATCCGCACCAGCGGCGCGTCGGAGGACACCCGGTGGCTGCCCAGCGTCGCCAGATAGCCGACCGCCTCGACCAGGTTCGTCTTGCCCTGGCCGTTCGGACCGACGAACGACCAGACGCCCGGGCCGAGCTCCACCTCGGCCCGGGCATAGGACCGGAAGTCGGCCAGCGACAGATGCGTGACGTGCAACTCGGCCCAACCTCCCCCGGTCCGCGCCTACTTGGCGTTCTCGACCGCGTGCCCGCCGAACTGGTTGCGCAGGGCGGCGATCATCTTCATCTGCGGGGAGTCGTCCTGCCGCGAGGCGAACCGCGCGAACAGCGACGCGGTGATCGCGGGCAGCGGCACCGCGTTGTCGATCGCGGCCTCCACCGTCCAGCGCCCCTCGCCGGAGTCCGCCGCGTAGCCGCGGAGCTGGTCCAGGTGCTCGTCCTCGTCCAGCGCCCGCACGGCCAGATCCAGCAGCCAGGAGCGGATCACGGTGCCCTCCTGCCAGGAACGGAACACCTCCCGCACGTCGGTGACGACGTCGACCGCCTCCAGCAGCTCCCAGCCCTCGGCGAACGCCTGCATCATGGCGTACTCGATGCCGTTGTGGACCATCTTCGCGAAGTGCCCGGCGCCCACCTTGCCCGCGTGGACCGCGCCCGCCTCGCCCTCCGGCTTCAGCGCGTCGAAGACCGGCTGGACCCGCGCCACGTGCTCGGCGTCACCGCCGTACATCAGGGCGTAGCCGTTCTCCAGGCCCCAGACGCCGCCGGAGACCCCGCAGTCCACGAAGCCGATGCCCTTGGCCGCCAACTGCTCGGCGTGCTTGGCGTCGTCGGTCCAGCGGGAGTTCCCCCCGTCGACGATGATGTCGCCGGGCGACAGCAGCCCGGACAGCTCGTCGATCACGGACTGCGTGGCGGCACCGGCGGGCACCATCAGCCAGACGACGCGGGGCGCGGCGAGCGCGTCCACCATGTCCTTGAGGCTGTGGACATCGGCGGCTTCCGTGTCGGGGGCGTACCCCACCACGGTGTGGCCGGCCCGGCGGATGCGCTCGCGCATGTTCCCGCCCATCCTGCCGAGACCGACGAGACCGAGCTCCATTGGGACTCCTTCGTAGCGATATGACCTGAAGCCGAGCCTACGCCCGACCCTCGCCACACCACCGACCGCATGGCGGCACCTCAGCCGCCCGGCGGCTCAGCCGGTCGACCGGTCAGCCGCACCGGCATACCGCGATCCTGTGAGGGGCGCCCCTCACGCTCCCGCGGCACGCGCCGGACCGGCCGTCGTCGCGGCGGCTCAGCCGCTCAGCCGCACCGGCATGATCAGGTACTTGTACGCCTCGTCCGCCTCGGCGTCCACCGCCGGCTTGCCGCTCAGCAGCGCGGGCTTCGTCGAGGTCGTGAAGGAGAGCTGGGCCGCCGGGGAGTCGATCGCGCTCAGGCCCTCCAGCAGGAAGCCCGGGTTGAACGCGATCGAGATGTCGTCGCCCTCGAGCTGGGCGTCCACCCTTTCCACAGCCTGTGCGTCGTCGCTCGACCCCGCCTCCAGGATCAGCACGCCCTGCTCGAAGCTCAGCCGGACCGGGGTGTTCCGCTCGGCGACGAGGGCCACACGCTTGACCGCCTCGACGAACGGCGCGGTCTCGATCACCGCGACCGAGTTGAACTCGGTGGGGAACAGCGTCCGGTACTTCGGGAGGTCGCCCTCCAGCAGCCGCGTGGTGGTGCGGCGGCCCGCGCCCTCGAAGCCGATCAGGCCCTCGCCCGCGCCGGCCCCGGAGAGCGCCAGGGACACCGTGTCCCCGCCGCTGAGCGACTTCGCCGTGTCCAGCAGCGTCTTGGCGGGCACGAGCGCAACCGCGGAGACGTCGGCCGTCTCGGGCTTCCACAGGAACTCCCGCACCGCGAACCGGTACCGGTCCGTGGAGGCGAGCGTCACCATGTCGCCCTCGATCTCGATCCGCACGCCCGTGAGCACCGGCAGGGTGTCGTCGCGGCCCGCGGCGATGGCCACCTGCGCGACGGCGGCGGCGAACACCTCGGCCGAGACCGTGCCGGTCGCGGTCGGCATCTGGGGCAGCGCCGGGTACTCCTCCACAGGCAGGGTATGGAGTGTGAATCGCGAGGAGCCGCAGACGACGGTCACGCGCACACCGTCGGAGGAGATCTCGACGGGACGGTTCGGCAGGGCGCGGCAGATGTCGGCGAGCAGCCGCCCGGACACCAGGACCGTGCCGCCCTCCTCGACGTCCACCTCGACCGACACCCGCGCCGAGACCTCGTAGTCGAAGCCGGAGAGGCTGAGCGCCCCGTCCTCGGCCTTCAGCAGCAGGCCCGCGAGAACGGGCACCGGCGGTCTGGCAGGCAGGCTGCGGGCGGCCCAGGCCACCGCCTCCGCGAGCACATCGCGTTCGACCCGGATCTTCACTTCAGCCGCCTCCTGCTGTCGCTGGCTGCTCGCCTGATGGCTTCTTACGGGCCACCAGTCTGACGCACGCCACTGACACTAGGGGCTTGCGTGAGTCAAATCGAAGTCGAGTGGGTAGACCGTCGGCGGGCCAGTTGTGCACAGCCCCCACTTCGAATCGAGTCTCGCGGCTTATATCCGTAGTCGTAGTAGTAGGGCCTGTGGAAACCGTGGATAACCTCGTTTTCCCAGGTCGGCGGCCGTTTTTTGTGCACAGGGCCTGTGGGTGGGGCGGTGGATGAACAGGGGGGTCCTGTGGACGCCGCCGAGTTGTGCACAGGCCGTCCCCAGCCCACCCCGACTTCTCAACAGCTTCGTCCCCAGATTCGGTGGGGTTCTCAACAGGCCGCCGCGGCCTCTCCTGTGAGCTGTTTCACTCGTCCCGGTGAGACCGCGCGTTGCGTTGCCGAACAGTGGACAACTCTGTGGATTGCCTGTGCACAACTGCCCTTTGCCTGTGGGCGGGCGGTGGACAACGCCGATCGGCCGCGATGGGGCCGCCGCGTGTCCACAGTCTGTGGATCACGCTCTTCCACACTTCCACAGGCACCCCACCTGGGATCTTCCCTCATCAACGGCCGGGCTGTGGACGGGATTCTGGACAACTCGGCGTTCCCACAGGGTGTGGACGGGCGAAACCGCGCCGAGCTGTGGAGAACGGACGGTGTCCCACCGGTAATCGAACAGCGCCCCCGAGGTGTCCTCGGGGGCGCTGGACGTCGGTGGGGTCAGTGGGATCGGCGGAACGCGGTCGCCGGCCCGCGTGGGGCCGTCAGCCGTTCTTGATGCGGTTGGTGAGCTCGGTGACCTGGTTGTAGATGGAGCGCCGCTCGGCCATCAGCGCCCGGATCTTCCGGTCGGCGTGCATGACGGTCGTGTGGTCCCGACCGCCGAAGTGCTGGCCGATCTTGGGCAGCGACAGGTCGGTGAGCTCCCGGCACAGATACATGGCGATCTGGCGGGCGGTGACGAGGATGCGGCTGCGGGAGGAGCCGGCGAGGTCGTCCACGGTCAGCCCGAAGTAGTCCGCCACGGCCGAGGTGATGGCGTCCGCGGTGATCTCCGGGGCGGTCTCCTCGCCGCCGGGGATGAGGTCCTTGAGGACGATCTCCGTCAGGCCGAGGTCCACCGGCTGCCGGTTGAGGCTGGCGAACGCGGTGACGCGGATGAGGGCGCCCTCCAGCTCGCGGATGTTGCGCGAGATCCGGGAGGCGATGAACTCCAGCACCTCGGGCGGGGCGTTGAGCTGCTCCTGCACGGCCTTCTTGCGCAGGATCGCGATGCGCGTCTCCAGCTCGGGGGGCTGGACATCGGTGATCAGCCCCCACTCGAAGCGGTTGCGCAGCCGGTCCTCCAGGGTGATCAACTGCTTGGGCGGCCGGTCGGAGGACAGCACGATCTGCTTGTTGGCGTTGTGCAGGGTGTTGAACGTGTGGAAGAACTCCTCCTGCGTCGACTCCTTGCTCGCCAGGAACTGGATGTCGTCGACCAGGAGGATGTCCATGTCGCGGTAGCGCTTGCGGAACGCGTCCGCCTTGCCGTCGCGGATGGAGTTGATGAACTCGTTCGTGAACTCCTCGGAGCTCACGTACCGCACCCGCGTGCCGGGATAGAGGCTGCGGGCGTAGTGACCGATGGCGTGCAGCAGGTGCGTCTTGCCCAGGCCGGACTCGCCATAGATGAACAGCGGGTTGTACGCCTTGGCCGGGGCCTCGGCGACCGCGACGGCGGCGGCGTGCGCGAAGCGGTTGGACGCGCCGATGACGAAGGTGTCGAAGAGGTACTTCGGGTTGAGGCGGGCCGTCGGCTCGCCGGGACCCGGCGCCGGCGCGGACGGGGAGGCGGCGGGCGGGCCGCCCGTCCCGGCGGGCGCGGCCGGCGCGTACCGCTGCTCCTCGTACCGATGCTCGTAGGGCTCCGGCTGCCGGCCGTAGCCCGAGTAGTCGGCGCCCGGCTGCTGCCAGCTCCGCGGCGGCGGGCCGCCCGGGCGGGGCGCCTCGGGGTGGTCGGGGTAGGCCGCGCGCGCGGTGGGCAGCTCGTGCCCGCCGTAGCCGTCGCGGCCATAGGGGTCGTGCGGCTCGGCGGCCGGCGGCGGGGCCGCGGGCTCGGCGGGGCGGCGGGGCTGCGGCAGCGTCTCGGGCGGCGGCGCGGTGACGGTGATCGCCAGCCGGATGGGCTGGCCGCACTCGCGGCTGAGCGCGTCGCTGATGAGGGGGGCGAGCCTGCCCTCCAGCACGCTTTTCGCATACTCGTTCGAAACGCCGAGGAGTGCCGTCCCCGAGACGAGCGCCAGCGGCTGGCAGTCCTGGAGCCAGCGGTGGTCCTTGGACTCCAGACGCTGGCCGTCCGAGAGCATCGAGGTCAGCGCACGTGGCCAGACCGCGGAAAGGTCTGTGGGAAGGTCAGCCACGAGGCACGCTCTCTCACTCGCAGGGGTGGTGCTGGCGTTGGCGGCTGCCCGGGGGTGTGACGGTGGGGGCAGTCGGGAAAGGATTCCGAGTTCAGCAACGGTAGTCAGCGTGGCGTACGCATCACAAGTCATTGTCCACAGGGTGTGTACAACGCTCCGCCGTCCGGGTTTGACCTGTGGGTCCCCTCGCGCGTACCGTTGCGAGGTCGAGTCGTCGACGGCTGCTGCCGCCTGCCTCCGATGGCCGCTCCGCCGAGGGCATGCCCCTCCGCTGGATGGCGATGGCGGCTGACTTGGGCGTAGCGAGGTCCCTCGTGGGCGCACGGTGCTGGCTGTCGGCGGTCCACACCCTGTCTCGGCAACCCTGTGCCGGAACACCGAAGATTTCTGGAGCCTCCGAGTGAGCAAGCGCACTTTCCAGCCGAACAACCGGCGCCGGGCCAAGACCCATGGCTTCCGGCTGCGGATGCGGACGCGGGCCGGCCGCGCCATCATCGCCAACCGCCGCAGCAAGGGCCGCGCGCGCCTGTCGGCCTGAGCAGCCAGACCAGGTCCATGCGGTGCTGCCCTCCGAGAACCGGCTGAGGCGGCGCGAGGACTTCGCGGCCGCGATGCGCCGAGGGCGCAGGGCCGGACGCCCGCACCTCGTCGTCCATCTGAGCGGTGGAACGGACCCGCACACGGTGGGAGAAGACGCTTCTCCGCCGCGTGCGGGTTTCGTCGTGAGCAAGGCCGTGGGCAACGCGGTCGTGCGTAACCGGGTGCAGCGTCGGCTGCGTCACCTCATGCGGGACCGGTTGTCCGCGCTGCCCGCCGGTAGCCTGGTGGTTGTACGGGCCCTGCCCGGAGCGGATGGTGCTCCTTACGACCAGTTGGCCCGGGAGCTCGATGCCGCGCTGGAGCGGCTGCTGGGAGGGGTACGGCCATGAAGTACCCGCTGCTGCTGCTGATCAAGCTGTACCAGTGGACCATCAGTCCGCTGCTCGGGCCGGTCTGTCGTTACTATCCGTCGTGTTCCCACTACGGGTATGGCGCCATCGACCGGCACGGCGCCGTCAAGGGGACGGCTCTGACCGCCTGGCGCATCCTGCGCTGCAACCCCTGGTCACGCGGTGGAGTCGATCACGTTCCAGCGCGCAAGCGCCCGGTCTGGCACCAGCGTCTGCGCGGACGCCTACGGCCCCGGGCCCTGTCCCACGCTTCGCCCGGGGGTGCCCCCAACAATGCCCAAGGAGCCTGACCCGTGGACACGATCAATTCGATCCTCAGTCCCCTTTACTGGCTAGTCACCCAGATCATCATCCTGTTCCACCGGATGTACAGCGTCGTCTTCGACGAGGACAGCGGCTGGGCGTGGGGTCTGTCGATCGTGTCCCTGGTGGTCGTGATCCGGATCGCGCTGATCCCGCTCTTCGTCCGGCAGATCAAGGCCACGCGCAACATGCAGGCGCTCCAGCCGCGGATGAAGAAGATCCAGGAGCGCTACAAGAACGACCGGCAGCGTCAGTCCGAAGAGATGATGAAGCTGTACCGGGAGACGGGCACCAACCCGCTCGCGAGCTGTCTGCCGATCCTGGCGCAGTCGCCGTTCTTCATCGCGCTCTTCCAGGTGCTGAACCACATCGCCAACAACGACAAGGTCGGCGTGCTGACCGCCGAGCAGGTGGACAGCGCCCGGCAGGCGACGATCTTCGGGGCCCCCATCGCGGCCCGCTTCCTGGACGGCGCCGAGAAGCTGGCGCAGCTCGGGGCGGAGCAGGGCACCGTCCGCGTGGTCACCGTCATCATGATCCTGCTGATGTCGGCGTCGCAGTTCTTCACCCAGCGGCAGCTGATGACGAAGAACGTCGACCTCACGGTCAAGACGCCGTTCATGAATCAGCAGAAGATTCTGATGTACATCTTCCCGATCATGTTCGCCGTCTTCGGGATCAACTTCCCCGTCGGCGTCCTGATCTACTGGCTGACCACCAACGTGTGGTCCATGGGCCAGCAGATGTACGTGATCACGCGGAACCCGACGCCGGGCAGCCTGGCCTACCAGCAGCGGCAGGAGCGGCTGCGCAAGAAGGGCAAGCTCCAGGAGGAGAAGCCGGTCGAGACCGAGACCAAGAAGGCCGCCGAGGCCGCCCGCGCCCAGCGCGCCCAGCCCAAGCGGCAGTCGAAGTCCCAGCGCCAGGCGGGCGGCACCGGTCAGCAGCAGCCGAAGAAGCAGGCGCAGTCCGGCGGGCAGCCGAGCCAGCCGGAGCGGCAGGGCGGGAAGCAGCAGGGGAAGAAGTCTCAGCCGCGCAAGCCCAAGCCGTCCGCGAAGAGCAAGAAGTAGGAAGACCCACGAAGGAGTCCCACCCGTGACGGACACCACCTCAACCGCCGCCGCCGAGGACACCGATGTCCTGACCCGCCTGGAACAGGAGGGCGAGATCGCGGCCGACTACCTTGAGGGGCTTCTCGACATCGCGGACCTCGATGGCGACATCGACATGGACGTCGAGGGGGACCGGGCGGCGGTGTCCATCATCGCCGACGGTCCGACCCGCGACCTCCAGAAACTGGTCGGCCGGGACGGTGAGGTCCTGGAGGCGCTTCAGGAGCTGACGCGGCTGGCCGTGCACCGGGAGACCGGCGAGCGGAGTCGGCTGATGCTCGACATCGCCGGCCACCGGGCGCGCAAGCGGGAGAAGCTGACGGCGCTGGCGAAGCAGGCCGTGCAGCAGGTCAAGGACGGCGGCGAGCCGGTGAAGCTCAAGCCGATGACGCCCTTCGAGCGGAAGGTCGTGCACGACGCCGTGGCGGCGGCCGGCCTGCGCAGCGAGTCCGAGGGCGAGGAGCCGCAGCGCCGCGTGGTTGTCCTGCCGTGAAGCGGGACGGCTTCTCGGGGAGCCCGTCGGCCGAGCTGCCCGAGCCGCCGGAGGTCGCCCACGAGATCTTCGGGGACCGGCTGCCGGACGCCGTCCGGTACGCCGAGCTCCTGGCCGAGATCGGGGTGGCGCGCGGGCTCATCGGGCCGCGTGAGGTGCCGCGGCTCTGGGAGCGGCACCTGCTCAACTGCGCCGTGCTCTCCGAGGTCGTCCCCGAGCAGGTGACGGTGTGCGATGTGGGCTCCGGCGCCGGGCTGCCCGGCATCCCGCTGGCGCTGGTCCGCCCGGATCTGCGGATCACCCTGCTGGAGCCCCTGCTGCGCCGGACCAATTTCCTCAACGAGGTCGTGGAGCTGCTCGGTCTGGAGCAGGTGACCGTGGTGCGCGGCCGGGCCGAGGAAGTGATGAACGCGTTGACCCCGGTCCACGTGGTGACCGCGCGGGCCGTCGCCCCCCTGGACCGGCTCGCCGGCTGGGGCGTTCCGCTGCTGCGTCCCTATGGGGAGATGCTGGCGATCAAGGGGGACACCGCGGAGGAGGAGCTCAAGGCCGCTCGGGCCGCACTCGCGAAGCTCGGCGTGGTGCGGAGCTCCGTTCTGCACGTGGGTGCAGGGCTCGTGGACCCGCCGTCCACCGTGGTCCGCGTCGAGGTCGGGGAGAGCCCCGGCGGGGTGCGGTTCGCCGCCAAGCGGGCCAAGGCCGCGCGGCGCGGCGGCGGCCGTGGCGTCCGGCGTTCCCAGTGAGCGCCGGGCCCGGCTGACCCTATTCGTCCGAAGCGACGGTAAAAGAGCCGAATATATCCCTCAGACGGAGTGTCGACCCGGCCGCCCGCCGCGTGCGTGGGCATCGTGTTTCACGTGAAACGCCGCTCGCTGCTCCAGGGAATCATCAGTCGTGGACGCGCAGCCGCCGAGCCGCGCGACCGTCCCCCTCGAACGTCACCCAAAAGTGGGTCGGCGGTATCCACAGATGGTCCGCCATCCACAAGTAGCCGGTCCTCGCTGGTTCGTGACCCCCATGACATGGCAGGCTTTGAACCCACCAAGGCTGCATGTGTCGAGGAGAGTGAACCATTGCGGTCCGACGCCAATATCGCTGGGCCGACGGCCGATCCGGTGCCCGGCCCTCGGTCCGAACCGGCGGATGCCCCCGGAGGCGCGGTGGACATCGCGCCCTCGGCTCCGCCGCCCGCAGGAGAAACCCCGAGTCGGGCTGCCCAGCAGGCAGTTGAGGCCATGTACCGCGCCGGCGGAAGTCTGCCCCGGCCGGAGGAGACCCGGATCATGGTCGTCGCCAACCAGAAGGGGGGCGTCGGCAAGACCACCACCACGGTCAATCTGGCCGCTTCGCTGGCCCTGCACGGGGCCCGCGTCCTGGTGATCGACCTCGATCCCCAGGGCAACGCCTCCACCGCGTTGGGAATCGACCACCACGCGGATGTGCCCTCGATCTACGACGTCCTCATCGAGAGCAAGCCGCTCTCCGAGGTGGTGCAGCCGGTGCGCGATGTCGAGGGACTGTTCTGCGCGCCCGCCACGATCGACCTGGCCGGCGCGGAGATCGAGCTGGTCTCGGTGGTGGCCCGGGAGAGCCGCCTCCAGCGGGCGATCAGCTCCTACGAGCAGCCACTGGACTATGTCTTCATCGACTGTCCGCCCTCGCTGGGGCTTCTCACGGTCAACGCCCTGGTCGCCGGGGCCGAGGTCGTCATTCCGATTCAGTGCGAGTACTACGCGCTGGAGGGACTGGGACAGCTCCTGCGGAACGTGGAGCTGGTGCGTGGGCACCTCAACCCTCGGCTGCATGTCTCCACGATCCTGCTGACAATGTACGACGGCCGCACGCGGCTCGCCTCGCAGGTCGCCGAGGAGGTGCGCAGCCACTTCGGCAACGAGGTTCTGCGGACCAATATCCCCCGCTCCGTGCGTATCTCCGAGGCGCCGAGCTATGGGCAGACGGTTCTCACCTACGATCCGGGCTCCAGCGGATCTCTGTCGTATCTTGAAGCGGCACGTGAGATCGCGCTGCGCGGTACGGCCGCTCAGCGAGGACTTCCGCAGCAGGACCAGCACAGCCCGGTGAAGGGGGCGCAGTGAGCGAACGACGGAGAGGGCTCGGACGAGGGCTTGGCGCGCTGATTCCGGCGGCGCCGACGAGCACCGAGGAGCCCGGCACCTCGCATGACCGGGGCGCGTCGGTCTCACCCTCCTCGGTCCCCGTTCTGACGCCCGACCGCGGCGTGGTGATCCCCACCGGTCCGGTAGTTTCCGATGCCGACGCCCAGAACGGCGTTTCACGTGAAACGGCGGCGTCCTCCGCCGAGGAGGCGGGCCCCGGAGAGGTGGCCGGGGCTCATTTCGCGGAGCTGCCGCTGGACTCGATCACCCCGAACCCGAGGCAGCCGCGTGAGGTGTTCGACGAGGACGCGCTGGCCGAGCTGATCACCTCCATCAAGGAGGTGGGTCTGCTTCAGCCGGTGGTGGTCCGGCAGTTGGGGCCCGAGCGCTATGAGCTCATCATGGGCGAGCGCCGGTGGCGCGCCTGCCAGAAGGCCGGTCTGGAGACCATCCCGGCCATTGTGCGGGCCACCGAAGACGATCAGATGCTCCTTGACGCCCTGCTGGAGAATCTGCACCGGGCCCAGTTGAATCCGCTCGAAGAGGCCGCCGCCTACGACCAGTTGCTGCGCGACTTCAAGTGCACCCATGACGAACTCGCCGACCGGATCGGCCGGTCCCGGCCCCAGGTGACCAACACCCTCAGGCTGCTGCGGCTGTCGCACACGGTGCAGAACCGGGTCGCGGCGGGCGTGCTCTCGGCCGGCCACGCCAGGGCGCTGCTGTCGGTGGAGGACCCGGAGGAGCAGGACAGGCTGGCCAAGCGCATCGTCGCTGAGGGGCTGTCGGTGCGTGCGGTGGAGGAGATCGTCACCCTCCAGGGCGCAAGCGCGAAGAAGAACGGCTCGCGGGGCCGGGGACCTCGGGCCGGCAAGCTGATCTCCCCCGCGCTCGACCACCTGGCCGGGCGGCTCTCCGATCGCTTCGAGACCCGGGTGAAGGTGGACCTCGGTCAGAAGAAGGGCAAGATCGTCGTCGAGTTCGCGTCGATAGAGGATCTGGAGCGCATCCTCGCCCAACTCGCCCCCGGCGAGGGCCCGGTGCTGGAACAGCCAGGCGGCGACGGGGATTCCACCGAGGCGGTGGAATCCGCCTGACCCAACGGGCCCCGGCTCAGCGACGCCCCGTGGATACGATGGGATCCATGGGGCGTCTGCTTGTGCCGCTCACGCCGGACAACTTCTCGGATCTGCCGTCCCGTTGCCGTGCCTGCGTTTTCTGGGAGCTGGATCCGGTGGCCGCGGAGAAGGCGGAACGAACCGGCCAATCGGTGCTGGAGAAGGAATCCTGGCTCTCCACCCTGCTGTTGCGGTGGGGATCCTGTGGCCGGGTCGCCTACGTCGACGAGCAGCCGGCGGGGTTCGTGCTCTACGCCCCGCCCGCCTATGTGCCCCGATCCGGGGCGTTCCCCACGAGCCCCGTCTCGGCCGATGCCGTTCAGTTGCTGACGGGGTGGATCAGTCCCGGATTCCAGGGCCAGGGGCTGGGCCGAGTTCTGATGCAGACCACCGCCAAGGATCTCCTTGCGCGCGGCGTGCGGGCGATCGAGGTCTTCGGTGACGCGCGCTCGTCGGACACGGCGTCGTGCCTGCTGCCGACCGGGTATCTGCTCGCGGTGGGCTTCGAGGTCGTACGCCCGCACCCGGTGTTCCCCCGGCTCCGGCTGGAGCTGAAGCGCACCGTCTCCTGGCGGGCGGACATGGAGCTGGCCCTGGACCGGCTGCTGGGATCGGCGCGGCCGATCACGGCACTGCGGCCCTCCTGAGGCTCGCCCGTTGCTTTCCCACGCTGTGCTCCCCAGCGAGAGGGGCCGGCTGTTTCACGTGAAACCGTGTGTCACGTGAAACAGTCGGCCCCTACTGCCGCGAGGCGGAAGGATCAGCCGATGTAGTCGACCAGGTCCCGCTCGATGGCGGCCTTCGGCTTGGCGCCGACGATCGTCTTGACGACGTCGCCGCCCTGGTAGACGTTCATGGTGGGGATGGACAGGATCCCGTACTTCGCGGCGGTCGTCGGGTTCTCGTCGATGTTGAGCTTGACGACGGTGAGCTTCTCGGCGTGCTCCGCGGCGATTGCCTCCAGGGCCGGAGCAACCTGGCGGCAAGGGCCGCACCACTCGGCCCAGAAGTCGACCAGCACCGGCTTCTCGCTCTTGAGGACCTTCTCCTCGAAGTCGGCGTCGGTGGCGGTCACGGTGGCACCGGCCATGGTGCTTCTCCTTCGTTCTCGGTTATGGGGGGCGGGGCAGGAAGTTGTGGGTCGGCGACCCGGCCGTTCGGGTCAGGCCGGGACGTCCGAGGTGATGGACTCGACGTCGGTCAGGGCGGCGAGATAGCGCTCGGCGTCCAGCGCGGCGGCACAGCCCGTGCCGGCCGCGGTGATCGCCTGGCGGTAGCTGTGGTCCACGACATCGCCGGCGGCGAAGACGCCCGGCACGTTGGTGCGGGTCGTCGGCGCCTCCACTCGCAGGTACCCCTCCGCGTCGAGCTCCAACTGTCCCTTGAACAGTTCGACGCGCGGGTCGTGGCCGATGGCGACGAACAGACCCGTCACCGGCAGCGGCGAGGTCTCACCGGTCTTGGTGTTGCGCAGGGTCAGCCCGGAGAGCTTGCCCTCGGTGCCGTGGATCTCCGCCACCTCGCTGTCCCAGACGAACTTGATCTTCGGGTCGGCGAAGGCCCGCTCCTGCATGGCCTTGGAGGCGCGCAGGGTGTCACGGCGGTGCACGATGGTGACCGTCCGCGCGAAGCGGCTGAGGAACGTGGCCTCCTCCATGGCGGTGTCGCCACCGCCGATGACGGCGATGTCCTGCTCGCGGAAGAAGAAGCCGTCACAGGTGGCGCAGTAGGAAACTCCGCGTCCCGAGAGCTCGTCCTCGCTCGGCAGCCCGAGCTTGCGGTGCTGGGAGCCGGTGGCCACGATGATGGCCTTGGCGCGGTGCACCGCGCCGGCCGTGTCCGTGACCGTCTTGATCTCCCCGCTCAGGTCCACGGAGACGATGTCGTCAGGGACCAGCTCGGCGCCGAAGCGCTCTGCCTGTGCCCGCATGCTGTCCATCAGATCCGGGCCCATGATCCCGTCCTTGAAGCCCGGGAAGTTCTCCACCTCGGTGGTGTTCATCAGAGCACCGCCCGCGGTGACCGCTCCCTCGAAGACGAGCGGGTTGAGCGAGGCGCGTGCGGTGTAGAGCGCGGCGGTGTAGCCCGCAGGTCCTGAGCCGATGATGATCACGTTGCGGACGTCGCTCACGGGATTCTTCCTTGTCTCGGGGTCTCTCGCCCAGGGCCCCCGGTGGGGCCCGTAGTCCAGTAACGGATCCTAGGGTCCCAGACATTCCCGGCAGGGAAGTGCCGTCAGTCGCGAGGATAGCTCTCCTGGACGAGGATCTCTCCCGCAGTCGAGGGCGACCCGGTGACACACGAGGCGGATACCACGTAGGCGTCGATCTGCTCCGGGTCGGCCTCGTGCGGGAACACCACGAGATAGGCGTCCACGCCCGCGTAGTCCTCCTCGTCGGCGGCCAGCGGCGCCTCCCGGCGGCCGATGGTCTCCTCGACGCAGGCGGGCACCTCGGGCTGGGCCGAAACAGAGGGCGAGGACTGGCTCTCCTCCGGAGTCGCCCCCTCGGAGCCCTCGGCGACCAGGGGTCCGGTGTCCTGGGCCTCGGCGAGCAGTTCGCGCACCCGGGTCTCCAGCTCGTCCGACGGGCCGCTCAACTCCCCCTGGCCCTGGTCATTGACCGACGCCTCCAGCTCGCCACCGGATTCGTCGCCCGCGCTCATGCCACCCCCGGACTGAATGATCGAGACGCCCACGCCCAGCACCACCACGGCGCCGACCGCCGCCAGCCCCATCTGGAGCCGCCGGTGCCGGCGCTCGCGTCGCTGCCGCAGCAGCACGAGGTCGGATGCCGGCGTCCGCGTCGCGGGCGGTGCCACCGACACCGCTCCGTATGCGGCGGTCTCTGTTTCACGACCCGCGTCCGCTGTTTCACGTGAAACAGCGTCGGCGGCGGCTCCCTCGGCCAGGGCGAGGTCGATGCGGGCGGCGATGTCGGCCGGGATCGGGCCGGGATCCGGAAGGTCGCCGAGGGCCTGGGTGAGCGCGGCCAGCTCCACCTGGACCCGCGCGCAAGCGTCGCACCATGCGAGGTGGTCGTGCACCCGGGCCGCGTCCGCGGGAGGCAGCAGGTCTTCGTCGAGCGCCGCGATCTCCGCGGGCTCGGGGTGGGTGTCGTTCACGAGTGCGCACCTCCTCCCCGTACTGCGCCGGTATCGCCGGTATCTCTTGGTGGTGGGACGGATGGACCCGGTGCCTGGTTCCTGGGCGAGTCCTCCTCCGACGCCCGGGGATGGAGATGCCGCAGCAGCGGCAGCAGCCGGGCCCGGGCCCGGGCGCAGCGGCTCTTCACGGTGCCGACCGGTGTCTCCAGGATCGCGGCGGCCTCGGCGACCGGGTAACCCTGCATGTCGACCAGCACGAGGGCGGCCCGCTGTTCGTCGGGAAGCTGGGCGAGCGCCGTGCGCAGCTCGCGGCGCAGGTCCTGGCGTTCGGCCGGCGCCTCGGCGGACTCGTGCGGGTCCAGCAGGTCTTCCAGCCGCTCGGGCTCGGGGATGGGAGACGTGCGGCGGGTCTTGGCCTTGCGGAGCCGGTCCAGACAGGCGTTCACGGTGATGCGGTGCAGCCACGTGGTGACGGCCGCCTGGCCGCGGAAAGTGCGCGCGGCCCGGTACGCGGAGACGAAGGCGTCCTGTAGGGCGTCGGCGGCCTCCTCCCGGTCGCCGAGAGTCCGCAGGGCCACCGCCCACAAGCGGTCGCGGTGCCGGCGGACGATCTCGGCGAAGGCATCGGGGTCACCGGCGATGTGCCGGTCCAGGAGCTCCTTGTCGGACTCTATGGCAGGCTCGCGTGGCGCGCGTGTGCCCACGGCGGAACCTCCACTCGTTCGGGGCCGGGCTACTGGCCGACGGTGATGTCGGTGATGTGGCCACGGTAGTTGCCATCGTCGCCCTGGGGCAGTTCGGTGAGCCAGACGAGAACGAACCGTGTCTTGATCGATTCCTCCGCCCGCAGCGTCAGCGACTCCCCGGTGCCCTCGGCGAGCCGGGGGAAGGCGTCGAGGGCGTCGGGCATCTCCGTGACCTCGGGACCCGCGGCGCGGAACTCGACGGTCGTCTCGCCGATGGTCTCCACGGTGACGGAGGAGATCTCCCGCGCCTCACCGAGGTCGAGGATGAGGCCCAGCCCCTCCTTGAGATTGCCGAACGACGGGCCGTAGTAGTTCTTGGTGTGCCAGAAGGTCCCGGGGTCGCCGTCGATGGCGGCGGGGGCCGACTCCGGGTTCTGCCCGGAGCCGGTGCCCTCGGGGTCGAACTCGGTGATGTCCGTGACCTCCACCGGGCCGGGCGCGGGCGGCTCCTCCTCCTGCTCCTCGGGCGGAGCCGTGGGCGGCGCGGCCTCAGCCGGGGAGTCGCCCTTCAGCAGGGCGTCGGCGAGCTGCCAACTGCCCAGGCCCAGGGCGGCGATGAGGAGCGCGGACACGCCCCACTTCAGAACGGTCCCGGTGCGGCCGGGCAGCGCGGGCGGTGCGGCGGGGGTCGGCGCCGTGCGGGCCGGGGCGGCGACCGGCGTGCGGCCGGCGGCCAGGGTGCCGCGCTGGAAGGTGGTGTGCTGGAAGCCCGCCAGCGCGGTGGGTGTGGGATCGGGCGGCGGGATGCGGGGGAGGGCGGCCAGCGCCTGGCTGAGCTCCTCGGGGGAGGTGAAGGGCGGCTCCTGGCTGGTGGCGGTCGCCCCGTTGTTGTCCAGGGCGCGCATGGCCAGCTCCGAGAGCCCGCGGTGGATGCCCGCCCGCACCTGCTCGGGGGTGGCCAGGGAGTCCCGGGAGCCCTTGCTGAGGCCCGCGACGCCGCTCAGCCCGTAGGCACCCTCGCCATAGGGCCAGCGTTGCGTGAGCGCGGCGTACAGGAGCGCGCCGATGGCCTCGGTGTCGGCCCGGCGCGGGTCGGCCGAGGTGATGCCGCGCAGGGCGGCGTCCACCGCGAGCCCCCGGATGCGGAACTGGCCGGGCCCGGTGCGCAGCACGGTGGCGGGGGTGAGCCGCAGATGCGCCAGGTCCTTGCGGTGGGCGGCGGCCATCGCCTGGGCCACCTGCCCGGCCAGGGCGTAGGCCTCGTGGGCGTCCAGCGGCCCGTTGTGCAGGACGGTGCTCAGCGGAACCGCGTCCGAGAGCCACTCGTGCACGACGTGGACCTGGCCGTTCTCCTCGACGGCGTCCAGCACCTGAACGAAGCGGAGGTCGCCGAGGAGGGCGGTGGAGCGGGCAGCGGAGAGCACCGCACGGGCCCGTTCATGGGTCGCGGGCAGCACATGGATGCCGACGGCGCGGCGCAGCTTCTCGTCCACGGCACGCCAACTGCTGAAGCCGTCCAGTCGGGTGATGCACTCCTCCAGCCGGTACCGCTTGGCGAGTCTGTGACCGCTGTGCAGCTCGGGGGACGGGGTGGCTGCCACTGGGGTGCTCTCGGCCGGCTCCTTCCCGGCCGGCGAGGCCACCGTCTCGGTGCCCTCAGGGTCCGTGGCGTGCTGGGCGCTCGCTGGACGCTGCGAAGAGCTCGTTGCCGTGCTCCGTTCCGCCACCGTCGTTCCCGCCTCCCCGTTCTCGGCTCGGATGCTTGACACTGCCAGACTCATTGTGCCGGTAGTCCATCACCCTGCACGACATGTGAGTACGGTCCGAGGTTGTACGGCACATGGCTGGAGAGTGACGGCGGCGGGCTCGTCCTGCGGCGATCGCGCCCCGCGGGCCCGGTCAGCGCCCGAGACGGGAGCGGACCATGCCCACGAGCGCGTTGAGCTCCTCGATGCGCATGCGGCGCGCGGCCAGGTAGAAGACGGCGAAGAGGACCAGGGTGCCCGCCGTGAGCGCCACCAGGGAGCCGAGCATGCCCTCCCCCAGGGCCCGCAGCAGGCCGAAGCCGACGGCGCCGCCGAACAGGGCGGCCGGGATGCTGGCGCCCGACAGCCGGATATAGGTGCGCACCACGCGGGCCCCGTCCAGATCCGTGCGCATGCGGCGGCGGAGCCGACGCCAGGCGACCCGAACGCCCACGGCGTAGGCGATGCCGTAGCCGAAGGCGATGCCCGCCACGATCCAGCGGTTGGGGAGGATGAGGAAGCTCAGCCCGGAGAGGACGATCCAGGTGGCCGAGACGATGACCGTGTTGTAGAACGGCGTCCGCGTGTCCTCGTAGGCGTAGAAGGCTCGCAGCACCACGTACTGGGCGGAGAACGGGATGAGCCCGAGGCCGAACGCCATCAGGACATAGCCGAAGTTGCGCGGACTGTCCTCGCCGCCGAAGCCGAACAGCAGGGTGCACATCGGCACGCCCAGCGCGACGAACGCGAAGGCCATGGGCACGATGGCCACCGCGGAGGTGCGCAGCCCGTGGGAGAGGTCGTCCCGCACGGCCGCGGTGTCGCCGTCGGCCGCGGAGCGGGAGAGCCGGGGCAGCAGCGCCGCCATGAGGGAGACGGTGATGATGGCCTGCGGCATCTGCCAGATGAGCTGGGCGCTGGTGTAGGCGATGAAGCCGGTGCCCGGGTGCCCGTCCGCCTCCGCGTTCTTGCCGGCCCAGGTGGCGATCTGGGTGACGACGACGAGCCCGGCCTGGTTGGCGAGGACGAACATGACCGTCCACCGGGCCATGGTGGCGGCCTTGCCCAGGCCCTTGCCGCGCCAGTCGAAGCGCAGCCGCATGCGGAACCCGGCGGCCCGCAGGTAGGGGACCATCGCCAGCGCCTGGACGATCAGGCCCAGCAGCGTGCCGATGCCCAGCAGCCGGAGGCCCTCGGGGGTGATGGTGGTGACGCTGACGCCCGAGGTGCGCTGGGTGCCGTAGACCCACAGGAACATGCCGAAGGTGAAGATCACCACGATGTTGTTGAGGACCGGGGTCCACATCATCGGGCCGAAGCTGCCGCGGGCGTTGAGGATCTGGCCGAGAATCGCGTGGACGCCCATGAAGAAGATCGTGGGCAGGAAGTAGCGGGTGAAGGTGACCGTGACCTCGTTGGCCGCCGGGTCGTCGGCGAAGGAGGCCGAGGTCATCCGGACGAACAGCGGGGCGGCGAGCACCGCCACGACGACGAGCGCGCCGAGGATGACCATGATCAGGGTGAGCAGGCGGTTGGCGTATGCCTCGCCGCCGTCCTGGTCCTGCTTCATCGCCCGGACGAGCTGGGGGACGAAGACCGAGTTCAGCCCGCCGCCGATGATCAGGATGTAGATCATGTTCGGCAGGTTCCACGCGACGGTGTACGTGTCGCCGAGGACCGTTGCGCCGAGCGCCGCGACCAGGACGAGCTGGCGGACGAAGCCGGTGATGCGGGAGACCAGGGTGCCGGCGGCCATTATGGCGCTGGAGCGCAGCAGGCCGGCGGCCCGGCCGGGTTTCTTGGCGGCCACGGGCGGCTCGGGCCGCTGCTGCGGCGGCGTGCGCCGGGGCCGGCCGGGCGGGGTGCCGGGGGGCGGCTGCCGGGGGCCCGTCTGCTGGTCGCGGAAGAGATGGGCGAACGCGTCGTCGTCCGCGCCGCGCCCCGGGCCCGGCTGGTGCGGGCCGGGGCCCTCCCCCGCCCGGTGCAGCAGTCCGTCGATGCCGGTGAACTCGGTGGTGGCGGCGTTGTCCCCGTGCGGCAGATGCCGCGAGACGGCGTCCGGCTCGGGGGCGGGCGTGGGCGCCCAGCGCTGCGGGTCCGGCGCGTAGGGCGAGGCGGGCGGCTGCTGGTAGAGCTGGGCCGGGTCGGGGAGGGTGCCGGGCGGCGGAGGCGGGTGCGCGGCGCGGTCGTAGAGCGCGTCGCCCACCGGGTCCTGGGCCAGCGGGTCGCGGCCCGCGTACGGGTCGTGGTGATAGCTGTCCGCGAGATACGGGTCGTAGGCCGGCGGCTGCTGGTACCCCGTGGTGTCGTAGGCCGGTGGCTGGTACGCGGGCGGCTGGTAGCCCTGCGGGGCGTAGCTCTGGCCCCCGTACTCCTGACCGCCGTATCCCTGCCCGCCGTGGTCCTGCCCCGCGTAGCCCGGCGTGCCGCCGTACACCCCCGGGTCGTAACCCGGGGGTTCATAGGCGGGCGGCTGGTACGCGGGCGGCGGGTAGCCCTGGGCGCCTTGCTGATCGGGGTAACCCTGCTGATCCGGGTAACCCTGCTGTCCGGGGTACTGGTGGGGATGGCCGTGCTGGTCCTCGGGCCAGCCCGACGGGTCGCCGCCACCCGGCGCCTGGCCGCGCTCATGGTCGTACGGCGATTGCATCGCTACCCCACCTTCGGTGTACGGGCCGGTGGTGCCCCTCCGGCTGGCGGCTCACTCGTCGGAGTCCAGCCTCTCACCCCTGGACGGGGTGCCGGTGGCGCCGCCGCCGGTGTCGGCCCCGGTCTCACCCTCGGGGGCGTCGGCGTTTTCACGTGCGCCGACTCCCGCGCCGGCGGGCTGCCGCGCGGCGCGCTTGCGTTGCGTGTACATACGGATGCCGGCGAGCACGACCAGCAGCACGCCGCCCGCGATCACCATCATGACCTCGGAGGTGATCGACGTGACCTCGGCGCGGAAACGCATGGGCTCGCCATAGGGCTTGCCATCGGCGTAGAGCCGGGCCTCCAGATAGAAGACGCCGTTCGCGCGGGCCGTGGTGGAGAACTTCACCGACTGGCTGTGGCCGCCGCTGATGGTGATCTCCTGCGGCTCACTGACCTCCAGGCCCAGGCGCCTGCTGGAGGTCAGCCGCAGCTCCAGGTTGTGCACGTCCTGGACCAGGTTGTTCTGCACGGTGACCGGGATGGTCGCGCTGCGCCCGGACAGGGTGATGGGGGACTTGGGAATCAGATGCACCCGCTCGGTCAATTCCTCCAGACCGTCCTGGACGGTGGAGCGGTACTCGGCGGCCTCGTCCTCGTTGCCGCGCCAGGAGACCGACATCTCGCGGCGTATGGCGTTCCCGAAGGGGGGCGCGACGCGGTCGTCGCGGGTCAGGATCACCTGGAAGTCCTCCAGCGTGCGCTGCGTCTCGCGCATCGACTGGAACGCGCCGACGGGCAGCTCCTGAGCGCGCAGCTCCCGCGGGTAGTCCCCGGCGCCGGGCACCTCCTGGTTCGCCGCCGGGTCCGGCTCGGCCTGCGCCGCGTCCGACAGGTCCGCGAAGGCGACCCAGTGGGCGTCGTCCCGCAGCGTCACCAGGGCGTCGGCCATCGCCTGCGCCTGCGCGGCGGACGGCATGCGCTGCGGGGCCATCACGATGCTGCGCTCGTTGGCGGGCTCCTGCTGAGTGATCGCCAGCGTCTGGGCGAGCAACTGCTGCTGCGCCAGCGAGGCGTTCGCCGTGGAGGTCATGTCGCCCTCGAACAGCGTGGACAGCCGGGCGTCGGCGACGATCGCCGTGGTGCCGCCGCCGATGGGGCGGACGGCGCTCGGGGTGTACGTCAGGTCGCCCGGGCGGAGGCTGTCGCTGCGCGTGATGACGTGGTGGGCGCCGGCCGAGGTCGCCACCGAGACGATCTCGGGGTCGATCGCGCCCTCCACGGGCCAGGCGAAGTCGGTGCTGGCCTGCACGCCGTTGAGAACGGTCTCCACGGTGGTGCCGGCCGCCTCGGTGGCCGTGGCGAGCTGCCCGAGCGCGCCCTGCACGTCGATGCCCTGGTGGGCGAGCGAGGCCAGGTCGGGGTCGCCGAAGGGCAGCGCGACGACCTCGTCGCCGTTCACCGCCTCCTCCAGCTTCAGCAGCCAGGCGCGGGCCTGGTCCTGGCCGTCGCCGTTGACGAGCTCGTCCCCGTCGAAGACCCGGTACTCCTCCGTCATGGCGTCCACGGACGCCAGCAGATCGGGGTCGACGACCCAGGTCACCGGCAGGTCGGCGCCCAGGGAGACGAGCTGGTCGAGCCGCCCGCCGGGGGAGATCTCCGCCAGCAGCGACTCGTCGCGGAACGCCGGCGTCTGCGCCTCGTCCGCGCCCATCTGGGCCGTGAGATGCGTGGTGGAGATCAGCGGCCACAGCACGGTGAGCCGGGTCTGCGGGGAGTCGGCCGTGCCCTCGCCCGGCTGCCAGGGCAGCACGGTCCGCCCGACGCCGAGCACCTGGTCCCAGCGGGCGTCCTCCCGCTGGCCGGTGAGCCCCACGCCGAGCTGATAGACGCCGTCGTCGCCGAGGGCCAGCGCGGAGACGGGCACCTGGAGCGAGAAGGTGCGGGACATGCCCGGCTCGATGGTGCCGATGTCCTGCCCGTGGCCTCGTACTATGCCGCCGTCCGCGGCCTGGTCGAAGCCGGTCCGGGCGAGCCACTCGTCAATGGCGCTGCGGCCGGACAGCGGCACGCCCTGCCGGGCCTCCACCGAGCTGTCGATGATCGCGGAGGAGCCCTCGTTGGTGATGGTGCCGCGGATGGAGAGGGTGTCCTCCTCCCCGGGCGCGACCGGGGACACCTCGGTGATGGCGACGGTCGCGGAACGGTCCCCGGTGCCGAAGTCGTCGGCGGGCGCCGCCGCCATAGCCGTCGGGACCAGTCCGGTCAGCAGAGGAAAGGACACCACCACCGCCAGCAGGGAGGCCAGCCGTCGTCCGCGGCCGGCGGATGATCCCCGGCCCCGCATCCGCGACACTGCCACGCGTCAGCCCCGTTCCCTCGTCCGCAACCCGCCCTCATGGTAACGATGATCGGCCCCGGAGAGTGTCGCGGACCAGGGGAGGACCCGGGGGAAGCCCGGGGACGTCGCGGGCACGTACGCTGTGCTGTTGTGCCGAATGACAGGAACAACGCTCAGCCCCGCCAGCCCGCGGCCGAGATCGGCCACGTGCAGCGCCGGGCCGTGGGCGAGCTGCTGCGGGTCTCCCCCATCGCCGACGATCTCGCCGCGCGCTTCTCGCACGCCGGGTTCTCCCTGGCACTGGTGGGCGGCTCGGTGCGCGACGCGCTGCTGGGGCGGCTCGGCAACGACCTGGACTTCACCACCGACGCCCGGCCCGAGGACGTGCTGCGCATCGTCCGGCCCTGGGCCGACGCCGTCTGGGACGTGGGCATCGCCTTCGGCACCGTCGGCTGCCGCAAGTCCGCGCCCGACGAGACGGGGCAGGGCACTCACAAGGGCTACCAGCTCGAAATCACCACCTACCGCTCCGAGGCGTACGATCGCAGCTCCCGCAAGCCGGAGGTCGTCTACGGCGACTCGCTCGAGGAGGACCTGAGGCGCCGGGACTTTACGGTCAACGCGATGGCCGTCGCCCTGCCGCAGAAGGAGTTCGTCGATCCCCACAACGGGCTGGCCGACCTCGCCCACCGTGTGCTGCGCACCCCGGGCACCCCGGAGGAATCCTTCTCCGACGACCCGCTGCGGATGATGCGCGCCGCGCGCTTCGCCGCGCAGCTCGACTTCTCGGTGGCCGAGCCGGTGCGGACAGCCATGACGGACATGGCCGACCGGATCGACATCGTCTCCGCGGAGCGGGTCCGGGACGAGCTGAACAAGCTCCTCCTCAGCGACCAGCCGCGCAAGGGAATCACGCTGCTCGTCGAGACCGGGCTGGCCGAGCGTGTGCTGCCCGAGGTGCCGGCGCTGCGGCTGGAGCGCGACGAGCACCACCGGCACAAGGACGTCTACGAGCACAGCCTGACCGTGCTGGAGCAGGCGATCGCGCTGGAGGGCGACGAGCGGGATCTGGTGCTGCGGCTGGCGGCCCTGCTGCACGACATCGGCAAGCCGCGCACGCGGCGCTTCGAGAAGGACGGCCGGGTCTCCTTCCACCACCACGAGGTGGTGGGCGCCAAGATGACGAAGCAGCGGCTGTCCAGCCTCAAGTACCCGAGCGAGATCATCAAGGACGTGAGCCGGCTGGTCGAGCTGCACCTGCGGTTCCACGGCTATGGCACCGGTGAGTGGACCGACTCCGCCGTGCGCCGCTATGTGCGCGACGCGGGCCCGCTGCTCGACCGCCTGCACAAGCTGACCCGCTCGGACTGCACCACCCGCAACAAGCGCAAGGCCCTGGCTCTCTCCCGCGCCTACGACAGCCTTGAGGAGCGCATCGAGCGGCTCAAGGATCAGGAGGAGCTGGACGCCATCCGGCCCGATCTCAACGGCAACGAGATCATGCGGATCCTCGACATCGGCCCCGGTCCGGAGATCGGCAGGGCCTACCGTCATCTACTCGAACTCCGCCTGGAGCACGGCCCGCTGGAGCACGAGAACGCGGTGGCCGCGCTCAAGGAGTGGTGGGCCGCCCAGCAGCGCTGAGCCTCGTGGGCGCCCTCCTGCTCAGGCGGGCGCCCCGTTTGTTTCACGTGAAACGGCGGCGCGGTTCAGCCGGTGGACACCGACGGCGGTGGCGGCGTAGAGCACGGAAACCGTGAGCAGTAGCGCCGCCGAGCGTCCGTCCGAGGGCAGCATCAGCGCGGCCAGCCCGGCGGCTCCCACAAAGGCGATGTTGAAGAGCATGTCGTAGAGGGAGAACACCCGGCCGCGGAAGGCGTCGTCCACCGAGGCCTGCACCACGGTGTCCGTGACGATCTTGCTTCCCTGGCTCACCAGCCCCAGCACAAACGCGGCCGTCACCACGGGCACCGGGCGGAAGGACAGTCCGAGCGCCGGCACCAGCAGCGCGGCCAGCGCGGCGCAGGTCGCGAACCAGCCGAGCTCGCGCAGCTTGGCGACGGCCCAGGGGGAGACCACGGCGGCGACGAAGAAGCCGACGCCGGACACCCCGACCGCGATCCCCAGCCAGGCCATGCCGTCGTCGCCGGTGGTCTTGTCCGCCCAGGCGTGGCGGCAGAGCATGAGCACGGTCACCAGCAGGGCGCCGTAGCAGAACCGCATCATCCCCAGCCCGCCGAGCGTCCAGGCCGCGATCGGGCGCCGGCCGAGGTGTCGCAGCCCGGCCAGCAGGCCGCGGGCCGTGCCGGTGAGCGCGGGCCAGAGCCGCCGCACCACCTCGTCCTCCTCCGGCCCCAGCAGACCCGCCCGCATCCGCAGTGCGGACAGCCCGGCCGTCAGATAGATGCCGCTGGCCAGCCCCAAGGCGAGGGCGTCCTGCGCGTTCTGGCCCTGGGCCAGGAACTGCACCGCGAAAGCCGCGCCGCCGCCGACCGTGGCCGCGAGCGTGCCCGCCGTCGGGGAGAGGGAGTTGGCGACCACCAGCCGCTCACCGTTCACCACGCGCGGCAGGCCCGCCGACAGCCCGGCGAGGATGAACCGGTTGACCGCGGTCACCGACAGGGCGGAGAGGTAGAACAGCCAGTCCGGTGCGCCGCCCAGCACCAGGGTGCAGGTGCCGGCGGACAGGACGCAGCGCAGCACGTTCCCGTGGAGCAGCACCTGGCGGCGGCGCCACCGGTCCAGCAGCACCCCGGCGAACGGCCCGAGCAGCGAGTAGGGCAGCAGCAGCACCGCCATCGCGGCGGCGATGTCGGTGGCCGAGGTCTCCTGCTCGGGGGAGAACACGACGTAGGCCGCCAGCCCCACCTGGAAGACGCCGTCGGCGAACTGCGACAGCAGCCGGACCGTGAGCAGTTGGCGGAAGCCGGGGAAGCGCAGCAGGGTGCGGAGGTCGGCGAGCGCCGAGGTCCGCTGCTCCGGTCTCTCATGTTTCACGTGAAACGTCATCCGGGGGGCTCGGGGGACGGGGGGAGGCGGCCGGGGCTGGCAGGGTGCGTTCGGAGACGCCCCAGTCGACGAAGGCGGTGGGCGCGGCCTTCTGCTCGTGGGTTCGGCGCAGGGTGAAGACATCCGGTGCGCCGTCCAGTACGCCGCCCCCGGGATCGTCCACGGGGGAGTCCCGGCGGATGGGGTCGTACTCCGGACGGAGCACATCGCGGACGACCATGCCGCACAGGTAGAGCGTGCCCAAAAGGTGGAGCAAAATGGCGAGTTGATAGCCGCCGGGGGACAGGCCCTGCTGGTCCTCGCCGTTGAGGTAGGCGAGGTACATCCAGATGCCGAGGTAGTAGAGCACCTCGCAGCCCTGCCAGATGAGGAAGTCGCGCCAGCGCGGCCGGGCGAGGACGGCCAGCGGAATCAGCCAGAGGACGTACTGCGGGGAGTACACCTTGTTGGTGACGACGAACAACGCGACGACGAGAAAAACCAGTTGCGCCAGCCGCGGCCGACGGGGCGCGGTGAGGGCGAGCACGGCGATGGCGGCGCAGCCGATGACCATCAGCGTGGTGGCGTAGAGGTTGACGTCGTCGATCGGGGTGTCGGCGCGCTGGGAGATGATCAGCCAGAACGAGCCGAAGTCGACCGGGCGTTCCTCGCTGAAGGTGTAGAACTTCGCCCAGCCGTCCCGGGCGGCGAGGAGCACCGGCAGGTTCACCGCGAGCCAGGCGCCGGCCGCGGCGGCGGTGGTGGCGGCGAACTCCCGCCAGCGTCCGGCCCGCCAGCACAGCAGGAGCAGTGGCCCCAGCAGCAGGACGGGATAGAGCTTGGCCGCGGTGGCGAGGCCGAGCAGGAGTCCGGTGGCCACCGGGCGCCCGCGGGACCACATCAGCAGGGCGGCGCAGGTAAGGGCGCCGGCCAGCAGGTCCCAGTTGATGGTGGCCGTGAGAGTGAGGGCGGGGGCCAGGGCGACGAGGAGCCCGTCCCAGGGCCGCGCGCGGTGCATCCGGGTCACGCAGACGGCGATGACGACGGCGCAGATCATCAGCAGGCCCGCGTTGACCACCCAGTAGAGCTGCGCGGGGCTTGGATCGGAGGTGCCGCCCGGGGTCAGCCAGGCGGCGACCTCCATGAACAGCCCGGTGAGAACGGGGTACTCGAGGTACTCCATGCCGCCGGAGAGCTCCGCCGGGATGCGGTCGAAGTACGGGGTGAGCCCGTCGGCGAAGCCGCGGCCGTGGTACAGGTGCGGGATGTCGGAGTAGCAGGCGTGGGTGTACTGGTCGGTGGGGCCGCGGAACCAGCCGCTGTTGTAGCAGGGCGCCTTCTGCACCATGCCGAGGGCGAACATCCCGATCATCACCAGCGCGATGACCCGCACCGGGGTCCACCAGCCGCCGACGGAGATCGCGCGCCGGCCGGCCGGGCCGCCGATCAGCTCACTGCCCGCGGCGGCCACTTCGTCCTGGACGGTGGGCCGTACGGCCGTTCGCGGGTTCGGATGCACCATGTGCACATCCTGCCGCACGGCCCCACCGTCGAGGGGTCAGGGCACAGCTATCCGGTGCCGCCGAACCAGCCGGTGGCGCCGTCCGTGCCCTCGGCGGTGTTGCCCTGGTCGGTGCCTTGGTCCGTGCCCTGGTCGGTCCCCTGGTCCGTGCCCTGGTCGGTGCCTTGGTCCGTGCCCTGGTCGGTCCCCTGGTCCGTGCCTTGATCGGTCCCCACATCCGTGCCGCCGTCGGTGCAGGCCGGATCCCATTCGTTGCACGGCTCGGACGGGTCGTCCGTGGGGTCGGTCGGGTCGTCGGTCGGGTCGTCGCTCGGCTCGTCGGACGGCTCGTCCGTGGGGTCGACCGGCTCGTCGGTCGGGTCGGTCGTCTCCACGGGCGGTGGCGGCTCGGGGCTTTCGGCTCCGCCGCCGTAGTGCATCTCGCCGATCTCGCCGGGCTCCGGGAACTCCTCGACGGGCTCGCCCTCCATGGCCGCCTGCATGAACGCCAGCCAGACGTCCAGCGGCAGCGAACCACCGTTGATCCGCTCCTTGTCGGCCGTGCCGTACATCGACATGAAGCCCATCTGCTCGCCCTCGGCCAGGTCGTCCTCGGAGTCCGGGAGGCGCCACATGCCGATCGCGGTGGAGAGCTGGGGGGTGTAGCCGACGAACCACGCGCTCTTGTTGTCGTCGGTGGTGCCCGTCTTCGCGGCCACCGGCCGGTCCAGCTCCTGGGCCCGCCGGCCGCTGCCCTCGTCGCCCTCGACGACCTCGGTCAGCACGTCGGTGACGTTGTCCGCGACATTGGATTCGAACGCCTGATCGGTGGCGGCCTCGTGCTCGAAGTCGACGCCCCGCGCGGGGTTCTTCGCGCTGGTCACCGAGTAGGGATCGGCCTGCTCGCCGCTCGCGGCGAACGTGGCGTAGGCGGACGCCATCCGGATCGGCCCCGGGGTGGAGACGCCGAGCGCGAAGGTCGGCACGGTGTCGTCCGCCTTGCCCAGGCTCTCCGGGCTCAGCCCGGCGTCCTCGGCCGCCTGGGCGACCGTCGCCGGGCCGATGTCCATGCCGAGCTGCACGAACGGCGCGTTGGCGGAGACCTCCATGGCCTCGCGCAGCGTGACGTCACCCTGCGAGTGACCCTCGAAGTTCGCCTGGTGCCATTCCTCGTCCTCGCCCGTGTCCGAGTTCTCCACGAGCACGGGATCGCCGTTGTAGTTGCGGATGAGGAGGCCGTCCTCGCTGAGGTATTCGGCGTCCGGCGAGAGCCGCGTCCGATCCTCCGGGGGCTGCTCGGCGTCCCCCTCCGGATCGCGGATGCCGTCGCGCATGGCCGCCGCGAGAACGAAGGGCTTGAATGTCGAGCCGACCTGGGCGCCGACGTTGTCGGCGTTGTTCACGAAGTGCTCGGTGTAGTCCTCACCGCCGTAGATGGCCTTGATCGCGCCGTCCCCGGGCACCACCGCGGCGCCGCCGAACTGGACGTGCCGGTCCTCCGGGCGCTCCTCGGGGTCGAGGTTCTCCTCCTGCACCCCCTGCACGGCCTGCTCCATCTGCTCCACCATCTCCTTGTTGAAGGTGGTGTGGATCTGCCAGCCGCCCATGTCGAGCTCTTCCCGGGTGGCGATGTCCTGCGCGATCAGGTAGTTGTCGGCGAGGGTCGTCAGGTAGCCGATCTGCCCGGCCTGCTCCATCGCCGGGGTCGGCGGATTGGGGTCCGGGAACCCCTCCTCCGCGATCGCCTGCCGCTCGGCGGCGTCCAGGTTACCGACCTCCACACGCCGGTCCAGCACCCAGGACCAGCGCTCCTCGGCCCGCTCCTGGTTGGCCTGGTTGATGTCGTTCACCGTGTCGCCCTCGCCGCCGATGAACGGGTCGTAGAGCGCGGGGCCCTTCAGCAGCGAGGTGAGGAAGGCGCACTCGCTGTCCGTGAGGTCGATGGCGTCCTTGCCGTAGTACGCCTGGGCCGCGGCCTGGATGCCCAGTGCGCCGCGGCCGAAGTCCGAGGTGTTGAGATACCCCTCCAGGATGTCGTCCTTGGAGGTCTCCGCCCCCACCTTGACCGAGAGCAGCAGCTCGCGCGCCTTCCGCTCTATGGTCTGGTCCTGGGTGAGGTACATGTTCTTCACGTACTGCTGGGTGATCGTCGAACCCGACTGCACTTCGCCGCCCCGGGCCATGTTCAGCACGGCGCGGCCGATGCCCATCAGGTCGATGCCCGGGTCGGAGTAGAAGCTCGCGTTCTCCGCGGAGATCACCGAGTCCTGCATCGCCGCCGGGATCTCCGACAGGGGGAGGTTCTGCCGGTTGACGTTGCTCGCGCCGGAGACGACCATCCGGGAGCCGTCGTCCCAGTAGTAGACGTTGCTCTCCTGCATGGCGATCTCGTTCTGATCGGGGATCTCCGTCAGCGCGTACGCGACTCCGACGAGGCCGATCAGCAGGCCCATGAAGGCGATGGACGAGCCGAGGACCTGCTTCCAGGAAGGCACCCAGCGCCGCAGCCCCCGGTACCCCGAGCGCGGGTAGTCGATGAAGCGCTTCTTCTTCGGCGGCTCCGACGCCCGCCGCCGCCGTGCGGCCCGGCCCGTGCCCTCGGCGGCGCCCGTGCCCTCGGCCGCGCTCGCCGCCCGCCGGCGGCCCCCGCCGCCGCCGCGCTGCGCGGCCCGTCTGGCCTCGGCCCGGCTCCCGTACGGTCGCTCCGGCGGCGTGTCCGGCCCGCCTCCCGGCCCCGCAGGAGGCACGGGTGGCGGGGTCGCCCGGTGACCGGACGGCCCCGCGGCCCGGCGACCGCGGGACTGCGGCGGTTTGCGACGGTGCTCGCTCATGGGACAGCTACTCCTCGGACAGACACAAGCGCCTGGTGACGGCAGGTACTTCTCATGACATCCAGTCCCCCGATGTGCGGTCCGTCCACGTGTACGGGCGCACTACACCTAGAACGATGACGCTGAGAGGCATCGCTGGGTTCCCGGTCATGGCGGTCTGCACGGGCCCAAGACTACGCAGCCCCAAACAGCCATCTTTCCGAGCGCATAGCACAATTGGGGCATTACACCCCTGGTGAAGTGAAGATGTGACCCCCTTCACCGGGTCCTCGCTTGCCCGCTTCCGCCCGCCGTTCTATCGTGTCGATGTATCGAGCTGATACATCGGCTCAATGCATCGCACCAACACTAAGCTCGAAAGGCACGGCACGACGGATGAGAACGGAGGTGACCTCCCGGGTGAGCAGGCGCTCAGGTGTCCTGGAGTTCGCCGTTCTCGGCCTCCTGCGCGAGTCGCCGATGCACGGATACGAGCTGCGCAAGCGGCTCAACACCTCGCTGGGCGTCTTCCGGGCCTTCAGCTACGGCTCCCTCTACCCCTGCCTGAAGACCCTGGTCCAGCAGGGCTGGCTGGCCGAGGAGCCCGGTGGAAGCCCCGACGACCCGCGCGCCACGCCGCTGTCCAACCGCAGAGCCAAGATCGTCTATCGGCTCACGGCCGAGGGCAAGGAACGTTTCGAGGAACTGCTCGGCCAGACCGGCCCCGACGCCTGGGAAGACGAACACTTCGGTGTCCGCTTCGCCTTCTTCGGCCAGACCTCGCGGGACGTGCGCATGCGCGTCCTGGAAGGGCGCCGCAGCCGCCTGGAGGAGCGCCTCGCCAAGATGCGCGCCTCCATGTCCCGCACCAGGGAAAAGCTGGACGCCTACACCCTCGAACTGCAGCGCCACGGCATGGAGTCCGTGGAACGCGAAGTCCGCTGGCTCAACGAGCTGATCGAGAGCGAGCGGGAAGGACGCGACCAGCGCGATCAGCGCGGCCCGTCCGACGACACCACCACCTAATCACCCCCGCGACGACGCGGGGTCATGTCGAGAACACACACAGGGAGCAACCGGAATGGGTTCGGTTCGCGTAGCCATCGCCGGCGTGGGCAACTGCGCCGCCTCGCTGGTACAGGGCGTCGAGTACTACAAGGACGCCGCCCCGGACAGCCGGGTCCCGGGTCTGATGCATGTCCAGTTCGGCGACTACCACGTCTCGGACATCGAGTTCGTGGCCGCGTTCGACGTCGACGCCAAGAAGGTGGGCATCGACCTCGCGGACGCCATCGGCGCCAGCGAGAACAACACCATCAAGATCTGCGACGTGCCCCCCTCCGGCGTGACCGTGCAGCGCGGCGAGACCCACGACGGTCTGGGCAAGTACTACCGGGAGACCATCACCGAGTCCGACGAGGAGCCGGTCGACGTCGTCCAGGTCCTCAAGGACACCCGCGCCGACGTCCTCGTCTGCTACATGCCCGTGGGCTCCGAGGACGCCGCGAAGTACTACGCCCAGTGCGCCATCGACGCCAAGGTGGCCTTCGTCAACGCCCTGCCCGTCTTCATCGCCGGGACCAAGGAGTGGGCCGACAAGTTCACCGAGGCCGGCGTGCCGATCGTCGGTGACGACATCAAGTCCCAGGTCGGCGCCACCATCACCCACCGCGTGATGGCCAAGCTCTTCGAGGACCGCGGCGTCATCCTCGACCGCACGATGCAGCTCAACGTCGGCGGCAACATGGACTTCAAGAACATGCTGGAGCGCGACCGGCTGGAGTCCAAGAAGATCTCCAAGACCCAGGCCGTCACCTCCCAGATCCCCGACCGGGACCTCGGCGAGAAGAACGTCCACATCGGCCCGTCCGACTACGTCGCCTGGCTGGACGACCGCAAGTGGGCCTACGTCCGCCTCGAGGGCCGCGCCTTCGGCGACGTTCCGCTGAACCTGGAGTACAAGCTGGAGGTCTGGGACTCCCCCAACTCCGCCGGTGTCATCATCGACGCCCTCCGCGCCGCCAAGATCGCCAAGGACCGCGGCATCGGCGGCCCGATCCTGTCGGCCTCGTCCTACTTCATGAAGTCGCCGCCCGAGCAGTACTTCGACGACATCGCCCGCGAGAAGGTCGAGCAGTTCATCCGCGGCGACATCGAGCGCTGACACACCGAAGTAGCTGACACGCGGAAGTAACCGCGCACCCAGCGACGGGAAAACGACGAAAAGCGGCAGCCCCGGTCCCATCCCGGGGCTGCCGCCGTCTCGTGCCCGGCCTCGCGGCTACCGGTCCACCAGGCGGTCCACCTGCGTCGTCGTGTGCCGCAGGATCGCGCGGAACTCGTCGCCCACCTTCGGCCCCTTCGCCTCCGCCGGCACGAACAGGATCGACACCTGCATGTGCGGCGGCTCCGCGAACCACCGCTGCTTGCCGTCCCAGACGAACGGCGACAGGTTCCGGTTGACGGTCGCCAGGCTCGCCCGCGCCATCCCCTTGGCCCGCGACGTCATCCCGTGCAGCGCCTTGGGCGCCTCCAGCCCGACCCCGTGCGACGTGCCGCCCGCGACCACCGCCAGCCAGCCGTCGCCCGGCGCCTTCTGCTGCCGGTAACCGAACCGGTCGCCCTTCCCCACCGGCGTCACGTCCAGCACCGCGCCCCGGTACTCCGTCGCCCCGTGATCCCCCAGCCACAGCCGGGTACCGATCCGCGCCCGGAACGTCGTCTGCGGGAACTGCTGCCGCAGCCGCAGCAGTTGCTCCGAGGTCAGATGGCTGACGAACATGGTGTCCAACGGCAGCCGCGCCGCCCGCAGCCGGTCCATCCAGCCGATGACCTCCTCGACGGCGTCCGTCCCGTCCGTCCGGTCCAGCGGCAGATGGATCGCGAACCCCTCCAGGCGCACATCGTCCAGCGCCGCCTGGAGCTTCCCCAGGTCCGACGGCGACACCCCGTGCCGCCGCATCGAGCTCATCACCTCGACCACGACCCGCGACCCCACCAGCCCGTACACCCCGTCGACCGACGACGCCGACCGGATCACCCGGTCCGGCAGGGGCACCGGCTCCTCCGTGCGCCGATACGGGGTCAGCACGAGAATGTCGCCGCTGAAGCGGTCCTTCATCTCCTCGGCCTCATACGTCGTGCCCACGGCCAGAGTGTCCAGGCCCAGCAGCGAGACCTCCTCCGACAGCCGGTCATGGCCGAAGCCGTAACCGTTGCCCTTGCACACGGGAATCAGACCGGGGAAGTCGGCCAACACCAGCCGCTGGTGCGCCCGCCAGCGGTCGGTGTCGACGTAAAGGGTGAGCGCCATGGCCGGTAAGACCCTTTCTCTGTGTACCCAGTGAAGATCAGCGCCGCGACATGTAAATGTCGAACGCCTTGTGGAGGAGCTTGTTGAGCGGGAAATCCCACTCGCCGAGATACTCGGCCGCCTCGCCGCCCGTCCCCACCTTGAACTGGATCAGGCCGAAGAGATGGTCGGTGTCCTCCAGCGAGTCACCGATACCCCGCAGGTCGTACACGTCCGCCTTGAGGGCGTAGGCGTCCTGGAGCATGCGCCATTGCATCGCGTTGGACGGCCGCACCTCGCGCTTGTGATTGGCGGAGGCACCGTACGAATACCACACATGCCCACCCACGATCAGCATGGTCGCCGCCGCCACCGCCTCGCCCTCGTGCATCGCGAAATACAAACGCATCCGATCCGGGTCCTCGGCGTTCAGCACCTTCCACATCCGCTGGAAGTAGGTGAGCGGACGCGGTCGGAACTTGTCACGCTCCGCGGTCACCTCGTACAGGTGCTGCCACGCGGGCAACTCGTCGTAACCGCCGCGCACGACCTGGACGCCGGCCTTCTCGGCCTTCTTGATGTTGCGCCGCCAGAGCTGGTTGAAACCCTTGTGCACGTCGTCCAGCGAACGCCCGCGCAGCGGAATCTGGAACACGTACCGCGGCTGCACATCCCCGAAGCCCGCGCCCTCGGACTCCTCCTGCTGCCAGCCCATCCGCCGCAGCCGGTCCGCGACCTCGAAGGCCCGCGGCTCGATGAACGTGGCCTCCACGTCCCGCAGCCGCCGCGCGTCCGGGCTCTGGATGCCAGCCTTCACCGCGGCGGCGTCCCACCGCCGGATCACCACCGGCGGCCCCATCTTCACCGAGAACGCGCCCTGCTGCTTCAGGTGCGCCAGCATCGGCTTCAGCCACTCGTCCAGATTCGGCGCGAACCAGTTGATCACCGGCCCCTCCGGCAGATACGCCAGATACCGCTTCACGCGCGGCACTTGGCGGTACAGCACGAGGCCGGCGCCCACCAGGGCCCCGGTCCGGTCGAACCAACCGAGCGACTCCGACCGCCAGTCGGCCTTCACATCACCCCACGCGGGCACCTGCATATGGCTCGCCGACGGCAGCGAGTTGATGTACGCCAGATGCTGCTCGCGACTGATGGTCCTCAGGGTCAGGCTCATACGGGGGGCTCCTCCGGCGTCAATCGCAGGGTCTGGCCGGAAGCCTAACGGCGCCGTCCGCGGCATGGGACGCCGCGGTGCCGCCCCGCCCCGCCGAAGGGAACCCCCGGACGACGGGCCTAACCCAGCCAGCCCCCGAACGGGCCGCCGTACGCCACCCCCAGATAGAAGCCGACCGCCGCCGCGCCCAGCCCGATGATCGAGACGAAACGCTGCCCGGGCGTCGCCGAGATCATCTGCGCCCAGCCGCCGGTCGCGATCCCCGCCAGCCCGAACCAACTGCTCACCAGGTGCAGCCCGGGAGAGATCGACGAAACGGCCGCCACCAGGCCGAGGAACAGCGTCAGCACCGCCAGCGTGTTCTCCCGCGGGTGCGGCCTGCCGTCGGTGTTCAGATACGTCAGCGGATGCGCTATATGAGCCATGGGTCACCTCCTGCCGAGCAGCCGGCACGACCACCGTGCAGCCGCCACTCCCCGTGTACCCGAGGTGTCCGGATTGCTACCTTCCCGTCCCGGATTTCAACCCCGGGCCCCAGGGCGGGTACGGTGTACTGTCCGTCCCCCGAGCGCCCGCGTGCGCGACGGAGACGAACCGCATCACGACCCTCCTGCCACGGATCGTCCGTGGCCGCCCGAGTCCAGAGGAGGTGGGTTTTCGCATGCGTCACTACGAGGTGATGGTGATCCTCGACCCCGATCTTGAGGAGCGCTCCGTCGCCCCCCTGATCGAAAGCTTTCTGTCCGTCGTCCGCGAGGGCAACGGCAAGGTCGAGAAGGTCGACACCTGGGGTCGCCGGCGTCTCGCCTACGAGATCAACAAGAAGCCCGAGGGCATCTACTCCGTCATCGACCTCCAGGCCGAGCCCGACATCGTCAAGGAGCTCGACCGGCAGCTCAACCTGAACGAGTCGGTCATGCGGACGAAGGTCCTCCGTCCCGCCACCCACTGACGGTGGCGGGAAGCACCGAGTAGCACTGTCAGTGCCATAAGTAATCATCGCAGCATCAGCAGTTAACCCGCGCCGAGAGGTACCCCCAATGGCAGGCGAGACCGTCATCACGGTCGTCGGCAACCTGGTCGACGACCCCGAGCTGCGCTTCACCCCATCCGGTGCGGCGGTCGCGAAGTTCCGCGTCGCGTCCACGCCCCGTATCTTCGACCGGCAGACCAGCGAGTGGCGGGACGGCGAGAGCCTCTTCCTGACCTGCTCCGTCTGGCGACAGGCCGCGGAGAACGTGGCGGAGTCGCTCACCAAGGGCACTCGCGTCATCGTGCAGGGCCGCCTCAAGCAGCGCTCGTACGAGGACAGGGACGGCGTCAAGCGCACGGTCTTCGAGCTGGAGGTCGACGAGGTCGGCCCCAGCCTGCGCAGTGCCACCGCGAAGGTCACCAGGGCCGCCGGCCGTGGCGGTCAGGGCGGTGGCCCGGGCGGTGGCGGCGGCTGGGGTGGCGGCCAGGGTGGCGGCGGCCAGCAGGGCGGCGCCCCCGGCGGCGACCCGTGGGCGACCTCCGCGCCGGCCGGCGGCGGCCAGCAGGGCGGTGGCGGCTGGGGCGGCGGTGGCGGTGGCGGTGGCTACTCGGACGAGCCCCCCTTCTAACGGGACGGGTCCGGCCCAGCACACACTTCTTTTGAACTCACCGGAGAAACACCATGGCGAAGCCGCCCGCGCGCAAGCCCAAGAAGAAGGTTTGCGTGTTCTGCAAGGAGAAGATCTCCTACGTCGACTACAAGGACACGAACCTGCTGCGGAAGTTCATCTCCGACCGCGGCAAGATCCGTGCCCGCCGGGTCACCGGCAACTGCACCCAGCACCAGCGTGATGTCGCCACGGCCGTCAAGAACAGCCGTGAGATGGCGCTGCTGCCCTACACCTCCACCGCTCGCTAGGAGAGGGTGACCAAGCGTCATGAAGATCATCCTGACCAGTGAGGTCTCCGGCCTCGGCACCGCCGGCGATGTCGTCGAGGTGAAGGACGGGTACGCCCGTAACTACCTGCTGCCCCGCGGTGTGGCCATCCGCTGGACCAAGGGCGGCCAGAAGGACGTCGAGCAGATCCGCCGCGGTCGCAAGATCCGCGAGATCGCCTCGATCGAGCAGGCCCACGACGTGAAGGCGCAGCTCGAGGGCGTCACCGTCCGCCTGAAGGTCCGCGCCGGCTCCGGCGGGCGCCTCTTCGGCTCCGTCACTCCGGCCGACATCGCCACCGCGGTGAAGACCGCGGGCGGTCCCGATGTGGACAAGCGCCGCATCGAGCTGAGCACGCCGATCAAGAGCCTCGGCACGCACCGGATCTCCGTCCGGCTGCACCCCGAGGTCGTCGCGAACGTCGGCGTTCAGGTCGACGCCGCCAAGTGAGCGCCGCGGTGGCCGCGTTCCCGTTCCGGGGACGCGGCCACCGCGTGTTCGCGGCCCGGCCGCCGCTCAGGCGCGCACGGCCCCGGTGACCAGCCAGCGGCCCGTCGCGGCCCGCAGGCCCAGTGTGATCAGCCGTACGCCCATCATCAGCCCGGCGATCGCCCACCACAGCGCGGTCACGCCGCCGCCCAGCTCGGGCACCAGCAGCGCCACCGGCGCGAACACCGCCAGCGTCAGCAGCATCGCGCCCGCCAGATAGGGCCCGTCACCCGCGCCCATCAGCACGCCGTCGAGCACGAAGACGACGCCCGCGACGGGCTGCGTCACGGCCATCACGAAGAGCACCGGCAGCAGTTGGTCGCGCACCTCCTGGTCGCCGGTGAACAGCCGCAGGATCAACGGGCTGGCCGCGGCCGTCAGCAGCGCCAGCACCAGCCCTGAGACGATCCCCCACCACACCATGCGTCGGCAGGCCGCGACCGCGCCCGCCGCGTCGTTCGCGCCGAGGTAGCGCCCGATGATCGCCTGGCCCGCGATGGCGATGGCGTCCAGCGCGAAGGCCAGCAGCGTCCACAGGGTGAGCGCGATCTGGTGCGCGGCGATGTCCGCGTCGCCGAGCCGGGCGGCCACCGCGGTGGCGATCAGCAGGATCCCGCGCAGCGAGAGCGTGCGGATCAGCAGCGGCACGCCGGCCCGGGCGTTGGCCACTATCCCGGCGGGGCTCGGACGCAGCGCGGCCCCGTGCCGGCGGGCGCCGCGGACGACGACCCGGAGGTAGACGGCGGCCATCGCGGCCTGGGCGAGGACGGTGCCCCAGGCGGAGCCGGCCAGCCCGGCGTCGAGGCCGTAGATGAAGAGGGCGTTGAGCGCGATGTTCGCGGTGAAGCCGCCGATGGCGACCCAGAGCGGGGTGCGGGTGTCCTGGAGGCCGCGCAGCACGCCGGTGGCGGCGAGCACGATCAGCATGGCGGGGATGCCGAGGGCGCTGATCCGCAGATAGGTGACGGCGTGCGAGGCGGCGGTGGACGAGGCGCCGAAGGCGTCCACCAGGACGGGCGCGGTCGCGAGGACGGCGGCGGCGATGGTGAGCCCCAGGATGGCGGCGAGCCAGATGCCGTCCATGCCCTGCCGGATGGCGGTGGACAGATCGCGGGCGCCGACGCTGCGGGAGACGGCCGCGGTGGTGGCGTAGGCGAGGAAGATGAAGACGTTGACGGCGGTGGTGAGCAGGGCGGCGGCGACGCCGAGTCCGGCGAGCTGCGGGGTGCCGAGGTGGCCGACCATCGCGCTGTCGGCCAGCAGGAACAGCGGCTCGGCGACCAGCGCGCCGAAGGCCGGGAGGGCGAGCTGGAGGATCTCGCGGTCATGGCGGCGCGCGGTGCGCCGCCGCTCGTTCGGGGCAGGGAGCGCGGCAGGGGGTGACGCTGGGGGCATGGTCCGATCCAAACATCCACAGGTAATGGACGCAAGCGAGTTTGGGTCCTTACTTTCTGCGCCCGGCGGTGTGATGGTCTGCGTTGGTTGACGTGATCTCGGCGAGCGGGGGCAACTTTTTCCCGCACACAGGCAGTGGATGAGTAATCCGCAGGTCAGGATGGGTCCGCGAGGATCGCAGCGAAGTTCTCCACAGGGTCGTCCCCCGCTTCGTCCACAGGAATCGCCGAGTCATCCACAGGGTGCGATCTGAAATCCACATAGCCTGTGGATAACTTGGTTGGTCCTCCCCCGTACTGGCCGTACCGTAGGTCCCCGCTCGGCGCGGAATCTCCGCGGAATGTCAGAGCCCTGGCGTATCAATGGGTAGCAGCGCGGCGGTTTGCGAGGCCGGAGGGAGGCGGGGTCGGTGGCTGATCTCGACGAGCACGCGGGACCGTGGGTCGGGACGGACACCGAGGAGCCGCCACCGATGTCCCGGCCCCGGCACGGCGCGGATGGCGGCGACGAGGAGCGCGCCGCGTTCGAGCGGGTGCCACCGCAGGACCTGGCGGCGGAGCAGTCTGTGCTGGGCGGCATGCTCTTGTCCAAGGACGCGATCGCGGACGTGGTGGAGGTGCTGCGCGGCCCGGACTTCTACAAGCCCGCGCACGAGACCATCTATAGCGCGATTCTCGACCTGTACGCGAAGGGTGAGCCGGCCGACCCGATCACCATCGCCGCCGAGCTGACGAAGCGCGGCGAGCTGGCCAAGGTGGGGGGCGCGGGGTATGTGCACTCCTTGGTGCACATGGTCCCCACGGCGGCCAACGCCGAGTACTACGCGGAGATCGTGCACGACCGGGCGGTGCTGCGCCGCCTGGTGCAGGCCGGTACCCGGATCACCCAAATGGGGTATGCGGCGGACGGCGACGTCGACGACATCGTGAACGCGGCCCAGGCGGAGATCTATCAGGTCACCGAGCAGCGCACGGCGGAGGACTATCTGCCGCTGGGCGAGATCATGGAGGGCGCGCTCGACGAGATCGAGGCGATCAGCAATCGCAGCGGCGAGATGACCGGCGTGCCCACGGGCTTCACCGATCTGGACTCGCTGACCAACGGCCTGCACCCGGGCCAGATGATCGTGATCGCGGCCCGGCCGGCGATGGGCAAGTCGACGCTGGCGCTGGACTTCGCGCGGGCCTGCTCGATCCGGCACAAGCTGCCGAGCGTCATCTTCTCGCTGGAGATGGGGCGCAACGAGATCGCGATGCGCCTGCTGTCGGCGGAGGCGCGGGTGGCGCTGCACCACATGCGGTCCGGCAGCATGACGGACGAGGACTGGAACCGGCTCGCGCGCCAGATGGCCGAGGTGAACGAGGCCCCTCTGTACATCGACGACTCGCCGAACCTGTCGATGATGGAGATCCGCGCCAAGTGCCGTCGGCTGAAGCAGCGCAACGACCTGCAACTGATCATCATCGACTACTTGCAGCTCATGCAGACGGGCGGCAGCCGCCGCCCGGAGAGCCGGCAGCAGGAGGTCTCGGAGATGTCGCGGAACCTGAAGCTGCTCGCGAAGGAGCTGGAGGTCCCGGTGGTGGCGCTGTCCCAGCTCAACCGTGGCCCCGAGCAGCGGACGGACAAGAAGCCGATGGTTTCGGACCTCCGCGAGTCGGGATCGATCGAGCAGGACGCCGACATGGTCATCCTGCTGCACCGGGAGGACGCCTATGAGAAGGAGTCCCCGCGCGCGGGCGAGGCGGACCTGATCGTGGCCAAGCACCGCAACGGCCCGACGGCGACGATCACGGTGGCGTTCCAGGGCCACTACTCCCGCTTTGTGAACATGGAGGGCGGCTTCTAGCCAGGTTGGAAGAAGGCGAGCATTTTCTGGGCGGCGTCCGGCGACATCAGCATCTCCTGCAAGTCCGCGGACATTCGGGCGGCGGCGCTGGTGCGTTCGAACATCTCGTGTTCGTATTCCTTGACGGCGGCGGGGAAGTCGCCCGGGTGCGCGGCCAGCGCGAGGCCGAGCAGGGCGCCGTCGAGCAGCGCCATGTTGGCGCCCTCTCCCACCGGCGGCATCAGGTGCGCGGCGTCGCCGAGCAGTGTGACGTCCGGCCTGGACGGCCAGGTCAGGCCGACCGGGAGAGTGGTGATCGACCGCGGCACGACCGTGTCGTCGCAGGCCGCGATCAGCGCGGTGATCCGGGAGTCCCAGCCGGGGAGCAGGTCGATCAGCCGCGCCCGGGCGGCGGCCGGGTCGTCGAACGGGATGCCGCTGGTGGCGAACCAGTCCTCGGCGGTGTGGTAGAAGCTGACGCCGATGCGCACGCGGCCGTCGCCGTTGCGCTGCGCGGCCAGGGATATGCCGTTGCCGAGCACCCAGTAGTTGCCGCGCCCGACCATCGTCGCGAGGTCGGGGTGTGTGCGGTCGATGTCGGGAATGCCGACCTCGACGACGTTCTGGCCGATATGCGCCGGGCGGGCGTCGGTGAGCAGCGTGCGGACCCGGGACCGTGCGCCGTCCGCGCCGACCAGCAGGTCATACGCCGCACTGCCGCCGTCGGCGAAGTGCGCCAGGCCGTTGTCGGCGGATGTGAACGCGTGCCCCCAGCGCACCATGTCCTCGGGGAGGGAATCCAGCAGCAGGTCGCGCAGATCGGCGCGGTCGACCTCGGGTCGCTCGAGCGGGGCGTCGTCGGGCGTGTCCTCCTGGAGCAGCAGGGTGCCGTCCGGCTCGAGAAGGCGCATGTCCTGGCCCTCACCACGGGCGATCGCGTGGAACTGGTCGATCAGACCGGCCTCGCGCAGTGCCCGCTGGCCGGAGTGGATGTCGAGCATGCCGCCCTGACCGCGCGCATCGCGCGACGATTCGCGTTCATACACGACGGCGTCGATGCCGTTCACGTGCAGCACCCGGGCAAGGGCCAGGCCGCCCAAGCCGGCTCCGACGATGGCGATGTTCATGGCTGCCTCTCCTTCGATACACTGTACTGGCCGATACACTGTATCGCTCCGATGCGGTGTATGGTGAGCGGCATGTTGGTGTGGGAGAGGCCGGAGCCGCCGGATCGACCCGTGCCGGCCCCGTTGAGCCGGGAACGGATCGTGCGAGCGGCCATCCAACTGGCCGACGCCGACGGCCTGGACGCGGTGTCGCTGCGCAAGGTCGCCACCGTGCTGGGCGTCCGTCCGATGCGGCTGTACGGCTACATCGCCAGCAAGGAGGAGTTGCTCGACCTGATGGTCGACGCCGCCCACGCCGAGATCCGGCCGGTCGGAGAAGGCTGGCGGGAGGTGCTCCGGTCCCTTGCCGAAGCCACTCGGCACGCCGCTCACGAGCACGAGTGGCTCGCCGATCTCCTGGGTGGCCGGCCCCAGCTCGGGCCGCACGCGCTGGCCAGTGGGGAGACCGTGGTGGCCGCACTGGGCGACATCGACGTGGACGCCGTCATGCCGGTGGTCGCCGCGGTCAACGCGTACGTGATCGGCGCGGTGCGCCGGGAGATCGCCGAGCGGCGTGCGGAGCGGGCCACCGGGATGGACGAGAAGCGTTGGCAGGCCTCACTCGGGCCCTATCTGGAGCGCACCTTCGCCACCGGCCGATTCCCCGCGCTGGCCACGGTGGTGCGCGATGCCGCCCACCTGGACGCCGACGAGACCTTCCGGACCGGCCTCGACTTCCTGCTCGACGGCATCGAAGCCCGTATCTCGGGGTGACGCGCGACCGCGCCGTGCAATTATATGTCGCATGACGCATACTCATTCAGTCGAGAAGTGGCCCACCGGCTTCCGCGCCTACACCGGCCACGGCGGCCTGCGCGAGCACGGTGACGACATCTCCATCGTCGCCTCCGACCTGCCGTCCGTCAGCGCCGCCGTGTTCACGCGGAGCCGGTTCGCCGGACCGGCCGTGCTGCTCAGCCGGCGGCACGCCGCGGGCGGGCGGCTGCGCGTGGTGGTGACCCTGGCCCAGAACGCGAACGTGGCCACCGGCCGGCGCGGCGAGGAGAACGCCGCGGAGGTGGCCGGACGGGTGGCCCGCATCGTGGGGGTGGCGGACGACGAGGTGCTGATCGGCTCCACCGGGGTGATCGGCCGGCCGCTGCCGATGGAGGCGATCCGCGCCCGGCTGGCCGGGCCGGGCCCGTTCGACGCGGACCCGGAGCGGGTGGCGCGGGCGATGATGACGACCGACACCCGGCCCAAGACGTGTGCGCGCACGGTGGGCGGCGCCCGGATCGTCGGGGTGGCCAAGGGCGTGGGCATGCTGGAGCCCAACATGGCCACGATGCTGGCGTATCTCTTCACGGACGCCGAGGTGGCGCGGCCGGAGCTGGACGCGGCGCTGCGCGGCGCGGTGGACGCCACGTTCAACTGCCTGAGCGTGGACACCGACACCTCGACCTCCGACACCGTGTCGCTGATAGCCAACGGCGCGGCCGGCCCGGTGGATCCGGGGGAGTTCGCGGCGGCGCTGCGCGAGGTGTGCCTGGATCTGACGAAGCAGTTGGCGCGGGACGGCGAGGGCGCCACCAAGCTGCTGCGCGTGACCGTCACCGGCGCCCGGGACGCGGCGCAGGCCAAGCGGGTGGCGAAGAGCGTGGTCAACTCGCCGCTGGTGAAGACCGCCGTGCACGGCGCCGACCCCAACTGGGGCCGGGTCGTGATGGCGATCGGCAAGAACGTGGACGACACCGACATCGAGCCGGACAAGGTGACGGTGCGGTTCGGCGCGCTGGAGGTGTACCCGGCCGAGCCGGGGGACGAGACGCTGGCGGAGCTGGTCGCGGTGATGGCCGCGGACGAGGTGGAGATCGGCGTCTCGCTGGGCCTGGGCGAGGGCGAGTCGACCGTGTACGGCTGTGACCTGTCCGCCGGTTACATCCGGATCAACGCGGACTACACGACCTGAGGCGCAGCAGTTCGGGCGCGCGCAGGAGCACGCCGCACCGGTCGACCTCGACGAGTCCCGCGCGGCGGAGCCGGGCGAGGGCGCGGTTGACCGTGACACGGGAGACGCCGAGGTGGTCGGCGAGGTCCTGCTGGGTGCCGGCGCCGGGGAACGGGACCCGGCCGCCGGCGCCCGCCGCGCCCGCGTTGATCAGCAGCCAGTCGGCGAGCCGGGCCTCGGTGGTCCGGGTGGCCGCGGCGGTGAACCGGGCGCGTTCCCGGCGGACTTCGGCGGCCAGCACGCGCAGGACGTGCGCGCGGACGGCGGGCGCGTCGTCGGTGAGGGCGAGGAAACGGTCGCGCGGCAGGGCCCGGACGAGACAGGGCGTGGTGGCGGTGAGCGTGGCGGTGTGGCCCCGGCCGTCGATGACCGCCACCTTGTCCAGGGCGCGCGGGCCGGTCCACTCGCCGTGGGTGACCAGGCGCCCGTCCGGGGTGGTGACCCCCGCGGACACCCGGCCGCGCAGCAGGAGCAGCAGATGGGTGGCGGGCGCGCCGGCGCGGCGCAGCACCTGCCCGGCCGGGTGCTCGCGGGGCACGGAGGCTCCCCACAGGGCGCGCAGTTGGTCGTCGGGCAGCGCGGCGAGCAGCGGCACGGCGCGCAGCGCGGCGAAGGCGTCGGGTGTATCGGCCGATACAGACGGGCTCACCCTCCCGACCGTACCGTCGGCCGCATGATGATCGTTGAGCTCGAATTCGACGTTCCGGCCGCGCCCGAGCGGCTGGCCGGGCGCGCGGCGCACCGCGAACTGCTGGGCCGGCTGCGGGAGGAGGGGCGCCTGCTGATGGCCGGGCCCTGGACGGACGACGCGGGCGCGCTGCTGGTGTTCGACGTGGACCGCGCCGAGCTGGACCGGATCATGGCGGCGGACCCGTACTACGCGCTGCCGGGGGTGCGGATGGCCGCCGTGCGCGAGTGGCGGCCGGTGGTGGGTTGTTAGGGTGCGGGCATGGAAACGGCGGGCGGTGACCGCGCTCCCGAGCGGCTGCGGTCCACGGCGAGCTGGCTGATCACGCACACGGCGACGCACGCCGGGCGGCTGGTGGCCGAGGCGTTCGCGGGCATCGGGGCGCGGCGTTACCACTACGCGCTGCTCTCGGCGCTGGACGAGTTCGGCCCGGCGAGCCAGGCCGCGCTGGGGCGGCGGTGCGGCATCGACCGCAGCGACGTGGTCGCGGCGATCAACGAGCTGGCGGCCGACGGGTTCGTGGTCCGCAGCCCGGATCCGGCCGACCGGCGGCGGAACGTGATCACCGTGACGGAGGCCGGGCTGCGGCAGCTCGAGCGGGGGTACCGGGCGGTGGAGGCGGTGCAGGACGAGCTGCTGGCGCCGTTGTCCGCCGGTGAACGGCGCGAGCTGGTGCGGCTGCTGAGGCTGGTCTACGACGGGGTGTCCTGACTCTCCCGGGCGGTCCGGCGCAGCGTGTCCAGCGCCGTGGCGGAGGGGCTGCCGGGCTCGGCGCTCCACAGCACCAGGCGCAGGCCGGGGTCGTCCGGGAGCTGGAGCAGCTCGTCGGCGAGGGTGAGCGGGCCCGCCGTGGGGTGCCGGTAGTGGCGGGTGTGCGCGGCGCAGACGCGGACCGGGTGGGCGCGCCACAGGGCGGCGAACTGCTCGCTGCCGTCGGTGAGTTCGGCGATGAGGGTGGCCAGCGCGCGGTCGCCGGGGTGGCGGCCGGCGACGAGGCGCAGATCGGCCACCGTGTCCTGGCACTTGGCGGGCCAGCCGTCGCCGTACAGCTCCCTGGTGCGCGGGTCGAGGAAGACGAGCCGGGCCACGTTGGGGCGCGCGGCGAAGTCCAGGTGGGGCGCGAGGAGGGCGTGCGCGAGCCGGTTCCAGGCGAGGACGTCGGCGCGCCGGCCCAGCACGAGGGCGGGCGTGGGGCCGAGGGAGGCCACCAGGGTCCGCACGGCCGGGCGCAGGTGTTCGGGCGGTGGCGGGGCGGCCGGGCGCGGGTGCGCGAGCGTGCCGAGGTGGTGGCGCTCGGTGGGGTCCAGCCGCAGCACGCGGGCGATGGCGTCGAGGACGGCGTCGGACACGTTGGGGCTGAGGCCCTGTTCGAGGCGGGTGTAGTAGCCGGGGCTGATGCCGGCCAGCCGGGCCAGTTCCTCGCGGCGCAGGCCGGGCACGCGACGGCGCCCGCCGAGGTCGGGGAGCCCGGCGTCGGCGGGGCGCAGCCGCGCGCGCCGGGAGCGGAGGAACGTGCCGAGGTCGGAGTGGGGCCTGCGCATGCGGCCAGTCTGCCTGCACCTGACAGGGGGCTGGCTGGGGGAGGACCGGCGGGCGAGGCTGAACGGCATGCGGATCTTGGTGATCGGTGCCACGGGCACCATTGGACGGGCGGTGACGGCCGCGTTCGGCGAGGCGGGGCACGAGGTGGTGCGGGCGTCGCGCGGTGCGGCGGAGCCGGAGCTGCGGGTGGACATGGCGGATCCGGCGTCGGTGGCCGCGCTGCTCGCGGCGGTCGGCGAGGTGGACGCGGTGGTGTGCTGCGCGGCGAGCGGGGCGCTGGTGCGGATAACGGAGGGCGCGGACGCGGAGTTTCTGACCGGGCTGGACGGCAAGCTGCTGGGGCAGGTGCTGCTGGTGCGGCAGGCGCTCCGGTGGGTGCGGGACGGTGGCTCGGTGACGCTGACCAGCGGGGTGTTCGACGAACCGCTGCCGGGCGCCTCGTTCGGCGCGCTGGTGAACGCGGGGCTGGAGGCGTTCGTGGCGGCGGTGGCCGGGGAGATGCCGCGCGGGATACGGGTGAACGCGGTCGGGCCGGGCTGGGTGGCCGAGACGCTGGCCTTGCTGGGGAGGGACCCGGCCGCCGGAACGCCCGTGGCCGGGGTGGCGGGCGCCTATGTGGCGGCGGTGTCGGGAACGGCGCGGGGCCGGACGTTCCGGCCGGGCCGAGGGTAGCCGGGGTGTGGGGCGGGACGGGCGGCGGGATAGCCTCCCCTGCCATGACAGCCTCCCCGCCCCGGATCCCCGACCTCGCGGGCGCCCGGGCCGTCGCGCGCCGGCACGGCGTGGCCGATGCCGAGGTGGCGCCGGCCGCGGCGCAGGGCATCGCGGGCTTCGTCTATCTGCTGGGCGAGGACCTGGTCCTCAAGGTCGCCCGCCCGGAACCGGAGTTCGCCGGTGACCTGCGGAAGGAGGCGCTCGTCATCCCGCACGCGCGGGCGCTGGGCGTGCGCACGCCCGAGGTGGTGGAGTACGCCGAGGCGGACGACGGCTTCGACGGCGCGCCCTATCTGGTGCAGCGCCGGGCGCACGGACGGGGCGCGGACGGCGAGCCGGGCGCCGCGGCCTACCGGGAGCTGGGGCGCGAACTGGCGCTGCTGCACGCCGCGCCGATCCCCGACGCCGTGCGCGCCGGGGTGCCGGCCGACACCGTCGGCGACCCCGGGCCCGGCATCCAACAGTTGGCCGCCCAGGGCGAGTTGAGCCCCGGCCTGGCCGACTGGCTCACCGGCTGGCTGGCCCAACTTGCCCAGGCGGCGCCCACCGACCCCCGGCCGGTCCTCATCCACGGCGACATCGCGGCCGGCAACCTGCTGCTCGACGCCCGCACCGGCGCCCTGTCCGCCCTGCTCGACTGGGGCGACGCGGCCGTGGCCGACCCGGCCACCGAGTTTGCGAAGGTGCCGCCGCGGTCACTGCCGCACGTGCTGGACGGCTACCTCGACGCGCTGCCCGGCCCGGCCGACGGCCGCCAGTGGGCCGCCCGCGTGCTGTGGCACCACCTGGTGTGGGCCGTCTTCCGGCTGCCGACTCCGCCGGAGCCGGGCTGGGTCCACTGGTCGGCGCAGCCCGCGAACCGGCTGCTGGAGCTGCTGCGCGCCTACGCCGAGGGGCTGCCCGAACCCTGGGCGGGCTGGATGAGGTCCCAGCGGTTGCCGTAGAGGTCGGTGAACACCGCGACCCGGCCGTACCGTTCGTCGCGCGGCGCCTTTTCGATGGTGACGCCCGCCTCGGTGAACCGGCGGAAGTCGGCCTCGAAGTCGTCGGTGTACAGGAAGAAGCCGACCCGGCCGCCGGTCTGGTCGCCCACCCGCTCGCGCTGCCGGTCGTTCGCGGCGCGGGCGAGCAGCAGCCCCGTCTGCGCGCCGGGCCCGGGTGCCACCACGACCCACCGTTTCCCCGGCGGCTCGGGCGGCGCCAGCGCGGTGTCCTCGCGCAGCTCGAAGCCGAGCCGGCCGGTGTAGTAGGCGATGGCCTCGTCGTAGTCGGGGACGACGAGCGTGAGAAGTCCGAGATGGCGCATCCGGGAAGTGTGCACCGCCGGTCAGGACGCGCGGTACTCGCTGAGGATGTCCACGACCCAGGTGACGCCGAACCGGTCCCGTGGCATTCCGAGCGGGGCGCCCACCGCGCGGGCCCCGGCGGCCGGCCAGGTCGTGACCGCTTCCCGGCGGATGATGAGGAGCGTGCCGAAGACCTCGGCGCGAACATCGAGGCCGTCGGCCCGTCCGAACTCAAGGACCCCTTCGCGCACTTGGCACGCCGCAGCGCCGTCGCCACGACCGAGGCACCGGCCGATGCCCGAGCAGGCCCCTCGCGCATGGCGCATGCTGGAGGCGTGTACCGGGAGAGACCTTCGCTTCTCGGCGGCGACGCCGTCGTCTGGGACAACGCGCCGGTCGCGCCCGGCGTCGGCCGGGTGCTGCCCGACGGCTGCATGGATCTGATCTGGAGCGCCGGAACGCTGCTGGTGGCCGGGCCCGACACCCGTGCCCATCTGGTCGAACGGGCCGTCGGCCACGAGCACGTCGGGCTGCGGTTCGCGCCGGGCACCGGGCCGGCCGTGTTCGGGGTGCCCGCCGATGAACTGACCGATCTGCGGGTGCCGTTGGCCGACCTGTGGCCACCGGACCGGGTGCGGGAGCTGCTCGAACGCGTCGCGGCGGCCCCGGACCCGGGGGCCGCGCTGGAGGCCGTGGCCGGCGAGCGGCTGTCGCGTGCCGAGCCCCCGGCCGGGGTGGGCGGCGGGTGGCGGCCGGCCGCCGTCGAGGCGCTGCGGCGCGGCGCGGGGGTCGGTGCCACCGCGCGACAACTTGGCCTGAGCGAGCGGCAGTTGCGGCGCCGTTGCCTGGTGGCGTTCGGCTATGGGCCCAAGACGCTGACGCGCGTGCTGCGCATGCAGCGCGCCCTCGAACTGGCCCGGGACGGCGTCCCGCTGGCGACCGCCGCCGCCCGGGCGGGCTACGCGGACCAGCCGCACCTGGCCCGCGAGGTGCGGGCCCTGGCGGGCGTGCCGGTGACCGAACTGCTCGAACCGGCCTAGGCGTTGACCGGCAGGGGCGCGAACAGGTCCACGCTGTTGCCGTCCGGGTCGCGGACGACGGCGTAGCGCTGGCCCCAGAACGCGTCCCAGGGCTCCTGTTCGCCCGGGTGGCCCGCCGCGACCAGTTCCGCGTAGGTCCGGTCCACTTCGGCCGGGCCGTCGCACAGGAAGGCCAGTCCCACGCGCTGGCCGGCCGGGCGCGGGTCCCACTCCGGGGTGATGCTCCGGACCATCTCCGCGGAGTCCCAGGCCAGGCGCAGCCCGCCGGGCAGGACGGCCTCGACGTGCGGGGCGTCCTTCTCCACGAGGTCGGGGACCGGGACGCCCAGCCGCCGGTAGAAGGCGAGCGAGGCGGCCATGTCGTCGGTGACGATGCCGATGAGGTCGAGTCGAGGTTCCATGCGGCGCAGCCTAGGCAGCGGCCCCTCCGGCGGTCTTGAACGAATCGGACACGTCGGCGCCGCAGGCGTCGGCGATCGCGAGGCTGTCCTCGTACACGCACATGCGGCTGATCAGCCCGGCGCCGTCGACGGTGATCCGCAGCGCGAACGGGGAGTGGAACGGCCTTCGCGTGGCCCGGACGGTGCCGCCCAGCCGCCCGGCGACCATGGCCTCCGCGCCGTCCACGACGACGGCGTCGACAACGGCGGTCGCGTGCTCAGGCACGGTGTGCGCGGCGATGTCCGCGTAGTGCGCGGCCACATCGGCGCGGGTGCGCCGCGGCTTGATCCAGGGCACGGCGGGGTTGGGCGCGATCTGCCAGTCGACCGGCTCGGCGAACAGCTCGGCCAGCCGCTCGGCCGACCCCTCGGCGAAGCGGTCGAGGAACGCGCGCACCACGGCGCGGGTGGTGTCGGTGTCGGTCGTCATGGGGGCCAGCCTGCCGGGCGCGGCCGGACCGGTCGATGACGTGCGAGGTCATGGACAGGCGCGCGGGGCACCACCTCAGGAGCGGGCCGGCTCGACCTGCAACGTCCGCACCGCTGCGACGAGCGGTGCCAGGTCGGGGCGCTGCCCGGCCTGGTCGAGCGCCTCGCGCAGGGCGGTGTCGTTCGTCGGGCGGGCCTCCTCCAGCAGGCGGCGGCCGGCCTCGGTGACATCCGTGTAGATCCCGCGCCGGTCGGTGGGGCACAGGTAGCGGGTCAACAGGCCGCGGTCTTCCAGCCGGTTGACCAGGCGGGTGGTGGCGCTCTGGCTGAGGACGACCGCGTCGGCGAGCTGGTTCATCCGGAAGTGGCCGCCGTCGCCGTCGTGCTGCTGGCTGAGGACGTTGAGCACGGAGTACTCGCGGACGCTCAGGCCGTGGCCCGCCTGGAGGGCGCGTTCGACGTGCGCCTCGATGCGGTCGTGCAGTGCGGACAGGGCGCACCAGCCCTGGGCGAGACCCGGTTCGGGACGCGTCATCGCTCTCCTCGCCTTCGTCGTTGCCGCCAGCCAGGGCCAGGATAACCCAGGGCAGCAATAGACCGCGCTTGCCGATATCGCGCGTGTGCAATTATTGTCTCTGCGGGTAAAGCCTCTACGCGTCCCATAGTGCGCGAACAGGGAACTGACACGAAGGGTCCTCTCATGCCTCTCGCTCTCCTGGCGCTGGCGGTCGGCGCCTTCGGGATCGGGACCACGGAGTTCGTGGTCACCGGGCTGCTGCCGGAGGTGTCGGACGAGTACGGCGTCTCGATCCCCACGGCCGGCTTCACCGCCTCCGGCTACGCGCTGGGCGTGCTGCTCGGCGCTCCGCTGATGGCCATCGCCGGGGCGCGGGTGTCCCGGAAGCGGATGCTCATGCTGATGATGGTCCTGTTCACGGTGGGCAACGCCGTCTCCGCCGTGGCGCCCGCCTTCGGGGTCCTGCTCGCGGGCCGGGTGATCGCCTCCCTCGCGCACGGCGCGTTCTTCGGGATCGGCTCGGTGGTGGCCGCGACGCTGGTCGCGCCGGAGCGGCGGGCGAGCGCGATCGCGATGATGTTCACCGGCCTGACCGTGGCGAACGTCGTCGGGGTGCCGGCCGGCACGCTGCTGGGCCAACAGGTGAGCTGGCGGCTGACGTTCGCGGTGATCACGGTGATCGGGCTGATCGCGCTGGCCGGGGTCGCGGCGCTGGTGCCCGCGAACGCCGGGGGCGAGCCGGGCGAGGCCGGCGGCGGGGGCCGGCGGCCGGGCGGGGTGCGGCGCGAGCTGGCCGCGTTCGGCAACGCGCAGGTGCTGCTGGCCATGGCGATGACCGTGCTCGGCTTCGGCGGTGTCTTCGCGGCGATCACCTATGTCGCGCCGATGATGACGGACGCCGCGGGCTTCGCCGAGTCCAGCGTCACCTGGCTGCTGGCGCTCTTCGGCGTGGGCATGGTGGTGGGGAACCTGGTGGGCGGCCAGCTCGCCGACCGGGCGCTGATGCCGCTGCTGTACGTCTCGCTGGGCGCGCTGGCGCTGGCGCTGGCGGCGTTCACCGTCACGGCGAACGACAAGGTGGGCGCGGCGGTGACGCTGCCGCTGATCGGCGCGTTCGGATTCGCCACGGTGCCGCCGTTGCAGAAGCGGATCCTGGACCACGCGGCCGAGGCGCCGACGCTGGCCTCGGCGGTCAACATCGGGGCGTTCAACCTGGGCAACGCCCTCGCCGCCTGGCTCGGCGGCCTGGTCCTGGCGGCCGGCGGCGGGGAGACCCTGCCGAACCTGGTGGGCGCGGCGATGGCCGCCTCCGCGTTGGCGTTGGCGGTGTTCGCCGCGGCGCTGGAACGGCGCGACCGGCGTGCGGCGGGCGCGGGGGACGCGGCGGGCGCGGTCGGCGCGCCGGGTGTGGTGGCCCGCGGTGGTTCCGTTCCCGGCGCGCCCGCGGCGACACCCGAGGGCGCGCGGCACTGACCGCGCGCCCTCGCTCACTCCGCCCAGGGGATGTCGCGCACCTCGCCGGTCTCGGGCAGGGTGGCCCGGCCGCCGTTGGCCATGCAGACGAGGATCTCGGCCGGTTCCGCGCCCGCGGCGGCGATCTGCCGCACCTCCCGGGCGGGCAGGAACGCGGCCTGGCCGGGGCCGACCTCCTGGGTCCCGCCGTTGGCGGTGATGGTGATCGCGCCGGACAGCGGCAGCCAGATCTGCTCGCGGTCCATGGCGTGCTGGGGGCCGCGGGCGCCCGGCTCCATGTGGACGGTCCAGGCGCTGATCTCGCCGCTGCCGCGGCTGGGGGTGACCAGGCTGGTCATGACGGCGTTGGGGGTGGTGTGGCGGTCGGCGGCGGTGGGGGTGAAGACGCGCATGGGTCGTTCCTTCCGGGGCGATGGGGTAAGTCAAGCTGCTTTACTCGGATCTGGGAAGTGAGTAAAGCAGCTTGACTCGTGAATGTCACCTGTCACCATGGACCCCGTGTCCGACCCCGAATCCCCCGCCGAGGCGGAGCGCGACCCGCTGCGGCAGGCGGAGCTGACGATCCTGCTCGGCCTGGCCTTCCAGTTGCTGCTCGGCGAGTTCACCGGCCGCCTCGCGAGCGCCGGTTACGGCGATCTGCGCCCGGCGCACGGCTTTGCGTTCCAGGCGCTCGGCCCGCACGGCGCGACCAGCAGCGAGCTGGCGCGCCGCCTCGGCGTCACGAAACAGGCCGCCGGGCAGTTGGTCGACGACCTCGAACGGCGCGGCTATGTGCGCCGCGAGCCGCACCCGGCGGGCGGGCGGCGGAAGCTGGTGGTGCTCACCGAGGCCGGGCACCGCCATCTCGCGGTGGCCGGCGGCGTGCTGCACGGGCTGGAGACGGAGCTGGCCGCGCGGCTCGGCCCCGGAACCGATCTGGACCGGTTGCGGGGCGAGCTGACGCGCGTGATCCGGGAGTTGGGCGGCGAGACGCCGCCGCCGCTGCGCCCGGTGTGGTGACCCCGGGCGCAGGACCTAACCGAGCGCGACCGAGTAGGGCGCGAAGCGGCGGGTGGCGTCGCCGGGGAGGTCGGGCGCGCCCAGGACCATCAGGGCGCACCGGCTGTCGCCGGTGAGGCCGCTCGCCCGCAGCCAGGCCGCCAGCTCCCGGTGGCGGTCGTCCACGTCGAACCGGACGGGCAGCGGCGCCCGCGCGGCCAGCTCCGCGATCAGCGCCTGGGCCGTGGCGAGGTCGTCGGCGAGGACCGGGCCGATCACGGTGGTGGTGACGTTGGGCCAGGAGGCGCCGTAGCCGGCGAGGCCGCCGCCGGGCGCCTCGGCCACCAGGATGTGGTCGGCGAACGACGGGAGCCGGGTGAGCAGTTCGGTCCGGTCGGCGCCGAATATGGGCAGGTCGTAGGCGAGGATGCCGGGCAGGTCGGCGGCCGTGGCCGGGCGCACGGTGCTGCCCGGCGCGGCGGGCAACGTGCCGGTGAACGGGCCGCGCAGGGTGGTGATGGCGCCGACGGACTTGAAGCCGAGCTGTTCGTACAGCGGGCGGCCGTTGTCCGTGGCGGTGAGGAACACCGCGGCCGGGGCGCACTCGGCGAGCGCGTGCCGCATCAGGCGGCGGCCGATGCCGCGGCGGGCGTGGCGCTCGGCGACCAGCACCATGCCGATCGCGCGGTGGTCGGCCGCGTAGGAGGTCACGACGAGACAGGCGATCAGGCCGCCGGCCGGGTCGCCGGGCGGCGCGTCGATGCCATAGCCCTGGCCGGCGGTCAGCAGCAGCCGCCACTTGTGTTCCTCGCGGGGCCAGGACCGGTCGGCGGAGAGGTCGAGGCAGGCGGGGAGGTCGGCGAGGGTGAGCCGGCGGATGGGCAGGTCGGCGGGGGAGATGGGAGCGGGGGGCGTTGACGTCACGGCCTCAGACTGGCTGACCGGCGGGGGGCCTTGCGACCCCTTTTCGCGCTGTCCCGCGCGCGGCGTCCCCGGTGCGGCGCGCCCGCTGTTCCCGCTGGTGGCGGCGGCCCCAGCGGGTCGGCCCCCAGGGCTTGAGGACGGAGACGGCGGTCATGAAGAGATAGGTGACGAGCGCCACGGTGGGCGGCACGACGAGCCCGCCCGCGTCCGGCACCGGGCGGCCCGCGGTGACCTCGGCGGCGGCCTCGTTGATCCCGGCGCGGAGCGCGAAGATCGACGCGGTGGCGGTGATCAGCGTGAGCACGAACTTGACCAGCACCCACCGGTGCCGGACCAGGCCCCAGTGCGTGCCCAGCGACAGCACCAGCCCGGTGGCGAGCGCGGACAGCGCCAGCGGCGCGACCAGCCAGTCGCCGAAGATCCGCATGGCGCGGTAGGCGGCCTCCGCCGTCGCCGCCGAGCCGGTGGCGGCGCCGGTGATGGCCAGCACCAGCAGGCACAGGGTGAGGCCGAGCCAGCCGACCGAGACGACGACATGAGCGACGAGGAAGCCCCGGCGGACGGGACGGGAGAGTGCTGTCATGCCGCCACGCTCCCGCGACCGGCCGCCCCGGTCGTCTGACAGGCGGAGTATCCGCGTCTACTCGCGGCCGAGTAGGCGGGGATACGCGCGGCGGCCGGGTAAAACGTGTGGCGCGCCCCGCGCGGCCGGGGTATGCGTGCGCTCATGACCCAGTCACCGCAGTCGCCCCAGCCACCGCAGCCGTCCCAGCCACCGCAGCCGTCCCGGGCCGTCGAGCCCGCCCCCGACGAGGAGCTGCTGCCCGCCACCCGCCGTGCCCTGCACCACCGGCTGGCCGTCGTCCAGGCCGAGGGGCGCGCGCCGTCGGTCGTCGCCGCCGTCGTCCGGGACGGGCGAACGGTGTGGGCGGCCGGCCGCGGCGAGGTGCCCCAGGACGCGGGGGCGGCGGCCGATGTGCAGTACCGCATCGGTTCGCTGACCAAGACGCTCACCGCCGTGGGGGTCCTCCGGCTGCGCGACGAGGGGCTGCTGGACCTCGGCGATCCGGTGGGCCGGCACCTGGACACCCCGCACGGCGGCGAGGCCACCGTCGCGCAACTCCTCGCGCACACCGGCGGGCTGGCGGCCGAGGCGCGCGGCCCCTGGTGGGAGCGCACGCCGGGGGACCTGCGCCCAGAGCTGGCCGACGTCTTCGGCGAGGAACCGCAGAAGCACCCCCGGGGGCGGCGGTTCCACTACTCCAACCCCGGCTTCGCCCTGCTCGGCGCGCTGATCGAACAGCTCCGCGGCGAGCCGTGGTTCACGGTGCTGCGCCGCGAGGTGCTGCTGCCGCTGGGCATGACCCGCACCACCGCGTTGCCCGTCGCCCCGCACGCCACCGGCTGGGCGGTGCATCCGTACGCGGACGTCCGGCAGCCCGAACCGGCCGTGGACACCGGGCGGATGGCGCCCGCCGGGCAGGTGTGGTCCACGGCGGCCGACCTGGCCGCGTTCGCCGCGTTCCTGCTGGCGGGCGACGACCGCGTGCTGTCGGCGGACACGCTGGCCGAGATGCGCGCGCCCGCCTCGGCGCCGGAGCCGGGCGACTGGGACACCGCCTTCGGGCTGGGCACGCAGCTCATCCGGCGCCGGGGCCGGCTGCTGGCGGGGCACAGCGGGTCCATGCCGGGCTTCGTCGCCGGGCTGTGGACGAGCCCCGAGGAACGGCTCGCGGGCGTGGCGCTGGCCAACGCGACCTCCGGCGTGCGCGCCGCCGGGCTGGCCGCCGACCTGCTCGACCTGGTCGCCGAGCACGAGCCGCCGCTGCCCGCGCCCTGGCGGCCGATGCCGGACGCCGACCCCGAACTGGTGGCGCTGACCGGGACCTGGCACTGGGGCACGTCCGGGTATGTGCTGCGCCTGCACGCCGGGCCGGCGCTGTCGCTGACGCCGCTGGGCGGCGTGGGCCGCGGCTCCCGGTTCCGGCCGGGGCCGGACGGCACCTGGCTGGGGCTGGAGGGCTACTTCGCGGGGGAGACGCTGCGCGCCGTGCGCGGTCCGGACGGCTCGGTGAGCCATCTCGACCTCGGGACGTTCGTCTTCACCCGGGAGCCCTACGAGCCGGACGCCCCGGTGCCGGGCGGCACCGACGCGGCGGGCTGGCGGTGACCGGGCCGGCCGAGGCGCCGGTCGAGAAGCGGGCGGTCGAGAAGCGAGCGGTCGAGAAGCGAGCGGTCAAGAAGCGGGCCCAACCGGTCAGAGCGCGAGCTTGAACCCGACATGTGTCGCCTTGAAACCGAGCCGTTCATAGAAGCGGTGCGCGTCGGCGCGGGCGGCGTCGGACGTGAGCTGCACCAGCACACAGCCGTGCCGCCGCGCCTCCGCCACCGCCTGCCGGATCAGCTCGCTGCCCAGGCCCGCGCCGCGTTCGTCGGCGTGGACGCGCACCGCCTCGATCAGCGCCCGCGAGGAGCCCCGGCGGGACAGCCCGTGGATGACGCTCAACTGGAGCGTGCCCACCACGCGGCCGTCCGCCGGGCGCTCGGCGACCAGCAGGTGCTGGTTCGGGTCCGCGTCGATGCGGGCGAACGCGGCGAGGTAGGGGGCGAGGTCGGCCGGATCCTCCCGCTGGGCGCCCAGTATGTCGTCGGCGAGCATGTCCACGATGGAGGAAACGTCGGCAGTGGTCGCACGCCGCATGGTGATAGTCATATGCGGAAGTTTAAAAACCCACAGGAATCGTACGAACCACGCGTTCCCGGAAGGGGCTTGTGTCTCAGCCGTATAACGGTAGGGTCAGACCCGCGTCCGGGCGGTGAGAAGCCGCCAAGTTTAGGGGATGCGGGGGGCTCGATGGCCGGGTTTCCGGTTAACCACCCGCTCCCGGTGAGCACGTTGACACGCTGTGCGACCGGGAGTTGATCGAGGCGAGGCAGGGTCATGACCGCGATATCGGCCGACGACGGCGCCACCACCACCGGAAGCGGAAACGCGGACGGGAGCGGGAACCGGGCGCCCTCGCCCGACGCCGTGCTGATCCGGCGCACCCTCGCGGAGATCGAGCCCGTGGCGGACGACGTCACCTCGTACTTCTACGCCCTGCTCTTCCTGCACAACCCCGAACTGCGCGAGATGTTCCCCCCGGCGATGGACGCGCAGCGCGACCGGCTCTTCGGCGCGCTCCTCACCGCCGCGGAGCACATCGACGACACCGTCACCCTCACCGAGTATCTGAGCCACCTCGGCCGCGGCCACCGCAAGTACGGCACGCTCCCCCACCACTACCCCGCCGTCGGCGAGGCCCTGATGTACGCGCTGGAGCGCTACGCGCACCGGAGCTGGAGCCCCGAGGTGGAGGGCGCCTGGGTCCGGGCCTACACCGCGATCTCCCAGACCATGATCGACGCCGCCGCCGAGGACGAACTGCGCGCGCCGCCCTGGTGGAACGCCGAGATCATCTCCCACGAGCGGCGCACCAGCGAGGTCGCGGTGGTCACCGTCCGCCCCGACCAGCCCTACCCGTACCGCGCGGGACAGTACGCCAGCGTCGAGACGCCGTGGTGGCCGCGCGTCTGGCGCTACTACTCGTTCGCCTCCTGTCCCCGGTCCGACGGGCTGCTCTCGTTCCACATCAAGGCGGTGCCGGCGGGCTGGGTGTCCCGCTCGCTGGTGCACCGCGCCCGGCGCGGCGACATGATCCGGCTGGGGCCGCCCGCCGGCTCGATGGCCGTGGACCACTCCTCGACGCGCGGGCTGCTGTGCGTGGGAGGCAGCACCGGAATAGCGCCGATCAAGGCGCTGGTCGAGGACGTCGCGGAGCACGGCAGGCGCCGCCCCGTCGAGGTGTTCTTCGGCGCCAACCGCGACGCCGACCTCTACGACCTGGACTCCTTCCTCGACCTGGAACGGCGCCACCCCTGGCTGTCGGTGCGCCCGGTCGTTGCCCAGCTCGCGACGCGCGGCATCGCCGGCCAGCTTCCGGAGGCGGTACGGCAGTTCGGGCCGTGGCGGGAGTTCGACGGATATCTCTCGGGGCCGCCGCAGATGATCCGCAAGAGCGTGGACGCGCTGGTCTCCTCCGGGATACCGCAGGACCGGATCTGGCACGACTTCCTGGGGACGCTCGTTTCCTCCGGCAGGTGAGGCGGCGCGGTGGTGATACACAGTGACGGCAGCGATGGCAGTCCAGAGGCGACGAGACGGTAAGAAGTGAAGTAACGGGATGTCAGGAATAACAGGCATGGGCGGCGAGGGGAACGGCGGACTGCCCGCCCTCCCGGTGCGCCGCCCGGGCAGCGACGGCGAACACGCCATCCAGCGGCGGCTGGGCACCGAGCAACGGGCCGACCGCTTCTACGACGAACAGGTGCTGGACCATCTCAACGAGCGGATGCGGGAGTTCGTGTCCCGGCAGGAGATGTTCTTCCTGGCCACCTCGGACGCGCGCGGCGAGTGCGACAACAGTTTCCGCGCCGGTCCGGCCGGCTTTCTCCACGTGCTCGACCCGCGTGCGCTGGCCTACCCCGAGTACCGGGGCAACGGCGTGCACGCCTCCCTGGGCAACATCTCGGAGAACCCGCACGCCGGTCTGCTGCTGATGGACTTCGACCGGGCCCGCATCGGCCTGCACATCAACGGCCGCGCCACCATCGTTCCGGACGCCCAGCTCCGGGCGGCGCACCCCGAGCTGCCCACCGACTCGGTGCCGGGCCGGCGCGCGGAGCTGTGGGTGCGGATCGACATCCAGGAGGCGTACATCCACTGCGCCAAGCACATCCCGCAACTGGTGAAGGCGCCGCGGCGCACCGCGCGCGAGTGGGGCACGGACGACTACAAGCGCAAGGGCGGGGACTTCTTCGGCGCCGCGCGCGAGGCGCAGGTCCGCCGCACCCAGGAGCTGAACGGGCGCACCCTGCCCGCGCCCACGCCGGCGCGCGCGCTGACCGCCGCGCCGGCGACCGCGTCGGCCGAGCTGCCGGCGGCCCCGCCGCTGCCTTCGCTGCCCCCGGTCCCGCCGTCGCCGCCGCCCCCGCCCCCGGAGGCATGGCGCGAGGAGGCCCGGCGCGCCCTGGAGCGCGCACAGCGCCGGGGCGCGAACTCCGGCGATGGGTCCGGCGGCTGGTTCGGGTAGGGAGTCCTAGCCGAAGTCGGGTGCGAACAGGGCGTGGATGCCGGCGATGTTCCGGCCGAGATAGGCGGCCAGCGAGACCGGCACCACGTCGACGGAGGCCAGGCCCTCCGGGGTGAACGGCAGCCGCACGATCTCGTAGGTGCCGCACGGCTCGTCCACCTCCGGCCCGTGCCGCAGCGCGGGGTCCATGGAGGCGAGGCGGCAGGCGAAGAAGTGCTGGACCTTCAGGCCGGGCGGGGTTCCGTCCCCCGGCCCCGGCACGTGCGGCACCGTGTCGACGAACGCGGGCACCACGTCCGTGACCTTGGCGCCGAGCTCCTCGTACACCTCGCGGTGCAGGGCGTCCAGCACGGTGGCGTCCCCGGGCTCGACCCCGCCACCTGGGGTGATCCAGTACGGCGGACGGCCGGGTTTGGTGCGTTTGATGACGATGAGGTCGGCGGCGTCGAGCAGGATGGCGCGGGCGGTGCGCTTGACCACGGGTTGTGCTTGGGCCATGAAAGTCATGTGGCCCGGCGACCGCCGGGTGAAACCTCAGCGAACAGTTGACGTCCCGGACGCGTCGGGCGCCGCGGCGTCCAGGGCCCGCCGGATATCGGCGACGAGGTCGGCCGCGTCCTCCACGCCGAGCGACATCCGGATGAACCCCTCCGGCACCGCGTCCCCGCCCCACCGGCCGCGCCGCTCGGCGGTGGAACGCACCCCGCCGAAGCTGGTCGCGTCGTCGACGAGGCGCAGCGCGCCGAGGAAACGGTCCGCCCGCTCCCGGTCGGGCAGCGCGAACGACACCACGCAGCCGAACCGCCGCATCTGGCGGGCGGCCACCTCGTGCGCCGGATCCCCGGGCAGGCCCGGGTAGCGCAGCCCGCTCACCTCGGGGCGCTCGCGCAGCGCGGCGGCGACGGCCAGCGCGTTGGCCTGCTGCCGCTCGGCGCGCAGGTGCAGCGTGGCCAGGCCGCGGTGGGCCAGCCACGCCTCCATCGGGCCGAGGATGGCGCCGGTGGTGGTGCGCCAGTCGCGGATCTCCGCGTGCAGGCGGGCGTCGCGGGTGGCGACATAGCCGAGGAGCACGTCGCCATGGCCGTTGAACGCCTTGGTGCCGCTGGCCACGGACAGGTCGGCGCCCAGGTCGAGCGGGCGCTGGCCGAGCGGGGTGGCGAGGGTGTTGTCCACGGCGACCAGCGCGCCTCGGGCGTGCGCGGCGTCGGCGAGCCGGCGGATGTCGCAGACGTCCAGGCCCGGGTTGGACGGCGTCTCGATCCACAGCAGCCGCACGTCGTCGGACAGGGCGGCCAGTTGGGCGTCGCCGCCGGTGGGCGCGGTGCGGACGCCGACGCCGAACGCCTCCAGGCGGGCGCGCACGCGCGGCAGTAGTTGGTAGCCGTCGGACGGGAGGACGGCGACATCGCCCGGGCGCAGCAGGGCGAACAGCACGGCGGTGGTGGCGGCGATCCCGGAGGGGAAGACGGCGGCGTGCGCCGGCTGGTCCGGGGACTCCAGCTCGGCGACGGCCGCCTCCAGCGCGGTCCACGTCGGGTTGCCCTCGCGGCCGTAGCCGTAGGGCGCGACGGCCGGGTCACCGGGCAGATGGAAGTGGGCGGCGAGCACGGGTCCCGGCACGGGCGGCTCATAAGCGGCCGCCTCCGGCAGCCCGGCCCGCACGGCGCGCGTTCCGTCCCCGGTCATCCCTGGTGTCTCCTTTGTCGGGGGCCATGGCCCGACGAGTGTACGTGGCACTGGCCGGGCCGCTTGTGGCTGCGGTCACCGGCGCTGCGCGCCGGTTTTTCCCCACCCGCCCGCCCTTTTCATGGGGCGGGGGTGCGCAGTGCGGCCCGGGCCGCGTCGCCGCTTTCCTTGCCGTAGTCGCCGCCGAACAGTGCCGCGTGGATCAGGATGTGGTGGAGCAGGTGGAGCGGGGCCCGGTCGGTGCGGCCGGGGAGGGGGCGGGACTCCTCGTAGGCCGCGATCACGCGGTCGAAGTGCGGGCAGCCGGAGATCTCCAGGAAGGCCAGGTCCGCCTCCGGGTGGCCGCCCTGCGCCGCCGGGTCGATCAGGTGCGGGGTGCCGCCGGCCGTCCACAGGATGTTGCCCGCCCACAGGTCCCCGTGGATGACCGCGGGCGGCTGCGGCGGCCCGGCCACCTCGTCGATCCGCGCGCACAGCAGCTCGACGTCCCGCGCGTCCGCGGCGCCGATGCCGCCGTTGTCCACGGCGAGCCGCAGCAGCGGCAGCAGCCGGTACTCGGCGTGGAACGCGGCCCAGCCGGCCGGCTCCGAGACCGGCGGCGCCGGGGTGGCGAGCGGCACCGGGCCCAGGTAGAGCGGGCCGGCCGTGCCGTAGTGGGGTGCCGGGGTGCTGTGCAGCGCGGCCAGTTCGCGGCCCAGCCGCTCCGCCTGCGCGGGCGTCGGCCCGGTCGGCTCGACCCACTCCAGCACCAGCAGGTCCGGCACGACGGCCAGTACCCGCGGGATGGCGATCGCGCCGGTGCCGCGCAGCAGCTCCAGGCCCGCGGCCTCGGCCGCGAAGAAGTCGGCGGGGGCGTCGGCCAGGGTCTTGGCGAACACCGTTCGCCCGTCGGCCAGTTCGACGCGGTAGGAGGCGCATATCTCGCCCCCGCTCACCGGGTGCGCCGCGGTCGTTGCCGCGCCGGTGAGCGCGCCGACGCGGCGCGCGAGGTCGGTCTCGTTCACGCCGTGGCCTCCTGGCGGATCGCGTCGAGGAGGCCGGGCACGGCGTCCTCGATGATGTTCAGGCACTCGGCGAAGTCGCCGTCATCGCCGTAGTAGGGGTCGGGGACGTCCAGGCCGTCCGCTCGCAGCAGCCGCACGCGGGCCGCCGCCGCGGGCGTCGGGGCCAGTCGGCGCAGGGCGCGCGCGTGGCCGCGGTCGAGGGCGACGACGAGGTCGTAACGGGCGAACCAGGCGGGTTCGAACCGGCGTGCGACGTGGTCCTCGGGCGCGACGTCGTAGCCGGCGGCGCGCAGCGCGGCGGTCGCGCGCGGGTCGGCGGGCTCGTCGGCGTGCCAGCCGCCCGTTCCCGCGCTGGCCACCCGCACGCGGTCGGCGAGGCCCTCCTCCACCAGGCGGGCGCGCAGCACCGCCTCGGCCATCGGGGAACGGCAGATGTTGCCCGTGCAGACGAAGCAGACGCCGTAGCCGGCCGCGCGGTCGTCCCTCGCGTCAGTCACGGTCGAACACCAGGTTGACCGCCCAGGAAACGATCGAGATGATCAGGCCGCCCACGAATGCCGATCCGAAGCCGTCGACCTCGAAGGAGTCGCCGGCGATCCAACCGGTCAGCATCAGCATCAGGGCGTTGATGACCAGCGTGAACAGGCCGAGCGTAAGGATCAGCAGGGGCAGGGAGAAGAGCTTCACGATGGGCTTGACGATGAGGTTCACGAGCCCGAAGATCAGCGCGACGATGAGCAGCGTGGCCGTCTTGCTGCCGGTGCTCGCGTCATCCTCGCCGAGAGTGATGTCGCCCACCAGCCACACGGCCGCGGCCAGCGCCACGGCGTTGGCCAGAAACCGAACCAGGATGCTTGTCATGGAGGAGATCGTTTCAGATGGCACCGGTGGCGCAAGGGGAATGAGGCGATGAAGGAGTTCCGGCTGGATCGGCTGGAGGCGGAACGGCTCGCGAACGACGGTGCGTACCTACGCTTTCTTCGCGAACGCAATGTGTCCGTGGGGCTCTACGCGCTGGACGCCGGGCAGCGGGACCCGCAGCGCCCGCAGCGGCAGGACGTGGTGAACTTCGTGGTCAGCGGCCGGGCGTCGATGACGGTGGGCGAGGAGACGACCACGGTCGCGCGCGGCAGCGTGGTCTACGTGCCGGCCGGCACCCCGGCCCGGTTCCACCACATCACCGAGGACCTGCGCGTGATGGTGGTGTTCTCGCCGCCGGAGGGCTGAGGGACGCGCAGCGGTGTCTCAGGGTCGGCCTCAGGGAACGGTCAGGGGAGGACGGGGGCCGGTGGGACTCCCGGCGCCGCCCCGGCACGCATAGCATCGAGGTGAACGCCGGGGGGAAGAGGTATCGCGCGGAACAGGAGCCGTGGTCATGAAGGAAGCCTTTAAGACACTGCCGTGGTGGGTGCGGTGGATCGCCATCCCCGCCATCGCGCTGGCTGTCTTCGGCACCATGCTCATCGGCGTGATCACCTGGGTCGTCGGGCTGCTCTTCCGCATCCTGCTGTTCGCCGCGCTGGTCGCCATCCTCATCTTCGTGGTGCGCAAGGTCACCTCTTCCTCCTCCTCCGGTGGCGGCTGGTAGCCGCCGCCACGGGCACCGGGTGCCGGTCGGCGCTCACCACCAGCGCCGCGAGCAGGGTGGTCACCGGCACCGACGCCACCAGCCCCACCGAGCCGATGAGCGTGCGGACGATCTCCTCGGCGACCAGTTCGCTGAACGCCACGGTCCCCACGCTGCTCTGCGCGATCGTGAACAGCAGCAGCAACGGCAGCGCGGCACCCGCGTAGGCGAGCACCAGCGTGTTGACGACCGAGGCGATGTGGTCGCGCCCGATGCGCATCCCGGCCCGGTACAGTTTCGGCCAACTCGCCCCCGGCTCCGCCTGCTTCAGCTCCCAGACGGCCGAGGTCTGGGTCACCGTCACATCGTCCAGCACACCGAGCGAGCCGATGAGGATGCCGGCCAGCAGCAGCCCGCGGATCTCGATGTTCGGGTAGAGGCTGTGCACGAGGCCGGTCTGGTCGTCGGTGTTGCCGGTGAGGTGCGCCCAGCCGATGAACAGCGAGCCCATCACCCCGATCAGCACCAGCGAGATGAGCGTGCCGAGCACCGCGACCGAGGTCCGGGCGTTCACCCCATGGACCAGATACAGCGTCACCAGCATGATCACGCTGCCGCCGATCACGGCCACCACCAGCGGGTTCGAGCCGTGCAGGATGGCCGGGAGGATGAACAGCGTCAGCACCGCGAAGCTCACCGTCAGGCCCACCAGCGCCAGCAGCCCGCGCAGCCGCCCCACCGCGACCACGGCCAGCGCGAAGACGGTGGCGAGGAGCAGCATCGGGACCTTCCGGTCCACGTCGGTGACGCTGTACTGCAACTCCTGGGGCGCGTCCGGGGCGTAGGCGACGATGACCGTCTGGCCCTCGCTGTAGCGCTGGGTCGCGTCGGGGGGCACCATCTCGGTGAACGTGCGCCCGGCGTGCGGCCCCGAGGTCACCTCCACGGTGGCCTGCTCGCACGGGCCCTCGACGCCCTGCTGGACCTGGACGCCGACGTCCTCGCACCGGACCTCGGTGACCTCGGTCACCCGGGCCCGTTCGTGCTGCTGGTCGAAGCCGACGCCGGTGTGCTCGTGCTGCTCGGGCGCGCCGCCCGGCCACAGGAGCACCAGGCCGGCGACCATCACCGCGGCGAACGGGATGAGCACCGCCGCTATCACCCGCCGGAGGTGGGCGGAGACGGGCGCGACCGGGCCGCCGTGCTGATGGGTGTGCCCGTGGGGGTGGGCCTTCGGATCGAACGGGGTGTCGTCGGGTGCGGTCACGTTCCGATCATCGCGTAAGAATCCCGGCCCTCTGTTCAGCACGACCGGTGTGCCGTTAGCGTGGGACCGCGAGTTTGCACATCGCGGGAGCTCCGAGCACGGGGCTGAGAGGGCGCTGGAGCTGCGCCGACCGCCGAACCTGTTACCGGGTAATGCCGGCGTAGGGAGTAGGTCTGATGACCAAGCAGGATGAACGCACGTCAGGCACGTCCGTCATCGGCTCACACAAGGGATATATCGTCGGGTCGCGTCCTGATCTGCGGGTGCCGGTGCGGCGGGTGCACCTCACCGACGGGAACGCGGTGACGCTGTACGACACCTCGGGGCCGGGCACCGACCCCGCCGTCGAGACCGACGTCACCCGCGGGCTGCCGCCGCTGCGGCGCGAGTGGATCGCCGAGCGCCGCCGGGACGGCACGGACGCCGTCACACAACTGGCGTACGCCCGACGCGGGGAGATCACCCCCGAGATGGAGTTCGTGGCCCTCCGGGAGAACCGCCCGCCGGAGTTCGTCCGCGACGAGATCGCCGCCGGCCGCGCCGTGCTGCCGGCCAACGTCAACCACCCGGAGACCGAGCCGATGATCATCGGCAAGAACTTCCTGGTGAAGGTGAACGCCAACATCGGCAACTCCGCGGTCACCTCCTCCATCGAGGAGGAGGTGGAGAAGATGACGTGGGCCACGCGCTGGGGCGCGGACACCGTGATGGACCTGTCCACCGGCCGCGACATCCACACCACGCGCGAGTGGGTGCTGCGCAACTCCCCGGTCCCGGTGGGCACCGTCCCGCTGTACCAGGCGCTGGAGAAGACCGGCGGCCGGGCCGAGGAGCTGACCTGGGAGATCTACCGGGACACCGTCGTCGAACAGGCCGAGCAGGGCGTGGACTACATGACGGTGCACGCCGGCGTGCTGCTGCGCTATGTGCCGCTGACCGCGCGCCGCAAGACCGGCATCGTCTCGCGCGGCGGCTCGATCATGGCCGCCTGGTGCCTGGCGCACCACCGGGAGAGCTTCCTGTACACGCACTTCGAGGAGCTGTGCGAGATCTTCCGCTCCTACGACATCACGTTCTCCCTCGGCGACGGCCTGCGCCCCGGCTCCATCGCCGACGCCAACGACGAGGCGCAGTTCGCCGAGCTGCACACGCTCGCCGAACTGACCCGCGTCGCCAAGTCGCATGACGTGCAGACGATGGTCGAGGGCCCGGGCCACGTTCCGATGCACAAGATCAAGGAGAACGTCGACCTCCAACAGGAGCTGTGCGAGGAGGCGCCGTTCTACACGCTCGGCCCGCTGACCACCGACATCGCCCCGGCGTACGACCACATCACCTCGGGGATCGGCGCGGCGATGATCGCCTGGTGGGGTACGGCGATGCTGTGCTACGTCACGCCGAAGGAACACCTGGGCCTGCCGGACCGCGACGACGTCAAGACGGGTGTGATCACCTACAAGATCGCCGCCCACGCCGCCGACCTCGCCAAGGGCCACCCCGGCGCACAGGTCTGGGACGACGCGCTGTCCGACGCGCGCTTCGAGTTCCGCTGGGAGGATCAGTTCAACCTCTCCCTGGACCCGGACTCGGCCCGCGCGTTCCACGACGCCACGCTGCCGGCCGAGCCGGCGAAGACGGCGCACTTCTGCTCGATGTGCGGTCCGAAGTTCTGCTCGATGAAGATCAGCCAGGACATCCGGGCGGACTACGGCGACCGGCTCGGCCTGGCCGACGAGGCGGCGGCCGGAATGGCGGAGAAGTCGAGGGAGTTCGCGGAGTCGGGCAACCGCGTCTACCTCCCCGTCGCCGACTGAGACGCTACGCTGCGACACGAACCGGGCCCACCGCCGCAACTTCGGATTGCGACGGCGGGCCCGGTGTTTCCCGTGAAACGTGTGTCAGGCGTGACGCTGCCGAGGCAGCCCATAGACCGGGGTGTTGTGGGCGGAACCGATCTGGCGGATGCACTGGCGCTTCAGGAGGAAACGCAGACTGTCGTGCACGCGGGCGGTGGGCAACCCGGTGCGGGCGGCGATGTCCTCGACCCCGTAACGGACTTCCCCCTGCTCGGCCAACCCGGGCGCGAGCAGCACGGCGACAGCCCACACGTCGTCCGTGATGGTCAACCGGGCACGCCAATCCGCGAGCAACCTCTCACCGGTGGCCGGCGTGCTGGTGGCGGGAGGCCGGGGCGGCAGCCAGTGCGCGATCTCTTCGAGCGAGTTGGCCATCCGGGACATGGCCGTGGACATCACCTCCGTCAGGGCTTTCAGGGCCTTCAGCCTGGTCTTGCAAGGAACCCCGCCCCTTCAGGTATGGCGGTACAGGACGCGGGAGTTGGTGGCCGAGTGCGAGGGTCACACGAGAGACGTGCGGTGTCTTGCCTTTCACCCGGCTAAGGAGCTCCGGCTCCTGGCCAGCGGAGGTGAGGACGGGGCCGTACGCCTCTGGCAGGGCGCCGACGAGGAAGGACCGTCCGCACCTCGCCCTCGGTTCTGGGGCCAGGTTCTCGTTGGTTCGCCGGACGGCGGTCTCCTGGCGGTGGTGGGTTCCGATCACGGGCTGCGGCTGTTCGATCCGGGCAATGACGAGGAACTGCCGGTACCCTTCCCCGCCGGGGGAATCGTGAAGGCCGCGTTCTCCTCCGACAGCGCGTGGCTTGCCGCGAGTAACGGCCGGACTCTGTACGTGGCGTCCACCCGAACGCCGCCCCCGGCGTGACGTTATTCCGCACCGGGGATCACGCGGAGCTTTATAACTTCTGCTTCTCGCCCGGCAGTGATCTGATCGCCGTGGTCGCCAGCGAGGAGGAGCGCGGCGAGTTCTTCCGCTATGGCGGCGCGTGGCTGATCGTGGTGCGGGACGTGGTCACTTCGCGGCTGCGGTATCGGATCTCGTTGTCCGACAGACCCGAGGGGCTGCACTTCGCCGGTCCCGGCCGGCTGGCCGTCGTGGTCAACGGGGCGCTGGCCGTGTTCGAGGTGCCGACGCGGCGAGGCGGGCGCTTGGGGTACACGGGGTGCGGAACTACCGGGCCGCCGACACCAACCCGGGTGTGGGAAGTGCGCGGTTGCGGGCTGCGTGGGGGCAGGCGGTGGGGACGGGGGTGGGGCTGGAGCTGCGGGCGGCGTACTAACGCCGATCTCTTGCGGGGACAGCGACAGGGGGACCAACTGACCGATGCCGAGGTCGAGTTCGTGATGCAGTGGGCCGCAGCCTGGGGCGTTGACGCGACCGCCGTGCAGGGGCGGGCGACCGGGTGGCGCGGTGGGTCAACGTCGCCGACGTCGGCGACTTCGTCGCGATCCCGCGCGGACGGCTCGCGCAGGTCTTCACCGGGGTCGAGCACCTGTCGGACATCACCATCGCGCCGCTGTGGCCGCACAACGTGCTGGACTATCTCCGGCATCCCGTGGTTGCGGACACTCTGGCTCAGGATGGTGTGGATGGTAGAAAGGCCGCACAGTGAGAACGAGCAGGGGGTGCGAGGGATGACCGCCATATCTCTGGCCAAGGGTGCGAACGTTCCCGTGTCGGCCGGCTCCGTGCGTGCCGTGCTCACCTGGACCGCGGGGCAGCCGGGGGCGCCGGACGCGGACGCGTCGGCGCTGCTGCTCGCCGCGGACGGCCGGGTGCGGAGCGACGGGGACTTCGTCTTCTACAACCAGCCCGCGCACTCCTCCGGCGCGGTGCGGCACGCGGGGAAGCAGCCCGGCGCGGACGCCGTCGAGGTCGATCTCGCCGCGCTGGAGCCGGACATCGAGCGCGTGGTGCTGGCGGCGTCGGCGGACGGCGGCACGTTCGGTCAACTGCCCGGTCTGCGGATGCAGTTGCTGGACGCGGCGAGCGGGGCCGAGGTGGCCCGGTTCGACATGTCGGCGACCACCGAGACGGCGTTCGTCAGCGGGGAGCTGTACCGGCGGGCCGGGCAGTGGAAGTTCCGCGCGGTGGGGCAGGGCTATGACTCGGGACTGGCCGGTCTCGCCACCGACTTCGGCATCAGCGTCGACGACGAGCCGGAGCCCCAGCAGGTCCAGGCGCCGACTCCCGCTCCGCCGCCGCCCGTTCAGGCGCCCGCGGCACCGGTCGCGCCAGCGCCCGCGGCGCCCGCGCCCGGTGGGGTCCGGCTGACCAAGGGCGAGGAGCGGCTCCCGGTCGACATGCGCAAGCGGCTCTCGCTGCGCAAGGAGAAGGTCGCCGTCAGCCTCTCCAAGCGCGGCGCGCAGAACGAGCGCGCGCGGGTCATCCTCGTGCTGGACGCCTCCGGTTCGATGACGCAGCTCTACAACAGCGGCGTCGTCCGGGACGTCGTGGAGCGCATGGCGCCCGTCGCCGCCATGCTCGACGACGACGGCGAGATGCAGGCGTGGACCTTCGCCTCGAACCCGGCCCGGCTGCCCGACCTCCAGTTGGGCGACCTGCCCCAGTGGCTCCAACTCCACGTTCGCGTCGGCCAGATGGGCATCTTCACCCGCCGGAAGAAGAAGGGGAACGCCGTGGCGTCCGGCCCGCCGCAGGGCCAGGTCGACATGCGGCAGGTCGGCATCCAGAACGAGGAGCAGAAGGTCATCGCGGAGATCCGGGAGTTCGTCCGCGCCCACCCGGCGGCCGAGCCCACCCTCGTCCTCTTCTTCTCGGACGGCGGCGTCTACCGCAACCGCGAGATCGAGGCCGAGCTGCGCGCGGCCGCCACCGAGCCGCTGTTCTGGCAGTTCGTCGGCCTGGGCAACGCCAACTACGGCGTTCTTCAGCACCTGGACAGCCTGAGCGGCCGGGTCATCGACAACACCGGCTTCTTCGCCGTCGACGACATCATGCGGATCGGCGACGAGGAGCTGTACGACCGGCTGCTGACGGAGTTCCCCTCCTGGCTGAAGAAGGCCAGGCAGCAGGGCATCACGCGGTAGCCGGCGGCGGCGTCCAGGACGGGTCCCGGCCGCTGAGCCCCACCGCTTGGTCGAGCGGCGGGGCGTCGGCCGGGACGGGCACGACCCTGCCGAAGCCGGTGCCCTCCCGGGCGGCGTCGTCCGTCTCCTGCGACAGCAGCGCGATCGAGGCCCGCGCGCTGGCGTCGTCGATCGCGTAGGGCTGCCCGGTGGCCCGGGCCAGATCCCAGCCGTGCAGCAGGAGTTCGTTCAACGCGACCTGCCCGGCGACGGCGGCCGGGAGCGGCACGCCGCCCGCCCGGGTGTCGCCCTGCCACGCGTCGGGGTCGCGCCAGGCGGCCACCAGCTCGTCGAGCTGCCGCCGCAGCCGGCCGCGCCAGTCCCCGTCGAGCGCGGGGCGGGGCGCGCCGGGGGCGTCCGGGGCGGTGTCGGTGAGCGGCCCGAGGTCTTTCTGGGCGGCGGCCCGGAAGGCGAGGGTGAGCCCCAGCACGTGCTGGAGCAGGTCCCGGACGCGGTAGTCGGGGCAGGGCGTCGGGTCGGCCAAGCGGTCCGGGCCGATGGCGTCCAGCAGACCGGCCAGTTGCCGGGCGGTCGGTTCGAGGTCGAGCATCCGCGGTTCAGTGGTCATACACCGCAGACCGCGCGGCGCGGCGGAACTCATCGCTGGTTATTCGGCATTAAACACACGATCTCTCGAATGCGCCGGGCGAACGCTTTCCGGTACGCCAATCGGGAATTCCGATGCCCGGACGAGGGGCCTGCCGGGCCCCGCGATTCAAGATCGCCCTATGTCACCGCTCGACATCAGGGTGCCCGCGCTGCTGCTCCGGCTGGACCGGAATCCGTTCCACCACGGTTCGCTGGGGGCGGTCAGGTCGCTGGGGCGCGCGGGCGTGGAGGTGCACGCCTTTGTGGAAACGGCGCGTGCGCCGTTGTCACGCTCCCGCTATCTGTGGCGTGCTCACCGCTTCGAGGGTGATCCCGGCTCGATCGCCGATGTGGAACGCGCGCTGCTGGCCGCCGCGCGGAGCATCGGGCGGCCCGCCGTGCTGATCCCGATGGACGACATCGGCGCCATCGCCGCCGCCCGGCTCGGCGACCGGCTGCGGGGCCGCTTCCTGCTGCCCGAGCTGCCCGCAGGGCTGGCCGAACGGGCGGCGGACAAGGCGGAGTTGGCCGAGCTGTGCGCGCGGTTCGGGGTGCCGCACCCGCGGACCGCCGTGCCGGACGGCGCGGCGGAGGTGGCCGGGGCGGTGCGCGAGCTGGGGCTGCCGGTGGTGGCCAAGTGGAGCCGCCCCTGGCTGCTGCCGGCGGGCGGCGGGCTGCGCAGCACCACGGTGGTGACGAGTGTGGACCAGGCGCGGCGGCTGTTCGCGTGCGCCCCCCGGGCGGGCAGCCGGCTGCTGCTCCAGCGGCTGCTGCCGGGCGGGCCGGGCGCGGACTGGTTCTTCCACGGCTGCTTCGCCGGGGACGGCCGCTGCGTGCTGGGCGGCACCGGCCGCAAGGAGCTGTCCTGGCCGGTGCGGGCGGGGCTGACGGCCGTGGGCCGCTGGCTGCCCAACCCGGAGGTGGCGCGGCTGGCCGAGAAGCTGGCCGCCGGGCTTGGCTACCGGGGCGTGCTCGATCTGGACTTCCGTTTCGACGCGGCCAGCGGCGCCTGGCACCTGCTGGATTTCAACCCCCGGCCGGGCGCGCAGTTCCGGCTGTTTCGCGACCGCGCGGGGCTGGACGTGATCCGGGCCCTGCACCTGGACCTGACGGGCCGGCCGGTGCCCACCGGGCGGCCGGTGCCGGGCCGGGTGTTCGTGGCGGAGAACTACGGGCCGCCGGCCGCGCTGGCACAACGGCGGGGCTGGCGCGGCGGCCGGGAGGTCGAGTGGGCGTGGTTCGCGGCGGACGACGTCGCGCCGTTCCTCGCCATGGCCGGCGGCTCCCTGGGCACCGGGCTGCGGAAGGCGGCCGCGGTCGGCAGGGCGACTCAACTGACGTACGAGACAAGGAAGAAGGATGAGGCGCGATGCATGACCTGGTAGTGGTGGGCGCCGGGCCGTACGGCCTGTCGGTCGCCGCGCACGCCGCGGCGGCTGGCCTGGCGGTACGGGTGTTCGGCCGGCCGATGGCGTCCTGGCGCGACCACATGCCCGCCGGGATGTTCCTGAAGTCCGAGCCCTGGGCGTCCAACCTGTCCGACCCGGCTGGCCGCGACACGCTCGCCGCCTACTGCGCCGCCCGCGGCCTGTCGGTCGGGCACGGCCGTCCGCTGCCGATCGAGACGTTCACGGACTATGGGCTGTGGTTCGCCGGCCGGCTGCCGGTCGCGGTCGAGGAGCGGAACGTGACATCCGTCACGGCCGCGCCGGGCGGCTACCGCGTCGAGACGGGTGACGGCGCGGCGGTGGCGGCGCGGACCGTGGCGCTCGCGGTCGGCGTGGTGCCGTTCGTCCAGCTTCCGGGGGCGCTGACCGGGCTGCCGCCGGACGTGGTGAGCCACAGCGCCGACCACCGGGACCTGGGCCGGTTCGCCGGCCGGGACATCGCGGTGATCGGCGGCGGGCAGGCGGCGCTGGAGACGGCGGCGCTGCTGGCCGAGGCGGGCGCGCGGCCCACGGTGGTGGTGCGCGCCGGCGGTCTGCGCTGGAACACGCCCCCGCAGCCGCTGCGACGCGGCCGGCTGGCGGCGCTGCGGGCGCCGCACAGCGGTCTGGGCACCGGCTGGTCGAGCTGGGTCTGGTCGGAACTGCCCTGGGCGGTGCGGCGGCTGCCGGCCGCGGCGCGGACGCATGTCGCGGCCACGGCGCTCGGCCCGGCCGGCGCGTGGTGGCTGCGCGAGCGGCTGGAGGGGACCGTGCCGGTGCTGCTGGGCCACCGGCTGGTGCGGGCCGAGCCGGTGCCGGGCGGCGGGGTGCGGATCGAGGTGGTCACCGGCGGAGGTGGCGGCCGGGGCGTGGTCGAGGCGGAGCACGTGATCGCCGCCACGGGCTTCGCGCCGGACCTGCGGCGGCTGCGGCTGCTCGACCCCTGGCTGCGGGACGGGCTGCGCACGGTGCGCGGCACGTGGGCGCCGGTGCTGAGCGGCGGGTTCGAGTCGTCGCGGCCGGGGCTGTTCTTCGCGGGCCTGCTCACCGCGCCGTCGTTCGGGCCGGCGATGCGGTTCGTGCACGGCGTCTCGTTCACCGGCGAACGGCTGACGCGGGGCGTGCGCCGGCGCCTGGGCGGCGGTGGGCGGCGCCCGGCAGGCGGTTCGCGCGTGCCGGTGCAGCAGGCGGAACGCGCCTCGGCCCGGGCCCGCCCGTCGGCGGCGGCCCGGGCCGAGTAGCCCGTCGTCAGGCGGCGAGCTGCGTGACCAGGGCTTTCGCCCGGGCCTCGGCGTCCTCGTGGGCCTGCGCCCGCGAGGCGTGGGCCTTGTCCACCAGCGCGGCCATGGACGGCGTGACCGGCGCCAGCGTCAGCTCGGGAACGATGAAGTGCACATCGGCCTTGAGCTGCTCACCGAGGACGAACTGGAGGTAGGGCTCGATGTAGTCGCGGCCCTCGTTCGGGGTGCCCGGGGCATAGGAGCCGCCGCGGCTGGTGACCACGGTGATCGGCTTGCCCGCGACGCTCTCGGCCCCGCCGGCCGTGCGGCCCACCAGGACGATGTTGTCCAGCCAGGTCTTCAGCGTCGAGGGGATGGACCAGTTGTACATCGGGGCGCCGATCAGCACGGCGTCCACGGATTCCAGCTCGCCCAGCAGCTCCTCGCGGATCGCGAAGGCCGCCCGCTGCTCCGGGGTGCGGTCCTCGGGGGCGACGAAGCCGGCCGTGTGCGCCTCCGCGGTGAGATGGGGCAGCGGAGCGGCGGAGAGATCGCGGTAGATCACCGTGCCCTCCGGGTGCTGCTCCTCCCACGTCTTGCGGAAGCTCGCGGTCACCGCACGGGAGACGGACTGCTCACCGTTGAGGGAGCTGTCGATGTGCAGCAACGTGGCCATGGGGTCCTCCATAAGGGGATTAGTTGGTGCAGGTTCGTGCGCTACCAGTTTTACCATAGCAGCTTACTTTTCTGCACCAGCCGCCTTTCCGGTAAGCTGGCCTCATGCTGGACGCACAGGACAACCGGGACGAGGCGCTCCTGGCAGCCGGCGCCTACGACGAGGGGCCCTGCAGCGCGCCCGACAACGCCGTGCTGCGCGTTTTCGGCCTGCTGGGCAAGCGCTGGACCGGTGTGCTCCTCGCCACCCTGATGAACGGACCCGGACACTTCGCCGAGCTCAAGCGCGCGGTGCCCGGCATCAGCGAGCGGATGCTGTCCGACCGCCTCACCGAGCTGGCCCACGAGGGGCTGGTGAGCCGCACGGTCCAGGAGGGCCCGCCGCTGCGCGTCACCTACCGGCTGACCGAGGCCGGCCGCGAGCTGCGGCCCGCCATGGTCGAGCTCACCCGCTGGGCCGAGACCCACCTGGAGGGCGCCGCGGGGAACTGCCCCGGGGAGTTCCGGGCCTAGGCTGGCCGGGTGACGGATGACACGGATCACCATGACGAGGCGACCGGCCGGCTGGAGAGGGCCGTTCGCGCCGCCGAGACGGCGCTGATCGAGTTCGAGATCGCCGTGGAGACCTTCCGCATCGAGGTGGAGAACTTCTCCCGGCTCCACGAGCAGCGCCTCGGCCCCCTCTATGCCCGCCTGGAGGAGCTGGACGCCGAGATCGCCGAGGCCGTCGCCGCGCGCACCGGCGACCCCGAGGACGAGCGGCGCGCCCGCCAGGCGCGGGCGGCCGTCTCCCCGTTGCCGCTGGTCTCCGAGCTGTTCCAGGGCTGGCTGGACTCCGAGGGCTTCAGCCCCGAGGGCTATGCCATGCTCACCCAGCAGTCCGTCCAGGAGCCGCCCCGGGTCCGGCCCGGTGAGGAGGCCCGCAAGATCTACCGCGAGCTGGTCCGCCGCTGCCACCCCGACCTCGCCGTCGACGCGACCGAGCGGGACCGCCGCGACGCGTTCCTCGCCCGCGTCAACAAGGCGTACGCCCGGGGCGACGCCGACGAGCTGCGCGACCTCGCCGCCGAGTGGGAGCGCGGCGGGCAGGGACCGGACGCCGGGCGCGCCTACGCGGAGGAGCTGTACGCGCGCCTGGAGTGGCTGGCCCAGCGCAAGGAACTGCTCGCCGACGCCGCGGCCGCGCTGGAGGACAGCGCGATCGGCTCCATGTTGCGGATGGCCGGCGAGGACCCGGACGGCATGCTCGACGACATCGCCGCCGAGCTGCGGCAGCGGGTGGCCCGGCGGGAGGCCGAGCTGGCCGGACTGCTCACCGGCTGACGCCGGTAGGGTCATGGCATGAGCTTCACACTTCCCACCGTCCTGGCCGGTGCCGTGCCCGCCGGAGCGCGGCTGCTCGACGTCCGGGAGCCCGACGAGTGGGCCGCCGGGCACGCCGAGGAGGCGCTGCACATCCCGATCGGGCAGGTCGTCGGGCGGCTGGCCGAGATCACCGAGCACGCCGGCGAGGACCGGCTGTATGTGGTGTGCAAGGTCGGCGGCCGGTCCGCGCAGGTCACCGCGTATCTGGTGCAGCAGGGGCTGGACGCCGTGAACGTGGACGGCGGCATGCACGCCTGGCAGGCGGCCGGCCGGGCGCTGGTCAGCGAGGCGGGGGAGCCGTTCGTTCTGTGAGGCCGGTGCGCGCGCCCTCGCGTCCGCCGAGGGCGGCCAGCCGCTTGACGGCGTCGCGCAGCGCCTCCGGCCTGCGGCAGAACGAGAAGCGCACCAGCCAGGGCGCCGGGTCGGTGCCCTGCCGGAACGCGGACGTGGGGATCGCCACCACCCCGGCCAGCGCCGGCAGCTCCCGGCAGAACCGCAGGCCCTCGGTGAACCCCCACGGCCGGATGTCCGCCTGGATGAAGTAGCCGGCCTCCGCGCGGCACGGGCTGAGCCCCGCCTCGGCGAGACCGGCGGCCAGCAGGTCCCGGTTCGCGGTGAGGGTGCCGCGCAGGTCCGCCGCCCAGTCCTCGACCGCGCCCAGCATCCGGGCGATGCCCGCCTGGTACGGGGTGCCCGAGGCGTACGTCAGCCACTGCTTGACCGAGGCGACGGCCGTCACCAGCTCGGCCGGGCCGCACACCCAGCCGACCTTCCAGCCCGTGACGTTGAACGTCTTCCCGGCCGAGGACACCACCAGCGTGCGCTCCCGCATCCCGGGCAGCGTCGCGATCGGCACATGCCGGGCGCCGTCGTAGACCAGGTGCTCGTACACCTCGTCGGTGACCACCGTCAGATCGTGCTCGACCGCGATCTCCGCGACGGTCCGCAATTCGGCCTCGGTGAATACCTTTCCGGTCGGATTGTGCGGGGAGTTGAGCAGCAGCAGTCGGGTGCGGCCGGTGACGGCGGCGCGCAGCGCGTCCGCGTCCAGCGCGAAGCCGTCGCCCTCGACGGCCAGCGGCGCCGTCACCAGCTTCGCGCCGGAGAGCGCGGCGTCGGCCGGGTAGGCGTCGTAGCACGGGTCGAACGTGACGATCTCGTCGCCGGGCCCGGTCAGCGCCAGACACGCGGCGGCCAGTGCCTCGGTAGCGCCCGTGGTCACCAGCACCTCGCCGTCCGGGGCGTACTCCAGGCCGTACCGGGCGCGCTGGTGCGCGGCGACGGCCTCGCGCAGCGCGGGCAGCCCGGCCGCGGGCGGGTACTGGTTGTGCCCGGCGAGCACGGCGGCGGACACGTCGTGGAGCAGCGCGGGCGGGGAGTCGAGGTCCGGCACGCCCTGGCCGAGGTTGACGGCCCCGGTGCGGTGGGCGAGTTCGGTCATCTCGGTGAAGATGGAGGTCTCGGTCGCGCGGCTCATGGGCCACACGATAGGGGCCCTTCGCTAGGCGTCGAAGTCCAGCGCGACCCGTTCGGTCAGCGCGCGGGCCTGGCAGGCCAGGACATAGCCGGCGGTCAGTTCCGGCTCCTCCAGCGCGTAGTTCCGGTCCATCCGCACCCGGCCCTCGGTCAGCCGGGCTCGGCAGGTGCCGCACACCCCGCCGCGGCACGCGTAGGGCGCGTCCGGGCGGTTGCGCAGCACGGCGGCGAGCAGCGTCTCGCCCGGGGCCGTCGGCCAGGTGGCGCGGCGGCCGTCCAGCGTGGCGGTGAGGGTGCCGCCGCCCCTGGTGGCCGGGGCCGGGGCGGGCGGCGGCGGGGCGGCGCCCGCGTGGAACAGCTCGGCGTGCACGCGGGCGCGCGGAACGCCCAGCGCGCGCAGCGCGGCGCGCGCCGCGTCGAGCAGGCCGGGCGGGCCGCACAGATACCAGCCGGCGATCCCGGCCGGCGGGACCAGCGCGGGCAGCAGGGCGCGCAGCTTCGCGGCGTCCAGCCGCCCGGGCGCGAGGCCCGCCTCGCCGTCCTCGCGGGTGAGGACGTGCAACGGCTGGAAGCGGCCCGGATGGCGGTCCTTGAGGTCGGCCACCTCGTCCAGGAACATCGCGCTGGCCGCGCTGCGGTCGCTGCGCAGCAGCGTGAAACGGGCGGCCGGCTCGTCGGCCAGCAGCGTGGCGGCCATGGACAGCACGGGCGTGATGCCGCTGCCGCCGGTGATCGCGGCGAAGTGCCCGGGGCGCGGGCGCAGCGTGAAGCGCCCGGCGGGCGGCAGCACCTCGACGGTGTCCCCGGCGGCCAGCGCGGTGACCGCGTGCCCGGAGAACGCGCCGCCGGGCACCCGCCGTACGCCGACGGTCAGTTCGGCCGACCCGGGCGGGCCGCAGATGGAGTAGGTGCGGCGCAGGTCCCCGTGCCGGAGGGTGAGGTGCTGGCCCGGGACATGGCGGAACGTGTCGCGCAGCGCCGGTGGCACGGCGAACGTCAGGGCCACCGCGTCCTCGGCGGCCGGGCGGACGCGGGTGACGGTCAGCGCGTGGAACATCACCGCTCCTTGACGTGGTCGAACGGCTCCCGGCAGTCCTCGCAGCGGCGCAGCGCCCGGCAGGCGGTGCCGGAGAACGGGCTCATCAGCGTCGTGGCGGCGCTGCCGCAGCGCGGGCAGCGCACGTTCGGCGCGGCCGGCAGCCCGACGAACACCGGCCCGCCGGGCCGCGGCGGCGCGATCCCGGCGGCGGCGAGCTTCCGCCGCCCCTCGGCCGTGATGTCGTCGGTGGTCCACGGCGGCGACATCACCGTGCGCACGACGACGTCGCCGGCGCCGTGCGCACGCAGGGCCCGCCGGATGTCATCGGCCATGACCTCGATGGCCGGACACCCCAGATAGGTCGGCGCCAGCTCCACCTCGACCCGCCCGCCGGAGCATGTGACGCCGCGCAGCACGCCCAGCTCGGCGAGCGTGACCATGGGCAGCTCGGGGTCCACGATCCCGGCCAGCACCGCCTCCGGGTTCACCACGTCGCCCCCGGGTGGCTGCGGTGCAGGTGCTGCATCTCGGCCAGCAGGCGGCCCAGGTGCTCCGTGTGGATGCCCCGCCGCCCGCCGCCCGCCGACCAGACGGCGGGCGCGGCCGGTGGCGGGACCGGCAGGGTGGCCTCGGTGAGCGTGGCGGTCACGCGTTGCGTCCAGGCGGCCCGCAGCTCCGGCCAGTCGACGCCCGCCAGGCCCGGGACGGGCTCGAACAGCTCGGCGGTGTAACGCCACAGCGCGGGCACCGCCCGGCGCATCCGGGCGTGGCTGCCGGGGGTGCCGTCGCCCAGGCGCAGCGTCCAGGTCACCGCGTGGTCGCGGTGGTAGGCCGTCTCCGGGCGGCACTGGGCGGCCAGCGGGGCCAGCTCGCCGCCGCCCGTGGCCAGTTGGCCGTAGAGCAGCTCCTGCCAGGTGGCGTAGTAGAGCTGCCGGACGATCGTGTGCGCGAAGTCGCCGTTCGGCTGCTCGACGAGCTGCACGTTGGTGAACCGCCGCTCGTCCCGGCGGAACGCGAGCTCGTCCTCGTCGCCTGCCAGGGACAGCAGCGCGCGGGCCTGGCCCAGCAGGTCCAGGGCGAGGTTGGCCAGCGCGACCTCCTCCTCCAGCACCGGCGCCCGGCCCGCCCACTCGGCCAGCCGGTGCGACAGCACCAGCGCGTCGTCCCCCAGCGCCAGGGCCGCCGCCGTCACAGGTGCCGCACCCCCTCGGGGACCTCGTAGAACGTGGGGTGCCGGTACGGCTTGTCGCCGGCCGGCCGGAAGAACGGGTCGCGTTCGTCCGGCGAGGACGCGGTGACGGCCGCCGCCGGCACCACCCAGATCGAGACGCCCTCGCCGCGCCGGGTGAAGAGGTCCCGGGCGTTGCGCAGCGCCAGCTCGGCGTCCGGCGCGTGCAGGCTGCCCGCGTGCGTGTGGGCCAGGCCGCGCCGGGGCCGGACGAAGACCTCCCACAGCGGCCACCCGGCCGCGGCCCCGCTCACGCCGCCGCCCGCGCCGCGCGCTTCGCGGCGTACGCCGCCGCGGCCTCGCGCACCCACGCGCCGTCCTCGTGCGCGCGGCGCCGGTGCGCCAGCCGCTGTTCGTTGCACGGGCCGTCGCCGCGCACCACGGCCTCGAACTCCGCCCAGTCCACCGGGCCGAAGTCGTAGTGGCCGCGCTCCTCGTTCCACCGCAGCCCGGGGTCCGGCAGCGTCAGCCCGAGATGCTCGGCCTGGGGCACACAGATGTCCACGAAACGCTGGCGCAGCTCGTCGTTCGTGTGCCGCTTGATCTTCCACGCCATCGACCGGGCACTGCGCGGCGAGGCGTCGTCGGGCGGGCCGAACATCATCAGCGACGGCCACCACCAGCGGTCCACCGCGTCCTGCGCCATCGCGCGCTGCTCGGGAGTGCCCCGGGACAGCGCCAGCAGCAGCTCGTATCCCTGGCGCTGGTGGAACGACTCCTCTTTGCAGATGCGCACCATTGCTCTGGCGTAGGGGCCATAGGAGCAGCGGCACAGCGGCACCTGGTTGGTGATCGCCGCGCCGTCCACCAGCCAGCCGATCGCGCCGATGTCGGCCCAGGTGAGCGTCGGGTAGTTGAAGATCGACGAGTATTTCTGGCGCCCGGTGTGCAGCTTGTCCAGCAGCTCGTCGCGGTCGGCCCCCAACGTCTCGGCGGCGCCGTAGAGATACAGCCCATGGCCGGCCTCGTCCTGGACCTTCGCGATCAGAATCGCCTTGCGGCGCAAGGAGGGTGCCCGGGTGATCCAGTTGGCCTCCGGCTGCATGCCGATGATCTCGGAGTGCGCGTGCTGCGCGATCTGCCGGATGAGCGTGGCCCGGTAGGCGTCCGGCATCCAGTCCCGCGGCTCGATCCGTTCGTCGTCGGCGATGGCCCGCTCGAAGCGTTCGGCGTTCATCGGCCCTCCCTCGGTGCCGACCGATCGTTCGGTTCGATGGTGATCCGGGCGCACCGGCGTGTCAAGGCCGCCGGAGGACCGGTACCGTGCATCGGGTCAAGCGAGAGCAGTTCTGGGGGAACGGGCCGAGCATGCTGCCATCCGAGACGGCGCCCGAGCACGCCGCACGTGATTCACACGCCGATACGCCGACGGAATCCGTCCGCCTCGGCGCGCTGTCGCTGCCCGCGCGGCTGGTCATCGCCCTGGCGGTGGGGGGACTCGCGTCCTTCGCGGTGTGGCATCTGGCGATGGTGTTTCTCTTCGTCTCACCGTCGAACACGATGCGCGAGGACCACTACGAGACGATGCGCGGCTATATGTACCCGGAGTTCGAGCAGAACTGGAAGCTGTTCGCTCCCAATCCGCTCCAGCGCGACGAGGCCGTGCACGTCCGCGCCGAGGTGCGCGACCCGGACGGCTCCAGCCGCGTCACCGAGTGGATCGACCTGACCGCGATGGACATCGAGGGCATCCGGCACCGGTTGCTGCCCAGCCACACCGCGCAGAACTCGCTGCGCCGCGCCTGGGACTTCTACACCAACTCCCACGACGAGGACGGCGATCCGGTCGGCCTGCGCGGCGAGCTGTCGGAGGAGTACGTGCGCCGCATCGCGATGCTGCGGCTGTCCGACACCCTCGACGTGGACACCGTGCAGCGCATCCAGTTGCGGGCGGCCACCACGCGGGTGCCCGCGCCGGACTGGCGCGCCGAGGACTTCGACACCTCGACCGTCTACGACGAGCTGGACTGGTGGGTGGTCACCACCGATGATCTGCCGGGCGGCGCCCTGGCGAGTGGGCAGGAGGGGGACCAGCGGTGAGCATTCCCGCGCAGCGGTCGACGGAGACCGCCACCAAGGGCACGGGGAACGAGCCGCCGTCGCCGTTTCGCGATCTGGGCGGCCGGTTCGACGCGGCGCTGGCCCGCGGCATCGGGCACATCACGCGCCGCGCGCTCGGCCCGTACCAGACCGCGATCGTCCGCATCGGCTTCGCGACGACCGTGCTGCTGTTCCTGCTGCACGAGTGGCCCCACCGGCATGAGATGTACGGGCCGGACAGCCCCTGGGGCTTCGACCTGGCCACGCGGTTCGTCGATGACAACGGCGCGTTCACCGTGCTGCTGTGGTCGAGCTCGACGGCGTGGTTCGAGCTGGTCTACCACCTGACGATGCTCGCCGCCGTCGGCATGCTGCTGGGCTGGCGCACCCGCGCCTCGTCCGTGCTGTTCATGATCGGCGTGCTCTCGGTGCAGAACCGCAGCGTCTTCATGGGCGACGGCGGGGACAACGTCATCCACCTCATGGTGATGTACCTGGTGCTCACCCGCTGCGGGCAGGTGTGGTCGCTGGACGCGCGCCGGCTCGCGCGCCGCCGCGCACAGCAGCCGGAGCGGCACGTCACCGACGACCCGGCCGGGATCGCGCTGTGGGCGGTGCTCGGCGTGCTGCTGGTCGCGGCGCTGGTCTCCGGGAAGATCGACAGCCCGGTGTGGTCGCTGTTCTTCGCCGGGATGTGGCTGGTGCACGGCTACTGGTGGCTGATCCGCCGCTACGCGCCCGGTGAGCCGCGCATCGTCTCGGACGTCATCGGCAACCTGGTGCACAACGCGGCCCTGTTGGTGATCATGGCCGAGGTCTGCGTCATCTACGCGACGGCGGGCTGGTACAAGATCCAGGGCTCCCGCTGGCAGGACGGCACCGCCGTCTACTACCCGATGCAGCTCGACTACTTCAACGTCTGGCCGGAGATCAGCGAGTTCCTCGGCGACAGCGGCCTGATCATCATGGCCCTCACCTATGGCACGGTCATGGTCCAAGTGGCGTTCCCGTTCGCCCTGCTGAACCGGCGGGCGAAGAACGTCCTGCTGGTGGTGATGATCGGCGAGCACATCGGCATCGCGGTGCTGCTGGGCCTGCCGTTCTTCTCGCTGGCCATGATCGCCATGGACAGCGTCTTCCTGCCCACCGCGTTCCTGCTGTGGCTCGGCTCGCGCGCCCGGCGTGTGACCGAGCCGGTGCGCCGCCGACTGCGGCGGGCCGCCCCGGCGCCCGCCGCGCCGGAACCGGCGGGTGTCACCGAGGCGCGCTCCCCGGCGTGGGCGAAATCCACGTGAGCGGCGGGGAGGCCGTTCTGCGCTGGCGGGAACTGGCCGCCGGCGACACGGTGTTGCTGGACGGCTTCCACGCGCTCAAGCACGCGCTGCGCTTCGGCGCCACGATCCCGCTCGCGCTGGCCGCCGACAAGCCCGCCGTGCTCGGCCTGGCCCGGGACCTCGCGCCCGATCTGGCCGGGCGGCTGGACGCCCTGCTGACGCCCGTGGCCCCCGCGACGCTGCGCGAGCTGGTGGACCGCCCGCACCCGACCGGCGTCGCGGCGCTGGCCCACCCCGCGCCGCGCGCGCCCGCCACCGGCGGGGCGCCCGTGGTCGTTCTCGACAACCCGCGCCATCTCGGCAACATCGGCGCCGTGATCCGCCTCGCCGCGGGCGCCGGCGCGGCCGGGGTCCTCACCACCGGCACCGTCGACCCCTGGCACCCGGCCGTGCTGCGCGCCGCCGCCGGGCTGCACTTCGCGACGGCGGTCACCCGCACCAGCGTGGGCGACCTGCCGCCGGGCCCGCTGTACGCCCTCGACCCGGCCGGCACGGACATCCGCTCGGTCCCGGTGGCGGACGGCGCGTTGCTCGCCTTCGGCTCCGAACGCGCCGGGCTGTCCGAGGAGTTGCGGAAACGGGCCGACACGCTGGTGGCGCTGCCGATGCGTTCGGGCGTCTCCAGCTACAACTTGGCGACCAGCGTCGCGATGGCCCTCTTTCACTGGATGCGCTCGATCGGGTGACGAGTGGCCGCCGGCAGATGCCGCGCGCGGCCACGGAAGCGGCGTCGTGCCCGTTTGCTCCCGAAAACGCCGCACAGCTCCCGGTGGGCGTGCTCCCGGCTCAGGACCAGTCGCGGGTGGAGAGCACCAGCCGGTACCCGTCCGGGTCCGTGAGCGTGACGCCCCAGGTGTCCCAGTACGGGTTGTGCGCCGGGACGCGGGTGCCGCCGTGCGCCACCAGGCGATCGACCAGCTCCGCCGGTACCTCCTCGCCGAGGTAGACGACGAGCAGGTCCTCCGGGGTGGGGGCGGGCTCGGTCGGGTGGGCGCCCTCGGCCACCAGCTCCAGATGCCAGCCGGCGTCCGGCCAGCCGACCATCAGCAGCGCGTGCTCGCCGGGGGTGCCGTCCCAGTCGTGCCGGTAGAGCACGGTGAGGCCCAGCCCGCCGACCCAGAACCGCTCGGCGGCGGCCAGGTCGCGCGACGGCCGGGCGATGCGGATGTGTGCCTTGCTGTCCGCGGGCATGTGAAGCTCCCCTCGACGCGGTGTTCTCGTCGGTCGCTCAACTCACCGGACCGGCGCGGAATTCCCCGGCCGGCCCTCCGCCGCGTTCAGCTCCTCGACGCGGTCCGGGAGCTGCCGCAGCCCGTCGATCACCAGCGTGGGCAGCGCCGCGGCGTCCGGGGCGTTGTCCTGGATCAGCGCCCAGGGGCCGCGCCGGATGAGCGCGGTGCGCAGGCCCACGGCGGCGGCGGGCCGGATGTCGGTGTCCAGCCGGTCGCCCACGTACAGGATCTCCTGCGGCGCCAGGCCGACCAGTTCCACCAGCAGCTCGAAGAACCGCGGGTCCGGCTTCTCCACTCCCCAGTCGTACGAGGTCGCGACCACGTCGAGATAGCCCGTGAACTGGGTGCGCAGGATCTTCGTGGTGGCCTTCGACTGGTTGGCCGCGATGCCCAGCGTCAGGCCCGCGTCGCGCAGCAGCTTGATGGTGATCCGCACGTCGGGGTACAGGTCGTTCTCGCCGAACCACTCCGGATCGCCGATGTCGTCCCGCTTCTCGCGCTCCGCGTCGTGGTCGAAGCTGCCGTGGAAGAGGTGGAAGATCTCGTAGGGGTCGCGCCCCTGGGCGATCAGCGCGCCGAACCGCGCCGAGAACGTGTGCCGGGGCACGCCCAGCCAGTCCGCCCAGCCGCCCCACTCGCGGCTCTCGTCCACCAGACACTCGCCCACGTCGAACATGACGGCTCGAATCATGCGCGGCAGCGTAGGACGCGGCCCGGGGTCCGCGCCGCCCGCCGTCCCCGGTACGGGCGACGCGCGGGCAAAACGGGGACAGCGGCCCGGCCGGTGCGGCATAGTGCCCCAACGCGCTCGAACGGATGCGCCTTTCTCACCGCCGCGGCGTCCCCCGATTGAGTTTTTCGTTGCGCAATGCGGTGGAAACACGCGACCGGCCGACATCGGGACCCTCCACAGTGGTGTCCGAGAAGACGGACGGACTTCGAGGGAGCCGTGATGTCCTGGGCCGACGGCGCGTGCGTGGTCGATACGCGGACCGGCAGGGTGGGCAGGGTCGGGGGGCGGACGGGCCCCCGGCTCCATCTGCGTCCGCTCGGCGGCGGCCGGCCGTGGGACTGCCCGCACGAGGCGGTGCGCGCCGCCACCGAGTGGGAGCAGCGCAACGCGGACGTGCTGGAGGCGACCCGGCGGTTCTGGCGGCCGCCCGCCCGCCGGGCCTGAGCCGGAAGCGGTCTACGCCGGCCGGCGGATCTCCACCGTGGTGAAGCGGGGCGCGACATAGGCGGCGTCCACGAGCGCCGCGTTGGCCGCCGGGTTGCCGCCGGAGCCGTGCAGGTCGGCGAAGGCCGCGGTCTGGTTGATGTAGACGCCGCCCGTGAGGTTGAGCGAGAGCTGTGCGCTGGTGTCGAGGCAGACCTCGGTCAGCTCGGCCGCGACCGACGGCGACGTCGTGTGGCCCAGCACGGTCATCGCGCCCCGTTCGGTCAGGGTGCGGCGCAGCACCGCCAGGGCCTCGGCGGTGGAGTCCACCGCCAGGGCGTAACTCACCGGCCCGAAGCACTCGCCCCGCCACACCGGCGCGGTCGCCGGGTCGGCGGCGTCCAGCCGGACGATCAGCGGGGTGCGGACGGTGGCCCCGGGGAACTCGGGGTGCGGCAGCGACCGGGAGGCGAGCGCGATCTCGCCGGACCGCTCGGCGGCGGCCAGTCGGTCCAGCACGCCGGGGTTCACGATGGCGCCCAGCAGCGCCACGGCCCGCTTCTCGTCGGCCAGCAGCCGGGTCACGGCGGCGGCAAGGTCGGCGACGACCTCGTCGAAGGACCGGTGCCCGGTGTCGGTCTCGATCCCGCCGCGCGGGATCAGCAGGTTCTGCGGGGTGGTGCACATCTGCCCGCTGTAGAGCGAGAGGGAGAACGCCAGGTTGGCGAGCATCCCGGCGTAGTCGTCGGTGGAGTCGACGAGGACCGTGTTGACGCCGGACTTCTCGGTGAAGACCCGCGCCTGCCGGGCGTGCGTCTCCAGCCAGTCGCCGAACGCGGCGGAGCCGGTGTAGTCGATGAGGCGGATCTCCTCGCGCAGCGCCAGGGTGCGCGCGATGCCCTCGCCGTCCCGTTCGGCGGCCAGCGCCACCAGGTTGGGGTCGAAGCCGGCCTCGGCCAGCGTCTCGCGCGCGACGCGCACGGTCAGCGCGAGCGGCAGCACGGCGCGCGGGTGGGGCTTGACCAGCACCGGGTTGCCGGTGGCCAGGGAGGCGAAGAGGCCGGGGTAGCCGTTCCAGGTGGGGAAGGTGTTGCAGCCGATGAGCAACGAGATCCCGCGCGGCACCGGCACGAACTCCAGGGCCAGCCGCAGCGGTTCGCGCTTGCCCTGGGGCTTGGTCCACTCCGCGCGCGCCGGCGTGCGCGTCTGCTCCGCGTAGGCGTGCGCCACGGCCTCCAGCGCCCGGTCCTGCGCGTGCGGCCCGCCCGCCTGGAACGCCATCCCGTACGCCTGCCCCGTCGTGTGCATCACGGCCCGCGCGAACTCCGGGCTGCGCGCGTTGATCCGGCGCAGGATCTCCAGACAGGTCAACGCCCGCGTCTCGGCGCCGGCCGCCCGCCAGCCCGGCAGCGCCGCGCGCATCGCGGGCAGCAGCACGTCGGGGTCCGCGTGCGGGTAGTCGATGCCGAGGGGGAAGCCGTAGGGCGAGACCTCGCCGCCCGTCCGGCCGTCGGTGCCGGGCTGGTCGAGCTCGAAGGGGCGGTCGCGCAGCGCCGCGAACGCGGCCTCGCCGTCGTCCTCGTAGGCCCGGGGGAGTTCGGGGTGGGGAGACCAGTACGCCCGGCTGCGGATGGTCCGGACGGCGGTGTCCAGCGTTTCGCGGTGCGATGTGACCATGGCACGATAGTGCTGCCGAACGAACGGTCGGTGCAAGACCGCCGCAGACACGCACGGAACGGGGACCATGGCAGGCAAACGGGACGCCTACACGCCGGAGAGCCTGCTGGCGGTGGCGGTCGAGGTGTTCAACGAACGCGGCTACGACGGCACGTCGATGGAGCACCTGGCCCGGGCCGCGGGCATCTCCAAGTCCTCCATCTACCACCATGTGCCCGGCAAGGAGGACCTGTTGCGGCGCGCCGTCAGCCACGCGCTGGACGGCCTGTCGGCGGTGCTGGCAGAGCCCGCCGCGGTCAGCGGCCCGGCCGTCGCGCGGCTGGAGCACGTCGTGCGGCGCACCGCCGAGGTGCTGATGGAGCGGCTGCCCTATGTGACCCTGCTGCTGCGCGTGCGCGGCAACACCGACACGGAACGCTGGGCGCTGCGCCGCCGCCGGGAGTTCGACCACCGGGTGGCCGCGCTGGTGGGCGACGCGGTCGCCGAGGGCGATCTGCGGCCGGGCGTGGATCCCCGGCTGGCGACCCGGCTGCTGTTCGGCATGATCAACTCGCTGGTGGAGTGGTATCGGCCACAGCCCGGCGGCCCCCGGGTCTCGGCCGAGGTGGTCGAAGCCGTGCTTTCCACCGCATTCGACGGGCTGCGCGTCCCGGGCCGGTCCCCGGCGGCCCCGGGGCCGGTGCCGTCATCAACTACCCTGACCCGCAGTGGGGGTGACTCAGCAGCGCGAGAAACGCACGAGACGCAAGCGAGCACGTAGACCCCGGGATGCCCATGAACCCCCACCGATCCACCCCCGGTACCCGCCCGACGACTCGCTGGCGGCCGCCCGACTGGGGTGAGGCGGAGGCGTTCATCCGGCAGTTCCACGCCGAACAGCCCGACCAGCCCGTCCCGTTGACGACCCGGCTGCGGCAGATCCGGGAGCACCTGGAGCACACCGGCACCTACCGGCACACCACCGCCGAGCTGGAGTTCGGCGCCCGGGTGGCCTGGCGCAACTCCAGCCGCTGCATAGGCCGGCTGTACTGGAAGAGCCTGCGCGTCCTGGACCGGCGCACGGCCGTCACCGCCGACGAGATCCACGGCCACCTCTGCGACCATCTGCGGCTGGCCACCAACTCCGGCCGCATCCGCCCGGTGATCTCCGTCTTCGCCCCGGCCACCCCGTACCGCGACGCGCCCCGGGTGTGGAACAGCCAGCTCATCCGCTACGCCGGCTACCGCGCCCTGGACGGCACCCCGATCGGCGACCAGGGCCAGCTCGGGTTCACCGACGCGGTGCGCCGCCTGGGCTGGCAGGCGCCGGGCGGGTGGTTCGACGTCCTGCCGCTGGTCATCCAGACGCACGGCGACAAGCCGCAGCTCTACGACGTGCCGCGCGACCTCGTGCTCGAAGTGCCGCTCAGCCACCCGAACGAGCCGCGCTTCGCCGCGCTCGGCCTGCGCTGGCACGCCGTGCCCGCCATCTCCCAGATGCGGCTCACCATCGGCGGCATCGACTACCCGCTGGCCCCGTTCAACGGCTGGTACATGGGCACCGAGATCGGCGCCCGCAACCTCGTGGACCCCGGCCGCTACCACCTGCTGCCGCTGATCGCCGAGCTGCTGGGCCTGGACACCAGCAGCGAGACGACGCTGTGGCGGGACCGCGCGCTGGTCGAGCTCAACGTCGCGGTGCTGCACTCGTTCCAGGCGGCGGGCGTCAAGATCAGCGACCACCACACCGAGTCCCGCCGCTTCCTCACGCATCTGGCCCGGGAAAAAGAGCAGGGGCGGATCGTCCCCGCCGACTGGAGCTGGATCGTGCCGCCCGTCTCCGGCGGGCTGACCCCGGTCTACCACCGGTACTACGACGAGGCCGACCTGCGCCCCAACTTCTACCTCGACGAGGACGCCCGGGCGCTGGGCGAGGGGCGCTGCCCGGTCAGCCGGGCTCCGTGAACGAGCCGTGCCCCGGCTTGCCCGCCGGCTCGTACACATGCACAACGACGCCCGAGGCGGTCGTCGCGGTGTCCGTCAGCCGCAGCGCCACGTCCGTGCCGCCCTCCGGGAACAGCTTTTTGCCGCCGCCCAGCACCACGGGGTGGATCAGCAGCCGCAGCTCGTCGATGAGGCCGTGCCCCAGCAGGGACTGCGCCAGCGTCCCGCTGCCGTGGATCTGGAGCTCCCGCCCCGGCCGCCGCTTCAGCTCGGCGACGGCCGCCGGCACGTCCTCGCCCAGCACCGTCGTGTTCGCCCAGTCCGGCTTGTCGAGCGTCCGGGAGGCCACGTACTTCGGCAGCGAGTTGAGCGGGCCGGCGATCGGGTCCTCCGGGTCGGTGACGCGCGGCCAGTACCCCGCGAAGATGTCATACGTCCGGCGGCCCAGCAGGAACGCGTCCGCCCGCTCGAACCAGCCCGCCACCAGGCGGCCGAAGTCGTCGTCCGCGTAGGGGAACACCCAGCCGCCGTGCGCGAACCCGCCACTGGTGTCCTCGTCCGGCGCGCCGGGGCCCTGCACGACCCCGTCCAGCGACAGGAACTCCGTCAGCGTCAGCCTCATGATCCGTCTCCCGTTCCGCGCGCTTCCGTGCGCGTTGTCCCGAATCCCCCGGTACGCCAGTGCCGACCGGACCGGGCGCGGAAACTCATCGGTCCGGCGGCAGATCCCGTTCCTCGAAGACCAGCAGGGTGCGGGTGCTCAGGACCTCCGGCATCCCCTGGATCCGGGTCAGCACCAGCTCCCGCAGCGCCCGGTTGTCGGCGGTGTGGACCAGCAGCAGAACGTCGAAGTCCCCGCTGACCAGGGCGATATGGGCCGCCCCCGGCAGCGCCTCCAGCTTGGCGCGCACCGTGCGCCAACTGTCCTGCACGATCTTCAGCGTGATGTACGCCGACGCCCCCTGGCCGGCCCGCTCGTGGTCCACCCGGGCGGTGAAGCCGCGGATCACGCCCTCCTCGATCAGCCGGTTGATCCGGGCGTAGGCGTTGGCCCGGGATATGTGCACCTGTTCGGCCACCGAACGGATCGACGCGCGGCCGTCCGCGCGCAGCAGCCGCAGAATCGCGGCGTCTATCGGATCGAGCGGCCGAACGGGCTGCGCCGGGCGCGAAGTCAACTGGTCCTCCGGCATGGGCGACAACCTCCCCTCCCTGGACATCCTGCCCCCATATCACGGCAAATCAGACCACCTGTCCACAGGCTCGCGCGACCCGTAGCCAAGCTGCGCCATCAACCGAACAATCGGTAGGGAGCCCGCTCGCCCGCGAGGAGGTGCCCGCCGTGACCGTGTCGCAGTTGTCGGTCGACCCCGCCGTCGCCCTGCTGCCGGAGCCCGAGCCGCACCGGCTGCTGGGCTCGGTGCCCCCCGATCCGGTGCTCTGGCCCCGGCTCCACCGCGAACTGGTGCGCGGGCGCCGCTACAACGCCCAGGCCACCGCGCTCACCCGGCAGGGCCGGCTCGCCGTCTACCCGTCCTCCACCGGCCAGGAGGCGTGCCAGGTCGCCGCCGGCCTCGCGCTCGGCCCGCGCGACTGGCTCTTCCCCAGCTACCGCGACACCCTCGCCGCCGTCGTCCGCGGCCTGCCACCGGCCGCCGCCCTCGGCCTGCTGCGCGGCGACTGGCACACCGGCTACGACCCGCGCGCCCACCGCGTCGCCCCGCTGTGCACCCCGCTGGCCACCCAGCTCCCGCACGCCGTCGGCCTCGCCCACGCCGCCCGGCTGCGCGGCGACGACGTCGCCGTCCTCGGCCTCGTCGGCGACGGCGGGACCTCCGAGGGCGACTTCCACGAGGCGCTGAACTTCGCCGCCGTCTGGCGCGCCCCCGTCGTCTTCCTGGTGCAGAACAACGGCTACGCCATCTCCGTACCACTCGCCAAGCAGACCGCCGCCCCCACCCTCGCCCACAAGGCCATCGGCTACGGCATGCCCGGGCGGCTCGTGGACGGCCAGGACGCGCCCGCCGTCCACGACGTGCTGACCCGGGCGCTGGCGCGGGCCCGGGCCGGCGAGGGCCCCACCCTGGTGGAGGCCGTCACCTACCGCCTCGACGCGCACACCAACGCCGACGACGCGACCCGTTACCGCGCCGAGGACGAGGTCGCCGCCTGGCGCGCCCGCGACCCGCTGGACCTGCTGGAACGGGAGCTGCGCCGGGCCGGCCTGCTCACCGACGAGGGCGCCGCCGACGCCCGCGCCGAGGCCGAACGCACCGCCGCCGAGCTGCGCGAGGCCCTGGGCGCCGACCCCGCGCTGCGCCCCGCCGACCTGTTCGCCCATGTCTACGCCACCCCCACCCCGCAACTCGCCGAGCAGGCCAGGCAGTTCGGGGAGGCGCCGTGATCACCATGGCCCAGGCCCTCAACCGCGCGCTGCGCGACGCGCTCACCGAGGACCCCGCCGTCCACCTGCTCGGCGAGGACATCGGCGCGCTCGGCGGCGTCTTCCGCGTCACCGACGGGCTGGCCGCCGAGTTCGGCGAGGAGCGCTGCACCGACACCCCGCTGGCCGAGGCCGGCATCCTGGGCACCGCCACCGGCATGGCGATGTACGGACTGCGGCCGGTCGTCGAGATGCAGTTCGACGCGTTCGCCTACCCCGCGTTCGAGCAACTTGTCTCCCACGTCGCGCGCATGCGCAACCGCACCCGCGGCACCCTGCCCATGCCGCTCACCGTCCGCATCCCCTACGGCGGCGGCATCGGCGGCGTCGAGCACCACAGCGACTCCTCCGAGACGTACTACATGGCCACCCCCGGGCTGCACGTGGTCGCCCCGGCCACCGTCGCCGACGCCTACGGCCTGCTGCGGCAGGCCATCGCCTCCGACGACCCGGTCGTCTTCCTCGAACCCAAGCGCCTGTACTGGAGCAAGGGCGAACCGGCCGCCGAAGTACCGCCGTTGGGGCGGGCGGTGGTCGTCAGGCCGGGCGCCGACGCCACCCTCATCACCTATGGCCCCGCCGTGCCGGTCTGCCTCGCCGCGGCCGACGCCGCCCGTTCGGCCGGCTACGACCTGGGCGTCGTCGACCTGCGCGGTCTGGTCCCGTTCGACGACGCGACGGTCTGCTCGGAGGTGCGCCGCACCGGGCGCGCCGTCGTCGTCCACGAGGCGGCCGGCTTCGCCGGGCCCGGCGCCGAGATCGCCGCCCGCGTCACCGAGCGCTGCTTCCACTACCTGCGCGCCCCCGTGCTGCGCGTGACCGGCTTCGACATCCCCTATCCGCCGCCGCTGCTCGAACAGCACCATCTGCCCGACGCGGACCGCGTCCTGGCCGCGGTCTCCCGGCTCCAGTGGGACCTCGTATGACGACCGCGCGCGAATTCAGGCTGCCCGACCTCGGCGAGGGACTGACCGGGGCGGAGATCGTCCGCTGGCTGGTCAAGGTCGGCGACTCCGTGGCCGTGGACCAGCCCGTCGTGGAGGTGGAGACCGCCAAGGCGCAGGTCGAGGTGCCCTGCCCGTGGGCGGGCACCGTCGCCGCCCGGTTCGGCGCCCCCGGCGAGGAGATCCCCGTCGGCGGCCCGTTGATCCACATCGCCACCGAGGCGGACGCGAACACCGCCACGCCCGTTCTGGTGGGCTACGGCCCGTCCCCCGAACCCCGGCCCCCGGCGCTTTCCCCCACCCGCGAGGACACGGTCGCCCCCTCGCGCGCGGCGCCGGGGACCGGCCCCTCCCCCGACGAGCCGGTCCCCGTGGCCTCCCCGCTCGTGCGGCGGCTGGCCCGGGAACGCGGCGTCGACCCCCGCCGGATCACCGGCACCGGCCCCGGCGGGCTGGTGAGCCGCGCGGACGTCGAACGGGCCGCCGCCGCCGACCGCGTTCCGCTCACGGGCGTCCCGGCCGCCATGGCCGACAACGTGACCCGCGCCCACGCCGAGATCCCCGCCGCCACCTGCTGGGTGGACGCCGACGCCACCGAACTCCTGGCCGCCCGCCGCGCCACCGGGCTGCCCCTGCTGGCCCTCCTCGCCCGCGTCTGCCTCGCCGCGCTCACCCAACACCCCGGGCTCAACGCCTCGCTGGACGCCGACGCCCGGGAGATCGTCCGGCACCGCGCCGTGCACCTCGGGCTCGCCACCCAGACCGACCGCGGCACGCTCGTTCCCGTGCTGCGCGACGCCGGGTCGCTGCCCGGCCACCGGCTCGCCGAGGAGCTGACCCGGCTCACCGAGCGGGCCCGCGCCGCCGCCCTGCCGCCCGCCGACCTCACCGGCGCCACGTTCACCCTCAACAACTACGGGGTCTTCGGCGTGGACGGCTCCACCCCGCTGCTCCAGCCGCCCGGCGGCGCCATGCTCGGCGTCGGCCGCGTCACCGAGAAGCCCTGGGCCCACGACGGCCGGCTCGCGCTGCGGCACGTCGTCCAGCTCTCGCTCACCTTCGACCACCGTGTCTGCGACGGCGGCACCGCCGGCGGCTACCTGCGCGACGTCGTCGACCGTGTCGAACAGCCACTCCTCCTGCTCCGCGATCTTTAGCACCCCTACCGGGACGGCCTGTGCCGGTGCCTCCGGGCGGGTACCGTTCCCGCATGGCAGACTTCGACGCCGTCGTCCTGGCCGGCGGCGCCGCCCGGCGCCTCGGCGGGGCCGACAAGCCCGCCGTGCGCGTCGGCGCCCGCACCCTGCTCGACCGGGTGCTCGCCGCGTGTCCCGACGCCGCCACCACCGTGGTCGTCGGCCCGCGCCGGCCCACCGCCCGGCCCGTTTCCTGGACCGCCGAGGACCCGCCCGGCGGCGGCCCGCTGGCCGCCCTCGACGCGGGCATGCGGCACACCTCCCGCCCCCTGGTCGCGGTGCTCGCCGCCGACCTGCCGTTCCTCACACCCGGCGCGCTGCACCGCCTGCTGGCCGTGCCGCCCGGCGCCGACGGCGCGCTCCTGCACGACGACGAGGGCCGCGACCAGCCGCTCACCGCCGTCTACCGGGCCGAGCCGCTGCGCCGTGAACTCGCCCTGCTCACCGCCGAGTACGGCACCCTCGCCGGACTCCCCCTGAAACTGCTGCTCGGTGACCTGACCCTGCACCGGCTGCCCGCCCCCCGCGGCCTGGACTGCGACACCTGGGCGGACATCGCCGCGGCCCGTGCCCGGATCAGGGACCATGGGGGGGTGTTGGATGAATGGATTGCCGCGGTCAAGACCGAACTGGGCGTCGACCCCGACGTGGACACCGGCGTGCTGCTCGACGCCGCCCGCGACGCCGCGCACGCGGTGGCCCGCCCGGCGGCCCCGCTGACCACGTTCCTCATCGGATACGCGGCGGCCCTGCACGACATGTCCCCCGCCGAGGCCGCCCGCAGGATCTCCGCCCTCGCGGAGGCCTGGCGGCAGGAGGAACAACCGGCGGAGCAACGGGACGAGCCGGCATGATCGACGAGTTCGACGACGCGCTCGCCCTGGCCAACGGCCCCCAGCCCACCGCCCCCCGCGACCCCGCACCGGCGGCCCCCGCCCCCCGCCCCGCGCCGCCCGTGCAGGCCGCGCACATCGCCCCCGACTGGGACACCGCCCGCGCCACCGCGCACCGCGCCGTCCGGCCGCTCGCCCCGCGCCGGCTGCCGCTGGACCTGGCCCTCGGCCACACCCTCGCCGCGCCGCTGACCGCCCTCACCGACCTGCCGGCGTTCGACACCTCCGCCATGGACGGCTGGGCCGTGGCCGGCCCCGGCCCCTGGCGGCTGGCCGACGACGGCCCCGGCGCGCTGGCCGGCCGCCCCGCCGCCCGCCCGCTGACCGACGGCGAGGCGGTGCCCATCGCCACCGGCGCCCGCGTCCCCGAGGGCGCCACCGCCGTGCTGCGCGCCGAACGCGGCACGTCCGCCGGCCGCCGCCTCACCGGGCCCAACCCGCAGCCCGGCGCCGACATCCGGCCCCGCGGCCAGGAGTGCCGCACCGGCACCGAGTTGCTGCCCGCGCGCACCCCGCTGACCCCCGTCACGCTCGGCCTGGCCGCCGCCGCGGGCTACGACCAGCTCCCCGTCCGCCCCCGGCCGCGCGCCGAGGTGCTGATCCTCGGCGACGAGCTGCTGTTCCGCGGCCTGCCCCACGACGGCCGCATCCGCGACGCGCTCGGCCCCATGACCGGCCCCTGGCTGACCGCGCTCGGCGCCCAGGTCATGGTCACCCGCCGGCTCGGCGACGACGCCGAGGCGCTGTACGAGGCCATGAGCACCACCCGCGCCGACCTGCTCGTCACCACCGGGTCCACCGCCGCCGGGCCCATGGACCATCTGCGCGCCGTGCTCGACCGGTTGGGCGCGCGCCTGCTGATCAGCGGCGTCGCCGTCCGCCCCGGCCACCCCATGCTCCTGGCCGAACTCCCGGACGGCAGGCCCTTGGTGGGCCTCCCGGGCAACCCACTGGCCGCCGTTTCCGGGCTGTTGACCCTGGCCCAGCCGCTGCTGCGCGCGCTGGGCGACCGGCCCGCCCCGGCCGAGGCGGAGGCCGCCCTGACCGACGCGGTGCGCGGCCACCCCCGGGACACCAGGCTGGTCCCGGTCGCGGCCCCGGAGCCCGGCCTGGTCCGCCCGCTGAGCTACGCCGGCCCGGCCATGCTGCGTGGCATCGCCGCCGCGTCCGCGCTCGCGGTCATCCCGCCCGGCGGCGCGGAGGCCGGGGCGCCCGTCCGCCTCCTCGACCTTCCCGACGCATGAGATTTCCCGCCACCTCCCCCAAGCGCTCCGACCTCGACGACCAGTCGCACGGCGTTCAGCTCCCGCGCTACGTCGCCGGCCCGTTGATCCAGGTCATCCGGCGGCTGGTCATGGCCACGGCCGTGCTCGCGCTGGCCGTGATCCTCGTCTACGCCGACCGCGGCGGCTACCACGACAACCACGACGGCACCGTCGACTTTTCCGATGTCCTGTACTACGTGACGGTGTCGCTCTCCACCACCGGGTACGGCGACGTCGTCCCGGCCTCGGACGGGGCGCGGCTGATCACGACGTTCCTGATCACCCCGCTCCGCGTCCTGTTCCTCATCATCCTGGTCGGCACGACACTGGAAGTGCTGACCGAGCGCACCCGCGATCAGTGGCGGCTGGCCCACTGGAGGAGAACCTTGCGCGACCACACCGTCATCGTCGGCTTCGGCACCAAGGGCCGGTCCGCGGCGGAAACGCTGATGACCACCGGGCTCGGCCAGGACCAGATCGTCGTCGTGGACCCCAGCGCCGCGGTGGTCGAGCAGGCCAACGCGGACGGCTACGCGGGCGTGGTCGGCGACGCCACCCGGTCCAGCGTGCTGGTGCGGGCCCGCGCGGACCGCGCCAAGCAGGTCGTCATCTCCACGCAGCGCGACGACACCGCGGTGCTGGTGGCGCTCACCGTCCGGCAGTTGAGCAAGTCCGTGCGGATCGTGGCCTCGGTCCGGGAGGAGGAGAACGTGCCGCTGCTGCGGCAGTCCGGCGCCGACTCCGTGATCACCAGCGCCAGCGCGGTCGGCCGGCTGCTCGGCCTGTCGATGATCAGCCCCAGCTCGGGCGCGGTGATGGAGGATTTGATCCAGCACGGCGAGGGCCTGAGCCTGCGCGAGCGGCCGGTCACCAAGGCGGAGGCGGGCCGTTCGCCCCGGGACTGCGAGGACCTGGTCGTCTCCGTCATACGCGGCCACCGGCTGCTGCCGTTCGACGACCCGGACGCCGCCACGCTGGAGCTGACCGACCGCCTGGTGGTCATCCACCGGGTCCACCCCGCCGAGTCCAAGGCCCTCGCGAGCAAACGCGACCGCGAACGGGGTCCCGGCTCCTGGCGCATTCCGCGCCGTTAGAACGATGAGCACCTTCGCGGGGGAGCTGCGCCGGCTGGCCGGGAGTGCCGGCGACCTGGTCGTCCTCGCCGACCGCGCCGACGGGACCGTGATCCGCGTCGGCGACGCCGTCGCCAAGGCGCACGCCGAGGACACCGACGCGGCGGCGCTCGCCCACCGGGTCCGGACCGCCGCGCACCCCGCGCTGGCGGGCATCCTGCTGCCGCCGCTGCCGCCCGGCGGCGTGACCCGGCTGCACGACGGGCGGCCCGCCACCCTCTGGCCGTACGGCGCCCCCGTCGATCCCGACGCGGTGCCCTGGGAGGCGGCCGGCACGCTGCTGGCCCGGCTGCACGCGGTGCCGCCCGCCGCGCTGGGCATCGCCCTGCCGGACGGGGGCGGCCCGGCCCGCGCGGCGCGCGCCCTGGCCCGGCTGCGCGCCACGGCGACCGACCCGGCGCACGCCGCCGCGCGAAGCGCCGTGGAACGCATCCTGGCCGCCGCCCCCCGCGCGCCCCGGCGCACGGCGCTGTGCCATGGCGACTTCCACCTGGGCCAGCTCGTCCGGCACCCGGCGGCCGGCGGCTCCTGGCACCTCATCGACGTGGACGACCTGGGCGTGGGCGACCCGGCCTGGGATCTGGCCCGGCCCGCCGCCTGGTACGCGGCGGGGCTGCTGGCTCCGGAGGACTGGCGGCGCCTGCTGGGCGCCTACCAGGCGGCGGCCGGCCTCACGGGCCATGATCCCTGGCCCGAACTCGACGTTCCCGCCCGGGTGTTGACCGCGCAGTCCGCCGCGCTCGCGCTCGTGCGCGCCGCCGCGACGGGCCGCGCGCCGAGCGAGGAAGATGAGGCTCTTCTCATCTCCTGCCTCCGCATCGCCGCCCTGCCGTAGGGTGATATGGCCACCAGCGAATCGACCATGGAGCCGAGATGCAGTGTCCCAAGTGCGGTGCGGCCATGCACACGTTCACCAGAAGCGGGGTCCAGATAGAGCAGTGCAGCGGCTGCCGGGGGATCTTCCTCGACTACGGCGAGCTTGAGCACATCACCCAGCTCGAGGCCCAGTGGGCCCCGCAGGCGGCTCCGCCGCCGCCCCCCGCGCAGCCCTACCCGTCCGGTGGCCCGGCCTGGGGCGCCCCGCAGCAGGGGCACGGCCACCACGGCGGCCACCACGGGGGTCACCACTACCCGCACCGCCGCAAGGGCGGTCTGTCGGGCCTGTTCTTCTCCTCCTGAGCCTTTCCTGGGCTTTTCGCACGCGCGGGGCCCCCGGTCGCACGTCATCGGGCGACCGGGGGCCCCGGCAGGTACGGGCGGGGGGTCTAGTGGGCGACCAGGTCCCCGTCGCGCAGGGCGGAAACGAAGCCGGTCCAGCCGCCGGTGGAGAAGGCGAGCACCGGTCCGGTCAGGTCCTTGGAGTCACGAACCGGGACCACCCCGGACGTGACGGCGATGTTCCGCGCGTATTCGACACAGGCGCCGCCGTTGCCGCTGCTGTGGCTGGACTTGACCCATTCCGCGCCGGAGAGGTCGATCGTGCTCTTCATCGGGAGTACTCCTCCAACATCACCTTTTTGATGAGCGCCCGCGAATCGTCAGGCGACATGGCGTCGGCCCGCAGCCGGTCGTAAGCCGCCGATGCCGCCGCCACTTGCGCGGACGAGTCAATCACATGGCCGCCGCTCCAGGATTCCTCATAGAGCAGGGGAGGGTCTTCCGCGAAGGTGAGAAGGATGAAACTTTCCGCCGCCGGAGCGGCCCCGGTGGAGAACGGCAGGACTTGAAGGGTGATCTGCGGAGATTCCGCCTCTCCCAGCAGATGCCCCAACTGCTCCCGCATGACTTGCGTTCCACCGATTCGGCGGTGCAGACACGACTCGTCCAAAATCACCCACAAGAGTGGTGGGTTGGGACGGTCCAGCGCCTCGCGCCGCCGTAGCCGCGCCTCCACCTTCCGCTTCACCCACTGCTCCGACGAAGTCGGGTGTGCGTGGCGGTAGATGGCGTAGGCGTAGTCCTCCGTCTGGAGAATTCCGGTGACGAGATTCGCGCTGTAGTCCAGAATGCTCTCGGCCTGCGCCTCCCACTTGACATACGGCTCGAACCAGGACGGATGTTCACGCCTGTTGATTCGTTCGCGCATGCGCGCGAAAAAGCCCGAGGTGTTGAACACGCGATCGCAGGCCGCCGCGAACTGGGCGCTGCCGAGGAGAAGTCCGTTCTCCACCTTGCTGATGTAGGGCGGCTGGTAGTGCGTCTCGTCGGCCAACCCCTTCTGCGTCAGCTTGGCATGCAGTCGTGCTTCCTTGACCTCAAGCCCGAAATACGCGTAGCCGTCGATGGGTTCGCCGCCGCTGAACTCGTTCACCTGTTTGTCTTCCTGACTTTCCGAGCCGGTGGGAAACATCGCGCCGGGTGTTTCCGGGGCGCCGGAGGGTGATGATGGGAGTACGCATGGTGAATACCCATGAGCGATGGAGCGGTCACATGGCGGGGAGCCATCTCATGACAAAACTAAATCCGATTTCCAGTACGAGACTTCACACCGGGGCGGCGGCCGGACCGGGGTGCGCGGCATGAGCGTCAGGCTGAACGTGGCCCTGCGCGGCATCGCGTTCTCCGGAGTGAGCGGCTGGCCGCTGCCGCAGCGCGCGCCCGACGGCAACCAGTGGGTGACCGGCCGCTGCTGGCTCTACTGCCGCCGGGAGAACGTCAGCGTGCTGTGGATCGGCCCGGTGCGCACGCCGTCGGTGGAGGGCGAGCTGTACGCCTGCGGCCAGTGCATCGCCGAACTGGTCTGCATGGCCCGCGAGGAGCAGCGCCGCAAGGACCTGCCCGCGCACCGGGTGTGCGAGCACCGGGAGTTGGAGAAGCGGGAAGGAAAAACGTTCTGCCGGGGGTGTGCGCGGCAGATCTACCTGTGAGCCGTCGCCTGCCCTGGCATAGCGTCGGGGCATGCATGCGATCACGATTGCCGAGCCGGGCGGGCCCGAGGCGCTGGTGTGGGCCGAGGTGGCCGATCCGGTGGCCGGCCCCGGGGAGATCCTCATCGATGTGGCCGCCGCCGGGGTCAATCGCGCCGATGTGCTCCAGCGGCAGGGGTTGTACGACCCGCCGCCCGGCGCGTCGCCGTATCCGGGGCTGGAGTGCGCGGGGCGCGTGGCGGCGGTGGGGGACGGCGCCGGCGACTGGCGGGTCGGGGACGAGGTGTGCGCGCTGCTGGCCGGCGGAGGTTACGCCGAGCGCGTCGCCGTCCCGGTCGGCCAGGTGCTGCCGGTGCCGGCGGGGCTCGACCCGCTGACCGCCGCCGCGCTGCCCGAGGTGGCCTGCACGGTGTGGTCCAACATCGTCATGAGCGCCGGGCTGCGGTCCGGCGAGACGCTGCTCGTGCACGGCGGCGGCAGCGGCATCGGCACCATGGCGGTGCAGATCGGCAAGGCGCTGGGCGCGCGGGTGGCGGTGACCGCGGGCAGCGCGGAGAAGCTGGCGCGCTGCCGGGAGCTGGGCGCCGACGTGCTGATCAACTACCGCGAGCAGGATTTCGCCGAGGAGCTGGCGGGCTCCGCCGACGTCATCCTCGACATCGTCGGCGCGCGGTACCTCGCACGGAACGTGCGGGCCCTGGCGCAGGGCGGGCGGCTGGTCGTCATCGGGCTCCAGGGCGGCGCCCGGGCGGAGCTGGACCTGCGCAAGCTGCTCGCCAAACGGGCCTCGGTGATGGCGACTTCACTGCGCGCCCGGCCACCGGCCGAGAAGGCCGCGATCGTGGCGGCGGTGCGGGAGCACGTCTGGCCGATGCTGGCCGACGGCCGGCTGCGCCCGGTGGTGGACCGGCACCTGCCGATGAGGGAGGCGGCGGAGGCCCACCGGGTGATGGAGGCGAGCGACCACACGGGAAAGATCGTGCTGCTTACCTAGGCCCCTGTTTGGCGCCTCCATCCCGCCCGAGATGCCGGATTCGTCCCTCTATGTGACGCTGGATACATCATCCGAGTGTGCGTGAAGGGTCGGGACCTGTGAGGTTGTGGGTGGGAATCGCGATGGCCACGGCGGCCGTCATAGCCCTGTTCGTCCCGTCGGCCGTCGCCGGCGATCCGCCGTCGAACCGGGACCGGGTGGCGCATCTCGCGCCGGGGCACGGGGGGCACCCCCGGACCGAGTCCGGGGGAGAACGCGGGGGAGGAGCCGAACGGCCCACCGCCAGCTGGGCCTCGATCTCCGACGGCGTTCCGGCCGTCCGGCCGGAGTCCGCCGAGCGGGATGCCCCCCGCCCGGCCAAGGAGCCGACGACCTTCGCGGCCCGCCCCGGCGGTGAGGTCCTGCCGGTGCTGCCCCTGGGGGCCGGGCTGGCCTCGCTGGGGACGGGGCTAGGCATCTTGGGCCTGCGCCTGCGTCGCGTCTAGGCCGCCCACGCGGCGGGGCCGCCCCTGGGCGCGGCCCCGCGCCCCTTGCGGGGTGCCCACCCCCCTGGCGTGAACAAGCTGCGGGCCGTCCGTGGTTGATCGCGCCCACGCGGCGGAGCCGCTCCATGTCACGGCCCCGCGCCCCTTGTGGGGCGCCCACCGTGGGTCGAACAGTTGCGAGCTCGGGACTTACTGGGTATACATACGCGGTATGTCAATCCGCTTCGGGCTACTCGCCCTCCTGGAGAGCGGGCCCCGGTATGGGTCGCAGCTCCGGGCCGAGTTCGAAACGCGCACCGGCGCCACCTGGCCGCTCAACATCGGGCAGGTCTACACGACCCTCGGCCGTCTCGAACGGGACGGCCTGATCGTTCCGGAGGGCGGCGGGGACGCCAAGCAGCAGCTCTACGCCATCACCGACGCCGGCCGGCAGGAGCTCACCGACTGGTACGCCCGGCCCGTCGACCGCACGCATCCCTCCCGGGACGAGCTGGCGATCAAGCTGGCGATGGCCGTGGGGTCGCCGGGCGTGGACATCCGGGAGATCATCCAGGGCCAGCGCCGCCACACCCTGAAGGCGATGCAGGACTACACCCGCCTGAAGGCCCGGGCCCTGGCCAACGGCGCCGACTCCCGCGACGACGTCGCCTGGCTGCTCGTGCTGGAGCAGCTCATCTTCTACGCCGAGGCGGAGAGCCGCTGGCTGGACCACTGCGAATCCCGGCTCACCCGGCTCGCGGCCGGCCGCCCGCAGCCGCAGGCGGCGCGTCCGCGGACGCCCTCGGCACCCGCCGAATCCACATCGGCCCGAGGGGGGGCCTCATCATGACCACCACCACCAAGCCCGTGCTGGAACTGCGCGGGCTGACGCGCGTGCACGGCACCGGCGTGGCCGCCGTGCACGCGCTGACCGGCGTCGATCTGTCCGTCTTCGCCGGGGAGTTCATCGCCATCATGGGCCCGTCCGGGTCCGGCAAGTCCACCCTGCTGACGCTGGCCGGCGGGCTGGACACCGCCACCGAGGGCAAGGTCCTCGTGGAGGACCACGACCTGGGCTCCCTGAGCCGCGCCCAGTTGGCCAAGGTGCGGCGCACCAGCATCGGCTACGTCTTCCAGGACTACAACCTGATCCCCGCCCTGACCGCGGCGGAGAACATCGCGCTGCCGCGCGAACTGGACGGCGTCTCCGCGCGGGTCGCCCGCCGCGAGGCGCAGGCCGCGCTCGCCGAGATCGGCCTGCCGGAGGTGTCCGACCGTTTCCCGGACGAGATGTCCGGCGGGCAGCAGCAGCGCGTGGCCATAGCCCGCGCGCTGGTCGGCGACCGCCGCCTGGTGCTGGCCGACGAGCCGACCGGCGCCCTGGACTCCGAGACCGGCGAGGGCGTGCTCGCCCTGCTGCGCAAGCGCTGCGACGAGGGGGCAGCGGTTGTGCTGGTCACCCATGAGCCGCGGTACGCGGCCTGGGCGGACCGGGTGGTGTTCCTGCGCGACGGCACGATCGTGGACGAGTCCGTGTCGCACACGGCGGAATCGCTGCTGGCGGGCGAGGGCGCCCGGTGAGCGACGGAGGTGCGGCTGCCCAGCCGCGGATGACGACGGTGCGCTCGCGGTGCCGCGCGGCCGGAGATGGGGGTCCCCCCGGGCGGAGCCTGGGGGAGAACGAGGGGGAACAACAGTGAGCGGACGGCTGGCCACCTGGCGGGTGGCCCTGCGCATCGCCCGGCGGGACGCGTTGCGTGCCAAGGGACGCAGCGCGCTCGTGGTGGCCATGATCGCGCTGCCCATCCTGGGGGTGACCGCCGCCGATCTGGCCCTCCGCAGCGGTGACCTGTCCCGGTCCGAGGAGCTGACCCGCGACTTCGGCCGGGCCGACGCGCGCTACCAAGTGGAGACCAATGGCTCCCCGGTCCAGCAGTCGCCCACCGGCAACGAGCTGCACTACCTGGACGAGTCGTCCTGGGAGGAGACCCCGGACCGGACGGCCGAGGAGGTCGCCGCCGAACTGGGCGGCATGCTGCCCGCCGGCACCGAGATCCTCACCGACCGGTCCACCCACGGTGTCGTGCACAGCCGGACCGGGCTGCTGACCACCGAAATCCGCGAGCTGGACGCGGCCAGCCCGCTCACCGAGGGCATGCTCACGCTGCTGCGCGGCCACTTTCCCGAGGGGCCGGACGAGGTCGCGGCGACCCAGGCGTTCCTCGACGAGAGCGGGCTGTACGTCGGCTCCGAACTGCGCGTGAAGGACGACGACCGGACCTATCGCATCACCGGCGCCTACGAGCTGCCCGGCGAGCTCAACAACCAGCAGATCGTCGCGCTGCCCGGCGCCGTGCTGCCGCTGCCCGAGTCCGCCTCCGGCGGCGACGGCTGGCTGGACACCCGCGTCAGCGCGCTGGTGGGCGTGCCGGACGGTCCGGTGACCTGGGACATGGTCATGGCGGCGAACGAACGGGGCCTGAGCGTCGACTCCCGCGCGGTGATCCTCGACCCGCCGCCGGACTCCGAGGTCCCGCTGTACCAGGACGGCATGTCCATGGGCGACTACTCCTCCGAGGCCGACCCCATGGTCGTCGCCGGCGCCGTCACCGCCGTCTCGCTGATCATCCTGGAGATCTGCCTGCTGGCCGGCCCGGCGTTCGCCGTCGGCGCGCGCCGCTCCCGCCGTCAGCTCGGACTCGTCGGGTCCAACGGCGGCGACCGCCGGCATCTGCGGGCCATCATGCTGGCCAGCGGCGTTGTGCTGGGCGCGGTCGCGGCCGTGATCGGCGTGGTCGGCGGCCTCGTGCTGACGCTGCTCGCGCATCCGCTCATCGAGAACCAGAGCGGCAGCCGGTTCGGCCCCTGGGACTTCCGCGTGCTGGAGCTGGTCGGCATCGCCGTGCTCGCCGTGCTGGTCGGGCTGTGCGCGGCGCTGGTGCCCGCGTTCAGCGCCGCCCGCAGCAGCGTTCTGGACTCGCTCACCGGCCGCCGGGGCGTGCGCCGCAGTGGGCGCGTGCTCCCCGTCATCGGCGTCTGCGCCCTGGTGCTGGGCGCCGCGCTGGCCATCGTCGGCGGGCTGACCATGAACAGCTCGGTCGTTGTCGCGGCCGGTTCGATCATGGCCGAGCTGGGCCTCGTCGCGCTCACCCCGCTGCTGGTCGGCGTGTTCGGCAGGCTGGCGCGGTGGCTCCCGCTGGCCGGGCGCCTGGCGCTGCGCGACGCCGCCCGCAACCGGGGCCGCACGGCCCCCGCCGTGGCCGCCGTGCTGGCGGCCGTCGCCGGCACGGTCGCGGTGGCCACCGCGCTGGCCAGCGACGACGCCGAGCACCGCGCCGACTACCGGCCGATGCTGCCCGAGGGCACGGTGTCGATCGGTAGCTGGGACTTTGCGGAGAACCAGCTCGACCGGGCCGGCGCGATCGCCGAGGACTCGCTGCCCGTCGACGTCCGCGCCGATGCGTACCGGATCCGGGTCGGTGCCGAGGGCTGCGACCCGTACGACTTCGACCCCGCGAACGCCTGCGGCCTCGCGGAGGCAGTGGTGCCCCCGGAGCGGCTGTGCCCGCTGTGGCAGCCGGAGGCCGAGTCCCTGACCGTCGCGGAGCGGCGCGAGCTGAACGACGACCCGCGCTGCGCGGAGGGCGACCAGGGGTGGGCGATCGAGGGCAGCGCCCTGACCGTCGCCGGCCCCGAGCTGCTGACCGTGCTCGGCGTGGACCCCGCGCAGGCCGAGGAGGCCGCCCGCGCCCTGGAACGCGGCGAGGCCGTCGCCTTCAACGACCGCACCGTGGACGACGAGGGCCGCATCACCGTTCAGGTCTACGAGACCCAGCCCGAGAACTGGAACGAGGACGGGAGCCCGGCCGAGGAGCCGGACGCGGTCGCCACGTTCACCGCGCACCGCGTGGACGCGAAGGGCTACGGCTTCCCGCCGATCATCTCGCCCACCGCCGCCGAGGCGCAGGGGCTGGACACCGAGCTGGCCGAGATCTACTACTCGACCACCCGTGTGCCGACCGGCGCCGAGGAACAGGCGTTCGACGCGATGCTGGCCGAGGAGCTCGGGACGCCGCCGTCCACCTACATCGAGGACGGTTACGAGAGCGAGGCGGCCATGGGCCTGCTGATCCTGGGGCTGGCCGCCATGGTCATCACGCTGGGCGCGGCCGGGATCGCCACCGGACTGGCGCAGGCGGACTCCGAGGCGGACCTCGCCACGCTGGCCGCCGTGGGCGCGGCGCCCCGGGTCCGGCGCACCCTCTCCGGACTTCAGTGCGGGCTGATCGCCGCGATGGGCGTCCTGCTCGGCGCGGTCTCCGGCCTGATACCGGCGATGGGGCTGCGGCTGGCCGAGCACCGTTCGGAGGTCGCGTCCTGGGAGGACAGCGTCGACCAGGGGTGGGGGTCCGGGCCCCGGCCCGAGCTCTTCATCGAACTGCCGTGGGCCACGTTCGCGCAGCTCATCGTGGTGGTGCCGCTGGTCGCCTGCCTGCTCGCGGCGCTCCTGACGCGCTCGCGGATGCACCTCGCGCGGCGGGCTGGGTGATCCCCGTTGCATGATGGGGGTATGACTCAGCCGAGGAACGAACCACCGCAAGAGAACTCGCAGATCCTGGTCGTCGGCCCGGACGGCATGGCTCTCTCCGGCGCCGCGCCCCGAGGGAACGGCGAGGGCGAAGAGGGGCAGCCCGAGACTCCTGTGACCGAGATGGTGGAACAGCCGGCGAAGGTCATGCGAATCGGCAGCATGATCAAGCAGCTCCTGGAGGAGGTCAAGGCGGCACCGCTCGACGAGGCCAGCCGGGCCCGGCTCAAGGAGATCCACGCCAGCTCGGTCAAGGAGCTGGAGGAGGGCCTGGCGCCGGAGCTGGTCGATGAGCTGGGGCGGCTGTCGCTGCCGTTCACCGAGGGCAGCGTGCCGACGGACGCGGAGCTGCGGATCGCGCAGGCCCAGCTCGTCGGCTGGCTGGAAGGGCTCTTCCACGGCATTCAGACGGCGCTCTTCGCCCAGCAGATGGCGGCCCGCGCGCAACTGGAGCAGATGCGGCGCGCGCTGCCGCCCGGCGCGCTGGGCGAGGAGGGCGGCGAGCCGGACGAGTCGCGCGGCGGCTCCCGGTCCGGGCCGTATCTCTAGCCCGTATCTCTGGCGGACCCCGGCAACGGAACGGAGGGCGGCACCCGGCTCGGGTGCCGCCCTCCGCCGCTCGCCCTCGGCTATAGGCGCTCAGCTCCAGGTACTCCTCAGCTCCAAGTGATGAGCCGCTGCGGGTGCTCCAGGACCGCGGCCACGTCCGCCAGTACACGGGAGCCCAACTCGCCGTCCACCAGCCGGTGGTCGAACGAGAGCGCCAGCGTGGTGACGTGCCGGGGCTTGATCTTCCCCTTGTGCACCCAGGCCTGTTCCCTGATCGCGCCCAGCGCGAGGATCGCGGACTCGCCCGGGGTGAGGATCGGGGTCCCGGTGTCGATGCCGAAGACCCCGATGTTCGTGATCGTCACCGTGCCGTCGCGCATGTCGGCCAGCGACGTCTTGCCCTCCCGGGCCGTGGTGACCAGCTCGCCCAGCGCCCTGGCCAGCTCGGGCAGGGTCTTGGCGCCCGCGTCCTTGATGTTCGGCACGATCAGGCCGCGGGGGGTGGCCGCGGCGATGCCGAGGTTGACGTAGTCCTTGTAGACGATCTCCTGGTTCTCCTCGTCCCAGGCGGCGTTGACCTCCGGGTTGCGGCGGATCGCGACCAGCAGCGCCTTCATGACCAGCAGCAGCGGGTTGACGCGCAGGCCGGCCATGTCCGGGTCCTGCTTCAGCCGCTCCACCAGCCGGACGGTGCGGGTGACGTCGACCGTGACGAACTCCGTGACGTGCGGCGCGGTGAACGCGCTGCTCACCATGGCCTGCGCGGTCGCCTTCCGCACGCCCTTGACCGGCACGCGCCGTTCCCGGATGGCGGCCAGCGACTGCGGCTCGACCGCCGGCACCGGGGCCGTCGCCGACACGGGCGGCGCCGGGGGCGCGGCGGCGGCGTGCACGTCGTCGCGCGTGACGATCCCGCCCGGCCCGGTCGGCACGACGGCGGCCAGATCGACCCCCAGGTCCTTGGCCAGCTTCCGCACCGGAGGCTTGGCCAGCGGCCGGGTCTCGGCGGCCTGACCCGGCAGGGGCGCCGGCTCCGGCCGCGCGGGCGGCGGGGGTGGAGCCGGCGGCGCGGGCGGCTTGGCCCCGGCGGGCCGGGCCGGCTCCTGCCCCGCCGGGGGCTTGCGGGGGCGGCGCTTCGTCGCCTGTGTCGAGACCCCGTAGCCGACGAGCACCGGCTGGCGCTCCTTCGGGGCCGCGCCGTCCGCCTCGGGCTCACCGGGCGGCTCGGCCGCGCCCGGCTCGGTGTCGACCGTGATGATCGGGGTGCCGACGTCGACGGTCGTGCCCTCCTCGAAGAGGATCTCCCGCACCTGGCCGTCGTACGGGATCGGCAGCTCGACCGCGGCCTTCGCGGTCTCGACCTCCACCACGACCTGGCCGTCGCTCACCGTGTCGCCGGGCCGGACCAGCCACTTGAGGATCTCGGCCTCGGTGAGTCCCTCACCCACGTCCGGCATTCTGAATTCGCGGTAGCGCTGTGCCTCAGCAGCCATCGTCACGACTCTCCTCAGCCTCTCCCTCAATACGCCAAGGCGCGGTCGACGCTGTCCAGCACCCTGTCCAGCCCGGGGAGGTACTCCTCCTCGAGCCGCGCCGGCGGATACGGCGCGTGGAACCCGCCGACCCGCAGCACCGGAGCCTCTAGATGGTAGAAGCACCGCTCGGTGACGCGCGCCGCGATCTCCGCGCCGGCCCCGAAGAACACCGGCGCCTCGTGCACGACGACCAGCCGGCCGGTCTTCTCCACCGACCGCTGGATCGCGTCGAAGTCCACCGGGGACACCGACCGCAGGTCCAGGACCTCCAGCGAGAGCCCCTCGTCCTCCGCCGCCGCGGCGGCGGCCAGGGCCGTCTTCACCGTGGGGCCGTACGCGGCCAGCGTCAGGTCACTGCCGGGCCTCGCGACCCGCGCGGCGTGCAGCGGGCCCGGAATGCCCGCCGTGTCCACCTCGCCCTTGTCCCAGTACCGCGCCTTCGGCTCGAAGAAGATCACCGGGTCGTCGCACTCGATGGCCTGCTGGAGCATCCAGTACGCGTCGGACGCGTCGGACGGCGTGACGATCTTCAGCCCCGCCACATGCGCGAACAGCGCCTCGGGCGACTCGCTGTGGTGCTCCACCGCGCCGATGCCGCCGCCGTACGGGATGCGGATGACGACCGGCAGCTTGACCGTGCCAAGCGACCGGGCGTGCATCTTGGCGAGCTGCGTGACGATCTGGTCGTAGGCGGGGAAGACGAAGCCGTCGAACTGGATCTCCGCGACCGGCCGGTAACCCCGCAGCGCCAGCCCGATCGCGGTGCCGATGATGCCGGACTCGGCGAGCGGGGTGTCGATGACCCGGTCCTCGCCGAAGTCCTTCTGGAGCCCGTCGGTGACGCGGAAGACGCCGCCGAGCTTGCCGACGTCCTCGCCCATGACGACGACCTTCGGGTCGGTCTCCAGGGCCTTGCGCAGCGAGGAGTTGAGCGCCTTGGCGATCGCCATCTTCTCGTGGGCCATCTCAGTTCTCCTCGTGGTCGGCGAACGACGCCAGATAGGTGGCGTACTGGGCCCGCTCCTCGTCCACCAGCGCGTGGCCATCGGCGTAGGAGTGCTCGAAGACGGCCATGCCGTCCGGGTCCGGCATGGTGCGGATGGCCTCCCGGACGCGCCGGGCCAGCGCGTCGCTCTCCTCCTCCAGCTCGCCGAAGAACGCCTCGTCCGCCGCGTTCTCCCGCTCCAGCAGGCGGCGCAGCCGCAGGATCGGGTCCTTGCCCTCCCAGGCCTCCAGCTCCTCCTTGGGGCGGTAACGGGTCGGGTCGTCCGAGGTGGTGTGCGCGCCCATCCGGTAGGTGAACGCCTCGACCAGGATCGGCCCCTGCCCGGTGCGGGCGTGCTCCGCGGCGGCGCGGGTGACGGCGAGGACCGCCAGCACGTCGTTGCCGTCGACGCGGACGCCGGGGAAGCCGTAGCCCGCCGCCCGCTGGTACAGCGGAACGCGGGTCTGCCGCTCGGTGGGCTCGGAGATGGCCCACTGGTTGTTCTGGCAGAAGAAGACCACCGGCGCGTTGTAGACGGCGGCGAACGTGAACGCCTCCGCCACGTCGCCCTGGCTGGAGGCGCCGTCCCCGAAGTACGCCAGCACGGCCATGTCGGCGCCGTCCTTGGCCACGCCCATCGCGTAGCCGGTGGCGTGCAGCGCCTGGGAGCCGATGACGATGGTGTAGAGGTGGAAGTTGTTGCTGTTCGGGTCCCAGCCGCCGTGGTTCACCCCGCGGAACATGCCGAGCAGCAGCGTCGGGTCCACGCCGCGGCACCAGGCGACGCCGTGCTCGCGGTAGGTGGGGAAGACGTAGTCGGTGTCGGCGAGCGCGCGCCCGGACCCGATCTGGGCGGCCTCCTGGCCGAGCAGCGACGGCCACAGGCCCAGCTCGCCCTGCCGTTGCAGCGCGGTGGCCTCGGCGTCGAAGCGGCGGGTCAGCACCATGTCCCGGTACAGGCCACGCAACTGTTCGGGGGTGGTCTCCAGGGCGTAGTCCGGGTGTTCGACCCGCTCGCCCTCGGGGGTCAGCAACTGCACCATGTCGGGGCGTGCGGGCTGGTCGGGCCGGGGCTGCCGTTTCCTCGCGGTGCTCTTCTGGGCCGCGGCGCGGCGGGACTTGCCGCGCGCGGCGGTGCTTTCCACGGTCACTCGTGCTCCTCCGTCGGTCCGGCCCCCGGGGTCCGCCGGGCGGCCAGTGCGGCCCGCCCGGGCCCGTACGGCGCACGGGGGTGTGTGCGGCGCGGACGGAACCGAGCGGTTCTGTGCCGTTCTCGTCCCGTACGACGGGCCCCATAAGAGCACGGTATCCAGTGGGTCCACAACCCGTGAAAGCGGCCCTGACCTGCGGATTTACCTGGAAGTCCAAGTAGTGGGCGGCGGATGGCGGAACGGCACTGGTCCAAGCCTCGCAAGGCCCTGGGACACCTGCACGTTAACCCGCCCACACGGGTCGCGGGAAGACTGAGGAGGACTATGCCGGACTGGCCCGAACGGGCGCGTCCCGGACTCCTGTGGAACACTGGCCGGGTGGCCGAAGACGGAAAAATCACTGTATTCCTCCTCGACGACCACGAGGTCGTCCGCCGCGGAGTGCACGAGCTGCTGGCCACGGAGCCGGACATCGAGGTGGTCGGCGAGGCCGGCACCGCCGCGGAGGCCCTGACGCGGATCCCGGCCGCCCGCCCGGACGTGGCCGTGCTCGACGTCCGCCTCCCGGACGGCAGCGGCGTCGAGGTCTGCCGCGACATCCGCTCCCACGACGACTCGGTGCGCGCCTTGATGCTCACCTCCTACGCGGACGACGAGGCCCTGTTCGACGCGATCATGGCGGGCGCCTCCGGCTATGTCCTCAAGGCCATCCGGGGAACGGAGCTGCTGGCCGCCGTCCGCGACGTGGCCGCGGGCAAGTCGCTGCTCGACCCCGACGCCACCCGGCGCGTCCTGGACCGGCTGCGCGGCGGCGGCGAGGGCGAGGGCGACGACCGGCTGGCCCGGCTCACCGACCAGGAGCGCCGCATCCTCGCCCTGATCGGCGACGGCCTCACCAACCGGGCCATCGGCGAGGAGCTGCACCTCGCCGAGAAGACCATCAAGAACTACGTCTCCAGCCTGCTCTCCAAGCTCGGCATGGAACGCCGCTCGCAGGCCGCCGCGTATGTGGCCCGCCGCCAGGCGGAGAAGGAGAAACGCCGCGAGTAGCCCGCCCCGACGCGGGACCAACGGCCCCGGGCTTCGGGACCTTTCCCCCTGAACTCCGGCGCGCGCCGCCCGGCAGGGTGGAGGACATGGCGACCCCGGCCCCCTCCGACCCCGACCTGGCGCGCGCCCTGCGGCTGCTCGCGCGCGCCTCGCACGGCCGCGCCGCCGTGACCCTGCGCGCGCTGCCCCGCGTCCTGCCCGCCAGCCACCTGGTGACCGGCGACGAACTGCTGCTACGCGTGCCCGCGGCCCGCGCGGCCGACGCCCGCGCCCTGGACGGCTCGGTGGTGGCCTACGAGGCAAACGGCACCGAGGTGATCGGCACCGTGACGGTCACGGACCCCAACGCCGAGCCAATCTCCCTACGCCTAACCCCCCGCCTGGCCCCGTGAGGGGCGCGAGCCCCTAAGGGGCGCGGGGCTGTGCTATCGAGCGGCTCCGCCGCGTGGGCGCGATCAACCACAACGCTCCGCAACTGTCCGCGCCGACGGAGGCGCCCCAAAGGGGCGCGGGGCTCTATTCTCGGGCGGCTCCGCCGCGTGGGCGCGACAAGCCACGACGGGCCCGCACGTTCCGGACCAGCTTCCGATCAGGGGCGGCTGAGCCAGCGGAGCGCCTAATCGCAGAATGCGTCTCGCACAGCCCGCCCATTCCGCGTCCACCACGGCACCAGCGCCGCCGCGGCCGGAAACTGGTGGTCCGCCCGGTGGTCACCGCGCTCGTAGTGCCAGCGCAGCATCCAGAAGTCGTTCAGCCGCTCCCACCACACCCGGTGCACCGCCGCCGCCAGCTCGGCCGGGGAGGCCCCCGCCGCACGGCGGTACGCGCGGGCGTACGCCCGCACCTTCGGCAGTTCCAGGCTGCCGTCGGGCCGGAGATAGAAGATCGCGGCGGCGCGCACCGCCTCCTCGGCCCGGGGCCGGACCCCCAGCCGGTCCCAGTCCACGATGGCCACCGGCTCCACCGGCCCCTCGGCGCGGTAGATCAGGTTCAGCGGGTGGAAGTCGCCGTGCACCCAGCCCTCGGCGGGCACCTGGTCGCGGTCCGGCCGCTGGTGGGCGTGGTCGCGGACCAGCAGGCGCCGCTCCAGCAGCCGCTGCTCCGCCAGCTCGTCGAACGCCGTGCGGCGGGCCCGGGCGCGGATCCGGCCCAGCAACTGGTCGATCAGCACATACGTATCGGCGGGCGCGACCGCCTCCCGCTCCGGCGAGCGGGGCTGCGGCGCACGCCCTATCACCCGCTCCAGCGCCCGGTGGACCCCGCCGAGCAGCGTGCCCAGGCGGCGGCTCTGGCCCCGGCTGAGCTGCCCGCCGTGCCGGTGCCGCCCCTCCACCCACGGGTGCAGGGCGTAGCAACGGCTGCGGTGCACGGCAACGGTCCGCCCCTCCCGGTCGGCCAGCGGCGGCACGACGGGCAGGCCGTAGGCGGCCAGCGCCGCGGTGGCGCGGTGCCGGCCCGGCAGGGGTATCACCGCCTCGGGGTCGCCGCCGAGGTGGTGCTTCAGGAAGAACCGGCCACGGGTGGTGGCCAGCCGGTAGCCGCGGTTGAGCAGCCCTTCGGCGACGCGTTCACAGGCGACGGGCTCCCCCGCGTCGTACCGGCGCAGCAGTGCGGTCAGCGTGCGGTGAGTGAGGCCCGTCCCGGGATCAGGGGTTGGAGGCACCGGCGTCGGTGCCCCCCTGATCGGTGCCCTCGAGCGCGCCCTGATCGGTGCCCTGGTCGGTGCCGCCCTCGTCCGTGCCGGTGCCGCCCTCCTCCTCGCCGCCGCCCTCCGTGGTGCCCTCGGTGTCCTCGGGCGGCGTCGTCTCCTCCTCCGGGGGCGGAGTCGTCTCCTCCTCCGTCGGCGGCGTGGTCTGCGGCTCCGTCGGGGTGCTCGACTCCGACTCGGTCGGCGTGCTCGACTCCGTCTCGGTCCAGTCGTCGCCGCTGTCCGTCGGCGAGAAGTCGTCGTCCTCCGACGGCTCCTCCTCGTCGTCCTCGTCGTCCTCGCTGGGCGACTGCCGGCCCGTTTCCCGGTCCTGCGTCTCGGTCGGTCCGGTGGGGCCCGTGTCCGCGGGGGTGTTGCCCGGGTCCTCCTCGCCGCCGCCCAGGTTCGCCGCGATGAGCACGCCCGTGCCGATGGCGACCAGCGCCAGCAGGGCGACCAGGATCATCCGGCCCCGCTGCCCGTTGCCCGAGGGGCGCCGCTCATCGTCGTCGTCGCCGGCCCCGTTGCCCATCAGCATGGGCGCCGCGTACTGGCTGGTGGGCGCGTCCCGGCGGGCCCCGGGAACGGCCACCGTCTGGGTGCCCATCGGCGGGGTGCCGCCGCCGGCGACCGAGCCGGTGTTCCACAGGCCGCCGGTGTGGCCGCCGTGCTCCTGGAGCATGCGCAGCGCGTACTGCACCAGGCCGCGCATCTCCTCCGCGGACTGGAAACGGTCGTCCGGGTCCTTGGCCAGCGAACGCATCACCAGGCCGTCCAGCTCCGGCGGCGCCGCGGCGGCCAGCTCGGAGGGCAGCCGGGGCATGTCCTGGACGTGCTGGTAGACCACGGCCAGCGGCGTCTCGCCGATGAACGGCGGGCGCAGCGTGAGCAGTTCGAAGAGGAGACAGCCGACGGCGTACAGGTCGGAGCGCGTGTCGATGGGCTTGCCCAGCGCCTGCTCCGGGGAGAGGTACTGCGGGGTGCCCATGACCATGCCGGTCTGCGTCATCGTCTGCGCGGCGCCGTGCAGCGCGCGGGCGATGCCGAAATCCATGACCTTCACCGCGCCGGTGTCGGTGATGATCACGTTCGCCGGCTTGATGTCGCGGTGGACGATGCCGTGGTGGTGGCTGTAGGCCAGCGCCTCCAGCACGCCGGAGACGATGATCAGCGCCTGCTCGGCGGGCGGCGCCTCCGAGTCGATCAACAGCTCGCGGATGGTCTTGCCGTTGACCAGCTCCATCACGATGTACGGCACCATGTTGGGCCCGACCGGCTCCTCGCCGGAGTCGTACACCGCGACGACCGCGTGGTGGTTCAGCCCGGCGACCGACTGTGCTTCGCGTGTGAAACGGGCCTTGGAGACCGGATCCTGGGCGAGGTCGGCGCGCAGCAGCTTGACGGCCACCGTCCGGCCGAGCCGCACGTCCTCGGCGGCGAAGACCTCCGCCATGCCGCCCCGGCCGAGGCGGTGCGTGAGGCGATAACGACCGTCTCCCACCAGGCCGTTGTTGCCCCACATCTCCGGCGTGTCGGGCACCTCGCGGCCACCGGCTCCGGGCTCTTCCTCGCCGGAGCCCGCGGCGCCTTGCTCCTGTGCCATCAGTCCTCGCCGTAGTCGCCTGGGTCCCCGGCCATCAAACCCGTTCCGGGGTGGCGCTGACAAGTTGAGCCCTGCCGCTGCGGTCACGGAACGGACAACGAGCTTGACGTGCCTGGACGCTACGGCAGACTGGGGCGGTCAGCCGGGGTCCGTATCATGCGCGGCGGAGAGACCGTCTTCACAACAGCGCACGGACGTCCACGCCGCCTAGGGGGAACAGTCAGATGAGTGACCACGCGCAGCCGCCTGGGGACTACAGGGGCCGTTCCGTGGGCGGTGGCCGCTACGAGCTGCGCGACCTGCTCGGCACGGGCGGCATGGCCTCGGTGCATCTGGCGTGGGACACGGTGCTGGAGCGGCAGGTCGCGATCAAGACCATGCACACCGAGCTGGGCCGGGAGGACGCCTTCCGGGAGCGGTTCAAGCGCGAGGCGCTGGCCGTGGCCAAGCTCGCGCACACCAATATCGTCTCCGTCTTCGACACCGGCGAGGACCGCATCGACGGCGCCCCGGTGCCCTACATCGTCATGGAGTACGTGGAGGGCCGGCCGCTGCGCGACGAGCTGGAGCGCGACATCGCCCAGTACGGCGCGATGCCCGCCGAGAAGGCGCTGCGCATCACGGCCGACGTGCTGGCGGCGCTGGACATCAGCCACGAGATGGGCCTGGTCCACCGGGACATCAAGCCGGGCAACGTCATGCTCACCCGGCGCAATGTGGTGAAGGTCATGGACTTCGGCATCGCGCGTGCCATGCAGTCCGGGGTCACTGCCATGACGCAGACCGGCATGGTGGTCGGCACCCCGCAGTACCTCTCGCCCGAGCAGGCGCTGGGCCGCGGCGTGGACGCCCGTTCCGACCTCTACTCGGTGGGCGTCATGCTCTTCGAGCTGCTCACCGGGCGGCTGGTTTTCGACGCCGACTCGGCGCTGGCCATCGCCTACGCGCACGTCCAGGAGGAGCCGCCCGCGCCCTCCTCGATCAACGCCTCGGTGCCGCCCGCGGTGGACGCGCTCGTCGCGCGGGCGCTCCAGAAGAACCCCAACGACCGTTTCCCCTCCGCCGAGGTGTTCGCCGCCGAGTGCCTGCGGGTCGTCGGCGATCTGACCGGCGCCGCCCCGCAGATCGTGCCGGGCGCGCACTCCCCGGGGAACAGCGGCGCGGCCGTCTCGAACGCGGTGTTCCCGCAGTTCGGCAGCCCCACGTCGCCGACCGGCCCGATCGTCTCCCCGTACGCGCCCACTCCGGCGCCGGGCGGCGGTTACGGATACCCGCAGGTCTCGCCCAGCACCCCGCCGCCGTACAACGTGGTGCCGCCCGGTCCCGGCCGGACCCCGGAGCCGGCCACCACCATCGGTGGCGGTGGCGGGGGCGGCGGCGAGCGCAACAGCACCTTCATGGTGATGACCGCGGCCGTGGTCGCGATCGCCCTGGTGGCGGCCGTGGCCATCTTCGTCGTGGTCAACAGCGGCGGCGGCGACTCGGACCAGGCGGGCGACTCCTCGGGCCAGTCGGGCAGCCCCGGCGGGGAGGACCCGTCGGAGGAGCCCAGCGCGGAGGAGACCGAGCGCGAGCCCCGGTACAACCCGGGCAACCCCGAGCAGGTCATCGAGTCCACGGAGTGCCAGGGCGCCATCGACTACTACGACCAGGAGCAGTACCCCGGCGCCATCTCCATGCCGGATTTCTACGACTACCACATCGACTCGGTGAAGTCCTGCATACGTGACGCCGGTTGGAGCTACGACGAGGACCTGACCTACGAGGACGAGGTCCTCAAGGGCGACGGCATGGTGACCGGTCAGTCCCCGAGGCCCGGCGAGCCGTACATCCCCGGCGAGAGCGACCCGATCGAGCTCACCGTCTCCACCGGCAACGAGCCGACCAACTAACTGGCCGCCGCGAGCGCCCCGTTCCCGCCCGGGGCCGACCGCGGCCGGCTCAGTGCGCGACCGGGAAGCTCGCGAGGATGCGGTCGGCGAGGGCCGCTTCGCCCTCGACCTTCAGCTTGTCGGCGACCTTCTTCGCCCGCACCCGGCCGCCCACCAGCCGGGAGAACGTCTCCCAGTCCGTGGTGAACGTGACGATCGGGCCCAGTGAAGGGCTGCTGTCCACCGTGCCGTTGCCGTTCTCGTCGACGCGCACGGTCCGCAGGAACTCCACGGGGCCGCTCACGTCGAAGACCACCGCCGACTTCTTGGGCGCGCCCGCGTCCTCCGCGATGACCTTGGGCAGCCGCTCCAGCAGCACGTCGCGCGCGATGTGGGCGGCCGGCGAGTCGAGCCCGCCCGGCCGGCGCAGCGCGCGGCGGATGTCCTGCTCGTGCGTCCAGATGTCGAAGACGCGCACGTCGAGGAAGTCGGCGAGCGTCATCTTGCCGTACAGCGGATGGGAGATGACGTCCTCGGGCTTGCGGCGCTCGTTCCGCAACTGGCGGGCGCGCCGGATGATCGTGTACTCCAGCTCGCTGGTCATCTCGGGCCCGGTGTGGTGCCGCCGCACATCGACCTGGACCTCCAGGTACCGGGTGGTCTCGTCGGTGACGTGGTAGAGGTCGCGCGGCAGCGTGTGGATCGGCCGCGGGTCGCCCAGCGCCTCGCACTCGCCGCCGATGACGTGGGAGACCACGTCGCGCACCGACCAGCCGGGGCACTCGGTGGGGCGGTTCCACTCCCCGTCCACCAGTGACGAGACCAGCTCGGATATCGCCTCGATGGTCTGCGTCCAGGCATCGATAGACGGCTGCAAGCTTGGGTGCACGGTCACGGGACCCCTCGTGGCGGTTCGTCGCTGGCTGGGTGTTCACACGTTACGCCGCGCGGGCGTGGCCGGTGAATGGTTTCCGGAGACGAATCCTAGGGGTCCGGGGTGGTGCGCAGCCACCGGACGGGCAATGCGGGACCGGGCGGTACCGCCGTGCAGTGCGATGCCGCCCGACCCCGTGACCACCAGGATTACGGGCGCGTTTCACGACTTCGTGACGGGGCGTCGTCAGAGTTGTGTCAGGGAGGTTGTGTCAGGGCAGCAGGAACGCGGTCATCGCGTTGGCGAGCAGATACGGGTCGGCGGCGCCGCACAGCTCGCGCGCCGAGTGCATGGACAGGATCGCGACGCCGACGTCCACGGTGGCGATGCCGTGCCGCGCCGCGGTGATCGGGCCGATGGTGGTGCCGCAGGGCACCGAGTTGTGCGACACGAACGACTGCCAGGGCACCCCGGCCCGTTCGCAGGCGGCCGCGAAGACCGCTCGGCCGGTGCCGTCGGTGGCGTAGCGCTGGTTGACGTTCACCTTGAGGATGGGGCCCTCGCCGGCCAGCGGACGGTGCGTCGGGTCGTGCCGCTCCGGGTAGTTGGGGTGCACGGAGTGCCCGGTGTCGGACGACAGGCAGAACGACCCCGCCAGCGCCCGGGCCCGCTCCTCGTAGCCGCCGCCGCGCGTGTGCACGGACCGCTTGAGCACGCTGCCCAGCAACGGGCCCTGCGCGCCGGTGTCGGACGTGCTGCCGTTCTCCTCGTGGTCGAACGCGGCCAGCACCGGGATGAACTCCGGCTCACGGCCGGCCGCGGCGGCGAGCGCGGCGGTGGCGGCGTGCACGGACAGCAGGTTGTCCAGGCGGGGGCCGGCCAGCAGCTCGCGGTCCTTGCCCAGATAGGCGGGCGGCTCGACGCTGTGCACCATCAGGTCGAAGCCGATGACATCGCCGGGCGCCACCCCTGTCTCGCCCGCCAGGAACTCGATCAGCTCGCCCTCCCGGGGGCTGCCGATCCCCCACAGCGGCATCATGTGCTGCTGGCGGTCGAGCTTGAGCCCGTCGTTGACCGACCGGTCGAGGTGCACGGCGAGCTGCGGCACGCGCAGCAGCGGCCGGTCGACGTTGACCAGCACCGCGGAGCCGTCGCGCAGCGACAGCCGCCCGGCGAGCCCGAGGTCGCGGTCCAGCCAGGTGTTGAGCAGCGTCCCGCCGTAGATCTCCACGGCGATCTGCTTCCACCCGGCCCGGCCGGTGTCCGGGAGAGGCTTGACGCGCAGGTTCGGCGAGTCGGTGTGCGCGCCCAGGATCCGGAACGGCGTCGCGGGCGAGGCCCCCTCCGGCACATACCAGGCGACGAGCGCGCCCCCACGCGTCACATACCGCCCCCCGGCCCCCCCATCCCACGCGGCGGTCTCCTCCACCTGCCGAAACCCGGCCTTCTCCAGCCGCTGAACGGCGCTCGCCACCGCGTGGTACGGGGTGGGGGAGGCCGCGAGGAAGCCCATGAGGTCATCAGTGTGGGCACGGTCGAACGGTGCAGTCATGCTCCTCAGCATACGAACCGGTTTACCGGTTGGCGCTCCGGTGGCCGGGGCCCGCGTCGATGCGGTCGCGCAGCGCCGCCGCACGGGCGTCGTCATAGGCGCCGAGGAGGCGCAGGGCCGCGGCGCGGTGGTCGGGGGCCCGGTCCGGGTCCGTGGCGGCGAGGCCGTCGAGGGCGATCGCCTGATGCCAGTCGTCACCGAGCTCACGGAAGACGGCGGCGGCCCGGCGGTGGAACGCGGCGGCTTCTTGGTTCCGCCCCAGCTGTCGGTAGGTCTCTCCCGCGCCGTGCCAGGCCAGCGCCTCTCGCCCGCGGTTGCCGGCGCGGCGGTGCAGGACCGCCGAGCGCTGATAGGCGACCAGGGCGTCCCCGAACTGGCCGTTGTCCTGCTGGGCGTTGCCGAGGGTGATCAGCCAGTAGCCCTCTCCAACGGGGTAACGGAGGTCCACGGCGATGTCCACGGCGGCACGGGCGGAACGCAGGGCTTCGTCCAACTCCCCGCGCTCGCGCTGGATTTCGCTCAGGATGCGGAGGGCATTGCCCTCGCTGCGGCGATTGCCCAGGGAACGGTGGGTGTCCAGGGCACGGCCGATGTCGTCCCCGGCCCGGGCCACGTTTCCCGCCTCGTAGTGAGCGAGACCGAGGTTGGAGAGGGCGTTCGCCGCGCCGTTCGTGGCTCCGAGCTCCTCGAAGATGCCGATGGCCTGGGCAAACCGCTCCTCGGCCGCCGCGAATTGTCGCCGGTGCAGGTGACTGAGGCCAACCAGGTTCAGGGATGACGCTTCTCCGTGGCGATCACCCAGCTCACGCCGGATTCCCAGCGCCTTCTGGTGGCATTCCAGGCTTTCGGTCAGCCGGTTGGCCCGGGTGTAGCTCATACCGAGCCCGGACAGCAGCTCGGCCTCCGCCGCGCGGTCGCCGAGCCGGCGGGCGGCGCGCAGTCCGCTCTCGCCTGCGGGCAGCCAGTCCGTGACGGACGCGGAGCGGGCTTCCGCGTTGCGCTGGACGGCTGCCAACCGCCACACATACGCGGCGAGTCCGGCTTTCTCGGCGGCATGGGTGGCACTCAGCAGATTGGCATGCTCGCGCTCGGCCCAGTCCACGGCCGTGTCGTAGTCGGGGAACGACAGCGGTGCGACGCCATCCTCCGGGGGGGGCGAGTGGGAGGTGATCCCTGATCGGGCTCATCCAGGTCTGGGCGGCGTCGGCAGTGTGCACGTACCAGTCGAGAACGCGCCGCAGCGCGGCCGTCCGCTCCTCGGCGGGCTCGTCGCGCTGGACCTGGTCGGACGCGTAGGCGCGCAGCAGGTCGTGGAACTCGTAACGGTCGGGCATGGTCTGCTGCAACAGATGAGCTTCCACAAGCGAGTTCAGCAACTGCCGGGTCTTTCCCGTGCCGACTCCGGCCAGAGCCGCGGCGGCCGGTAGGCCGAACTCCGGGCCCGGGTGCAGACCAAGCAGCCGGAACAGCCGGGCGGCCTGGTCGGACAGGGCACGGTAGGACCAGGCGAACACCGTCCGCACCGCGTCCGCGTCCTCGCCGTCTCCGGCGCTGAGGGCGTCCCAGAGCGACGACTCGTCGCGCAGCTCGGCGATCAGGTCGTCGAGGCGCAAGTGGGGGTAGCCCGCGGCCCTTTCGGCGGCGATGCGCAGGGCGAGCGGGAGGCGGGCACACAGCCGGGCCAGCTCGGCGAGCTTGTCGGCGTCGTCCTCGGGCCGGTAGCCGGCGGTGACGGCGCGCAGCAGGGCGATGGCCTCGGACTCCGGCAGGGTGCCGAGGGTGAGCCGGTGGGCGCCGTCCCTTATGGCGAGTCCCGGCAGGCGGCTGCGGCTGGTGACGATGACCAGACAGCCGGCGGAGCCGGGCAGCAGCGGGCGGACCTGCGCCACCGAAGCGGCGTTGTCGAGCACGATCAACATGCGCCGTCCGGCCAGCAGGGAACGGAACAACGCCGCGCTGGCGTCGACATCGGCGGGAATCGCCGGTGCCGGCACGCCCAGTGCGGTGAGGAAACGGTGCAACGCCTCCTGCGCGGTGACCGGCTCGCCGGGGTCGTAGCCGCGCAGGTTGACGTAGAGCTGGCCGTCCGGGAAGCGCTCCTCGATCCGGTGCGCCCAGCGGATGGCCAACGACGTCTTGCCCGCCCCCGCCGTGCCCGCGATGACGCAGACCGACACGACGACGGGATCCCCGCCGCCATCGGTCAGGACGGCGTTCAGCTGCTCAAGCTCCGCGGTCCTGTTGACGAAGCCCCTGACGTCGCCCGGGAGTTGGCGCGGCGTCGGAGTATCTCCCGGGACGGGACCGTGGAAGTGGATCCCCCCGCTGACCTGCCCGGCCTGGACCACATCGCGGGACGTCCCCGACAGCTCGGCGTGCGTGCCGCCGGGGCGCTCCTCCTCGCCGCCCACCTACTCCGCCCCCACCTGCGGCGCCGGCAGGTGCGCGACCTCGCGCTCGACGTAGGGGATCAGGTCCTCGCCGTCCTCGTAGAGCTCCTTGATGAAACGCGTCCACCGTTCTACAAGATCCGGATCGGTGTACCGGATCGCGCCCTCCAGAACTCCAGCGTCCGTATATCGGACGTTGTAGAGGGTCCGGCTGCCCAGGGAGACCATCTCCGGCAGCGGTCCGGCTGCCTCCAGATGACGGACCTTCTCGCCTTCGATGACCCGGATCGGCATCCCGCTTTCGGCGCGCACCCGCAGCGAGTTGAGCTCCCACTGGAGGTAGGGCGTCAGCGGCTGCTCGACCACGCGCACACGGTGGAAGACACTGCCCCGGTTCCGGTCTGCCTGCACGAGGCTGCGTACCTCGGCGCGCTTGTCCGCCAGGAGCCGCAGGGCTTCGTCCCACTCCCCACGGTGGAACGCGTCCCAGCTCGGGTTGTTCAGCTCCATGAAGTGCTGCTGTCGTTCGAGCTTCCAGGAGTCGAGCTTCTGGACCTCGCCTCTGCGCTGCCGGAAGTCCTGCTTGTAGTCGGCGACATCGAGCCTGTGCCCCTGGGCGGGATCGAGGGCAAGGGCCTGGAGATCAAGCATCGGGGATATCCGTCTTCGCCGCGCTGAGCATCTTCCCCGGGATGACAACCAGCCGCTCGTCGGCGGCGAGCGTGACACCTGCCGGGAGCTGGGAGCGATAGTCGGCCGTCAGATCACGGCCGATCACCGCGATGTCGCCGTTGCTGAGCTGCCAGATGTCCGGACATCCGTCCTCGTCGTCGGTTACCTGCAATTCCTGCGGCGACTTCCCCAGCCGTCGCGCGAATAACGCCGATGGATCGGCGTCCCAGGAACGAGTCATCTCCGCCTCCACGCCCACTCGTTGACACTCCGTCGCCAAGTGTATGACGCTCCGTCACGGTGGGCAACGGAGTCACGTCGCCCGGCCGCCCGCATATGCCTCGGCCCGGCACTGTGTCGCGCAGTGCCGGGCCGAGGTGGTGGCGTGGGGACGGGGTCCGGGGGGTGGGTCAGAACGCCGCCTCGTCGAGGTCCATCAGGGACAGGTCCGTGTTCTCGGCGACCGCGCGGGAGACGGCCACCGTGGGCAGGACCGTGGACGCGAAGTGGCGGGCCGCGGCGATCTTGCCCGCGTAGAACGCCTGGTCCTTGCCGGTGGCGTCCGGCAGCTTGGCCGCCGCCACCGCCGCGCCGCGCAGCAGCAGGTAGCCGACGACCACATCGCCGGAGGCCAGCAGGAAGGACGTGGTGTTGAGCCCGACCTTGTACAGCGAGCGGACGTCCTTCTCGGTGGCCGCCAGGTCCGTCAGCAGGACGCCGACCGTGCCCTCCAGGTCACCGACGGCGCGGGAGAGGCGGTCGCGCGCGGCGGCCAGCTCCTCGCCGCCGGGGGCCTCCGCGAGGAACTTCTTGATCTCCTCGGCGAGGGAGGTCAGGGCCACGCCCTGGTTGCGGACGATCTTGCGGAAGAAGAAGTCCTGGCCCTGGATCGCGGTGGTGCCCTCGTAGAGGGTGTCGATCTTGGCGTCCCGGATGTACTGCTCGATCGGGTACTCCTGGAGGTACCCGGAGCCGCCCAGGGTCTGGAGGGACTCGGCGAGCTGCGCGTAGGACCGCTCGGAGCCGTAACCCTTGACGATCGGCAGCAGCAGGTCGTTCAGCGCCTCGGCGGCGGCCGTGTCCTCGCCGGCGGCGCGCTTGACGAGGATGTCGTCCTGGACGCTCGCGGTGTAGAGGGCGAGGGCGCGCATGCCCTCCGCGTACGCCTTCTGCGTCATCAGCGAACGCCGCACATCGGGGTGGTGGGTGATCGTGACGCGCGGCGCGCTCTTGTCCGCGAACTGGGTCAGGTCCGGTCCCTGCACCCGCTCCTTGGCGTAGGCCAGGGCGTTGAGGTAGCCGGTGGAGAGGGTGGCGATGGCCTTGGTGCCGACCATCATCCGCGCGAATTCGATGATCTTGAACATCTGGCGGATGCCGTCGTGCTTCTCGCCCAGCAGCCAGCCCTTGGCCGGGCGGCCGTGCGCGCCGAACGTCATCTCGCAGGTGTTGGAGATCTTCAGGCCCATCTTGTGCTCGACGTTGGTGGCGTAGACGCCGTTGCGCTCGCCGAGCTCGCCGCTGTCCCAGTCGAAGTCGAACTTGGGCACGATGAACAGCGACAGGCCCTTGGTGCCCGGGCCGTGGCCCTCGGGGCGGGCCAGCACGAAGTGGATGATGTTCTCGCTGAGGTCGTGCTCGCCGGAGGTGATGAACCGCTTGACGCCCTCGATGTGCCACGAGCCGTCGTCCTGCCGGACCGCCTTCGCCCGGCCGGCGCCCACGTCCGAGCCGGCGTCCGGCTCGGTGAGCACCATGGTGGAGCCCCAGCGCCGGTCCACCATGAGCTGGGCGATCTTCTTCTGCTCCTCCGTGGCCTCGTCGTAGAGCACGCGCCCGAACGTCGGTCCGGAGGCGTACATCCAGATCGCCGGGTTGGCACCCAGCACGTTCTCCCCGGCGGCCCAGATCAGCGAGCGCGGCGCGGTGAGGCCGCCCAGCTCCTCGCCGATGCTCAGCCGCCACCACTCGGCGTCCATGTAGGCGTCGTAGCTCTTCTTGAACGTCTCGGGCAGCGGCGCGGTGTGGGTGGCGGGGTCGAAGACCGGCGGGTTGCGGTCGCCCTCCTCGTAGGAGGCGGCCAGTTCGTTCTCGGCGAGCCGGGTGATCTCGGCCAGCATGGTCCTGGCGGTCTCGGGATCCGTCTCACCGAACGGTCCCGTGCCGTACACCGCGTCGCGGCCGAGGACCTCGAACAGGTTGAACTCGATGTCGCGGAGATTCGACTTGTAGTGCCCCATGGCGAACGACTCCGTAGATGGCAGGTACCGGGAAGTAGCATCCATGATGCTACCCACCGGTAATAAGAAGCAAGCGGAATCCGGACAACTCCGGGTCAGTACTCTTTCTCACATGTACAGCTACGACCAGTCCGGCTACCCCGGGCAGCAGCCCTACGGCGTCCAGCAGCAGCCCGCCGCCGCCGGGTACGGCGGTCAGCAGCTCTACCCGGAGGCGGCCCCCCAGTCGGCCGCCCCCGCCGCCCCGCCCGCGCCCCCCTCCCTCGTCGACGCGCTGCGGGCGTACACCTCCGGCGCGATGTCCAGCGAGGAGTTCCACGACGTCTTCCTCGGCGCCAAGATCTACTGCCCGCGCGGCGAGAACCCCGGCTTCCTGGCGCTGCACAACACCCAGCAGCCGGTGATCCCGCTCTTCACCTCGCTGAAGGAGCTGCGTCGCTACGCCGGCAAGGAGTCGCGGTACTTCACCGTGACCGGCGGCGAGGTGCTGGACCTGCTGCCCGCGGGGTACGGGTTCGCGCTGGACATGGAGGGCGAGCACCGCATCGTTCTCGACGCCAAGTCCGTCGAGGAGATGGTGGATTACACGATGCGCCGGATGTACGGCTGACCGGGAACACCCGCCCCTCGACTACTGTTCACCATTCAACTAATCTGTTGGCAGTCGCCGAGGAGGTCTGTCATGCCTGCGATCACTGTGGAAAACCCGCTGACCCTGCCGCGGGTCACCACGCCCACGCCGTCCGCCGCCGACCGGCCGGTGCGCGCCGTGGTCACCGCGCCGTCCGGCTTCGAGGGCGAGGGCTTCCCGGTCCGCCGGGCCTTCGCCGGGATCCATCACCGGAACCTGGACCCGTTCATCATGATGGACCAGATGGGCGAGGTGGAGTACGCGCCGGGCGAGCCGAAAGGGACCCCCTGGCACCCGCACCGCGGCTTCGAGACCGTGACCTATCTGATCGACGGCACCTTCGTGCACCAGGACTCCGAGGGCGGCGGCGGCGTCATCAACGACGGCGACACCCAGTGGATGACCGCCGGTTCCGGGCTGCTGCACATCGAGGCGCCGCCGGAGTCGCTGGTCGTCTCCGGCGGGCTCTTCCACGGCATCCAGCTCTGGGTCAACCTCCCCGCCCGCAGCAAGATGGCCACCCCCCGCTACCAGGACATCGGCGGCGGCAACGTCCGGCTGCTGACCACCGAGGACGGCGGCGCGCTGCTGCGGCTGATCGCGGGCGAGCTGGACGGGCACTCCGGGCCGGGCGTGACCCACACCCCGATCACCCTGATCCACGCCACCGTCGCGCCGGGCGCGCAGATCACCCTGCCCTGGCGCACGGACTTCAACGCGCTCGCCTACGTGCTGGCCGGGCGCGGCTCCGCGGGCACCGGCGGGCGCCCGGTCGAGCTGGGCCAGGCCGTGGTCTTCGGCGCCGGCGACACCGTCACGGTCCGGGCCGACGCCGCCCAGGACTCCCACACGCCGTCCCTGGAGATCATGCTGCTCGGCGGCCTGCCCATCCGTGAACCGGTCGCGCACTACGGGCCGTTCGTCATGAACACCCACGCCGAGCTCGCCCAGGCGTTCGAGGACTTCAAGGCCGGCCGCCTCGGCCGGATCCCCGCCGTCCACGACTAGGGCCCTTCGAAGACGGGCCCTACGGTTCGACCTCCGGCTGCTCCCCGGGCTCCGGCACCTCGGCCAGCTCGTACCAGGTCGTCTTGCCCCGGCCCCGGGGCGCGCAGCCCCAGGCGTCGGCGAGGGTGTCCATCAGCAGCAGGCCGCGGCCGGAGGACGCCAGCTCGCCCGGCTGGCGGCGGTGCGGCAGTTCGTCGCTGGGGTCGCTGACCTCCACGCGCAGCAGCCGGCCGCCCGCCCGGCCGCTGATCTCGGCGACCATGTACGCGTCGCCCTCGGTGTGCCGCAGCACGTTCCCCAGCACCTCGGTCAGCATCAGCGCCGCGCCGAACACCCGGTCCGGGTCCGGCCAGTCGTGCAGCAGCGCCGAGAGCTGGCCGCGCGCGTCGGCGATCCGGGCCGGCTCCGCCTGCGCGATCGTGAGCACCATCCGGCGCACCGGGGCGGCGCCCGCCGCCTCCGGGGCGACCGGGCGGCGCAGGAGCAGCAGCGCGATGTCGTCCCGGTCCGCCGCGCCCAGCGGTGACTCGGCCGAGGGCGGCGCGGCCCGCACGGTCTCGATCAGGGTGTCCGCGACATCGCTCAGGCTCATCTCGCTCAGGCCCTCGACGGCCTTGCGCACGCGCGCCCACCCCGTGTCCATGTCCCGGTCGCCGGCCTCCAGCAGCCCGTCCGTGCACAGCAGCAGCGTCTCGCCCGGCTGGAGGATCAGCCGGGTGGTGGGGTAGTCGCTGCCCGGCAGGACGCCCAGCGGCAGGCTGCCCGCGGTGGGCCGGATCACCACCGTGCCGTCCTCCATCACCATCGCCGGGTCCAGGTGCCCGGCGCGGGCGATGTCGAGGGTGCCCGAGCGCGGGTCCACCTCCACGTACAGGCAGGTGGCGAAGCGCGGGTCCTCCTCCTCGGCGGTGAGCGCGGACAGGAAGCGGGAGGCGCGGGAGAGGATCGCGTCCGGGTGGTGCCCCTCCGTGGCGTAGGCGCGCAGCGCGATCCGCAACTGGGCCATCACCGCCGCGGCCCGCACGTCGTGCCCCTGCACGTCGCCGATGACCAGCGCCGTGCGGCCGGACGGCAGCGGGATCACGTCGTACCAGTCGCCGCCGACCTGGAGCCCGCCGCCGGTGGGCACGTAACGCGTGGCCATCTGCATACCGGGCACCTGCGGCGCGGGCGAGGGGCGCATGGTGTGCTGGAGGTCCGCGGTCAGTTCGCGCTCGGTGTCCTGGAGGAGCGTGCGGGACAGGGCGTGCGCGATCAGCCGGGCCATGGCGGAGAGCAGCGCGCGTTCCTCGACGGTGAAGTCGACGTGGTAGTCGAACGCCGACAGCCAGCAGCCGATCGTGCGGCCCGCGACGATCAGCGGCAGGAAGGCCCAGGACTCGCGGTTCAGGATGGCGATCGCCGGCCATGCCTCGGGGTACCGCCCCTCGTACTCGGCCGGGGTGGACAGGTAGATGGCCCGCCCGGTGCGCAGCACCTCGGCCCCCGGGTAGTCGGCGTCCAGCGGCATCGGGAAGCGCAGCCGGCTGAAGTCCGCCTCCCGGCCGTGGTACTCCAGCATCTGGACCTGGCCGCCCTCCCGGCCGAAGACCGCGACGCCGTCGGGCGTGAAGCCCGGCATGCCCAGCGCCATGATCACCCGCATGACCTCGGCCACGGTGCTGGCCTCGGACAGGGCCTGCCCGGTCTCCAGCAGGAACGCCTCCCGGCCGCGCCGCTGGTCCCAGTCCTCCGGCGAGGGCCGCGGCGGGTGGGCGGGCACCTCGAAGGTCATGCCCAGCAGGCTGGCCGGGGGCTCGCCCTCGCCGGTGGCCGGCCCGGCCACCGGGCGGAACCGCAGCCGCACGGTGCGCACGACCGTGCCCTCCCGGGTGACCACGCGCAGATCGGCCTCGCCGATCCTGGACTCCGTGGCGGACAACTGGATGACGCGGTGGGCCGCGACATAGTCCTCGACGTGGAAGCACGAGCGCAGCGTGGCCTCGGTGATGGTGACCTCGCGGCGGGGCAGGCCGAGGAGCTGGGCCGCGATCGCGTCCAGGGAGACCACTCCCCGGTCGTCGTCCCACCACCACGTGCCCGCCTCGCAGGCGGCCAGCACATCCTCGGTGCGCATATGTTGCACCGTATGCCGGTATGCCCGGCCGCGGCGAGCGGGGAGGGCCAGGACGGTAGTCTGAGGGCCCCATCTCAGAACGTTGCGACGACTTGGATGAACGATGCATCGGTACCGGTCCCACACCTGCGGCGAGCTGCGTTCCGCGGACATCGGCAAGGATGTCCGGCTGTCCGGTTGGCTGCACAATCGCCGGAACCTGGGCGGCATCCTCTTCATCGACCTGCGTGATCACCACGGCATCGTGCAGCTCGTCGTCCACCCCGAGTCGCCGGGCAGCGAGGCCGTCAACGAGCGGCTGAGCTCGCTGTCCAAGGAGACCGTCGTCCGCGTGGACGGGCGGGTCGTGGGCCGCGGCGCGGAGAACGTCAACCCCGAGCTGGCCACCGGCGAGATCGAGGTCGAGGTCGGCGAGGTCGAGGTGCTGGGCGCGGCGGACCAGATCCCGTTCACGATCAACACCGAGGACGGCGTCAACGAGGAGCTCCGCCTGGAGTACCGCTTCCTCGACCTGCGCCGCGAGCGGATGCACCGCAACATCATGCTGCGCTCCTCCGTGATCTCCACGCTCCGGCAGAAGATGTCGGCCCTCGGCTTCAACGAGCTGGCCACCCCGATCCTGTCCGCCACCTCGCCCGAGGGCGCGCGCGACTTCCTGGTGCCCTCCCGGCTGCACCCCGGCACGTTCTACGCGCTGCCGCAGGCGCCCCAGCAGTTCAAGCAGCTCCTGATGATCGCCGGCTTCGACCGGTACTTCCAGATCGCGCCCTGCTTCCGCGACGAGGACGCCCGCGCGGACCGGTCGCCGGGCGAGTTCTACCAGCTCGACATGGAGATGAGCTTCGTCGAGCAGGAGGACGTCTTCGAGGTCATCGAGAAGGTGATGACGGAGCTGTTCACGGAGTTCGGCGGCGGCCGGCCGGTCACCTCGCCGTTCCCGCGCATCCCGTTCCGCGAGGCGATGCTCAAGTACGGCTCGGACAAGCCGGATCTGCGGGCCCGACTGGAGCTCACCGACGTGTCGGACGTCTTCGCCGGGTCCGGCTTCAAGGCGTTCGCCGGCAAGCACGTGCGGGCGCTGGCCGTGCCGGACACGGCGGGGCAGCCGCGGCGGTTCTTCGACCAGCTCGGCGAGTTCGCCGTGGCGCAGGGCGCCGCGGGCCTGGCCTGGGTGCGGGTCGGCGACGACCTGAAGCTGACCGGGCCGATCGCCAAGTTCCTCACCGAGCAGGACGTCGCCGCGCTGCTGGAGCGGCTGGACGCCGGCCCGGGCACCGCCGTCTTCTTCGGCGCCGGGGAGTTCGACGAGGTGTCCCGCATCATGGGCGCCGTCCGGGTGGAGGCCGCCCGCCGCGCCGGGCACTTCGAGGAGAACGTCTTCCGCTTCTGCTGGATCGTCGACTTCCCGATGTTCGAGCGGAACGAGGACACCGGCGCGATCGAGTTCTCGCACAACCCGTTCTCCATGCCGCAGGGCGGGCTCGCCGCGCTGGAGGGCAAGGACCCGCTGGACGTGCTGGCCTGGCAGTACGACATCGTGTGCAACGGCACCGAGCTGTCCTCCGGCGCCATCCGGAACCACGAGCCGGAGATCATGTACAAGGCGTTCGCGATCGCCGGGTACTCGCGGGAGGACGTCGAGCGCGAATTCGGCGGCATGCTGCGCGCGTTCCGCTTCGGCGCCCCGCCGCACGGCGGCATCGCCCCGGGCATCGACCGCATCGTGATGCTGCTGGCCGACGAGCCGAACCTGCGCGAGACGATCGCGTTCCCGCTCAACGGCAACGCCCAGGACCTGCTGATGGGCGCGCCCAGCGAGGTGGAGGAGGCCCGGCTGAAGGAGCTGCACCTCAGCATCCGCCGGCCCTCCTCCTCCTGACCGCCTGGCCGGTCAGTTCACTGGCCAAGCCCCGGCCGCCGTCGCCGACTTCACGAACTCGCCGAAGTCGCGCGGCGGCCGGCCGAGTGCCCGGCACACGCCGTCGGAGAGATGGGCGTCCAGGCCGCGCCGGAGCGCCCTCACCACCTCGGCGAAGTCCGCCGCGTCCGGCTCCGGCAAGCCCGCCGCCACCAGTTCGGCGATGTAGTCGCCCTCGGCCAGCGGCACATAACGCACCCGTCGGCCCGACGCCGCGGAGATCTCGGCGGCGGCCTCGGCCAGCGTCACGGCGCGCGGCCCGGACAGCTCGTAGGTCTGCCCGGCGTGGCCGTCCTCGGTGAGCGCCGCCACCGCGACGGCCGCGATGTCCTCGGCGTCCACGAACGAGGCGGCGCCGTCCCCGGCGGACAGCCGCAGCTCGCCCGCGGCCACCGCGTCCCGGAAGAAGCCCTCGGTGAAGTTCTGCGCGAACCAGCCCGGTCGCAGGATCGTCCAGTCGACGCCGCTGGTCCGCACCGCGTCCTCGCCGTCCACGTGCGTCTGCCCAATGACGTTGTCCGCCGGCCCGTAATCCGGCACGTCCACCCCGCGGGCCGACAGCAGCACCACGCGCCGCACGCCCAGCGCCACGGCGCGCGCCACGAACGGCCGGGTGAGCAGCGCGCCGTCGAGCGGCACCACGTACATCGCCTCGACGCCCGCCAGCGCCGCGTCCCAGGTGCCTCGGTCCTGCCAGTCGAAGCGGCGCTCGCCGGAACGGGACGCCGTCACCACCGGAACTCCCCGCGCGCGCAGGGCGGTTACCACGCGCCGACCGGTCGTGCCGGTGCCGCCCACTACCAGTGTGTTCTTCTCGCTCATGGGGCCAGTCAACTGCCGGGCGGCGAGACGGGCCATGGTCGAATGACTCGGACCGATGTTCCTGCGTCTAGGGTGGGGCGGGTGGACGTGCTCGCGAACGTGCTGGACGAGGTGCGGGCCCGCGGCGCGCTCTTCCGCCGGGCCCTGCTGGACCCGCCGTGGTCGCTGCGGTTCGAGACGGGCGCCCCGCTGACCCTGGTCTCGATGCTGCGCGGGCGGGCCTGGGTGGTGCCGCCCGCCGGTGAGCCGGCCCCGCTCGGCCCGGGCGATGTCGCGGTCCTCACCGGGCCCGCGCCGTACACGGTCGCCGACGACCCGGCCACCCCGCCCCGCCAGGTGGTCACCGTCGAGGACTACTGCGCCGAGTCCCGGGAAATGGTGCCGCTGGGGCCCCGGACCTGCGGGACGGCCCCGGACGCCGCCGCGCTGCTGCTCGGCGGCGCCTACGCGGGGCGGGCCGAGATCGGTGAACGGCTGCTGCGCGCGCTGCCGGGGCTGCTGGTCGTGCCCGCCGACGGCTTCCGCAGCCCGGCGCTCGACCTGGTGGCCGCCGAGGCGGCCGTCGAACGCCCCGGTCAACAGGTCGTCCTCGACCGGCTGCTGGACCTGATCCTGGTCGAGACGCTGCGCGCCTGGTTCGAACTGCGCCCCGGCCGCGCGCCCGTCTGGTACCGCTCGCCGGGCGACCCCGTCGTGGACCACGCGCTGCGGCTGCTCCACGAGGACCCGGCCCACCCCTGGACCGTGCGGGAGCTGGCCGCGGCGGCCGGGGTGTCGCGGGCCGCGTTCGCCCGGCGCTTCACCGCGCGGGTCGGCGAGCCGCCGATGACCTATCTCGCGGGCTGGCGCGTCGCGCTGGCCGCCGACCTGCTGCGGAGCACCGACGCCACCGTCGGCTCGATCGCCCGGCGGGTCGGCTACTCGGGCGCGTTCGCACTGAGCGTCGCGTTCAAGCGCCTGCGCGGTGTCTCGCCGACCGAGCACCGCGCAGGCACTTAGGCCCTGCCCGGCCGGTCTTGCCGGGCCCTTGACTCCCCCAGCTAACGCTGGGAGGTGCCCCCAGGGAGGTGCCCCCAGCCGAATCGCCCAAGTACGTCCCCCAGCCTGGCGGCTGGGAGGTGCCCCCATGCGTACGAGTGGCGATCCGGCGCCTTGCTGGGGGTACCTCCCAGGCCCCCGAGGGCCTGGGGGAGCACCGCGTCATGGGGGTACCTCCCAGGCCCCCGAGGGCCTGGGGGAGCACCGCGTCATGGGGGTACCTCCCAGGCCCCCGAGGGCCTGGGGGAGCCAAGGGCTGATCCTCCCCCAGACTCCGTCCGGGGGGACCCCCATCGACCGACCGGGCAGGACCTATGACCCGCTCAGCTCCGGCCCTCCGGCATCGCCGAGGAGTGGTGGTTGACGATCAGCCACTCGCCGCTGCGCGCGTCGCGCTCGTAGACGAACGTGTAGCGGGCGGCCACGTCGAACGGCTCGCCCGTCTGCGGGTTGGTGAGGTGGAAGGTGTAGGCCCCGGAGTCCACCGCGGCGTTCGGGCCCAGGATCTCCACATGGGACTCGTTGATCTCGCCGCTCGGGTCCTGGGCGAGGAAGTGCTCGAAGTAGTCGACTATGCCCTCGCGGTCGGTGCGTATCTGGTTGGACTGGGTCGGCTCCAGGACGGCGTCGGCCGCGTAGCGGTCGGCGACCTCCCCGGGGTCGCCGGTGAGCACGGCGTCGTTCCACTCGGTGAACAGGTCGCGGATCTCCGCCTCGGTGGGCCGGGGGCGCTGCCGCTCGCCCTGGTCGGGCGTGGCGGCGTGGACGCCGGCCGTCGCGGCGGTGATCAGAAGACCGGTGACGGCGGCGGCCGTCGAGGTGCGGGCTCGGAGTTGGATGCGCATGTCATCCAGGGTCTCCGGCCCCGGTCAAGCCCTCAGCAAGCGAGGGCAAAAGCAATGTCCGGGCCGGGCAAGGACATTGCCAACCACCCCTCACATATTGAACTCGGTGGGCGAGATTCCGAGGGTCGCGCACACCTCACGGATCACCTGCTGCTCGGCCTGCGCGAAGTACCCGTCCGCACCGGCGATCACGATGCCGGTCTGGATCACGGCGCGCGCCTCCATGGGCTTCTTCTGCACCTTGGCGATCTCCTGCATCACCGCGCCCTTGCCCACGTGGAAGTTCCCCACGAGCTGGTCCACGTGCTTGTTGAACCGCTGGCGCAGCGAGTCCGCCGGAAAGTTCTGCAGGACGTCGTTGGTCACGATCAGCGACTCCACGCGCTGCCGCTCGGCGCCGTCGACCGTGCCGTCCGCCGCCGCGACCAGGGCGCACATCGCCATGCTGGCATCCCGGAACGCGCCGCTCTTCAGCTCGGTCTTCATCGACGAGAGCTGGTTCTTGAACGCGCTCACCAGCGCGGAGCCGCCACCCCCGCCGCCGCGCGAGCCACCCGGGCCGCCCGCGCCCGGGCGCGCGCCGCCGGCCCGCGTCTTGGCCTGATCCTTGATCCGGTCCCACATGGACATGGACTGTTCACCCCAGCCTGTCGTCGTTCAGTGCACCCGGTCAACGTATCCGGTCACCGGCATGGTTCCGGGCACCCCGGGCGCGGCGCCCCGTCCCCGCGTCAACGCCCGCGGACCCCGGTCACTGAGCCGTGGCCACCTGGACGGCGCCCGCTGCGCGCCTTCTGGTGACAACGCCGCATCTGCACCAAGCTGCCCCTCATGCAGACCAATCTCCGCAAACTGTCCGTGAACCGGGCGAGCATCGCCCACAAGATCCGTTACGCCGCCCGCAATCCCGCCCGCATCGCCCCCTACCTGCGGCGCACCGCCCGCGACACCTGGCTGCGGCTGAAGCACCGCGACCATGTCGCCTACTACCGCGCGGTGATGGCCTCGGACACCGGCCGCGACCCCGATCTGGCGGTCGGCAGCCGCAGCCGCGAGCGCTGGCTGGCGCTGGGCGAGATGCAGTTCGACTACCTGAAGGGGCACGGCCTGCGGCCCGGGCAGCGCATGCTGGACATCGGCTGCGGCAACCTCCGCGCGGGCTGGCGTTTCATCGACTACCTCGACGAGGGCCACTACTACGGCATCGACATCTCCCCCGACATCCTGATCAGCGCGAAGAAGACGCTGGCCGCGTACAAGCTCCAGGCGAAGCTGCCCCATCTGACGCTCACCTACGACCTGACCTTCGACTTCCTGCCCGAGGACCACTTCGACGTGATCCACGCGCACAGCGTCTTTTCGCACTCCCCGCTGCCGGTGATCGACGAGTGCCTGGCCCATGTCGGCCGCGTGCTGGCGCCCGGCGGCTTCTTCGACTTCACCTTCGACCGCACCGAGGGTCGCGAACACCACGTGCTGCGCGAGGACTTCTACTACCGCACCGAGACGCTGATCGGCCTGGCCGAGCGGCACGGCCTGCGCGCGGAGTTCATGGACGACTGGGAACTGCTGCCGCACGGCCAGTCCAAGATCCGCGTCAGCTCCCATTGACTCCCTCGGGCGCGGAGTCGAGCAGCGCCATCCCGGCCGCGTGGATCGCCTCCAGCGCCTCGGCCAGGCCCGCGCCCAGGGTGCGCACCGAGGGCGCGGCCCACGGTCCCAGCTCGGCGACCGCGTCGACGAGGGAGACGCCGGGCACATACACGGTGGCCAGCCACGCCGGGTCGCCGTCCGGCTCGGCGTCCGCCACGCTCGCGGTGAAGGCGCCGTTGACCCGCCGCGCCGCGGCCACCTCCCGGGCGAACCGCCGCCGGAACGTGCCGTCCTCGGCCAGCTCCGGCCGCACGACCTTGACGGCGACGGTCCGTGGCGACCGGCCCAGATACACCCGTCCCATGCCGCCCGCCCCGAGTCGCGCGACCAGCGCGTACGGCCCGACGCGCGCCGGATCCCCCGGCGCGAGCGCCTCGAACGATCGCAAGGTTGACCCTCGTTCCCCGTTTTTCGCAACATCATCCCTCAACGGGTGCGGGAACGTATCTGCGCGGGGCCATTCGTTGGTCAAACCCGCGACCGCCAGTGCGCTAGCACTCTGCATGCAATGCGACTAGACTTGTCGCATGGCCACACTTTACGTCCGGGATCTGTCCGACGACGTTCTTGCCGAGCTGAAGATAAGAGCCGCCCGGAACCGGCAGTCTCTCCAGGCGTATGCGCGGACGCTGCTGGAGCAGGAGGCGGCCACCCCGACCACCGAGGATGTCATCGCGCGCATCAGGGAGCGGGTGAGCGCGCGACTGTCCACGAGCGAGGTGCTGGCCGATATCGAGTCGGGACGCACGTGATCGTTGTCGACGCGGGTGCCGTCGTGCACCTTGTGGCGGACGCCGGCCCGGTGGGTGAAGCGGTGCGCAAGCGCGCCGAATCGGAGCGCCTGGCCGCGCCGTACTTGCTGGATGTCGAGGTCGCCTCGGCGCTGCGTGGCCGTCACTTCGGCGGGAAGCTGACCGACGCTCAACTCGACGCGGCTCGGGACTCCTTCGCCCTCCTGCCCATCAGGAGGATGGAGCACATGCCGGTGCTGCCGCGTGTTCGCGAGTTGTGGGGCAACCTGTCGCCGTACGACGCCACCTATGTGGCCCTGGCCGAGGGACTTGGGGTTCCGCTGATCACGAGCGACGCCAGAATCGGCCGCGCCGGCCGTGCCCGGTGCCCCGTCGAGATCTTCACCGTGTTCTAGTACTCCAGCCGTAGTTCGTGATCTTGCTGGTCGGGGGCGGTGCGGAGACGGTTGCGGCCACCGTTGATCATCGTGAGTTGTGTCGACAAACGAAGATCAGGCGGTGGCCGCGGGTCACAGCGTAGTGCCTGCCCGGTGGCGGGCGATGTTCGATCAGTTGATGGGCCGCGTCGTCGGCCGGTTCGCGCGGGTTGAACCCCGCCGCCGCGCAACGGCGTTGGTGCTGGGCCTGCTCGCGGACCTGCCAAGGAAGAACTGCTGGACCCTGGCCGAGCACGCGGGCGACGCCAGCCCGGACGGCATGCAGCACCTGCTCCACCGCGCGAAGTGGGACGCCGACGCGGTCCGCGACGACGTGCGCGCCTACGTGGTCGAGCACCTCGCCGACGACGCGGCGGTACTCGTGGTCGACGAGACCGGCGACCTGAAGAAGGGCACCGCGACGGTCGGCGTGCAGCGCCAGTACACCGGCACCGCCGGGCGGATCGAGAACTCCCAGGTCGCCGTCTACCTCGTCTACTCCGCCGCACGTGGCCATGCCGCGATCGACCGGGCCCTGTACGTGCCGCGCTCGTGGACCGACGACCCCGACCGGTGCCAGGCCGCCGGCATCCCCGACGACCTCACCTTCGCGACCAAGCCCCAACTGGCCACCGCGGAGGCCGCCAGCGCCCCGGACTGGCTGCGCCGCATCCCGGCCGTGATGGTGCTGCGCCGGGCCTGGGCCGAGCAGTACCACCGTGATGGGAAGGGGGTGCGCTGGCGGGAGGGCAAGGACCTCCCGCCCGGCAGAGCGCGTCTGGCCTCCCCCTATGACCTTGATGCCCGCTACGGCGTCAAGCGCGGGTCCGGCTGGATGGGCTACAAGGTCCACTTGACCGAGACCTGTGATACCGGTGCACCCCGTGTGATCACGAACGTGGAGACCACCGACGCGACGGTGGACGACTCCGAGATGACCTCGGCCATCCACCAGCGGCTGGACAAACGCCGGATGGCGCCGGGTGAGCACGTGGTGGATGCCGGCTACGTCACCGCCGCCCACATCCTCGCCGCCCGCGACGATCAGGGCATCACTCTGGTCGGGCCGGTCGGCGCCGACACCACCCACGCCCGGCGCACGGACGACCAGCGGACACCGGACCTGTCCCAGGCCGCCTTCCGCGTCGACTGGGACGCCAGGAAGGTCACCTGTCCCCAGGGAGCGGTCAGCGTCAGCTGGTCCGATCAGCGCAAACCCAGCGGCACCCCGATCACCCGGGTCCACTTCGCGCTCGCTGACTGTGACCCATGCCCACTGCGGGCCCACTGCACCAAGGCCGCGAACGGGAAGTGGGGTCGCAGCCTGACCATGTTGCCGTGAAAGCAGCAGGAGGTCCTGGCCCGGCAACGCGCCGAGCAGCAGACCCCGGAATGGAAGGCCCGCTACGACATCCGTGCCGGCATCGAGGCCACGATCTCCCAAGCCACCCGTCGCACCCGAATGCGCCGTTCTCCCTACCGCGGCCAGACCAGAACCCATCTCGCGAACGTCCTGTCCGCTACCGCCATCAACCTCGTCCGCATCGACGCCTGGCTGAACGGCACCTCGCTCGGCACCACCCGCGTCTCCCACCTCGCCCGCCTCGACCTCGCCGCATGACCACGCCAGGACACCCGAAACACGGATTTCCCAACGGAGTCCTTCAGCCCCGGGAGGAATGGCTTCCTTGGAGCGGAGCCGCGAAGCGGCGGAGTTCTCATCGTTGTGCTCTGACGGCAAGTTGATCTCCGATGGTCGGTCGTACTGGCGTGTTCTGCGTGAAGATCGTCGCGCAGGTGAAGTTGTTGCCCGCGTCCGCCCATGACGCGGACGCACTGGCGGCGACCCTGCGTGCCTGCAACCGGGCCGCGAACCATGCTTCTGA